>DIXP01000016.1 GCA_002436065.1 Chloroflexi bacterium UBA6077
ATGGCCCATTAGTGAAATAGCCCTGCAAGGTCGGATGCCATGTTGCCCTATTGTGATATCTCATCGTCAATGGGGATAATGCACCCATGATCGGCAATAACACGCGCTTTCTGCTGCGTCTCTCCATAGTCGTGGCATCCGTGCTTGCGATGGTCGTCGCTCTCCTCATTGGTACGCCCGACCTGCCCAGCGAGGAGCCCTCTATGTCTCCAGTCGAGACTCCATCACTTGATGGCGCCCTCCCGTCCCCAATCCCTGTGACTCCACCAGACGCCTTGGTACGAGGGGCCGCTGGAGCCCTTGTTTCAACCCCCACGCCTGAGTCCCTTCCCGAGTGGGTCGTGGCCCTACCGGGCGCTAGCCTAATCCTTCCCTGGGGCCCGGAGCGCACCTTTACTCGTCCCCTGCCGGAGGGCTCGCCGCTCAAGGTGGAGAGGAGGATCGGCGATCGGCTCAGGGTCTACTACGCGGGGGATGGGGGCGACCAGCTGCCGGCCGAAGGGCTGGTGGAGCCTTGGGAAGTCACCCCGTCTCGCGCCCCGAAGTGGGTCGCCGTTCGCGAGAGTGCAGCCTTGCGGTCCGGTGGCGGCCCTGGCGCCTCCGTGTCGACCTGGTTGGCCGGTGGGGCTGTCCTGGAGGTTATTGAAGATGCCGGGACCAGCCTCCGGGTCTTCTACCTCGGGGATGGGCGCGGTCGGGAGGCGGCAGAGGGTTGGGTCGAGTCGGCGAACGTCGCGGCTGCAGGGGAGGTCCTCGCCGCCGAGAGCCGGGGTGTGCGCTGGATAGACAGCGCTCAATACGCGTCCCTGACGTCCGGCAAGGGTGTTTGGCTGAGAGTGCCCTACCGCTCGCAATTGGACGGGAGCCTCTCGGCTACAGCCAACTGCGGGCCCGCCACTGTGGCCATGGCCCTGGAGTTCCGCTACATTCCGGCAACCAACGCTGAGGTGCGCGCCCTGGTCTTGAGGTTACAGGGCAACTACGAGGACCCGGACAGTGGGGTGGCCATCCAGTACCTCCAGCAGGGCGTGGAAATGCTCGGGTTGCCGGGGTACGGCCTATACCTGGAGAAGGACAGCTTCAGGCGGTGGACGTTGGAGGATCTGCACGCCCATATTCGATCTGGCCGTCCGGTGATCCCTCAACTGAGATTCTGGCGGATGCCGGGTCGGGGCGACTCCGACTATGGGGAGGACCACTACGTCGTGCTCACCGGCTTCCTGGGAGATGACATAATCTACAACGATCCTGTGGACACGGACGGGCCTGGGTTTGGCCGTCTCATCAGCTCTGCCGAGTTACTGAAGGCATGGGAGGCATCCTACGTCCCCTTCGGAGCCTTCTCCGTGGGCGAATCGCCCTAGTAGGAGCTATACTTGCTATTGACGGCAGCGCACTGTTTGGGGGGGTGTCCCCTCTAGATTTGGGAGCCGCGAATGCTTATGCGACTGGGTAGTCTGATGGGGTTGTGGAGAAAGGGACGCTTGACCTGGAACCTGTTATGGGACCCGCGCGTACCCTCGGCCGCCAAAATGATGATCCCGGGGGCACTGCTCTACGGGCTGATGCCGATAGACCTCGTGCCCGATTTTCTGCTCGCGCTTGGCCAACTGGACGACCTGACGCTACTTCTTCTAGCTGTGACCCTATTCCTGCGGCTGGCTCCCGCCAAGGTGGTGCGTGAGCACCTGGAGCGGCAAGATGGGCGTCGCCCTCCGCACGAACCACCTCAGGGCTCAGGCAAGGTGATAGACGGTGACTACCGTGTCGTGGAGTAGGCCCAAGGTTGCCGGTTGGTTGATATGGTGGGAGCACCATTTCTGCGCCAGATTGCCGAGAGGTGCGAGGAGCACGCCCTCTCGCTGACTATTCGAGCATAATACCGCTGGGGCCCAGGTCTGAACGCGGATGAGCACACCGTTCAGGCTGGCCCCGCTGGGAACCCCGTACTACCCATGCTCCGTTATCTAGCTCTAGCCCAACCCCTCGGCTCTATCTACCGTAGAGGGCTCGGTTCCGTGGGGGGATGGACCACGACTGAGCGATGTTCCTGCCCTGGGAGCACCAGGGGCTTGGTTCCGTACCAGACCTCCCAGTCGGTTGCACAGATTCCGAGTCTAAACAGCGCCTTAAAGAAAAGCTCCACCATGTCGCTCTCCTGGCTGCTGGTTGGCTCCCTTCGAGTGATGAACGTCAAGTTCCTCGAGACCTCCGTTCTCATCGGTACCTGTCGATGTTGAGGGAAGATCTGGGGTGAGTGCGGCATCGATCGTCCCCCCGCAAAGAGCTGTGAAGCTGCCTGCCTGGGAGGCAGTCGAACAGTTCTAAGCAAGATCTGTACCGAAGTTGAAGAAGCTGGGTCGCGGCAAACTCGACCGATAGATCGCCTAAATGTCCAGGGAGTACCTGTCCCGCAGCCGAGCGCGAAGCTGTGTCTCATGCAGCTGTTCTTGCCCCAGTAGCTGCACCAAAAACTCCTTCAGGCTCGGGTCGTCAACCAATCTTACTGCCATTTGAAGATACGCCTGGCTCTCGATCTCGTGGGCTAGGGCGCGAAGCA
The DNA here is from genome assembly GCA_002436065.1 of Chloroflexi bacterium UBA6077. GTDB lineage: Bacteria > Chloroflexota > UBA6077 > UBA6077 > UBA6077 > UBA6077. The sequence goes on from DIXP01000016.1 coordinate 2,561, forward strand.
GCATCTCAAGCGCCTCGATACCTGTGCCATTGCGCCCTTCTTCTCGCGTGGAAGACATCGACATCTCCTGCGATGCGCTGGATTTGCCGCATTCTACCACAGCCGGTGATCCCCAGAACCGGCTTCGACGGGCAAAGATGGGGCTTTCAGGTTGTCGATTCGTCGCGCACTGCCCCGTGATTGGCAGTCTCTATCGACCTGCAAGATGCCCTCATACGACGTGTGGCGCGCTGAAGTGGGGGGGATGCACCCGTGGTATACTCCCTACTGAGCGAGGGGGCGACGCGCCTACCAGCTGCCTTCCTTGCGGCCCCCATTCTCGTTGCAAGACGGTAGTCTCGGATGGTACAGGTCGGGAATAGCGATTCTCTGGGGGAGACCACAATGCTACTGCGCGATCCGATCAGACTGCAGGCGAAGGCTCGAAAGGGCGCCGCGCTGGCGATGTCTGTGGGGTCCCGACCCAGCGTTGCTTGCCCCCCTAGGCTACCCTGGCATCGCGCTGTTGCTCTTCCTTGCCTCCGGTACCATCGTCCTTCCGGCCCCAGGCTTCGCTGCTGTCATGGTGGCTGGCGTCACATGGAATCCTTGGTTGGTGGGGATAGCGGGTGGCATCGGCGCCGGAGTAGGGGAGATCACCGGGTACATGGTTGGGGCAGGGGGGGGAGAACTCCTTGACAAGGTGCGCTGCACCAATGCCTGGGTCTGCGCGCACCAATGGATCACCAAACACGGGTTCTTGACCCTGTTCCTCGTAGCGGCCACGCCGAATCCCTTCTTCGACGCCGCCGGGATCGTGGCGGGCTCACTCTCCTACCCACTGGGCAAGTTTTGGCTGGCCACCACTCTGGGGAAGTGCGTCAAGTACACCGCCCTGGCCCTGCTTTCAGGTGGGGCCTGGAGCTGGTGGGCCATGCGCTGAGGGCCGGGCGACGAGTACTGAGTAGTGCAGGGCCCTGTGCCCTGCCACCCGTTGGCGTACACCCACATAACCACCTGCTCTACCCGCACCCGGACCCATCGGCAACGACGCAAGGCAGGGCAACTGGACGGCAGGGCACAGGTCCCTGCACTACGTGACGGGGGGGACCAGCGGCCCGCGCTCCCGGCGGATGGCGGGGCTACGATCGGCGGACGGCAGGGCTTCGTCCACTCGGTACTCAGCACTCATTACTTGTGCAGATAGGCTTCCAGCTCCGTCTTGGTGAAGAGCGACTTGAACACGAACCCTGCGGACTCGACGTTGTCTCGGGCACCCTCCTCCCTGTCGACGATCCCCAGGATGAACAGGACATCCATGCCAAGGCTTCGAAGTTTCTCCGCTGATGCTATTGCCTGGGCACCTGTCGTCATCACGTCTTCCACCACGACGACCTTCTCACCCGGATTGATCTCCCCTTCGATCAGCTTCTGCGTGGCGTATTCCTTCGTCCCCTTCTTGACGATGACGAACGGTATGCCTGTCTCCAGGGAGGCGGCAGTTGCCAGGGCGACTGCACCCAATTCGGGGCCTGCTATCCGGTCCGCCTCGGGTGGGATCTCGGCCGCTAGCAGCTTGGCCAGAGGTCGCAGTATATGGGGCTTCGTCTCGAAGAGGTACTTGTCGAAGTAGTAGCGGCTGCGTCGTCCCGAACTCAGGAGGAAATCGCCCTCCAGATAGGCGTGCCTCACCAACTCCTGAGCCACCTGCTCTCGAAGTCGGGGGCCGTTCTCGATCCCACCACTTCCTTCGCCTGCCTTCATTGCGACCTCCTGCGTGACCATGCGAATTTCGGACTATTCTACCACAGGGTTGCTGATCCCAAGGACGCAGGCTCGTATAATCGATGTGAATACTGGTAGCTAGCGGGGCGGAAATGGAACAAGACAGCATAGTAGACGTGCCTGGCCTCAGAGTGGGCCACTATTCGGATCTTCAGGCTGCTACGGGCTGCACGGTGGTACTGTGCGACCAGCCTATGGTGGGTGGTTGCTTCGTGTCTGGCGCCGCACCGGGTACACGGGAAACTGCGCTGCTGGATCCCAATTGCCTGGTGCAGGAGGTCGATGCCGTGCTGTTGGGCGGAGGAAGCGCCTTCGGGCTGGATGCGGCCACCGGAGTGATGCGCTATCTGGAAGAGAGGGGCAGGGGATTCGACACCCGAGTGGCGCGGGTGCCGATAGTCCCCGCTGCCATCCTTTATGACCTTGGCATCGGCAGTCCGAAGGTGAGACCCGGCGCGGAGGAAGGCTACCGAGCCTGTCTCGACGCTCGGGCTGGAAGGGTGGACCAGGGCAACGTGGGGGCAGGCACCGGGGCCACGGTGGGGAAGCTGCTGGGTCCCCACTACGCCATGAAAGGGGGGCTGGGCAGCGCCAGCATGACCCTGCCAGGCGGAGCGGTTGTAGGGGCCATTGCTGCCGTCAACTGCGCGGGGGATGTGGTCGATCCTTCGAATGGGATGATCGTTGCGGGAGCCCGCGACCCGCGGGGAGGGGGACTCCTTGGATCTGAGCAGTGGCTGCGAACAGGCGGCTTTCCGGATGGTTGGCCGAGTGCCAACACAGTCATTGCCGTGGTCGCCACCAATGCCCACCTGGGCAAGGCGCACTGCAGCCGCCTGGCCCTCCTGGCCTATCAAGGGCTGGCTCGCGCGGTGCGTCCCATCACCATGTTCGATGGGGACGTGGTCTTCAGTTTGGCCGCGTCTCAGATGGAGGCGAAGGCCGTGGATCTGAGCCTTCTGGGAGCGGCTGCCGCGGAGGCACTGGTCCAAGCCATTCTGAGAGGAGTCAGGTCCGCGGACAGTCTCGGTGGATACCCCTCATCACTCATCACTCGTGCAAATGGCACGTAACCTGCTCCCCCTCGCCCGAGTGTTGAGCTTCTCGATACTGAGTGAAGGCTGGCCAGTCCACTGGGACACAGCCCTTCTCCAAGACCGAGTTGCCGGAGGATGAGAGATGCTAGGCAATTCCATCCGCATTGCTAGGATCGGGGATATCGACGTAGGAGTCCACTACAGCTGGATCCTCGTGTTCCTGTTGGTAGCCTGGTCGTTGGCGGTGGGGCTGTTTCCCAGTCAGTTCCCGGGCATCTCTATCGGCATATACTGGATCATGGGGTTTGGAGCCTCGTTACTGCTGTTTGTGTCGGTTCTGATCCACGAGTTGGCACACTCCTTCACGGCGGAAGCGCGTGGCTTGCGTGTGAGTAGCATAACGTTGTTCATCTTTGGCGGCGTCTCCAACATCAGCGGAGAGCCTCGAAGCGCCCGAGATGAACTGCTCATATCGGCGGTTGGGCCTGCGTCCAGCCTGGTGTTGGGAGGACTTCTGTACGTCCTGTGGTTGGCGTTGGGTGCTGGTGGAGGCCCCGTTGAGGGTGTGGTGCTGTACCTTGCGAGCATCAATATCCTGCTGGCCCTATTCAACCTCATTCCTGGGTTCCCATTGGATGGAGGCCGGGTCCTGAGAGCCATCGTGTGGTGGGTCAGCGGGAGCATCAGTACAGCCACCAGGGTGGCAGTGGCTTCTGGCAGCGTTGTGGCCTTCCTGTTTGTCCTTGGGGGGCTGTTCCTGCTGTTCAACGGCGCATTCATCAGCGGGGTGTGGTTGATACTGATTGGCTGGTTCCTCCGGACCGCCGCTGATGCCACCGGCCGGGAATCTCAGGCGACCAATTGGTTGCGAGGTGTCACGGTTGGGCGCGTGATGAACCCGAGACCGGCCACCGTGGATCCAGAGGAAAGCCTTGCCCAACTGGTCCACGAGCATATCCTGCGGCGATCTGTGCGCGCCCTGCCTGTGGTGGAGGGAGAGCGCCTGGTGGGGATGGTCACCCTCAACGAGGTGCGTGATATCCCCAAGGAGCAATGGGAGACTACACCCGTGCGAACAGTGATGATGAGGGTGGATGACCTGCGGACGGTTCCCCCGCAACAGGACTTGACTACCGCGCTCCGCCTGCTGGCGGAGCACGACATCAACCAGTTGCCCGTGGTCGAGGATGGCCGTCTGGTCGGGCTGTTGAGTCGCAGCAACGTGATCAGGTATATCGAGGTCCGCGAGGAGTTGGGCGCCCCGCCCGAAGAGGGCGAAGAGGGCGGGCGGGCGGCATAATCCAGTGACGAGTGTGAATGGAGGGGATATGCCTCTCTTCGAAGACAGGCGAGATGCTGGTCGGCGGCTTGCCGACGAACTTGTGGGATATCGGGGGGTGGATGGTCTGGTGCTGGCTCTTCCGAGGGGTGGGATAGTGGTTGGCTTCGAGGTAGCCAATGCCCTGGGGCTTCCACTGCAGCCGTTTGTCTCCCGAAAGATTGGAGCGCCCGGCAATCTGGAGTTGGCTATAGGCGCGGTGGCCGAGGGTGATGGCGTGTGGACCGATTCCGAGGCGATGAGCCTCCTGGGTGTGCCTGATGAGTACGTTCAAGAGGAAGCTGATCGGCAGCGACAGGAGATCGATCGGCGGATACAGCTGTATCGCCGTGGGCAGCCGCTCCCGCCGCTGGAGGGCAAGACCGTCCTGGTGGTAGATGACGGCGTGGCTACCGGTTACACCATGCTGGCGGCCCTGCGAGGCATCCGGCAAGGGAACCCCGGTCTCCTGGTGGCAGCAGTGCCCGTGGCTCCCCAGGCCACCCTCTGGCGCGTCTCGCAGGAGGCGGACCGGGTCGTCTGCCTGGCGACACCTGAACCCTTCATTGCTGTTGGCTACCACTACGTTGGTTTTGAGCAGGTGTCTGATGAGCAGGTAGTGGAGATCCTGGAGTTTGCTAATCGGCAAATGGGTGCCAGAGGGCGAAGCTGACCTGCTTCAAGGTGATGGAGTACCAATGCACTTGGAGGGCTGACAATGGCCAGCGAGAGGGTTGATAGGACGGATGCATCGCCCGCCGCAGTGGTGGATTTCCTGGAAGGAGCCCAGTATCCCTGTTCCAAGCAGGATATCCTGGACCACGTTGCGAGGCAGGGAGCACCCCCTATGGTGATAGATGCCCTCAGGCGTCTTCCTGACGAGCAGTACTTCAATCTGGCTCACGTGATCGACAGGTTCAGCAGCATGAGCCCATAGCACCACCATCAGTCCAAGGCTCCGCCAAATTGACCACAATAGGCGGCGAAGCCGCCATACGGATGTAGCCGCAACCTTTAGGTTGCGCGTAGCCGGTTGGGGTAGAGGCGGGTTTGCCAACAGGTACGCGCAGGCTTAAGCCTGCGGCTACATTGGGACGGGCGGCTCACGCCGCCTATCATAACCGCTGTGGCAGACCGCTACCCCATCGCTGGTGTGAGGCGAAGGGTCACTATCTTGTGAGCTGCCACCTCGAAGGTAAGGCTGTACCTGTCCTGCAGCGTCAACTCTTCAACCGCCTCCTCTATCAGGTTGGAGAGCCAGGCCGATTCCATCGGGAAATAGGTGCGTAGTCGCGCCTCCGACTTTCTGTCCAACAGGTTGTACAGTCGGACCACCAGATCTCGTCCGCCCTCTTCGGCTCGCTTCACCGCTGAGAGGACCAGGGTGGATGGCTCCAGTGCGACGAAGCTTACACTTGGGGCAAGCGGTCCGGGGTGCCGCTCTGTCCATCGAGCCTGAAGGGGACTGGCAAACCAGTAAGCCTTCTGCAGGGAGTCCTCCCATCCGCCTGAGTGAGGAATAACCGAGTACTCGAAAGTATGGGTTCCCAGCATCTGGGCGCCGGGGGTGGGCAGGGCCGGTCCGGCAGCACCCTGCCGGGTTGAAAGATCGTCCCGGGATAGCCACCCCACGCATCGGAGGAGAGTGAGGGCTATGCAAGGTCCCTTCCCCAGTGGGGCGACGTCGAACTCTGGAAGCCCCCGATTCGCGATCATCAGGCCTGACGTACCATCGTTTACGTCCACGAAAGCTAACTGGGGGTTGGTGGTGACGGGGTGCTCCACATATCCATCTACAGGCGCCGGTAGCTGGATCGGCCTCGTGATCACCGCGAAATGGCCGTCGGCATGGGAGGTCTGGGTGTCCAGTTGGGTTGGGAAGTGGACCCTGAGCCGGTGGTCCTTGGCAAGGTTGGTGACGGTAGTTCGAATGTCCACTCGAGCTACTTCGGGGTACAGGCAAACCCAGATGGACACTGGACAGTCGACGGTGTTGCCAGACCGAGCCCGCCGGTCCTCGGTGAGCCCCTCCGGAAGCGACATGGCGTATTCGATCCGCAGAGCCTGGCGGGCCGGGCCTGCCTCCTCCAGGCTTATGACCGGCCTTGTGCTGGGTCCTTGGACCAGTAGATCCTGGATGGGTGGGGAGTGGCTGTATTCGTCACCAGCGTCTCCGCCGTCGACTAGGGTGTTGATGCCCCACAGTATCGCCCCGCTCTCTCTGTCCAGGATGCGCAGGGAGCCGTCGTCCCGACTCACCTGGAGCGAGAGGAATTCGTTTTCCAGCACGCCCTCTTCCCGTTGGTGGAGGGGCCGGGAGCTGGCCGGCCTCAGCGTCTGGAAGTGAAACAGCCTGAGACCGTGGCTGGGTACATCAGGGGCAACGAAGCCGATTTCCACCTGATCCCGGCGCCGCACCCGAAGGCGGAAGTATTGAGCATTCCCCCTATCCACCAGGTTGGTGAGCTGCTTCATCCCGGCAGAGACAGCGTCGTAGTCATGCTCTTTGCCCGCCGCGGCCTCCACGTCTATCTCGACCGTGGATGGGTCGGAGCCCGGGGTAACATCCATCTTTGCTAGTGCCAGATCGGGAACCCTGTTCCTCAGCGCAGCCTTCACCACCTTCTCTAGCAGTCGTAGCTTCCACCGCGGCCAATCTCGCCCAGGGCCTGCCAGCCGAAGGTAGCCCTGGAGTTCGGACCGGCTCAGGGTGGTACTGGCCAGTTCGGTGTGCTGCTCCCGCAGCAGTTGGAAGGGAACGTGACCCCCATCTGAGTCCGTTAGAGCGACCTCCTCGGGCTCTTCTGGCAGCTCGACCGTCGCCGTCACGAAATCCGTCCTCGGGCCGGCCTCGGAGTTGAACACCACTATGGCGCCCTGGGATGAGCTGCGGCGCAGGGTTGACTCCGTGTCGACACTGCCCGTCAACGCCTCCAACGCTCGCCCTGCAACCTGATCGCCGATCTGTTCGCACCAATCGTAGCGGGTCTCCATCTCCCGGTGCACCTGGTCTACGCTGCAGCCGCAGATGGAGTCATGAGGCTGGTTCTTCAAGAGATAGCGCCAGGCCAGCCGCAGCAGTCCAACGGGATCACCCAGCGCCGGCCTCGGTTGGCCGATCCCTACTGACGTGGACTGCAGAAGCAACGATGCGTAGCTGCTGAATGGCTCCGCCCATCTCTCCAGCAGCGTCTGGCAGCGGCTGTTCCGCTGCTTCAACCCGATCCTTGTGGAGAGCACACCGGCCAGCAGATGAGCAAGCTCCGAGGACCGCAGCTCGCCACGGAGGGTTCCCCATCCTGTCTCCTCCGGTGGCCCCGTCTCCTCCACGGCTTTGATCATCATCGGCAGGTTTCCGTGGATCAACTCGGCGTCGCGAAGCCGCCGGTTTGCCTCGGCGATCAGGTCGGGGATATCCGGCTGTGGCGCCATGTGGTCGTCCCCGTTCATCAGCAGGATGTGCCGTGTGGTGGCTCGCGGCTCCAGTTGGGCTCGGATGTGTGCGAGCCGTTCCATCAAGGCATCGGTGGATGATGGGAGGAGCGCCGCATTGCTGTAGCTGCCATAGAGCTGTTCCAGCAGCACACGGCTCCCGTCCGGTGCCTCCCAGTACGCTTCCGTGTGCTGAAGGGACCTACCGACGCCTCGCCAGAGCACGGCCGAGTCGATGCCAAAACCGGTCAGGATCTGGGGCATCTGCGCCACATGGCCAAATGGATCCGGAATGTAGCCGACGGACATCACAGGCCCAAACCGGGCTCCCGTCCGGCGCCCCTCCAACAGGTTGCGGACCAGGGATTCCCCGCTGACGAGGAACTCATCCGGCATGACGTACCATGGTCCAATCAGGATGCGCCCGTGCGAGATGAGACGGTGAAGTTCCTTCTCTCGTTCGGGCCGTACCTCCAGGTAGTCCTCCAGCACTATGGTTTGCCCATCCAAGGTGAAGTAGCGGTATTCAGGCCTGTCCGCCATGAGTGTCAAGAGACTGTCCACGGTTTCAACCAGCAACGCTCGGAACCGTTGAAAGGGCAGGTACCACTCACGATCCCAGTGGGTGTGGGACACCACGATCATCTTTAGTCTTTCCGCTGCGGGGCGTCGACGTCGGAACAATCTCCCACCCTCCTGGGCCGGTTTCTGAAGCGGCTATCTACCAGGAAGGCCGCGCAACAAACATGCCATGCGAATCCGAGTAATGAGTAACGAATAGCGTTGTCGATTACTCATCACTCACTACTTCGTGCCCGGCACGTGCCTTGCGCTCGAATAGTCCAAGTAGCATGCGCGCGGGTATTGGGAGAGGGAATGAGACCAAGTGGCAGTAGTGGGCACCAGGTCTTGCTGATACCGTTCGCGCCAGGGATCGGTGATGTGGTGATGACGGAGCCCTTACTGCGAGCAGTGCGGGAGAGGCACCCGCACTGGAGGCTGACGGTGGCGGTGCGCCCCTATGCCGTGGATCTCTTGCCGCCGGGGGACTACAGGCTGGTGACTCCATTCTATTTCGTTTCCGAGGCCCCATCTGCCCTGAAGCCACTGCACCACATCCTGCCTCAGACCCTGCTGGCGCGGGCCGCGGAGCCTGCAATCAGCCTCAATTTCGGCCCCTTCGACCGGGTCATCAACCTGTTCTGGGCCTGGGAGAGCAGAGTCCCCTTCGACCGATGGTGGACACCGGCGTGGCCTCTGCAGCAAGGGGTCTCCCACGGCCTGGACGTCTTGGCTGCCTACCTGGAGGACAAACTGGAATTGGAGATCCCTGCGTCCGACCGCGTGCCGCGACTGGAGGTCAGTCGGGCTGCTGTCAACTGGGTGGAAAGATACCTGATGGAGAAAGATGTCCAGGGATCTCCTTTGGTAGCGATGGTGGTTTCTGCCGACAGCCGTCTGAAGTGGTGGGACGCGCCCAAATGGGCTGAGCTGCACGAATGGTTGAGGGGGATGGGCTGGCGAACGGTGATGGTGGCCCCGCGCGAGAACCGGCACGCGCAAGACGTCTACAACCACTGCCGTCGAAAACCCCTCTGGCCCGCGCTGGAGCTACGGCAGGTTGCGGCCCTGCTAGCGCGCAGCGATCTTGTGGTAGGCATAGATACCGGACCTCTCCACATGGCCGGCGCATTGGGGACGCGCTGGGTCGGGCTCTTCGGGCCATCCAACCCTCACGTTATCGGCCCCTACGATCGTTCCAAGGGTAGGGCTGTAGTAGCAAGACTCCCCAAGCCGGCGACCTGCAAGGACTGCTGGCTATCCTTCAAGGGCTGGGGGGGTAGGTGCCGCACCCTCAGGTCCACCGGATGCACCACCCTAATAACGGTTGTCGAGGTGTCCGATGCGATCCTCTCAGTGTGTTGCGGCACACCCCTTGCATCCCCAGGCCATTTCGACCGTCAAACCGAAGAGGACTGAAGCAACCCAATACCTGCTCATATAGGAGTGCCTAGTGCTCGCGCTGGCATACCCGTCGGCGCGAAGGAGTGCATATGTCTACCATCATGGATGCCATCGTCCTGTTTCTGGTGCTGCTGCCGGCCCTGCTCTTGGTCGCCTTGATCGTGCACAGCACCATGCCATGGCTGAGCAAGTCCTGGCGAGAGGCAGAGGAGCGGGCTGAAGAGTTGGTACGGTATCTGTTGACGGAGGAAGACTACGAGAAGCTCAAGCGAAACGGCTACCTGGATGTCCCTAGTCCCAACTATCCCCAGAGGGTGTATCGCATCCCCGCTGGCGTGGGAACAGTGGCAGTGATCGAGGGCGGCCAGTGTATTGCCAGGCTTTGTGCATACTCCACCCAGCCAATTCCTGAACGGGAGTCAGTGCTGGTCCACAAGCTGATGATCGAGGGAAACGAGTACGACTACCTGCGGACGGCGAACCACCTGCCCTGCTGACAGCCGCGAATGGCCATCAGGGCAGCCCCGCCAACCGCCTCCACCAAGGTTTCGTTAGCTGCCGCTCCAGCTCTCGCACAAGGGCTCTCTGCTCCTCCAACAGATGGCTGGTCTGCCTGATCTGCTCCTTGGCATCGTCTCGCTCCTCCTTCAGTGCATGGAGGTAGACATCCAGGAAGCCCAGCGACTCCTTGAGGGCGGCGATGGTCTTGTCCTTGGCGGCGAGTGCCTCCTTGAGCCCTGCAATGGACAACTGCACTTCCTCGGAAAATGCCGCTGCGGGTGCTGTCTCATTCCGGTCCAGCACCTCCTGTCTGGGATGTGCCGCCACCGGTCTCTCCCGAGGAGCGCGCTCCACGACGGGTGGGCGGAGCCGGCGCTTCACCTCCTCGTAGGTGAGCCCCTGCGCCAGCAGCTCCTTCACCTGTGCCAGCACCCGCAGGTCCTCGTCGGTGTAGCGGCGCTGAGCTATGGGCTCTCCGTCCCTGCTAGCAACCTTTCGCGCCGAGTTGCTGAGTTCGTTGGCGAATTGCGAACTCCAGAGCCGAAGCGTGGAGGAAGCGATACCTAACCGCTGAGCAGCCTCCTGGGGACGGTACTGCACGACTATCTCCATTGGCGAGATCGGGCTGATAGCGCCGCCTGAAAAACGCCAAGAGCCAAAAGCGGCGGGGATGACTGGAGCACGATGGCGCTATCAGTCTATTGCGCTAACATACAACTGTCAAGTAGATGTGGCTCTGGCAGTTGTGGCAGCTCCATGTCACGAACTGTACGCTACGGGGCTGGACCTTGCCCGATTCGCCAGTGCGTCTGAACCAAGCCTGCTCAAAGGCATGGAGCCTGCTACTACAGAGTCGAGGGTGTCCCTCCGATTGAGTCATGGAAACGCTTGCTCACTCATCGGGGAGGCACCCTCACGAACCGGCTCACCCGAGGCGAAGGTAGGTCCATTTGCACGATCGACATGGCCACCAGCGTCACGACGAAGAGGGTACCCCAGACCAGCAACCTGAGGGGGTCGTCGTACCCGGCGGGCATCTGCGGCAGGTCCACCCACCTCCCACTGCCGGCCACACGGAACGGCACGCCGCGGCTCACGAGGGGCACGACATCGAGGACTACCGGCGTCGCTTCTGGGTGTGCCTTGTCCTGACCCTACCCATCCTCTTCTACGCCGATCTGTTTCAGGGGTTACTGGGCTATACTGTGCCTGTCTTCCCCGGATCTCAGCTCATCTCGCCGCTGCTTGCCTCGATTATCTACTTCTATGGGGGCAGCGTTTTCCTCCGTGGAGCCGCGCAGGAGCTGTCGGTCCGGACGCCCGGTATGATGACCTTGGTGGCTCTGGCCATCACCGTCGCCTACGGCTACAGCCTGGCCAGCCAGCTTCTGGTGATGGGGGAGCCGCTCTACTGGGAGCTGGCGACGCTGGTGGACGTGATGCTCCTGGGCCATTGGATCGAGATGCGCTCGGTCGGCCGGGCCAGGGGCGCCCTGGCTGAGCTGGCTCGCCTGCTGCCCGACTCGGCGGAGCGGGTAGCGGACGGCCGCACCGAGGAGGTGCGCATAGAGGATCTAGCGGTCGGCGACCTGGTGCTGGTGCGACCCGGAGGCAGGATCCCGGCCGATGGCCGCGTGGAGACCGGCGCATCCCACGTCAACGAGGCGATGGTCACCGGCGAGTCCGCACCGGTGCCGAAAGCCGCCGACGCGAGGGTGATGGCGGGGACAGTCAATCTGGATGGCTCCCTGCGGGTGCGAGTGGACCGGATAGGGGAGGATACCGCCCTGGCCGGCATCATGAGGCTGGTGCAGCAGGCCCAGCAATCCCGCTCCAGAGCTCAGGCCCTCGCCGACAGGGCGGCCTACTGGCTCACCATCATCGCCATCGTCGCAGGGGCCATCACTCTCGTGGCCTGGCTCGCCCTCACGGGTGCAGCTGGCTTCGCCCTTGAGAGGACGGTCACCGTCCTGGTGATAGCCTGTCCCCATGCGCTCGGCCTGGCGATACCCCTGGTCGTCTCCATATCCACGACCCTCGCCGCTCGCAACGGCCTTCTCGTGAGAGAGAGGCTTGCCCTCGAGCAGGCCCGAGATCTGGACGCGGTCGTCTTTGACAAGACCGGAACCCTGACCAGGGGTGAGCATGGTGTGGTGGGCGTCGTCACCGTGGGAATGCCCGAGCAGGAGGCGATAGCCCTGGCGGCGGCCGCCGAAGGCGACTCTGAGCATGTGATCTCCCGGGCCATTCGGGCCGAGGCACAGCGGTTAGGGGTGCGGGTGTCCCCATCCCAGGGCTTCGAGGCGATACCGGGGCGAGGCGTTCGCGCCCTGGTGGGTATGAGCGAGGTTATGGTGGGTGGACCGAGGTTGCTGGAGTCGCTGCAACTTCAGTTGCCTGAGAGCCTCTGGGCTGCTAGCGAGCTGTGGGGCGAGGAGGGGAAGTCCGTCGTCTTCCTGGTCCACGAGGGTAAACCCCGGGCGGCAATAGCCATGGCTGACGTCGTCCGTCCGGAGTCTCGGGAGGCGGTCTCGCGGCTGAAGGAGATGGGGGTGATGGTGGCGATGCTAACCGGCGACACCGAGGCGGTCGCCCGCTCCGTTTCCCGTGATCTGGGGATCGACGAGTTCTTCGCCCAGGTGTTGCCAGAGCACAAGGCCGACAAGCTCACTGAGTTGAAGCAGCGCGGCTACAGCGTTGCCATGGTAGGGGATGGGATCAACGATGCACCGGCGCTCCTTACGGCCGACGTGGGGATCGCCATCGGTGCTGGGACCAATGTGGCCATCGAGAGCGCGGGCATCATCCTGGTTAGCAACGACCCGAGGGACGTGGTCAAGGTGATCCAGTTGAGCCGGGCCAGCTACCGTAAGATGGTGCAGAACCTGGTGTGGGCTACTGGCTACAACGTGATCGCCATTCCGCTGGCGGCTGGCGTCCTGGCCCCTCTCGGCATCTTACTAGCCCCCGCCGTGGGTGCGCTGTTCATGTCCGCTAGCACCGTCATCGTTGCCCTCAATGCCCAACTCCTTCGCGGATTGCGGCTTGGCTGAGTGCGGCAGTTGGCCTTACTGCATGTCCATTACCCTGGTGTGCTTGCGGTCCCGGCACTCCTCCACGTGGATGCGGATTTGATCCCGCAGCTCTCCCGACCCCGCGACCGCTTTCAGGACGACGTTCGGATCGGACCGGTCCGACGTGGTCAGTACCACGTCACCTCGTCCCACCAGCCGCAGCCAGAACGGCTGCTCTAGTCGAATGTCGTCAACCCGGTACAGCTCGGTGTCGTTGGTCTCAGTGGAAAGGATCCCCGTCGTGATGCGCACCCTCTGCGACGTGACTACATACCTTGTGCAGCTCACGTCCAGGTATCTCTTAATGATGATGGCAAGTAGTAAGACCGCTAACACCAGAAGCGCGCCTGCGGCCGGCAACCGCACGTCCGAGGATAGCTGCGTCCATGCTACTGCTGCTCCAGCCAGGGCTGCCAGAGAGCCCACGCCGCACAGCAGGAAAGCCTTGAAGTTGATCCATTGGGATGGAGTCCCCTCCCATACCCCCTGTTCCATCGTTACCTGCGCCTGCACGCTGCAACCCTCCTACTACTCCTACTACTCTGTTAGATTACCTCTCCTGTGAGGACGAGGCTTCTCGTCGTCTCCCCCTCTCCACCTGGGGGAGGGGGTGGGGGCCGTCTCCCCTACTTCGCTGTCGACGCTGCCGGTCGCTGCCTGTACCACTCCACGGTCCTTCGCACGGCTTCGTCGTGCGGTGTGTACTGGAAGGACGGGAAGGCGCGCGAGAACTTGCCCCCGTCCAGCACCATCGGCTGCTCGAACTGGTACAGCAGTTCCACCATCTCGCCCGCGTCGGGGATCAGGATCCCGAACAGTCGGAACAGCAAGTGGCTCAGAGACCTCACCTTGGGTGGGTTGCCCGCCGTTCTGAAGATCATCTCCATGAACTGCCGTCCGGTGAGTGGTCCTGGCCCCGGCACGTGCCACGCCTGGCCGTATGCGTCGTCGGTGCCGGCCAGCAGAACGCAGGCCCGCGCCGCATCCTCCACGAAGATCAGGTCGTGAGGCGCGTCCAGGCTGCCGGGCCAACTAGCGTCCTTGCCCGCCAGGGCGGCCTGGAAAATCGGGGCCATCAAGGGATTCGTGACGAAGGGGCCGTAGAAGTCCGGGAATCGCGGGATCACCACCTCTACCTGTCCGCGCCCATGGGCGTCCATCAGCATCTTCTCCATCAGGATGCGGACTCGGCCCTTCTTGGTGGTCGCTGCCTGAGGATGATCCTCCTTGGCGGGAACGGACTGCAGCGGCCCGTAGCCGTACACGTTGCCGGGGAATACCAGCTTGGCATTTGCCCGCCGCGCTCCCTCCAGGATGTTCGCCGTCAGGGCAGGCATGTACTTGGCCCACTCGCTGTACCGGATGTTCACGCAGTGGTAGATGACCGCAGCTCCCTTCAGCGAGGACAGTACGTTGTCCTTAAGAGCCATGTCGCCCTGCACCACCCCTGCCGATGCTGGCAGCATCTGATTGGCCAACTCCACGTCGCGAGCCACGGCTCGCACCAGCTTCCCCTCCTCTCGCAAGCGACGTACAATGGCTGAGCCCAAGGCTCCGGTGGCGCCTATCACCACATGGGTATCGTTGTTCAAAGATATCTACTCCTGAGTGTACATTCCTTGAAGGTTACCACATGAGGGAGCCTTGCAGAAGTGGGGTAAGTAGGAGTTCTTAGACGAGCAGCGGCACCAGCAGGATCGCTACGAAGTTGTTGAGGAAGTGGATGATCGTTGGGGCTACCAGGCTCCTGGTCCACAGAAAGACCAGGGCGAGCGCGAACCCCATCATTCCCACGGTTATTACCCCTGCAACCCCTTCGTAGCCGTGTCCCAGTGCAAAGATCACCGAGGAGAGCACTACGGCGACCGCGGGACTCCGAAATAGGGCCTCCAGCCGCACGATGAGGTATCCCCGGAAGACTGTCTCTTCACCCACGGCAACGATGGCCACCAATAGGAGGGCGAGAACCATCTCTGTCGCGTCGCCAGGAATCAAGAAGCCCTGGCTGGCAGGGTCAGGGCCGGACAGACCCAGGCTTTGCAGGACCGACGAGAGGATGGCCGCCCCGATGAAGATTGGCGGAAACAGGGCAACTCCCAGCAGGGCGTTGGTGCCCCACGCGTGGGTCGTCCATCCGATCTTTTCATCCGATTCTCCGTTTCTCCACAGGAAGAACAGGATCAGCGCCACCAGCGCCAGGAGTCTGAAGATGGTGGACAGGGCGATTACCGGGAAGCTGGTGGTCGCTGTCTCTCCACTGACAAAGAATGAGAGCACCACAGAGGGCAAGAAGAGCAGCAGAAATACCCCCAACTCAAGGATCTGCTCTTCTCTCGACGGTTCGATGCGATCTGCCATAGCAGCAGCCGGTCAAAGCAGAGGTCGTGCCACCTTGCGCGACATCAGCGTCTCTATGCGCGTCTTGCTCTCCACCAGCGCCCCAACCCCGTCTCTCTCCTCCAGTTCAAATTCCAACATCCCCTCGTAACCGATAGCCTCCAACTCCATTAGGAAGGGCTGGAAGTCGATGACCCCATGCCCTATGGCGTGATGGTCCGCCCACTGGGGGATCACGACGTCGTGCAGTTGGCAGTGGATTGTCATCCAGCCCAACTGCCGGACCACCTCCATCAGCCGCTCATTGAGCTGTCTGGCCCCCTTGGGAGTGCCCTTGAGGTTCCGCTCCACGTATCGGGCCATGTGCCCGGTATCCAAGGTGGCGCCGACGGCCGGATGACCAATGGCCTCGATCAGGTCGACGAACTTCTCCACACCGTCTGGGAAACCTGTCTCCAAACCCACCGCGACCCTCCGTTCGGCCGCGTAGTCACCAAGGCTTCTAAAGGCCGAAACCAGGGAGTCCCAGTACTCGCCAAGGTGATAGTTGGGCCTGCGGTTGGCGTGGATTATCGCTACCTGTCCGCCCAGATATGCGGTTGCCTCGATGCTCTCTCTCATCCGCTCCATGGCTAACTGCTCGACCTTTGGATCGTTGGAGACCAGCGGCAGGTCGAAGAAGGGGGCATGGATGGCGAGTCTCTTGAAACTCGAGACGAGTCTCTTCAGCCTATCTCTCTCTGAATGGCTGAGGTCACGGAACCAGAAGCCCGCCAGATCACCGAAGCCGTGTCGCGTGCCTGCGAAGGCCAGCAGGGTGATGCCATGGAAGCCCAGGTCGCGGATTCGCTTGACGGCCTCCGGTAATGGCAGGCTGTGCAGGCAGGACGTGTTGGCTCCCAACTGGTCGCTCTTCACCAGAGTTGCCCCCCCTCGTCCACAGCGTTTCCGTTGCTGCTATCTGGGGAGCACCACTCATGCCATCGTCATGAGACACGTGGTGTGATTGACGCGACCGGATTCGTTGCCGTAGCATTAAGTAATGAGCATATGATGATTACTCGCGCGTTTGGGTGGTGGCTAGGGTGTGCGGAAATCGGCGATTGGCGGCACCTTGGACACGAATCCATCCGATGCATTGGGAGGAGAAATGGGCAAGAGGATCGTCGTTGTTGGTGGCGTGGCCGCCGGACCGAAGGCTGCCGCCCGCGCTCGAAGGCGTGACCCCGAAGCGGAGATCACCATCGTTGAGAAGGGGGACCTGCTCTCCTATGCAGGCTGCGGATTGCCCTTCTACGTAGCCGGGCTGGTACACGAGGCCGAGGAGTTGATGTGTACCGCCTCTGGCACGGTCCGGGACGCTGGCTTCTTCAAGGCAGTCAAGGATGTCCAGGTGCTAACCCGCACCCTCGCCGAGAAAATCGACCGCCAGCGCAAGGAGTTGAGCGTCATCAAGCTGGAGACCGGAGAGAGGTCCGTTCTCCCCTACGACAAGCTGGTGCTGGCAACGGGAGGGAACCCCGTCATGCCCAGGATGAAGGGGATAGACCTGCGGCGCGTCTACCGCGTGGGCCATCCGGCAGACGCCGTGGCCATCCGGGAGGCAGTCGAGTCGGGCGAGGTCGACAGGGTTGCCATCATCGGTGGGGGGCTGATTGGGTTGGAGATGGCAGATGCCCTATCCAACCAGGGGATTGACGTAACCATCGTAGAGTTGAAGGACCAGCTTCTCACCTGGCTGCTGGACCCGGATATAGCGGCGCTCCTGGCCAAGCACCTGCGGAGCAAGGGAGTCGATCTGCGGCTTGGCGCCGGGGTCAAGGAGTTCGAGGGTGATGCGGAGGGCAACTTCAAGGCTGCGCTCACCGACCAGGGCCCGGTGGAAGCGGATATGGCCATCGTGGCCATCGGGGTACGGCCCAACGTTTCCCTTGCTGCCGAGGCTGGGTTGAAGCTGGGGACCACGGGGGCCATCGCCGTGAACGAGTCTCTCCAGACCAGCGATCCAGACATCTACGCGGGTGGTGACTGCGTCGAGAGCATCAACCTGATAACGGGTAAGCCGGCCTACGTGCCCATGGGCTCCACCGCCAATAAGCACGGGAGGATCATCGGCGACAACCTCACCGGCGGGCAGGAGAGGTTCCCCGGTATCGTCGGGACCACCGTGCTCAAGTCCTTTGGCTTCAACGTCGGCCGCACCGGCCTGTGCGAACAGGCGGCTAGAGACGCCGGCTTCGATGTGATTACGTCAGTGGCTCCATCGCCGGACTGCGCCCACTACTACCCCGCCAACAAGATGGTAGTGGTGAAGATGATAGCCGACGCGAAGACCCGGCGGCTGTTGGGCGCCCAGGCCCTCGGCATGGGCGATGCCGTCAAGCGGGTGGATGTGGCCGCCACTGCCATCACCTTCGGGGCAACCCTGGACCAGTTCGCCAACCTGGATCTGGGCTATGCGCCCCCCTACTCCACCGCCATCGACGTGGCCGCCCATGCGGCCAACGTGGCGCGCAACAAGCTGGAGGGGATAGCGCGCTCCGTCTCGCCGCTGGACCTGAAGCGGAAGATCGATGCTGGTGAGGACTTCGTGCTGCTAGACGTCCGGAGTCCCAAGGAGTTCGAGACGGAGCACCTCCCTGGCTCCCAGGTACGGCTCGTGCCGTTGGGGAAGTTGAGGGAAAGGTCAGGCGAGCTACCGAAGGGCAAGGAGATCATTACTTACTGCAAGGTGAGCCTGCGGGGCTACGAGGCGGCCAGGATTCTGGATGCCGCGGGCTTCAAGGACGTAAAGTTCCTGGACGGCGGGGTCGTCGCCTGGCCCTACGAGACCGTCACCGGGAACGGCAAGGAATAAACCGAGGTGGGGGTCCAGGGGGTGCAACCCCATGGCGGGGTTTGGGGTGTCCCCAACCATTTGCCAACCAATGGAGGGATCAGAATCATGAAGATCGCGGCAGTTACTGACGACGGCAAGACCATCAGCATGCACTTCGGACAGGCCCAGTACTACCTGGTCTTGACGGTCGAGAACGGCCAGGTGGTGAACCGCGAGATGCGACCAAAGGCCGGTCACGGCCACGGGGCCGGTGGGCATGAGCACGGCGCGGGTGGCCATCACGGTCCCGAGGCGGAGAATCTGCACACCCGGATGGCCTCCGCCATCGAGGACTGCGAGGTGGTGCTGGCGGGCGGCATGGGCCGGCCAGCCTACCAGAGCGTGAAGAGCCGCGGCATCGAGCCCATCATCACCAATGTCCGTGATATCGATGAGGCCGTCCAGGCTTACCTGAACGGGACTCTCCAGAACCTCGTGGAGCGGCTCCACTGAGACTCCACCACACCGCTCCTGGCAGGGTGGCTTCGCTACCGCCCTGCCAGGAGCGCGGGCATCTCGCCTGCCCGTCCCATAGTTCACCCGCCTGATCCGTCTGATCAGACCGATACGTCCGATCAGTCCGTCCGGTTCTCTACCTCTCCCCGTGGGGGAGGAGGCCGGGAGGTGGGCTCCGTCTCCCTGTCTCTCTTCCCCGTACCGGTCTACTGTGCCGACATCTTCAGCTTACCGGCGATCAACCGGTAGTACTCATCCACCTGCACCGTTGGACAGCACATCGGATCGTCGGGTCCCTGGGTGATCATCCGCACCTGGATCTCCCCGTCGCCCGTTACCTGGAACCGCTCGATCTTGACCCGATCCCCCAGGCCGGCGGCATCCACCTGCTTCGGGTTCCCCTGCTCGTCCAGCATTGCTACCAGCATCCTGAAGACCCCGCTACCGCCCGAGTTGAACACCAGGATGACCGCCGCGTCCGCTAAGCCATCCATGTTCAGATCGCCGAAGCGCACCGACTCCTCCGAGAACCAGGCCTGACCCTCCGGACTCAGTTGGCCGATTCCGTTGACCAGCTTCACCTTGCCGAACTCGACCAGGTCGTACTCGGCGTTCTTCAGCTTCTCCATTGTCAGTCGAGATTGGGGTGGTGGTCCGCTGGATTGTCCACCACCGTCTGCCTCCCAGGGGAAGCGTTGGTCGTTGGGGCGGGACTGGACGCCCAGGGGGCCGTTGATCCAGGTGGTGGCGCCGTCGGTGAATGCCGTCCAGTTGTCGGCCTTGCGCCAGGCCATCAGCCCTGTTGTGGTCCGCTGGAGCGAGTCTCCATTCGCTCCCCAGTGCTCGTTCTCAAGGGGTTCGCCCACTACGTTGGGGATCTGGTCGGCCAGGCTCTTGAAGCCCAGCCTGAACTCCGGTTTGGTCTGGGCATGGGCCAATCCACCCACCACCATGGCTAGCGTTAGGGACAGGATCGTGGCCAGCAGCAGCCTTCTCACGGCAGAACCTCCTTATCGCGCATCTTCCCCTATGCTATATCAGAGGCAAGCTCTTCAACAACCAGAGCGTGCCCCTTTCCTCACAGTGGACGTTCGGGCCTATGCCATCTATAATTCGGAGTGATTTCGGCAACGCCCCGTTTAGGAGCAACAGTGGTAATGCCAGCCTTCATCTACATAAACATCGACCCTGTTCTCGCCCAGATAGGCCCCATCGCCCTCCGCTGGTACGGCCTCATGTACGATGTGGGGATAGTGGTGGGGTTGCTATTGGCCTACCCCTACGCTCGCCGCAAGGGTCTCACCGAGGACGACATCTGGACGGCCGTTTGGCCGTCCATCCTGGCCGGCTTCGTTGGGGCTAGGCTCTACTTCGTCATCCAACAGCCTCTCGGCCCCTATCTGGCGGAGCCGTGGAGGATCATCGCTACCTGGGAGGGTGGCATGGCCTTCTACGGCGCTATCATCGGGGTGGTGATTTCCTTCTTCGTGGTTGCACGGAGAAGGGGCATGTCGGTGGGGACGCTCTTCGA
The DNA here is from genome assembly GCA_002436065.1 of Chloroflexi bacterium UBA6077. Taxonomy (GTDB): domain Bacteria; phylum Chloroflexota; class UBA6077; order UBA6077; family UBA6077; genus UBA6077. The sequence goes on from DIXP01000016.1 coordinate 22,854, forward strand.
TGCGGGTGTCCTCTTCGCCGTCGTTGGCCAGGCATTCGGCCGCATCGGTAACATCATAAACGGCGACATCGTAGGAGCACCGACCGACCTGCCCTGGGGCTTCGTTTACCAGCACCCCGGGTCCTTCGTGGCGGACCACACGATCGCCTACCAACCCGCTGCCGTGTACGAACTGCTGTTCAACCTGGCCCTCTTCGCTCTTCTGTGGAAGCTGCGGGACCGGTTTGCCAAGCCAGGGATGCTGTTTGTCACCTACCTGGCGGGCTATTCATTCGGCCAGTTCGCCCTCTTCTTCCTGCGAACCGAACCCCTGGTTGCCCTGGGACTCAAGCAGGCCCAGGTGACCTCACTCTTCGGCATGCTCGCTGCGGGCTTCGCTGCCTGGTGGTTCACCACCCGTGATCATGAGGTGGCGCAAGTCAATCACTCGCTGCCCATGGCTCCCAAGGGCCCTCCCCGACTCAAACCGAAACGAAAGCGTTAGCACTACCCCGTCGGTCCCTCAATCCGATCTGATCGCCCGGCCCCCTTCCCCTCTTGGGGAAGGGGGCCGGGGGTGGGGTCCATCCCCCCCTCATCCCATCCTGGAATCCCTCCGGCACGCCCTTTGCCATCACCAGGCGCTACCCTGTCAGGGGACAGGGTTTGAGGCGGTTATCGGCTCCTGCTCCTCGAAGCCTTCGTGCTCGGGATGGGGAGGAGCCGCACTGCTATCTCGGATGAGAGGGAGAGGATCGATGAAGATTCCGCTTCATCTGGCGCTGGGGGCTGTCCTGATGGTGGCCGTGGCGGCGCTATTCGTGTCGTCTCCAGGCGTCGCTTCTGCTCAGGAGCCTGGTGTGCAGCCTCAGGAGTTCACTGTGCAGGCTTTCATGGAAGAGCTGAACACCCGTTCCGAGCCCAACACATCCGCTCCGATCGTCAGCACGATCTCTCGAGGGGACGTGGTGAAGATCATTGGGCAGGCTGCTGGTGAGGAAGTCCGGAGTGGCAATGCCGTCTGGTTTCGCACCAGCGATGGCAACTATGTCTACAGCGGAAGCGTGAGGCCCGCTGCGGCTGCGGCGGCCCAAGTCGACGGTATGTCCGGCCGTTGGATAGAGGTCGATCGAAGTGCCCAGGTTGCGAGGGCAATAGAGGATGGAAACGTGGTGTACTCTGCCCCGATTACCGTGGGAACTCAAGCCTTCCCGACCCCCACGGGTAGCTACACCATACAGCGGCGGGTCGCCAACGAGACCATGGACTCGGCCACCGTAGGGATACCCAGGGACTCCCCCGATGGCTACTACCTGACGGGGGTTCTGTATACCCAGTACTTCAACAATGGCTACTCGCTGCACTACAACTACTGGTCGCCGCCTGAGGCGTTCGGCAACTATCCTGGTAGCCACGGTTGCGTTGGGCTGCAACTGGCCGACGCGGAGTTCTTCTGGAACTTTGCGGACATCGGGACGCCGGTGATCATCAACCAGTAGCGGTATTGAGCACAAGATGGGGCCGGCATTTCTGCCGGCTCCATACCTCGCTATCAACATTCGCCCCTGAGCCCTAACGCCCCGCCGACCTGTGGTAGTTCACGGGATGGCCCGCGAAGTGGCACTCGCCGCAGATCTGCCAGTACTTCTGCTCGTGGTAGCTGCATCGGTGGCAACTGTTGATACTGTACAGCTTCTGGAAGAGGGTCGCATCCATGCTGGTGCCTACCGAGTCGTCGCTCAGCAGCCTCTCCATCTCGGCTATGGCGATGTCTGCGTACTCGGGCTCCAACTCATCTGGATAGAAGACCCTGAACTCCTGCTTCTTTTCCGGGTCGTGCATCACGACCACTCGGCGGCCTCTGTCCTCTTGGACGCGGATCACGTCAATGATGCCCTGCCCAACCGCTACCATCGCGAAGAGATAGAGAAACATCTCCCGCGTGGTGGACGGTACGTTGTCCAGTTGGTCGATCAGATGCTGGTATCGTCGGTTGAGAGTAGGGTTGGGCATGGTTGCTTCCTTGGTGCTAGCGTCTATAGTCGAGCAATACCAGAGTCGTCTCTTCAGGGAGACTCCCTCTGTTGACCGTCAATTTCGGGAGAGGCTTTGGATCTGCCACCCCCATCTCTCTCAGGAATTTGCTGACCGGGTCGAGTTCGAGGGTGGTTACCTCTGTCTTGTAGTGCATGGGGATTACTATCCTGGGCTCGATCTGGCTGACCACCTCGGCTGCCTTGCTGGCATTGATGGTGTTGTTGCCACCTACCGGGATCAGTAGCACGTCGGCCGAGTTCATTTGCTCGACCTGCTGAGGGATCAGGATGTGGCCCAGGTCGCCGAGGTGGCAGACGGTCAGGTCGTCTATCTCCATCAGGTAGGCGGTATTGCGCTGTTGGGTGCCACCCTTGCCGTCATCTCGCCGAGTCAGAACGCCGGTGATGAAGGCGCCACTAATTTCATATTCGCCGGGGCCATCCACCACCTGTGGGTCTCCGCCCACACCGTAGATATTGCTGTGGTCGGGGGCGAGGTGGGAGGTGGTCACCACATCCGCGGTGACTTTGCCCAGGGTATAGCCAGAACCGCGGTCGAAGGGATCGGTGACGATGGTGATGTCCCTGCCCTTCAGCTGAAAGCAGCTATGTCCCAGCCAGACGATCTCCACACTCAATCTCCTACCTCTAACGATTTGCCTCGGTCACACTCCACCCTACCCTTGACATAAGCCGGTACGAAGCGCCATTGCAGCCACTGCATGCCCCTGGTCACACAGCCCTGCGGCAGCAAACGAACAGCCCACAGCCGTTCGGTATCCGGGCAGAAAGAGGAAAGGGTGTGGGCGGAGGACACTCCGCATAGGCGTCGCCGGGATTCTAACTCCACTGTGCAGTGGTGTCAACCACAGCAAAGGGGTATTAACCACAGCGAAGGAAAGTGAAAGAGAGCGAGGGAGGGCTAGCAACAGAGGCGCCGGAGATCGGCTCTACTCGCCGCCTGGCCTGCTCGCCTGCTTCTCCATGAGGCTGGCTACCCTGGCCCTGAGGGCAGCTGGTCTCCAGGGCTTGGTGAGGTAGTCATCCGCTCCCAGCGCCATCGCGGCCCTGCGGTCGGTTTCCTGAGCCATCGCGGTCAGCATGGCCACGGGAACGTCACTTGTGGCTGGATCAGCCTTGAGTTGGCGGCAGACCTCCAATCCCGAGATATCTGGCAACACCACATCCAGCAGAATGACGTCAGGATGCTGCTTTCTTGCCATGTCAAGGCCGCGCATACCCTCACTGGCTACCAGCACCTGCCATTCGTCGGCTTCCATCACAAGTCGAACCAACGTTTGTATGGCGGGCTCATCGTCTACCAACAACAGCTTCTTGCGCTGCAAAGCGGCACCTCCATTCAGGGCTCGGGTGGTTTGAGTAGTGCACAGGCGTCGAGGAATGAGGGGACTTGGGCAGTATAGAAGGTGAGTCGGGCTTCTGCAACCACAAGCCTGCCATCGAATGCAGAGTGTTACCGACCTGGAACAATAATGCTAATGCTGTTGAGCTTCCTCCTCCCTACGGCGCGGTGGTCCACCGGCTTACTGTGAGATCCCCGACCCTTTTGGCTACCGTGAGCTGTCCTTGGCTTGCGAGCAACTGCTCCAGCTTTCTGCCGTGGATGTCCTCCACATGCCAAACCCCGAAGACCTCTCGATACCTCCCCGACAGTTGGTCCACCTGCGGCGTTGGCCGGGCCACCTTTGTTGCGGTGGCGTCCAGTCCCCCCCCGCTGGAAGCCGTCCTCGGATCCAGCGGGGGTGAGAGCAGCACCAGGGTCGTGTACTCGTGGAGGAACGGGTACATCTCACGGTAGAGCCACTGATCGCTGAATACCACCACGGCCTCTTCCCCCGCGTTGGCCCGCAAGTAGTCTATGGTCTGGGCATCAGGGTGCTTGTCCAGGGAAGTGCGAGTCCACTCCTGCCCTGCCGACGGTAGGGCATTGGCTGCCCATAAGGCGAAGGCGACCACGGCGACAACGGCAGCCGCCTGCCTCGCGCGCTCCATGCTGGGCATCAGGCCAAGAATCGTGGCGTATTCCCAGGATATGAGCAGCAGTATGGCCGCTCGCATGAACACCAGGTTGGCCAGGATCCAGCGCTGACCCTCGAACAGTACGATGTAGGCGGGGTACTCCAGCAGGTTTATGGCCGTCAGGGTAGCCAGGTAAGCCACGGCCCGGAGGGGTGGCAGCAGCAGCAGCGCGAAGGGCACGGCGTAGATCAGGAATTGGGGGCTGTACCCTTTGGAGTACAGCAGAAAGAGGTTGACCGTGAGCCCAGTGAACGCTACCGCCATTCGTCCGTGACGAGCATCGAAGCGACGCGTCCACAGTAGCAGGTACAGCAGGGCGAAGACCACGGTAATGGCTGGCCACGGCAGATGGGTAGGGTATGCCAGGAATGTTGCGGTGGTGGGATCCGTCCTATCTTGAATTGGCGCTACCTGTCCGTACCCGTAGTAGCCCTCCATGATCGCCCAGGGGGTCTCCCAGGGAGATCTGGAGACCATTGACCGGAAAGAAGCCAGGAGAAACTGAGGCGCGGACCACAGGAAGGGCGTGGCCACTACCAGCGAGGCCAGCACGCTCAGGGTCATCAGCCCAAGCCGCCTTCGGTTGTCCCGCTCCGCCTTCAGCAGCGCTGGAAGGGTGAGAAGCGGGAAGATCTTGACCATGAAGCCCAGTCCGGCCACAATTGCCGCCCTGCCAAGGCTACCCGTCGTCAGCCAATACAGGGAGAGCAATAGAAAGAACAGAGGCACGGTGTCGGACCAAGCTAGCCAGACGTGGAGGGGCGCAAACAACAGGGCGTAGCTCCAGGCAGTGCGGAGCCCTTGGGACGGGCCGTGGAGCCTCCGTCCCAGCCCGTACATCAGCAGCAGGTTTCCCACATCGAAAGCCAGTAAGAGAGTGCCCATTGCCAACCGGAACCAGAAGATCGGACTCCCGTTCAGGGTGGGCAGTGCGGCGATTAGCTTGTAGGCAGCCACCGCTAACCAGGGGATGACCGGTGGGTACTCCGTCCAGTAATGGAGCATCGGATACAGCCCCTCGTCGGCCAGTCTCCCGAACTCCAGATAGAAGTCGTAATCGGACATGTCCAGGAGGTAGCCCTGCGGACGGGAGACAACCAGGAGCGAGAGCCTGGTCGACGTGAAGAGGGCCAGCAATAGCAGCAACTCCTGCCGAGAGCGTGCAAAGGCCCGTGCCCTGGACCAGAGGTCGGCCAATCGGGTGAGCGACCTCTTCGACTCGTGCAGCAATACGCACTTCCCTTTCTGCGGATTGCTGAGGGAAAGCAAGTCGTGTGCCCATACCACATCTGATTGCTGTACAATCCCGACCACGCGAGCATGAGTCCAGCAGGGGGCCAGGGCTGTCTGAGCGAGCACATCGCTCAGACAGCCCTATGGAGGAACTCGGAGTAAGGATCCACGGGGAAGGAAAGGGCGTGTGGAGGCGACTATGAGGGTGATCAGAGAGCCGGAGATATACCTGGTGGGGAAACAGGTGGTTTCTCCGGAGGAAGTCCAGAGATTCCTGGACGAGAACGAGACCACATGGAGCAGCGAGGCCGAGAGTGGCGCGGAGCTGCTCGCCGAGATGGCCGGGCGGATCTGCTACATGTCCTTCGGTGCCAGACAGGGCCGGAAATCGATCGCGGACTACATGGACAACATCATCGAGTCCGGCCACGGCAGCGTGCTGGAACACGCGGTGTGGAACTTCATCATCACCGGCGTCTCTCGATCGTTTACCCACGAGCTGATCCGCCATCGCGCCGGTTGGGGCTATTCGCAGCTGTCTCAGCGATACGTGGACGAATCCACCGCGGATTTTGTGGAACCGGACATCATAGCTACCGATCCTCAGGCCCATCAGCTGTGGATGGAGGCTGTCGAGACCAGCCACAGGGCCTACTGCCACTTGGTGGATCGTCTCTCGGAGTTGGTGGAAGGGAGCCATCCGCATCTCAGTCGCACCCTCAAGAGGAAGATGGCTAGGCAGGCAGCCCGAAGCGTCCTCCCCAATGCCACGGAGACCAAGCTCTTCGTGACCGTTAATGGCCGGGCCCTGCGGCACTTCATCGAGCTGCGGGGAAGCGCCGCTGCCGAGCCGGAGATCCGCAAGGTGGCCATCAAGCTGCTGCGGATTATGAAGGGGGAGGCGCCCCATGTCTTCGCGGATTTCGTGTTGGTGATCCTTGAGGACGGCTCCCTCGGGGTGCAGACAGAGCACCACAAGGTCTAGGACGCGGAGACGCGGAGAAGAGGCACTCTCCGCGTCCCCGCTTCCGCATCGCGGCCATAGGCTAATGGCCCGCATCTTGCTCGGCCTGTTCGCCGCTCGTTTGGCAAAAGGTCCATACGACTGGAGGTGATGCTGTGCGGGTCCAGGTGACGTTGCGAGGCGCACTTGCGGGCGATGGCCTGCCCCAACGACGGATGGACGTCCTGCTCCCGTGGGGGGCGACGGTGGAGCACCTGATGGGCCACCTGTCGATATCCTCGGAGGATGTGCAGATGGCGCTGATCAACGGTAGCCCTGCAAGACGAACGACAGCTCTGAATAGCGGTGATCGAGTCGTCCTCGCCGGGCCACACTAGCTCCCACGTAGCAGGCTACCGGTCCCGCGGCCACACGATGTCGGTGTAGGGTCCGCAAGCCCTTGCATCTTCCGGCCCAGTGCGCCATCATGTTCCCACGACAGGGTGGTGCATCCAGCGAATGCACGTCGCGGGGCCACCTCGTTCCATGGAAGGATGCTTGCGTGATCTGTCCCAAGTGCCTCACCATAGAGACCGAAGGCAGCTTGCGTTGTAGGAAGTGCGGAGCACAGCTCTACACAGGGCTGTTCCAGAAACCGGTTGAGACACAGCCACTGAATAATGGGTCAGGCGGGTCGAACAGGGAATCCACTGGAAAGCCAAACCCGATTGCCTTAGTGGTGTTCGTGGTCGCGGTGCTGCTGCTAGTACTGGGCATGGCGTTCCTCGAACTCCGTCTTCAGTAGGAACCTGGATCGCGGATGGGGGCCTGACTATGGCAGATCCTGGCAGCCATTATGAGGAGTCTCTCCGGGGCTACCAGAGGGAGATGGCGGAGCAGAGGCGCCAACTGGCAGAGTACAGGCAGAAGGTTGCTGAGTCCGATGCCATTGTCAACTCCGTGGCATCGTCCCTCTCGGTCTACGACGCCAACGGCTACATCATCTACCAGAACGCTGCCGCTCGGCAGATCCTGGGCTACTCTGATCAGGATCGGCGATCCTCGCTCGCGGACCGGATCCAGGGAGTATTGCGGGCAGAGACGGCCGACGGCAGTCCACTTCGACCCGAGGAAGCCCCCGGAGCCCGTGCCCTTCGAGGGGAGACGGTCCGCGAGCAGGTAATGCTGGTTCATCGCCCGGGGCGGAGGGTTTGGTTGTCGGTATGCGCGGCGCCAATTCGCGACGAGGTGGGCAACACAACGGGCGCGGTGGTCACCTCGGCCGACATCACCCGCCTTCGTGAGGCCGAGGAGATGCGCGAGGATTTCCTGCGCGGGATCTCGCACGATCTCCGAACCCCGCTAACGGTTATCCAAGGGCAGGCTCAGCTGCTGCTGCGAGCCCTCGACAGAGCCGGTATTGCGGGGCGCGTCCGGCGCAGCGCCGAAGCGATAATTGCCGCTTCCAAGCGGATGAACATGACAATTGGGGATTTGGTGGACTCAACCCGCCGTGACCCGCGGCAGTTTGCCCTGGATAAGGAGCCGATCGACCTCGCGCCTTTCTTGATGCAGCTGTTGGAGGGGAGTTGCACTGCTCTGGAGGTTGGCCGGGTGAGGCTGTCCATCGCCCCGAGTTTGCCGCCGGTGCTTGCCGATCCGGTCAGGCTTGAGCGCATCTTCACCAGCCTGTTCGCCAACGCCCTGAAGTACTCACCGAAGGACAGGGAGGTGTTGGTGGCAGGTGAGGCTGCGCCCGACGGTGAGGTGGCCATCTCCGTCACGGACCAAGGGCCTGGGATCGCCATGGATGAGCTGCCACACGTCTTCGAGCGGTTCTATCGAGTCGGGGAGGCCCGAAAGGCGGACGGGCTCGGCCTGGGCCTCTACATCAGCAGGATGCTGGTGGAGGCCCACGGCGGGAAGATCTGGGTGGAGAGCGAGCCAGGCCGTGGCACCACCTTCCACGTCACCCTGCCCACCGCCTAGCGCGACAGGCGGCGACGCCACTTTGCCGGGAGCGCGACCGCTGGCCCGCACGGTTCCGTTTTACCCCTCTCCCCCCAGCGTCACCTCGTCTCGCAACGCTGGGATCGCCGTCTTCCAGCCGAAGCGGGTCCTGACGCTCTCAGCCAGCCCCTCTGTGGCCTCCTTCTCGCCATGCACCATGAAGGTGGCCTTGGGCCCCCTCTGGAAACCGCTCAACCATCGCAGGATTTCGTCCCGATCGGCATGGGCCGAGAATCCGTCGATCCGCTCAATGCGGGCCCGCACCGGTACCCTCTGGCCCAGCATCTTCAAGTCCGTGGCCCCGTCCAGCAGAGTCCGACCGCGGGTGCCCTCGGCCTGGTAGCCCACGAACAGCACGGTCGCCTTCGGGTTGGGTAGGAAGGCATCCAGGTGGTGTAGCACGCGGCCGCCCGTTGCCATCCCGCTGGCGGAGATCAACACCATGGGGCCTTCACGCTTGTCCAGCCGTGCCGACTCCTCGCTGGCCCGCACGAACTGCAGATGGCGCAGGCGGAACGGGTTGTCACCGTCTTCCTGCTGCTGGCGAAGCTCCAATCTGTGAGACTCTGGATGCGCCAGGAAGATGGCCGTCGCGTCTATGGCCATCGGGCTGTCGACATAGATGGGCATCTGCGGGATCTCACCCGCCTCCTCCAGGCTCTTGAGGGTGTACAGCAGTTGCTGCGTCCGTCCTACTGAGAAGGCGGGGATCAGCAGGCACCCGCCGGTCTCGGCAGCGCGCTTCACGATCTGGGCTAAGCGCTTCTCGGGATTCTCGTCGTTGTGTACCCTGTGGCCGTATGTGGACTCCACCAGAAGGTAGTCGGCTTCGGCTATTGGCGTCGGATCGGCCAGCAGTGGCTCCCCGTAGCGCCCCAGGTCGCCGGAGAACACCACCTTCATCTCCCTACCCTGCTCCTCGACCCACATCTCCACGATGGCTGAGCCAAGGATGTGGCCGGCGTCTACCAGCCGGACCTTGATCCCCTCCGCTACTTCAGCAACCCGATTGTAGGGCGCGGGCTTCAGCAGCCCCAGGCAGGCGACCGCCTCGGCCGCCGTGTACAGCGGCAGGGCCGGGGTGTGCTTCGAGTAGCCGTGCCGGTTGGCGTGCTCCGCCTGCTCCTCCTGCAGATGGCCGGAGTCAGGTAGCAGGAGGCCGCAGAGATCGATGGTAGGGGGTGTCGCATAGACCGGCCCCTCGTAGCCGCACTTCATCAACCTCGGCAGGTAGCCCGTGTGGTCCAGGTGGGCGTGTGTAAGCACCACCGCGTCGATGGCATCGACGTCGAAATCGGGGGAGTCCCAGTTGCGCAGTCGAAGCTCTTTGAGCCCCTGGAACAGGCCACAGTCCACCAGGACCTGCGACTTGTCCGTCGACACCAGAAACCTGGCGCCGGTAACAGTGCCGGCCGCACCTAAGAAGCGGATGGAAACCATGAATTGCACCTCGCAATTGCCGCGTTGTCGTGTGGGGATTGCGGGCGGCGGCGAGGCCGCCACGAAGTTGTCGCATTATAGCACAGCCGATTTGGCTTGAAGCCTTGCGCCAAAGCGTGCTAGTATCACAGGGTAATCAGCTTTCAGCGGTTAGCCGTCAGCGATCAGCATTCACATCCCCATTCTTGGCTCCTGAGCGGGATCGGCCTCGCCGCCTGTCAAGTACCGAAGGCTGATGCCTGAATGCTGAGGGCAGGTCGCTGACAGCCAGTCAGGAGTGTCATCATGGAAGGCTCTTGGAGAGGGTACCTGCAACTGGGCGTCATTCAGGGCATGATGTTCCCCGACGCCCCCTCTAGCAGCGCTCGAATGGTCGAGACAGCGCGACAGATCCTGCTGGACGACTTCTTCGGCGTGCTGGTAGTCGGACGGATGGACGGCGAGGCGATGAAGAGCGTCAAGGCGATGGCCGACGATGCCCACGCCGCCATCGCCATCAGCGCCGCGCCCGTGGTGCTGGGTGGCAAGCTGAACCTTGCCAGCCTCGACGCTGGCGTCCGCGCCGCTGCTGTGGAGGCGATGAAGAAGAGCATCGATGATGCCTATGTCCTCGGGGCACCCATCGTCGAGCTGCTCGACGGCGCCGGCAACTATCCAGGGTCGGATCGGGAGGCGTTGGCCGCGGACGCACTCGCCGGCTCCCTCATCGACTTGTGCCGCTATGCCGAGGAGAAGGCCACAGGGCGGCCGCCTGTGTGGGTGCTGCTCGAGACCTTCGACCGAGCGGTGGATAAGAAGAGCCTGGTTGGGCCCACCGAGTTGGCAGTCAAAGTGGCGGCGAAGGTGAGGGCGTCACAGGCGAACTTCGGTCTCACCATCGACATGGGCCATCTGCCGTTGATCGGCGAGGGGTACAGGCAGTCCCTGGAGGCAGCCAAGGACTACCTGGTGCACGTTCATCTGGGTAGCTGTATCAAGGACGATTCGGCGCATCCATGGTTCGGAGATTCCCATCCTGCCTTCGGCGTGGCCGGCGGAGTGGCCGACACGCCTCAGCTAGTTGAGTTCCTGGCGGCGCTGCGGGCCATCGGCTATTTCGAGAAGAAGGGGCTGCCAACAGGGGTTCCCTGGATGACCTTCGAGGTCAAGCCGCAGCCAGGCCAATCCCCCGACCTGCTGATGGCCAACTGCCGGCGGGTCTTCAAGGAAGCCTGGGCGAGGGCGTAGGGACGCTACTCATCATCACTCATCACTTGGACTGATAGGTCGCAAGGAATTAAGGAGAAACGACGTTGGACGAGGCGGGGTCTAAGGTAGAGCTTCGCTACGAGGCGCAGGTTGCCAATTTCCCCAGGTGGGAGAAGATCAAAGATATCGTGGACCAGTTGATGGACCTGATGTTCAACTATCGGCAGAGCGGCCACCCCGGTGGAAGTCGCTCCAAGGCCCACATGCTGCTGGCCACGATGCTGTCTGGAGCATCCCGGTGGGACATCCGCCAGCCTGAGAAGCGGTTTGGGGACCGCTTCATCTTGGTGGGCGGCCACACCATTCCCTTGATGTACGCAACCCTGGCCGTCTTCAACGAGGCCCTGCGGATCAAGTACGCGCAGACCGGCGACAAGCGTTATCTGGTCAAGGGCGGCAGGGAGCGTACGCTCACCTGGGAGGACCTGTTGGGATTCCGCTGCAACAAGGGGCTCTCCGGCCATGCTGAGATGGAGGGCAAGACCCTCGTTCTCAAGTTCAACACCGGCCCTTCCGGTCATGGTACCCCCGCTGCCGCCGGCGAGGCGATGGCCCTGAAGCGGGCGGGTGCCGAGGGCGTCAAGGTCTTCGCCTTCGAGGGCGAGGGCGGGCTGACTCCCGGTGGCGTGCACGAGACTCGCAACGCCGCGTGGGGTCTCGGCCTGGATAACCTCAACTTCCTCGTCGATTGGAACAACTACGGCATCGACGATACCCCCTGCAGCGAGGTTATCCCCGGCACGCCCGAGACCTGGTTCGGCGGCTGCGGTTGGCGCGTCGTTGGCACGGAGCAGGGCTCCGAGTGGACCACAGTCACCCACACCTTGATGGACCTCGTCTTCGGCAACAACCCGGAGAAGGCGCCCTGCGCCGCCTGGTTCAAGACTCGCAAGGGTCGAGGCTATGGCATCTACGACAACAAGTCCCACGGCGCTGCCCTCCCGATCAACTCCGAGACCTTCTGGAAGAACGCGGGCGCCTTCGCGGACAGGTACGGTGTCAAGTTTCTCGGCTTCAATGAGCCTGCCCCCAAGGACTCGGCTGCTCTCAAGGAGCAGTACCGGGCGAACCTTGAGGTGGCCATCAATGCCCTCAAGGCCGACCAGGCCCTGGTCGACTACCTGGCCGACAGGTTGGTGGAGCTGGGCGACAGCGTTCCCAAGGAGATCCCGTCATTCCGGTTGGACACCAGCAAGAACCCCTGGAAGGACGAGCGAGTCTACGACTACCAGAACTACCCGGCCGCGATGTTCGCCAAGCCAGGCGACAAGCAGCCCAACCGAGCCGGCCTTGCCAAGTGGGGCGCCTGGGCCAACGCCTTCGGCCGCGAGAACTACGGGAGGCCTCTCTTCATCGCCTGCTCCGCAGACCTGGCCGCCTCCACCAACATCAACGGCTTCGCTCAGAAGTGGGGCGATACCCCGGGCTGGGGCGTCTACTGCAAGACTGACAACCCCGAAGGTTCGCTGCTCCCCACTGAGATCACCGAGTTCACCAACGCCGGCATGATGGCTGGTATGGCCTCAGTCAACTTCGCCGAGGATCCATACAGCGAGTTCCAGGGCTTTTATGGCACTACCTCCACCTATGGTGCCTTCGTCTACCTGCACTACGGTCTGATGAGGCTGTACAGCCAGCTCTCCCAGGACTGCCAGCTCAAGTTGGGCAAGGTGCTGTGGGTAGTCGGCCACTCCGGTCCCGAGACAGCCGAGGACTCCCGCACCCACTTCGGCATCTTCTCCCCCGGCGTCACCCAGCTGTTTCCCAAGGGACAGGTCATCGATCTGCATCCATGGGAGCACAACGAGGTGCCGGTGGTGATCGGTGCTGCCCTTCGGCAGCCAGTGTCGATCGTGGCACTCCACCTGACCAGGCCCCCCGTGGAGATCCCGGACAGGGCTGCCCTCGGCATGGACTCCCACTTCGCCGCGGCGAAGGGCGCCTACCTCATCCGGGACTACAAGGCTGGCCAGAAGCCAATGGGAACAGTGATCGTGCAGGGCACCAGCACCACAGCCAACGTCATCAAGCTGCTGCCGGAGTTGGACAAGGCGGGGCTGAACGTGAAGATCGTGGCTGCCATCAGCCCCGAGCTGTTCCGGCTCCAGCCGGCCAGCTACCAGGAGCGTATACTCTCCAAGGCCGACTGGGTCGACTCCATGTGCGTGACCAACCGGGCGCGCCGCCTGATGTCCGACTGGATGATGACCAGGGTCGCCGAGGAGTACACCCTCTCCTCCGACTGGGACGACCGGTGGCGAACCGGCGGCTCCGTCGAGGAGGTGGTCGAGGAGGCGCACCTCTCCCCAACCTGGATCATGAAGGGAATCGAGCGCTTCGTGGCGGACCGTAAGGTCCGGCTTCAGAGGGTCGCCGATATGGCCGACGCGGCGCTAAAGCTGTAGCCAGAGCCGCCTGGCAGGTTAATCCTTGTGGGGGCGGGTCTGGAACCCGCCCCCTTCCTGTAATAGGAAGGAGCCGATGGACGAACTGAGACTGCTGGTCGATCTCGTTGTTGCCATCGCGGCTGCCTTCGTCGGAGGGAGCATAGCTCACCGTCTGCACCAGCCAGTCATCCTCGGCTACATGCTGGCAGGCATGCTCATAGGCCCCTACACGCCTGGCTTCGTGGGGGATGTCCACAACGTCCAGGTGATGGCCGAACTCGGTGTGGCATTCCTCATGTTCGCCCTCGGAGCCGAGTTCTCCCCCTCCGAGCTGCTGAAGATGCGAGGCGTTGCGACCATCGGCGGGCTGCTCCAGATCGGCGCCACGATCCTGCTGGGACTCGCGATTTCTCCCCTGCTCGGTCTCGACCTGGTTCAGGGCCTGTTCTTCGGTAGCGTCATTGCTCTCTCCAGCACCATGGTGGCCTTGAAGCTGTTGATGGGCCGCGGTGAGCTGGAGAGCCTCCACGGTCGCATCGTGCTGGGAATACTGATCGTGCAGGACCTCAGCCTTGTGCCCATGATGGTGATTCTGCCGGCGTTGGCTGGGCCGATCGACGGCATGGTGGTCAGCCTCGCCGTTGCGGCGGCCAAGGCTGCCGCCATTCTGGCCGGAGCGCGCTACCTCGGGACCAAGCTAGCCCCCATGATGCTCTCCAGAGCCGCGGAAACCGGTTCTCGTGAGCTGTTCCTGCTTGCCGTGCTGACCCTGGGGCTCGGCACTGCTCTGGTAACCAGCGCCCTCGGCCTCTCACTGGCCTTTGGAGCCTTCATGGCGGGACTTGTGATATCCGAGTCCGACTTCAGCCACCAGGTGCTCGCCGAGGTGATACCCCTCCGCGACATCTTCTCCTCCGTCTTCTTCGTCTCAGTGGGTATGCTGATCAACCCGCTCTTCCTAGCAACCAACCTTCCGTCGATCCTGCTCGTGGTTGCCGCTATCGTGGTCGGCAAGCTGGTTATCTGCACTGTTGTCCCGCTGCTGTTCCACTACCCTGGCCGCGATGCGCTCCTCGCCGGGCTCGCCCTGGCGCAGATCGGCGAGTTCTCCTTTGTCCTGACTCGCCTGGGGCAGGACAAGGGTATTATCGACGCGCATCTATCCTCCCTGATCTTGGCCGCTGCTCTGGTCTCCATCTTGGTGAATCCCCTTTTGATGCACTTCGGAGGGCACATTCACACCCTGCTCAAGGCGGTTCCCATAATCGGCAGGCTGTTCTGGGAGCGCTTCGAGGTGCCTGCGACCCTTGGCGAGGACAGCCTTGAGCATCATGTGGTGATCTGTGGCTATGGCCGCGTTGGGAAGGAGATGGCGAGGGTATTGGATCTGAGGGGCGAACCGTACGTGGTGGTGGAGATGGACCCCTTTGTGGTGAAGGGTTTGCGGCGCTCAGGGAAGGCTCACATCTATGGGGATGCTGCCAACCCACCTGTACTCGCCCACGCTCGCGTCTCCACGGCTAGGTTGGTGGCAGCAACTCTGCCGGACGTAGCCTCCGTGGAGATGGTTGTTCGCTATGCCCGACGAATGAATCCGTCGGTCTCAATCATCGCCCGCGTCCATGGGATCGAGAGCGTTAACAGGGTACTGTCTGCTGGCGCGGACGAGGTCGTCTGCCCTGAGTTCGAGGCGGGGCTTGAGTTCGTCCGCCACGCCATGGCCCACTTCGGAGTGCCCGAGTCTGAGACCGACCTGCTTGTTACCAAGCGCCGCGCGGAGCGCGATCCGAGACTGCCAGACTAGTCCTGCCGGTCGTCCGCAACCCTGTTCGCCTCTCCGGCTGCCCTCCAGATCACTACCTCGCACAGCGCTTTTCGCAGGACGTGCATGGCCGCGTCTCCGTACCTCGACTTGAATGGTATCGCCAGCACTACCGCCTGGACTGCCCACTCGATTGTCTCGTCGATGATGGTCTGTCCGGCGCTGCGGGCAGGCAGCACTGTGCCCTGCAAGGCGCAGCCGGAAGACCTTACCACCACCTCCGCCTGCCCCAGGGTTGCCCTAGCCCTCTTCTCTTCGTTCCCATGCCAATCGGCCAGGGGCAGCGATGGCGGGACCTCCACGACATAGAGAGTCCTGAGTGAAGTGCCCCGCTGCTGCGCCAGGTTGCAGGCGATGGCCAGGGTCTTCTTGTCGCCTTCGTTACCCTGCATTACTGCCATCACTGGGGGTCTGCCGGCCATTTCTCCCTCCTCTTTCTCTCGAAACGCCGCCCTCTCATGCGGCCATCTCCTCGATGTCGTCGGAGTCGGTGCTCTCGACCCTGTATCGGAGTCCCTGTACGACAGCCTGAGCCTCAAGTGTACTCGCGCCGAAGCGGCGCAGGGTGTGGCGGGTCATCTCCAGGGCGAGTTCCAGTTCTCCGACCACAGCCTCCCCCACTCCGAGTTGTCGCAAGGACTCGCGCTCGCTCCAGGAATGGGTGCGCACCACGATGTCGAGGTTGGGGTTCGCTCGCCGGACATGGTCGGCGATCTGCCGAGTTGCGAGTGCGTCCGGTAGAGCCACCACCAGGACCTGTGCCCTGTCGAGTCCGGCGCTGTCGAGCAGCGTCGCGTTGGCCGCGTTGCCGCGCAGTGCCGGAATCCCCATCGCTCGGAGTCGGTATACTGCCTCCTGATCCTCATCGATCACGATCATGGGAAAGCCCCGCTGGCGAAGCGCTCCTGCGACGACCCGACCGACTCGACCGTAGCCGCAGATCACGGCGTGACCCCGCAATCCTTCTGTCTCCTGTCGGCTCGCCTGCACCTCTTCCTCTCGCCGCGCCGAGGGCCAGGATTGGTCGAGCCACCTCACGAAGGGGGAGGCCAACTGATGTAGGAATGGCGAGATCAGCATGCTGCTCACCACCCCTCCGAGCATCAGGCTGAACACAGGTGGGGACACCACGCCCAGATCCACCCCCACGCGAGCAAGAAGAAATGAGAACTCGGCCGACTGGGCCAAGGCCACCCCTGTCAGGATAGCGGTGCGACGTGTATACCCGAAGAGACCGGTGATAAGAGCCGACATGCTTCCCTTAACGACCACAATCAACGCTACCACCACGAGGACCAGGGATAGGTTCTGTGCGACGAAGGATGGGTCGAACAGCATCCCCACCGATACAAAGAACAGGCCGGCGAAGACATCTCGTAGGGGCATGACATCCCCGAGGATCTGCAACGATAGTTCCGACTCGCCTACCGCCACCCCGGCAATAAAGGCTCCCAGCGCAATGGAGAGACCGAAGAAGGTGGACGCGTATGCCGTACCAAGGGCTACCGTCGCTACGGCTATAATGAACAGCTCGCGGTTCCTTAACGAGGCCACCCGCTCGAAGAGCCAGGGGAGCGCCACGGAGCCCAGCGGTACCAGGACGGCCACGAACAGCACTGCCAGGGCTGTCGACCACAGCAGATCTGCCCAGGGGTTGACCGCACCCGTGGCGAGGGCTGACAGGACGACTACCAGCACCACGGTACCCAGATCCTGGATGGAGGACCAACTCAACGCGATTCGACCGTGCAGCGACCCCAACTCCCCTCTATCCCCGAGTACCTTCGTGAGCACCGTGCTCGACGAGTTGGAGACAACGGCTCCTAGGAACAGCGCTTCCAATGTTCCCATGCCAATGGCGAGGCCTACCAGATACCCCAGCGCGAGGGTGAGAATCACCTGCAGGTTCCCGCCCAGGATCGCCACTCGCCCAACCCTGAGCAACTCCTGAAAGGAGAGTTGCACGCCGATGCTGAACATCAGGAACACGATGCCGATGTCGGCGAGGGATTGCACCGCCGCGACATCGCCATCGTAACCAGGCGTGAAGGGCCCGATGACTATGCCGGCCAGGATGTAGCCGATGGTGACGGACTGACCCAGCCGCGCGGCCAGGAAGGCGCCGGCCATGGCTGCTACCAGTGCGAACACCAGGCTGACCAGCAGCGTGGACTCATCCATTCAGGATCGCGCTCCTCAACAACGGCAGGGATCACATGCGCGGGTCAACCTCCCCAACAGGCAAGCGCCGCACCAGCAACCCGACCGTGGATTGACAACCCATATCCTGCTGGCTAGTGTAGCGTGGATCAACATCCACTGTCTGAGAATTAGCGGAGAGCCGGGCAACACTGCTCTCCACCTATCTATGCGTTGAAGGAGTACTCACATGGAGCTGGGTATCAGCGACCGGGTTGCCGTCGTGGCGGCTGCCAGCAAGGGGCTAGGCAGGGCTGTAGCCCTTGGCCTGGCTAGAGAAGGTGCCAATCTGTCCCTCTGCGCCCGAGGGGAGGAGGCCCTGAAGGCCACAGCGGAGGAGATCCGGCGCGAGACGGGCGTGGAGGTGCTGACGACGGTCGCGGACGTCTTCAAGCCGGAGGACGTTCAGCGCTTCGTGGCGGGAACCGCTTCCCACTACGGGCGGATCGACATCCTGGTCACCAACGCCGGCGGACCCCCCAACACCACCTTCAACGATGCGGCGCCCGAGGACTTCCTGGATGCCGTGAAACTGAACCTGATGGGCGCCGTTCGGTTGAGCAAGGAGGTGGTGCCCCACATGCAGCGCCGGAAGTGGGGGCGGATCGTCCACATCGTCTCCCTGGCGGCCAAACAACCCCTGCCTGGGCTGATCCTCTCCAACGCCGCCCGACCCGGTATCCTCGGCCTCTCGAAGAGCATGGCCAATGAGCTGGCCAAAGACGGGATCCTCGTCAACAGCGCCTGTCCGGGCTACACCCTCACCGACCGGGTCGACGTCCTGACGAAGGCGCGGGCCCAACAACTAGGCATTTCTCAGGACGAGGAGCTGAAGGCATCGGCGGCCAGGATACCGTTGGGTCGAATTGGGATGCCGGAGGAGTTCGCCAACGTGGTGGTATTCCTCGCCTCCGAGCGTGCCAGCTTCGTCACCGGCGTTGCCATCCAGGTAGACGGCGGCCAGTACGCCGGACTGTACTGACGGGACGCGGAGCTGCGGGGAGAGGGTGCCTTGTGCCCACCCGTCCCAATGTAGCCGCAGGCTTCAGCCTGCGCGTAGCCAGCGACAATGTAGCCGCAACCTTATGGTCGCTAACAAATAAACCNNCAACAGGTGGCTCGCCAGGAGGCTCGCCCTCCCGCGGTGTGGACACGCCTGTTAGCCATACCGTGTCAGCTTTATTTGTTAAGGTTCATCAGCCTGCGCGTAGCCTGTTGGGATAGAGGCAATTTCCCCAACAGGTACGCGCAGGCTGAAGCCTGCGGCTACATTGGCACTACCTCTACCTACCGCTCCACTGCCTGCCGCAGCCCTGGAATGATCTGGTGGGCGAAGTCGATCTGTTTGGGGCAGCCCAGCTTACCCTTGGGATCCAGGGGCCGATCCAGGAGTCCGAGGTCGAGAGCCAGCTTGGCCCGCTCGGGGCCCAGAATGTCCCGTGGGTCGAACGCGTAGCGGAAGGCCTTGACCGCGGCCGCGGGGTTCAGCTGCGCGCTCGGGTCACCCTCTTCCGCGCTGCCGTCAGCCTGGCACACGCCGCACAGGATGCACTCCCCGGCCTTCACCACCTTCAGCAGGCCCTCCTGCGACATGTTGCCACCGTAGCTCGGGTCCAGCACCAACCAGGGGACTACCCCGCGCAGAGCCTCCAGGAAACCATCCATGTCCACGACCAGATCCTTAAGCACTCCGAAATGGGGGAGAGGGCCTATCTCGATCTCCCCATCGCGTACCACATCCCTTACGAGGGTCTCACAGGCCAGCTTGGGGACGCCGTTGAGCGTCACCCCGCAGGCCCCGCAGATGCCGCTGCGGCAGGCGCGCCGGAAGGCGAGCGAAGGGTCGTGCTCCGCGGCCAGATCGAGCAGAACGTCAAGCACAGTCTGGCTCTCCCTGACCTCCAGACTGAAGCTCTGAGGGTAGGGCGCAACGTCGCGACTAGCGTCGAACCTGGTTATCGTGACTTTCACTTCCATCATTTCAGCACTCCCCGGTCTTGTAGGCGTTTCCCATTGCCTCGCCTCAATAGCTGCGCGCGGCGGGCGGGTATCTGGTTATGGTCACCGGACCGTTTGAGAACTCAGGTCCGTCAGGGGTCCACCTGGCTAGGGTGTGGGCCAGCCAGTTGGTGTCGTCGCGCGTCGGGTAGTCGGTGCGATAGTGGGCCCCGCGGCTTTCCGTGCGCCGAAGGGCTCCCTTGGCTATCACCTCGCACAGCTCCAGCAGGAAGCCCAGTTCCATCTGTTCAGTGAACTCAAAGTTGAAGGCGAGCGGACGGTGCCCTAGCCGGATGCCGGGGTAGCGCTCTTTGAAGTCCATCAACCCCTCGATGGCCTCCTGCAACTCGCCTGCCTCCCGGAAGACGCCCACCCTGTCGGTCATGATGTCTCGCACCCCCCGACTGAGTATGGCCGGGTTGCTGCCTGCTTGGCCCGACGTCAGACTCTCTATCCGCTCCCTAACGCGGCTGAGCGGGGATTCGTCGGCACTTGGGTAATCGACATCAGCCGCCCTTTCCGCTGCTCGTTGGCCGGCCCTCTTTCCGAATACCACGGTCTCCAGGAGCGAGTTGCCGCCAAGCCGATTGGCCCCCTGGACACTGACGTTGGAGCACTCTCCCGCAACCAGCAAGTTCTGGATGTTCGTCTCTCCCCAAACGTCGCAGCGTATGCCGCCCATGCTGTAGTGCTGGCCCGGTTCGACCGGTATCGGCTCCTCGATCGCATCGACTCCGTTGTAGCGGAGAGCTAGTTCGTGCACCTGTGGCAGCCGCTCCTGGATGACCTTGGGGCCGAGATGCCTTAGATCCAGCAAGACATACTCGTTCTCGAAGCCCCGGCCCTGCTTGATCTCGGTCATGATGCAGCGGGAGACCATGTCGCGAGGTGCTAGCTCCATGGACTGAGGGGCGTAGCGGGCCATGAACCGCTCCCCCTCGTTGTTGATCAGGTAGCCACCCTCTCCTCGTGCAGCCTCCGAGATGAGGATGTTGGTCCCGTGTAGGGTCGTGGGGTGGAATTGAACGAACTCCATGTCCGAGAGGATGGCGCCGTTGCGGTAGGCCACGGCCATGCCGTCCCCAGTGCTAATGGTGCCGTTGGTCGTCTTTCGGAAGGAGCGTCCGTAGCCTCCCGTCGCCAGGATCACCACCTTGGACCGAATCTGCTCCAGCCTGCCCGTCTGGAAATCCAGAGCCACCAGCCCGCGGCAGCTCCCATCCTCCACGATCAGGTCCAGGAGATACCACTCGTTGTGGAAGCGGATGTTTCGACGGAGCGCCTGCTCGAACAGGGTGTGCAGCATGGCATGGCCCGTCAGGTCGGCCGCGAAGCAGGCGCGGGGGAAACCGGCGCCGCCCAGGGACCGCTGGGCGATCTTTCCATCAGGACGGCGGTCGAAGAGGATGCCCCACCGCTCGAACTCGTGGATCGCCGCCGGGGCCTCGGAGACCAGCACCTCGATGGCGTCCTGGTCACCCAGATAGTCGGTGCCCTTCACGGTGTCGAAGACGTGGTTTTCGACGCTGTCCTCCTCACCTATGGGGGCGTTTATGCCTCCCTGGGCCCCGCCGCTGTGGGATCGAGTAGGGTATACCTTCGTGATGACCGCCACTCGGGCTTTCGGACCGGCCTCCAGCGCCGCACGCAGGCCGGCCAATCCGGCGCCAACGACCACGATGTCATAGGTCAGCATGACTTACTCCTTATTCTCGGCTCTGAGCCCCTGGCAGCAAGCCTTGCACCCCATCGGCGGTGCGCAGGTAGGCTACCGCCTGGATCAACGTCTCGGCCCTCGAAGCGTATTGGGTTCCGGCCAGCATGGAGCGGAACTTGTCGCGCAACTCCTCCAGGCTGAGCGGGTTCTCCGGGTCGCCCTTGGGCGCCGCCGTGGAGCCCACCACCTGCTCTCCGGCGGTGGTGGTGATTGTGATGCGACAGGCCCACTCCCCCGGGTAGCGTGCCTGGATCTCGGGGTCTACCCGCAGAGTGGTCCTCCGCATCAGGTTCTGGATCGCACGGTCATTAATGGACTCGGGACCGAAGTCGGCTAGTGTCAACCGGCCCAGGGTAAGGGCGGCACCGACGCAGTACTGCGTGGAGAACTTGGCTGCGAACTCGTGAGTTGGGTTCGGGTTGTCGGTGAGGTCCATCGTTGCCTGGTAGGTCTCGATCTCGACCCGTGCTACCTGCTCTGGTGTGATCCCCGTCCGGTCTCGCAGGGCCAGCGCGACGTCGACGGGGGCGTGGGTGTGCCGGCAGGAAGGGAAGGGCTTGATGACACATTCCGAGATCTTGTACCGCTCCATGCCGGGCTCCAGCCCGTCGGTTACCGCCGAGGGCTTTGGGTCGCTGGAGGTGGCGGCGTACAGCCCGCGCTTCCCTTCCAGTATCAACCGCGTTCCAGTGAAGTCGCGGGCAGCCAGCTCCGCAGCCAGCACACCCGAGGAGGCCGCATGCCCCGCATGTAGGTGCTTGGCCATGGCTCCATCCTCGTTGAACTGCCAGAGCCCCGAAGAGAGGGAGCCAGCGTTGCCCAGTGCCCACGCCATCTGCCGACTGGAGAGGCCGACCAGCCATCCGGCCGCGGCCGCCGCGCCGAAGGTCCCGCAGGTGGAGGTGTTGTGCCAGAAGTAGTAGTGGCTGTTGCCCACCGACTCCCCGATGCGGATCACTACTTCGTAGCCCAGGATCACGGAAGCGAGGAAGTCCTTGCCACTCGCGCCGACTCTCTCGGCCACCGCCAGGGCTGCTGGGATGACCGCCACGGCAGGATGGAGCGCCGCCCCCCGGTGGACGTCGTCCGTCTCAGTGATGTGCGAGAGGGCGCCGTTGGCGAAGGCCGCGGCTTGAGTGCTGGTCCGGTCCGCCAGCCCGATCACGCTGGAGTGGATGCCCTTCTGTTCGGCCGCATGGGACAGGAGGATGCTGCCCTGATGAGTAACGGTGCCGGCGATGGCGGAGCCCAACCAGTCCAGCAGAAAGTACTGGGCCTGATCGAGAGCCCTGCCGGGGATATGCTGGCTCTTGGTGGCTGCCAGGAAAGCGGCCAACTGCTCGGTGAGGGAGGGGTGGACTGGCGAGGGATCCGCGGGTGAGAAGTGGCCATTCTGGATCGACATAGGACACCTCCATTTCGGACTTGCCGTCTGTGAGCCCATTGTACAACGTTGAGAGAGGTGAGAATGCATAGGGGCCGAGGTTTTTCCTCGGCCCCTAATGGACTATCAGGTTGGGAACGGTCTTACGCGAGGCTGACGAACCTCTCCTTCAACCGCTTCATCACGTCGGGCATGGTGGTGTACTCCATCTCGTCCAGATGGAGGCGCTGCGGCTCGAAGGGGCCGAGGGTCCGCAGGTAGTTAGCGAGCTGATTGGCTTTGCGGCGAGCCTCATCATAGGCTACGTCCGCGAAGAAGTCCTGCGGGCCGACCAGTTTGCCCCCCGACAGCTGGAAACCGAGCCCCACGACCCTTGGCGGCCCATCGAAACGGGTGGGGGCGCTGTTGTTCAACCCCACCGGCATCAGCGGACCGCAGTGCGAGCCGCGCATCCAACCGGAGACCAGGTGCGGGCTGGCGAAGGGCTCCAGCACCTCGCCCACCGCAGGCATCCCGCTCTGGCAGCGCACGATCAGCACCGGGTCGTCCTTGCCGATGTAGCGCCCGGCCATCAGGTTCAGCCGCTGCGTGGAGGAGGTCGCCGCGACGTCGTTGAGGGTCTTGGAGTAGACGTTCTTGATGCAGAAGCGCCCCGGCGCTCCGATGAACACCAGCATGTCGTACATCTCCTCCGGGCAGGAGAAGGTGACCACCTTGTTCTCGATCAGGTCCATCACCTCGAACCGGAAGCCCGCGTGCATCTTCGGGTCGATCACCAGTCCCGGGGTGTTGAAGGGGTCGCAGAACATCTTGAACTGAGGGAAGTTCCAGGCTCCGGGCTCGGTTTTGTCGGCCATGAACACAATGATTGGCTCGCTTCCCCGCTCCACGAACTCCATCTCCGCGCACCCAGGGCCCAGCCCTTTGATGTTGCCGGAGAAGGCATCGGATAGCAGATCTTGCCCTGCCCCATACAGTTTCAACTCCTTGGCGACGCCCGTGCAGGATACAAAGGTGTCCCACGCCAGTTGGTGGATCTCTTTGTTGTCCACCCCCCGTTCGTGGGTCATGATGAGGTTGATGTCATCGCCCACGTGGGTGACGTGATGGTCGATCAGCAGGTGGCGTTTGTCCACCCGGGATAGGCTTTCCTCCGCACGCTCCAACAGCTTCGGGTGAACCGACGAGTGGCCGACGAATCCCCCGACATCCGCCTTGATTACCGTGAAGGTGACCTTCTCCATCGACGATCCTTTCTGCCTGCGTCTCGCCCAGCCGCACGGACCAACCCGGCCTGCACGCCCTCCAGTCACGGAGGCCGGACGTCGTGGGCGAGTTGGGGGTCGCGAATCTCAGCTTTGGGCGAAGCCCCCGCCTACCCTCAACTTGCTCTGCTCCACCCGTCGGCAAGTTCAGGCTGTCGGGTGGTCTGGATCGCGGAGCACTTGGTAGTCTGCGGGCTTTCAGGCCAGCGGTGATCCACCGGCGAGACGGGACGTAGCGACAAGTGATGTTTGCGAGATCCCTCGCTGACGTCAGTTTAACATGCAAGAAGCATACCGGTTGCCTTCTGATACATGCCCGATCGTGATGGTTTGCCAAACCGTGGGGATATCGAATCATCAGGAGGCCATTATGGTTCCTTAATAGCCAATTCAGGCTATTGCCGCTGAACTGCTCTTGGTCTACCGTCTCGGCCGATGGCGCCAACCTGATTATCGAAGCCGGGTGCGTGCCGCCGTTCTTCCTAACCACCCATCTTCTTCAGCGGCCTGCGGCCTCGTATGGCCGATCTATACCGTTCAGCAGGTGACTGCAATGACGTTATCGTTGCGCGCGGTCATCATGTGGATAGTAGTGCTGGTGCTCACCTGCGGGATTCCTGTGGGGCTTGCCTTCGCTGCTCCCGATGACGCAACCATGGCGTGGCGCGTGGTCGAGCTGGTCAACCAGGAGCGTGCAAAGGCTGGACTGCTCCCCCTCAAGTGGAACGATACCCTTGCTGCTGCTGCCTCAGTCTATGCCCAGGATATGGCTGTCAGGGGCTTCTTCGCCCACAATTCCCCGGAGGGCACTACCCCCGTGCAAAGGGCGCGACAGGCCGGCTACGAACCCTACGGATGGGGGGAGTTGTACGTGGGCGAGAACCTCGCCCGGGGTTTCTCCAACCCAGAGGGCGCCATGCAGGGGTGGATGGCCAGCGAGGGGCACAGAAACAACGTCCTGCGCCCTGAGTACAGGGAGCTCGGCGTCGGCGTGTTCACAGCTCCCAGTGGCATCAAGCTGTTTGTCCAGGAGTTCGGAAGCCGCCCCAAGGTGCTGCCGCTCTTCATCAACGGCGATGCCTCCACCACTGTTAGCAGCGAGGTCAATCTCTCCCTGTGCACTGAGATGGTTTCTAGCTGGGGGAGTGTGGGGGAGATCACGGGGATGATGGTGAGCAACAGCCCGGACTTCGCCGGAGCGGCTTGGGAGCCCTACCGTTCCTCCAAGACTTGGACGCTTCCCTCAACAGCTGGCACGAGGAATGTCTACGTGCGGTTGCGGGACCGAAGCGGGATCGTCCTGGAGGCGAGCGACGAGATCCTACTCCTCGGTGTTCAGGGCGGTGAGCGGTAGGGTGAAGAAGAAGGTCGAGCCCTGGCCCTCGACCGATTCGGCCCATATCCTTCCCCTGTGGCGCTCCACTGTCTCCCGTGCGATGTACAGCCCCAGCCCCAGCCCAACGTGCCCTCGATGAAACCTGCCCCTTCCCTGATAGAACCGGGCGAAGATGCGAGTGATATCCTGCTGGGGGATGCCAATTCCCTGGTCGCAGACCGAAACCAGGGCTTGACAGCCATCTGCTTCTTGGCCAGCCATCGTCTTCACAGAGACCTTGACCTGGCTTCCCGCCGGGGAGTACTTGACTGCGTTATCCAAGAGGTTGGAGAGCACCTCTTCGATCCTACGCTTGTCGGCCTGTATCAGGAGGCTTGCCTCGGACTCGAATACCACTGTGTGATCCTGGGCCGTGAGCTGCATGTTCTCCGCCACCCTGCGAGCCGACTCCACCAGGTCGAAGTCGCTGATCTCCAGTGAGAACTGCCCTGTCTCGATCTTCTGGAGGTCCAGCGACTGCTCGATCATGGCCAGCATCCTGTCGGACTGCTCCAGCATCCGCTCCAGCACCTCCTGGTCGGAGACGCGCTGGGGATCCAGCTCCGCCTTGCGCTGCAGTAGCTCTGTGTAGGCTTTCAGGACGGCCACGGGGGTCTTCAGCTCGTGGGAGACTATGCCCAGGAATTCCTGGCGCGCTTGCTGCCGTGCCTGTTGGCGGCTGACCTCGAGCTGCCGGCGAGCCAGGTCCGTGCGCTCGACAGAGAGCCCCACCTGTGTGGCTATCAGGGAGAGAAAGGCGAGATCCTCGGACCCGAACCGGCCGGCGTGTGTGGAGGCCACCCGCAGGATCCCTCGTCGCTCCCCTTCCACCATGATTGGGACGGCGATCAGGCTGCGGGTGGGGGTGCCACGGAACTCCTTCAAAAGGTGGGGATCCAGGGTAACGTCGTCACAGATCAGCGGCTGCCCGGTGGAGAGGACCTCTTTCACCCATCTGGATGAGAGCAGTTTTGCGCTCCCTTGCTCGTCGCACTGCTGCCCTGAGGCGTCTCCCCTAGGGCGACCCACACAGATCACGTGTGCCCCGCCCTGGTCCAGCAGGACCAGTTCAGTGTCGTCCACACCGAGTGAGGAGTTGATGGTGTCGGCCACCGTCTGCATGAAGGGCCACAGCTCCAGGTCGTTAATTCCGGCCAACTCCAGCAGCATCTCGGACTGGTGTGCACGGCGTCTCTCCTGGCTGAGCAGTCGATCGTTCTCTATCGCCACGGCGGCGATACCCGCAAGGATCTCCAAACCGATGAGGCGGCTTCCCGCTGGCGGAGTCAGGTCGATGCCGGCCGTCGCCAGAACCCCCACCACATCGTCGCGGAGCCTCATCGGAACCACCGCTAAGGCCCGCACTCGGCCCTCCCTACCCGGTATGTCGCGGAATCGGCGTTCCTGGGAGGCATTGGAGATGGCCACCGGCTCGCCATGGTCTGCCACCCAACCCTCGATGCCCTCGCCCGCCCTGAAGGGACTGCGCCCCAGTAGGCTCTCCGGAAGCCCATCGGCTGCCCGCAGCACCAGTCGTCCTCCCTCTCTCAGCAACAGGTATGCCTCATCGGAGGACATCATCTGGCGAGCAGCATGAGTGACGACGCGCAGGAACTCCCGCGTGTCGCTAACGCCCGAAAGGACGCCCACTACCTGCTGAATTGCCTCGCCTATGCTGAGCCGGCTCATGGGTGGATTATGCTCGTTTCTGCCTGAAGTCCACGAAGCGGTAGCCCAGTCCGCGCTCGGTCAGAACATACTTGGGGTGGGCCGGATCCGGCTCTATCTTCTGCCGCAGGTAGTTGACGTAAAGCCGGACATAGTGCTGCTCCAGGCGGTACTCGTAGCCCCACACCTTCGCCAGAAGGGTCTCGTAGGTGAGCACCCTGCCCGGGTTGCTGACGAGATGGTAGAGCAGCCGGTGTTCCGTGCGGGTCAGGGAGACGAGGTTTCCTCGCACGGACACCTCATTTCGCTCGAAGTCGATGCTGAGCTCCTCGTCTATCTTCACCTGGGTCTTCGGCACCATGGGGGGCATCTCCGCTCGCCGAAGGACGGCCTGGATGCGGCTGAGCAGCTCCCGCTGGCTGAAGGGCTTGGTCACGTAGTCGTCCGCGCCCATCCGCAGCCCGCGCACCTTGTCCGCTTCCTCGCCGCGCACGGTCAACATGATCACCGGGACGTGGTGGGCCTCACGGATTCGCTTCAAGGTCTCGAAGCCGTCCATCTCGGGCATCATGACGTCCAGCACCACCAGGTCCGGCAGCTTCTCTCGCACCTTCTCCAGCGCCTCGTACCCATTGGAGGCGGCGAAGACCAGATAACCTTCCATCTCGAGGTACAGCCTCACGGCGTGGACCAGGTCCGGTTCGTCGTCCACCACCAGTATGCGCCTCTGCTCCATCGGTAGCTTCCTCGTCGAAACGGAATTACCGGCGGCAAATGTCACGGCGCCGCCACTAAGAGTTTAACGCATTACTGTAAGAACGGCTCCTATTATCGACGGTCCCAGGGTATTCCCATGGAGCTGTGGCCGCCGCGCCAATCGGCGAAGTACATCGAGCGTTCCGCCACGACAGGGCGGTCGGCCTCGATCCTTGTAGAGAAAGCGGTGTCTGGGAGGATGCTGTTCATCTCCAGGGTCAGACGGCTCGTCGGCTTCATCGTGTACTTCTTCTCGATTGAAGAGCCGTCCTCCTTCATGAAGAGCGCCGTTACGTTGGTGGGGGAGTCGTTTGGGTTCATCAGCAGGATGTTCTCGGTGAAGGGCTTCGCGGTCGAGCCCTCGGGCAGATACCACAGCTTGCCGGCGCTGGGCGCTCCCATGCTGTTGTGAGATCCAAGGCCATCCGGGAAATAGAGGGAGCGCTCGGCCACGATGGGGATATCCGAATCCACCTTCGTGGCCACGCGGACGCCGGGTACTTCCTGGTTAACGTGCACGCTGACCCGTGACCGCTCGCGGACCAGATATTTTCTCGTGACGGTGGCGCCGCCTTCCGTCATGTATGTAGTTGTGGCAGTGGCCGGCACGTCGTTGGGGTTCAGCATCAAGAGCCAGGTGTCGAAGCCGAGTCGTGTTACCCCCTCCGGCATGTACCAGCTCTTGGAGAGGGTGGTCGCGCCGATGGAATCGGACCCGGACCTCCCCTTGTCCTTGTAGATGGCCCGCTCGGCCACTATCGGCCTGTCGGACTCGATACGGGTGGCCACGGCGGCCTGAGGCACCACCTGGTTCACCAGCAGGCTTGCCCGAGAGACGTGGGGTATCAGCATCTGATGGGTCACAGCGCTGCCGTCTTCCCTGTAGAAAGTTAGGTTGGCGACGGCCGGCTCCTTGTTGGGATTCTGCATCAGGATCCAGGTCTCGAAGGGTGGCACAGTGCCCCCTTCCGCGAAGTACCAGGTGGTGGAGGGGGAGATCGCCCCTGCGGTGGCGTGACCCTCCTCGCCGAAGTACATCGCCCTCTCGGCAAGGATATAGCGATCCGACTCGATCATCGTGGACACGTCCGTGTTGGGCACCTCTTTGTTCAGGAAGACGCTGGTGCGGCTGGTGGGCTTGAGGGCATAGTTGGCTATCTTCTGACCCCCGTTGGGCAGCATGTAGGTCACCTTGGCGTTGGCGGGGGCAGGGTCCGGGTTCTGGAGCAGCAGCCATGTGTCGAACGGCTTGTTGGTGGAGCCCTCGGCAAAGTACCACGTCTTGGGTATCGGCGTTGGCGTGGGGGTGGGAGTGGGCGCCGCCGGCACGCTGGGCTGGGCAAAGATGGGCTGGGGGATCGGGCCGTTCTTGGGGATCACCTTCGGCATCGGGACGAGGGGCGGCGCTGCTGCGTCGAGCCATAGGAAGGTGACATCCACCCAATCGGACCCCTTCATTCCAAGGTCGTCCATGAAGGTGCCGTCGGCGATGTCTATTGCGGCCGGATAGAGGACCAACCGCCCGTATTGGTCCTTGCCGTCGTTGTGGTTATCGAAGAACGCGGCGTTGACCTGCGGCTTGAAGCGGGGCAGGTCGGTGAAGATCTCCCGGGTCGCGTCCCAGTAGTTGTCCTTGGTATTCCAGGGCCCCACGTCCCAGATGGGCGCGGTGGTCTTCTTGCCGTTGTAGGATATCTCCACCTGGTACTCCTTGCCCTCCTTCAGGTTCAGCGCCTTGCGAGAGGGCAGGGCTGCGAAGTGGTCCTTCTCGACGATGCGGTGGCCGTTGGCCGTCACCCGACCCACCAGCCCCTCCCTGGTCCCATACAGCCGCACCGTGGGACGGGTGACCATCGCCTCGAACTCCGGCTCCAGGGATGTAGGATCGGCGGGCCGGATCTGCAGCCGCACCTCCCGCAGGGAGGGGGATACAGTCGCGTCCTCGGCGAGCAGCGTCGCGCGGTACTGGGCGGCAGCCCCGCGAGCGGCTAGGCTGTATGCCTGACCCACAGGATCGATCTCCTGCCACGGCGACCACTTCCCCTGGGAGTTCTGGACCCGAACCTCCAGGATGAGACCGGTTCCAGATGGAACGGACGCCTCGTAGGAGAGTTGAATGGCGTTGAAGGGACTCTCGGCTGAGAGCACTGGCGAACCGTATACACCGAGAAGCTTGAAAGGGGTGTAGCTGTCGGCCGCCAGAGCCGAGTCACCGGCCAGCCGCAGACCGCCCTGGTCCAGGGTGAGCCCCTGGAGCTGCCCCATGGGGAAGTCCGCGGCGGTGTGGACGGCTAGCGGCTTCCAGGACTCCCATGCCTCATCCTCGGAAGGAAGGGAGAGTACCGTTGTGGGCAGGGCGACGGCCAACAGGGCAAGAGCCGCAAGGACCGCCCAGATGGTCGAGGTCAGGGTCCCGCGGCGGCTTGTACGGGTCGGTCCAGGCAAGGTCGAGCCTCCATCAAAGCAGAGTACGCGGAGGAGTGAGACTCCCAGCGGAGAGAAAGGGTGCTATCGTGTATGCACCGGCAGTAAGGAGATAGGTTCCCGCCGAGCCAGACCGCAGCTTACAACAGGAAGTAGATGTAGGCAAGCCCCCGGCGGGACTCGGAGTCCAAGACCCAGTGCTGAATACTCAGGACCCAGTACTTCTACGTCAGCAGTTCGCGCATGGCGAGAGCGTTGTGGGGGGCGGCCCCGCCGATGTCGTTGTTGAAGTAGACGTAACCCTCCGTGGCGAGCCTCTGCAGCCTGTCTGCCCAGCCCTGTAGAGTCTGTTGGTCGTAGGAGCCGTCGTAGCCACCGCCGGGTCCATGAAGTCTGAGGTATGCCCAGTCGGCGGTGACAACCTGCGGGATGGGGAGATCCTTCCAGTCCGACAGCACCAGGGCAACTCGGTGTTGCCGCAGAATGCCGTACACCTCCTCGGCGAACCAGTCGCGGTGCCGGAACTCCACCGCCAACCTATGCTTGCCTGCTGCGGGCTGCTGGAGAAATGCGGAGAGTCTCTCGTCGTCTCGACCCAACGAAGGGGGCAGCTGCAGCAGCAGCGGTCCCAGTGTCTCCCCCAGCGCCTCCGCCCGGCGGATGAACTCCTCGAAGGGGGAGTATGAGTCTGGCCCCAGCTTCCGGTATTGGGTTATTCCCCTGTTGACCTTCAGCGTGTAGAGGAAGCCCTTGGGTGCTTTCTGTCGCCAAGAGCTGAACACATCCTCCGTGGGCGTCCTGTAGAAGGAGTTGTTGACCTCCACTGTGTCGAAGGCTGCGGCATAGTGCTGGAACCAATCCGCCTGCCGCAACCCATGGGGGTAGAAGGTCTCCCGCCAGTGGGGATAGGACCAACCTGAACAGCCAACTCGGTAGCCCACGATACCTTGGCTCCGTATGGCGCGAGGGCGGTCGAGCGCCCTCTCAAGAGCCCTCGCCGCCCTCCCATGGCAGCCGAACGCAGCATCTTCCGTGCCTGCATGCCGAAGCTGTCTATCTTCTTCGGAACAGCTTTGACAAGCAACTCATGGAGGGGACAATGTCCTTTCCCTCCATCATTGGCGACTTATGCATCAGCCGTGCGCACCAGAACATGGCGAACGTTCCGGCCATTAGCGCTGCCATGCCAATCTGCGTGACGTCCACGATCGGCTCCACCCGTACGCCCTCGGGTTCGATGACGATGGTCGCGATCGGTCGGCTGCGGGCACCTCCACCCCCACCGCCTCCAGAACCGCCGCTCTTCTCGGTCGATCCCTGTGTTGGGCCCTCCCCGGAGCCGATGCCGAAGCCGAAGCCGCATGCCACCTCGGCCGCCGTGATGATGGTTCGGTCGCCAACGGTGACCGGATCGCCGAACACCGCGGTCACGTCGGCGGTGGCCAACAGCTCCTGCATGGTTTCGCCGATCATTCGCGATGTCTCGGATACCCCCTCTGTTGCCTCGGTCTGTCGCTCGCCTTCAGGCTGCTCGCTCATTTCAGGCCCTCCTCTACTCAGCTTCCCTACGTTGCCATCTTCCCATACGATGCAGCAGGATGGGGAGGATGGCCACGCTCGTTAGCGCCAGCACTGTCCAAAGCCCAGCATCCCTGATCGGGATCCGGCGCGTGTTGGAGCCCTCCGTCACCTCGACGGCCACGGGCCGTGTCCACGTGAAGCCCGCTCCTCCTGGTCCTGCCCTGGGGCCGAGGGCCAGGGAGATGGTCCGCGCTAGCGGAACCAACGTGCGGTTTCGCAGTTGGATCGGCTCGCCCTGGATAGTCCTCCATCTGAAGAACCTGCTGGCTTGCTCATCCATAAGCGCTGTCTCCTTGTAGTCAGGCTTCAATCAGCAATGACATGACTATATTATGATACATGGAGGTACTAAGTTGAAAGAGCCGCGCTTCGGCAGTCTCGCCCGGTTGACCTCTTACCTGGGCCGCGCTAGACTGGTTTCCGGGTGAAAATGGATGCAGGAACGTGGCCAACCCCCGGAACAGATCGGTGGTTGGCGCGCTGCGGAGTGTTCCGGTACGAAGGGGAGGATCTGAATGTTACTGACGGGCAAGAGGATTGCCATCCTGGCGGAAGCGAACTACGAGGACCTGGAGCTATGGTACCCGCTTCTGAGGCTGCGCGAAGCCGGGGCGGAGACTTTCGTGGTTGGCACCGGTAGTGCCGGCAGCTATCCCAGCAAGCACGGGTATCCGGTCAAGGTGGACGCCGAGGCGGATACGGTGAGCGCCAGCCAGTTCGACGCGATCATCGTGCCGGGCGGGTACGCTCCAGACCGGATGCGAAGGTACTCATCAGTCCTGAACCTGGTACGGGAGGCCCACGAGCAGGGCAAGATCATAGGTGCCATCTGCCACGCCCCCTGGGTCTTGATCTCGGCGCAGATCCTGAAGGGGAAGACGATCACCTGTGTGAAGGCGATCAAGGACGACGTGGTGAACGCTGGAGCCACCTTCGTTGACCGGGAGGTGGTGAGAGACGGCAACCTGATCACCTCGCGCACGCCCGATGACCTGCCCGCCTTCGGCGCCGCTCTCGTCTCTGCCCTCAGCGAGGCTTAGCGACCCGCCCGCTCACTTGCGCGGCACGACCTGTGCGGCTCGTTTCAAGCGGCCTCGCACGCCGCGACCGGGAAGCGGAGGCGAAGATGGTTCGAGCGCAAGACAGGGTGAAGACCAAGCGTGTCTACCAGGAGCCAGAGCCGGACGATGGGTACCGGATACTTGTGGATCGATTGTGGCCCAGGGGTGTGAAGAAGGCCAATCTGAAGCTGGACGATTGGGCCAAGGATATCGCACCGAGCATGGAGTCTGCGATCGCGGCTGCTCAGCGCCGGAGCCGGAGGGAATTTGCCACCACCAGTAGACTGCTGCAAGCCATGGCGGCGGCAGCGATCGCTGGGGTGATCAGGCCGAGGGCCGCCAGAGGAATGGCCACGCCGTTATAGGCGAATGCCCAGAGCAGGTTCATACTGATCGTCGCGTGCGTTCGCCGCGCAAGCCTTAGGAAGGTCGGAACCAGGGTGAGGTCGGGCTGCATCAGCACGAGGTCTGAGACCTCCCCCGCTGCTTCCGTGCCTCCGGACGCTGTGATGCTCAGGTCCGCCTGCGCGAGAGCAAGTCCATCGTTGATCCCATCGCCGACCATGGCTACCCGTTTGCCTGCCTCTTGATGCCCCCGAAGGAAAGATGCTTTCTCCGAGGGTGTGCACTCTGCCCGGTAGTCGTCGATTGCCAGCTCCGCTGCCACTGAAGAGGCTACCGCTTCCTTGTCTCCAGATAGCAGGGCGGTACGGATACCCAACTTCTGCAGCCGGAAGACCGCCTCGCGAGCGGTCTGGTTGGGGGCGTCCAGGAGCGCCACGAAACCGACGGGTGCGCCGTCGAGGCCTACCCAGACGACGGTCTCGCCCCTGGCCGAGAGGTCCGCTGCCTTGGGGCCCAACGGGTGACCGTCGTCAACGCCGAGGAGACGCGCTGATCCAACTGTGACATGGCGAGGTTGGTCGGCACCGACCATCGCGGTGGCTCCAAGCCCCGGCAGATTCTGGAACCGCTCAATGCTCGGCAACTCACCCTGGTGAGCCTCCGCCAGCGCCTTCCCGATTGGATGTTCCGAGTTCTGATCGACCGCAGCTGCCAAACCGAGCATCTGCTCTGGAGATATCCCGGCCTGGGGAACCACCGCCGATGCAACTACCGTTGGCTTGCCAAGGGTGACGGTGCCGGTCTTGTCGAACACGACCATCTTGACGTCCTGCGCGCTCTCCAGGGCCGCGAGATGTCGGACCAAGATCCCCGACTCCAGGCATCGCCCCACGGCCACTGTGAGGGCAAGTGGCGTTGCTAGACCCAGCGCGCAGGGGCAGGCTACCACCAGCACAGACACCGCGACCAGGAGCGCCTGGGAGGCCGAGTAGCCTGCGACACACCAAGCTGCTGCAGTTGCGACCGCCGTCGCCCCCACTCCGATAGCCAGATAGGCCGAGCCTCGGTCGGCCAGCCGCTGGATCGGAGGCTTCTCTGTGAGTAGCTGCCCGATCGACCTGGTCATCTGCGCCAGCTTGCTTTGCCCAGCTTCCCGCACGACCCTCGCGATAAGGGCGTTGTCTGTCGCCACCGTCCCTGCCAGCAGCATGCCCCCCGGCTCCTTCAGCACTGGGGCGGACTCACCGGTCAGTAGTGCCTCGTTGATGGCCGCCGTCCCATCCAGGATGAGTGCATCGGCGGGGACGCGCTCTCCTGCTCTGACCCGTATGGTGTCGCCGACCTGCAGTTCCCGTGTGGAGATCTCTTGCCACCCATCTTCGAAGCGGCGCACGGCAGTGTCTGGCTGTAGCTTAAGCAGCCTCTTGACTCCCTTTCTGGCCTCCATGCCTCCGATGGCCTCCAGGTATCGGCCCACCATCACGAAGGTTGTCACCATGGCCACAGAGTCGAAGTAGGCTTTGCCCGCACCAGCCATCGTGACGAAGGCGCTGTAGCTGTAGGCTGAGGTCGTTCCCAGGGCCACAAGGCTGTCCATCGTGACCGTATTGGAGCGGAGCCCTCGCCAGGCACCCCGGAGGAAGGAGTTGCCGCCGACAAGGAGGATCGGCGTGGTGAGGATCCAGGCCAGGTACTCGATCTGGCGCACCTCCGGTTGGTCCGCGTGACCCGAGGAGTAGAGTGGGTAGAGCTGTGTCAGGTAGAGCAGCATCACCTGCATACCGAAGGCGGCAGCTGTCAGCAGCTCTAGCGCTGTTCGGTCGTGACGCCTGCTTGCGGGTCTGTCGCTGGGGTCCGTGGTTAGGTGGACACGATATCCCAATCGCTCCAGCCGCCGCAGAATGGCCGAGACGTCGGCTTGCTCCGGAAGGTAGCTGAGGCGTCCCTGCTCCGCGGCGAAGCTGACGTCCGCGACCAGGACGGCGGGTTGTGCCCGCAGCAGCCGCTCGGCGGCCACCGCGCACCCCGCGCACCACATGCCCTCGATCGTGAAGTGGACGGTATCGCCCCGTCCCGTTGCGAGATCGACTACTCGCGGAGCGGCCTCCCTGGCCCCGATTTTCATCTGTTCCAGCAGTCCGCTTTCGTATGCCGCCTCGTAGACCAGGCTGCAGCCGTGGCAGCAGAACTCCTTCTCGGCTCCGCCAATGGTCCTAGCGATCGCGCCACGGGTGGCCTCGAGGCCGCACAGTTCACACCGCCCGGCTTCTCTCACCACAAGACCACGCTTCCGAACCTAAGGTGAGGCACCAGCGCCAGCGCGGCCATGCCCCGAAGGATCAGCTGCAGCCCCAGGGCCAGCACCAGGCCACCAGCCACCCTGACCAGCGCCTGGCGGTTCTTGACGCCCAGTACCCGCGGAGCCATGCCTACTAGCAGAAGCGCCGGTATCGTGGCCAGGCCGAAGATCAGCATGCCGATGGCTCCTTCCTGCCAGCTTCCGCTGGAGGCTGCTGCGAGGTATGCACCGTAGACCATCCCGCAGGGTAGAAGGCCGTTCAGCACGCCCAGGAGCGCGAATCCCCTCCATCCTCCCAGCCGGATCACCATCCCCATCGCCCGGCCCAATGCACCGCCGCTTCCTGCCCAACCAGGGCGGAGCCACCCTAGGTACCCGAAGCCCAAGAGCGTCACCGCCAACCCGAGAAGAACGGTTACGCCTCCCATTCCCTGGCGGAGCGATGCCGTTCGCCCTACGATCGAGGCAGCCTCCGCCATGGCTCCCCCCAGCACGGTATATGTCAACACACGCCCGCCTTGGAGCAGCAGGGCGCTCCGCACCGGAGGAACCCCCAGCGAGCCGCCCTTGAGGCTCACGGCCATCACCAATGGACCGCACATTCCCACACAATGCCCAAAACTGCCAACAAGCCCGGTCAGCAAGAGGGTGCCGAGGAGTACTGTGTCCGGCATCACGTGACCTCCAGAAGTAGTTTTGCTCGTTGCCTACCTGACTGCACCGAGGGCAGACTGATAGCGAACCTTCAGCCCCCGCCCCGTCGGGTCGCCACTTGCGATGGGGGACGGACTCGCGGCTGCGGTTGCCGTGGCGCGAGGCGTGGCGGTTGGCGCGGTCGTTGGGACGGTGGTGGGAGTGGGCTCGGGAGTGAAGGTGGGCCTCAACTGAAAGGGCGTCGGCGACTGGGACGGGGTGGCCTCCAACGGCGTGGGGGGCAGCACCGGCTGGCCCTCCACCGGCTGCGGTGCTTGGGGAAAGGCGCAGGCGGCCCCCAAGCTGGTGAGGGCTACCAGGACGAGCACTAGAGACGTCGCCTTCCAGTCAGGGAAACGTAGGATCAATCTCTCCATAGATGTGGATCGTCATCTCCTTCTCTCTGAGGTTCCCGAACTGCTCCAGTACCCTTGTCTCCATCAAGCCTGACTGCCTGTGGGCTTCCAGGTCGGACCATTGGTCCCACACACTGTAAAAGACGACCCTGGTCCTCTCTATGGAATCGAGGGAGAATATCCCACGAGACATGATGTAGCCTGGACTGTCAGGCAGGAGGGCGCGCAGGGAACTGAGGACCAGTTCGAGGGACTTGCCCATCTGCAAGTTGCCCAGTTGGTCTGGATCCAGGTAAAAGCTCACCTCGTAGATGAATGCCATCTTTCTCTCAGCCGTTCCAATAGAGGATGAGGTAAGCGAGCCACCAGATGGGGATGCCGATCAGGGATATCCACACTACAAACGGCAGCCCGCCGCCTGCCTCCTCGATTACGTTGGCAAAGACGTCGATATAGCCGTCGGGCCGAACGTCGATACCCGCGGCCTCCTCGCCCCGCGCGCGGCGGTTTCTGCTGCCGGGCTTCCTGCCCACGGTCTGCCTCGGTATCGCTATCGCCATTGCGAAGATCAGAAGCACCCCCGCTCCCAGCGCCACCCCCAGGGCGATGTTGCCGAGCGGGACAAAGTTAGCGATCACCCTTCTTGTCTCCCTTCTCGCCCTCCTGCTCACGCCCCGGCCACGGCTCCGGCTCTCGATCCTCCAGCATCCTGCGGGCCGGCTCCTCCACATCTCTGAACTGCCCGCTTCGCCATCCCCATATCAGTAGCCCTGCGGCCGTCACAAAGACGAACAGCATGAATGCGATCATCACCCAACTCCCCATTGGAAGCATCTCCGGCTCTCCTTGGTACTCTTTCTCACCCCTCGCCTGCTCCACCGTCGCCGCCATGTCGGAACTCCCGGTCGGCCGGGCTCTCCAGCGCTTCCTCGTCCGCCTCTGAACCCTTCCTCGGTGGTTGCGGCCCAGGGGCGGCGCCCTGTGGATAGTTGGGTGGCTCGGGTCCCGTGGGCCGGAAGTCTCTCCAGCCCAGCACCATCAGGACGAGCCCGGCCGCTGCAATAGCCAGTATGTAAACCAGCACCGCCCATCCGTACAGAAGCACGCGTCACCCTCCAAACTTGACCCCTACCAGACTCGATATGAAGGCCGTCAGATCCCAGATGTCCTGTTCGGTGAGCAGATATCGGAACGGGGGCATGATGCTGTCCGGCACTCCGTGCCGGGTTCGCCAGAAGCTGTAGACGGGATCCATTCGGGTAGGGAAGGCCGCGGGCCCACCGCTCGGGGTGCCTGTCGTATCGGAGCCGCTCCCCTGCCCCCTATCGCCGTGGCAACCGACGCAGTACTGGCCATACACCTCCCCACCGTGATCGGGCGAGATAGTCCTTCCCAGGTCTCCCGTCCAGATGTCGGTGCTCAGCGTTACCACGTCCGCCCCGATGACGCCACCGTTGCTCTGGCTGGCGTTCACGGGCCTCCCCCTGATGAACGACTCCTGCAGGTACCTGATGGCCTCCCACCGCTGCCCTTCAGGCATGAACTCGTGCCACACCGGCATCGCCGAGTCCTGGACCCCGTAGCTCACCTTGGCAAAGAAGGTGCCTTCGGAGTTGGCGCGCAGCTTTTGATCCGTGAAGTCCGCCGGCTTGGGGTTGAGATACTGGCCGCCCCACCCGTTTCCCTTCCCTCCGAGTCCGTGACACTTGGCACAGTTTCTGAGGTAGACGACCTTGCCGCGCTCGAAGCTGGTTCCCTCAGGCATCGTTTGGGCGAGGTAGATGGCCGGGTAGTCCTGGCTGACCATCGGCTGCGGGCGCGGCTCCGTCTGTGTGAAGTTGACCCTGATGAAGTGGACCAGCATCCAGCGCTTTTCATCGGAGTACAGCGTCTTCCAGCTAGGCATCGCACTCCATGGCAGCCCCTCGCTGATCCGCCAGAAGTAGTCGGCGTCGGTGTAGCTGTTGTAGCTGGCCGGGTCGTTGAAGTTCGGTGGTGGTGGTTGAAGCCCTTGACTGTACTCCCCGTTGCCTTGGCCGTGGTCGTTGTGGCAAACCATGCACTCGCGCAACCATATTGCCTTGCCCTGTTGGAGGGTGTCCACCGTCAGGGGCAGCGGGTTGGTGACGCCCGTGTAGCTGCCTGTGGGATCGCCCTCGTCGGGGTCGCGTGCTATCGGGTCGGCGAAGGTCTGCTGGATGTATCGAATGACGCTCCAGCGCTGTTCCTGGGTGAGGTTGCTGGCCTTCCATGTGGGCATCACCGTCCCGGGGATGCCCTCGGAGACGTGCCAGAACCACTGGTCGTCGGGCATGCTCCGGATCGGCTCCGCCTTGAAGTTGGCTGGGGTCACGAAGAGTGTGCCGGCGTAATGCCCCAGCCCGTTGCCCGCACAGCCGTGGCAGGTGAGGCAGTGGGAGGTGAACAGCTCCTTCCCTTCCTGCAGCCCGCTGCCCGCCCACGTTGCCCATCCCTGCGACTGCCCCTGCGGCACAGCGGTGACCAGCGGGCTGGGCTGCGGGTCCTGAACGCCCATGTATGGCTCCGGTGGCAGGATCATCCGCTCCTGGGCTACTCGGTCGCCAAGATTGAAGAGGTAGGCTACGATGTCCTTCTGCTCCTGGTCGGGCAGAAAGTACCAGTCGGGCATGATAGACAGCGGAGAGAAATCCCGTGGGAACCTGAGATGGTCCATCTCCCATTGCTCGCCCCGCCTTCGTCCTATGTAGGCCAGATCCGGACCTGTGCGTTCCGAGCCAAGGGTCATCGGGTTGTCGAAAAAGTAGTCGCCTCCCCTGGCGACTGGTTCCCCACTGTTGTCCCAGAAGCGCCCGTACTGGGTGTGGCAGTAGTTGCAGCCGTTCGAGTAGTACGCTATCCGCCCACGCTCCTGCTCCACTGTGCGGGGCAACGCTACCGTAGTCTGCGGGGGGGTGTACACCCAACCTGGGATGAACACGGCGGCCATGGCCACGGCGAGGAAGACTAGGAGCGCCCCTCCGAACACGACTCCGAAGGTCATCCTCATGGCCGTCCTCCCTCGGCCCTATCAGACCGTGAAGGCGGAGTGGTTTCGACCGGAGGCTCGGGGCGCGACGCAGGCATTCGTCTGAGCCAGGTGAGCAGCACGTTGGCGGTGAATATCACGAAGCTCAGGTAGAGCAGAATCCCGCCAGCTGCCCTCAGTCCCATGTAGGGCACCAGCCCTGGCAGCACGCTGTAGACTGGCAGCCCCTGGTGGACCCAGTTCGTTCCCTGCACCAGGCCGGTGAGCAGGAAGCCACCGAAGAAGAAGGTGAAGCCGATGACGTACAGGCTGTACTGAATATTGGCCAACAGCGTGCTGTACAGTTTGCAGTGGCAGATCCGCGGCAGGACGTAGTAGATGCCACCTATGATCGTGGAAGCCGAGAAGAACAGCAGGGCTAGGTGGGCGTGCCCCGGAACGTATTGGCTGAAGTGGGTGATCAGGTTGATTGTCCGCAGCGCCTGGTGGGATCCCTGGTAGGAGACCACGACGTAGGCCACGAAACCGGTGAAGACGAAGCGGAGTGGAATGCTTGTGACCACCTTGGTCCAGTTGCCACGCGTAGTGAGATAGATGTTCATCATGAAGGCAACGACCACCAGGATCATGCCTATGCTCTCGGCCACTGCGATCGTCTTCAGCCAATCGGGGATTGGGGCCCACAGCAGGTGGTGTGCGCCGACCCCGGTGTAGAAGAAGGCGATTCCCCAGAAGGCGATCAGCGATAGGAATTGGCTGTACAGTGGTGTGTGGGTCTCGCGCGGGACCACGTAGTAGATTACCGGAAGAAGCCCCGTGGTGAACCACAGCCCCAGCACGTTGTGGCCGTAGAACCAGTTGAAGATGCTGTCGTCTATGCCCGTCAAGGCCCCTGTCGGCGGATTCCACATGACGTTGCCGATGAAGTAGAGCATCGGGAACCAGATGAGGGTGCCGATGATGTACCAAAGCGACACGTACAGCTTCGGCTCTACGCGATTGGCCACGGTCATGTACAGGTTGGCCATAGTGAGTAGGATGGACGCTATGATCCCCACGTCCACAATCCAGATCATTTCCGCGTATTCCCGGCTCTGACTGTAGGCCAGCAGAAGGCCAGCGACGCCGACGAGCACGGCGCCATTCCAGAGCAGCATCGACACGTTCCCCAGCAGTTCGCTCCAGAGACGCCTACCCGTCAGCTGCGGCACCAGGTACATCCACAGCCCCTGCATCCCCACGGAGAGCCAGGCGAACATGACAGTGTTGGTGTGGGCCTGTCGGAGACGGCCGAACACCAGCCACGGGACCCCGCTGAAGAGGGTGGGGATCACGAACTGCAGCGCGAGAATCAGCCCCATGGTAGTGCCGATCACCAGCCATATCGAGCCGGACAGCATCCAATTGATGCTGGCGCTGTTCTGGACCGTGAGCCACCGTGGCAGGGTTCGGGATCTGACCACTGAACACCTCCCAACGAAATGGACGGTTGCTGGTAGCTTGGCAAGCCGCACAGATCCGCAGGCTACAGCACGGATGGCCCATCCGCTTCCGATGCAATAGGCGCGGCCCGAACTGCCCTCTGAGTCGTGTACATTGATGATGCGCCCGCATAAGTCGTGCCTCCAGGTTCGACAGGACAAACAAAAGGGGGGCTGGGTCGTTTGCAGGCAAACGACCCAGCCCCCCTTTCGCTACTGAACGGTTACTTGTCTTCCGCCGCCAGCTGCATAAGGGGCTTCACCCACTCCTCCATGTTGTCCCAGTAGGTGGCGAACTCCGCGGGACCGAGGTAGTAGGGCATCTGGCCGATCTCGTCTATCTTCTTCTTGTGCTCGTCGGTCTCCATCGACTTCTTGATGCCGTTGGTTAGGACGTCGATCACCTCTTTCGGGGTGCCTGTGGGTACGAACCACCCTCGCGACACGCCGAAGTAGCCCTTGTAGCCCAGGTCTTCCAGGCTTTTGGTGCCGGGGATAAATTTGTCTCCACCCTTGTCCATCGAGGCCAGGATGCGGCTCTGGCCGCCCTTGGCTGTGGACAGCATGGAGCTGAAGCCCCCGCCCAACGCGTCTATGTGGCCACCGAGCAGAGCCGTGGTGGCCGGCGCGGTCCCGTCGAAGTGCACGAAGCTGAACTTGACGCCAGCGTCCTTCTGCAGCTTCACGAACACCAGGTGCTCGATAGCCAGCATGCCGGTCGTGCCGATCTTGAACTCGCCGTGCTTGGCCTTGGCTGCGTCGATCAGGTCCTTAAACTCCTTGATCGGGCCGTCGGCCTTCACCGCGATAGCCATCGGATCGATCAGGTGCATGGCCACGGGCGCGAGATCCTTGCGGCTGTAGGTGGCCTTCCGCTCGGGATCCAGGTAGATGGTCATCATGTTGGGGAAGTTGGAGTAGCCAATCGTGTAGCCGTCGGGCTTGGACTTGGCCACTTCGGTGCTGGACAGTTGCGAGCCCGCGCCTGCCTTGTTAACCACCTGCACCGGCGTGCCCAATTCCTTCTCCAGGGGAACAGCCAGAACTCGGGCACCGATGTCAGCGCCGCCGCCGGCCGCGTAGCCGACGTACAGGGAGACCGTCTTGCCCTTCTCGGGCCAGTCTGCCTTCTTGGCGGGGGCTGCAGCGGAAGTTGCTGCCGCTGCGGGCGCGGCTGTGGGCTTGGTTGCCTCGGCAGCCTTGGTTGGAGCCGCGGCGGGGGCCTTGGTTGGCTCCGATGCCTTCGCGGCAGCGGGAGCTGTGGTCGGGGTAGGCGATGCCGACTGGGTGCAGCCAACGGCCAACAGGCCGGCTAATGCCAGGGCAGCCACCACTGAAACATAGGAACGCCTCATGCTTGCCTCCTGGGTAAGAAGTAGAAATGGAGAGGAAGGGACCCCGGAGCCGTCTCGTTTGTGGGAACCAGGGTTTCATCCGGTGCCCCTTTCAGGTCCAAGCCAGCGAGCCAGAAGGGGCAAAGCGGCGTGTATATACCACAAGCAGCCTCCTCAGTCAACAAGGCTGAAGAAACGCGACTAGTGACGAATTACGTGCGAACAACTGCCGTACCACCGCTGCTATCACCTTTACCCTGTCGGGCCACTTTTGAGGCTGCTGAAGGACCTCAAGCCTACCCTTGTCTAGCCTGCTCAAGGACCAGCGTTAATGCCGGCCCTGCCTTCTCCCTGATGACGGCATCGGCGTGGTCGTCCATGTGGGTGCGCGTCAGGTTCACCATCACCAGTCGAGCCCCACTGTTCACCGCGAGGGCCGGTATCTGAGCGGCCGGGTACACCACCAATGAGGATCCCACCACAATGAAGAGGTCGCACCTCCTGGAGCGCCGCTCGGCTTCCCTGGTCTGCTGCTCCGGCATCGGCTGACCGAAGGACACCGTGTGCACCTTCAGCATGCCACCGCAGTCGGGACACTCGGGTACGGCAACCCCTAGTTCCAGCACCTTCTGCCACTTGCTTCGGGGCGACCAGTGGTTGCAGTTCAGGCACTCCACCCAGTGGGTGTTGCCGTGCAGTTCGATCACCTTCTCCGGCGAGTTCCCAGCTTTCTGATGGAGACCGTCTATGTTCTGCGTGATCACGCAGTCCAGCTTGCCCATCCGCTCCAGCTCCACGATGGCCAGATGGGCCGGATTGGGCTGTGCTTCGGCCAAAGAGGGATAGGTCTCGCGGCTGCGGATCCAGTAGCGCTCCCGGGCCTCTCGCTTGGCCAGGAACTCCCCAAACTCCACCGGCTGATACTTGCTCCATATGCCTCCGGGGCTTCGGAAGTCCGGTATGCCCGACTCGGTGCTGACGCCTGCACCGGTGAAGACCACGATTGTCGATGACTCGCCGACCAACTCGGCGGCCCGCCGGATCGCCCTCTCGTTCCTCTCTTCCACGGCATTACCACCCCCGGAGCATATTGAGGCCATTCTAGCACGTACATCGACGCCACCGGCGGTAGCCATGATTTCCCATTGCACCACGTGGATGCTCCCAGAATAATCTATGCACTTTCGGGCTGGGAGGGTCTGCACCCGGTGGCGGCTGGCATCCTGGTCTCTGAAGCGGCCTTGTTGGGAGCCCTATTCCTGCTTCACCGCCTGGTCGTCCCCGCTCTTTCCACTCATGAGCTTTCCGCGCTTCATACTGCTCCTCTTTCTCTGCTTCGTGCTGTTGGGGCTCTGGAGAAGCCGTCAGTGGGTCCACCTCGGCCTGATCCTGCTGTGGATCCTCCTACTTCTCTTCTGGGCGGGTGTCTTCTGCTACGGAGCCTTCGTCGCTTGATCTGGAAATCTCTGCGGCGAGCCGCGGAGCCAGGTATACTTTCGGAGGACTGGCCGGCGTTGGTCGGCAGGGCGTGGAATACAGACCTTGGGGGTGCGACTCAATGGAATATGTCATTCCGGTGCTGCTGTTTGCCGTTGGTTTCCTGGTGGCGCTCTCCGCCGCGAAGGGCTGGACTATGAAGCGGTCCGGCAAGGGGTTGGACAAGCTGCGTGTTGAGAAGGGTGCGGTGAGGCTCGACACCC
This sequence comes from Chloroflexi bacterium UBA6077, assembly GCA_002436065.1. Classification (GTDB taxonomy): domain Bacteria; phylum Chloroflexota; class UBA6077; order UBA6077; family UBA6077; genus UBA6077. The sequence goes on from DIXP01000016.1 coordinate 66,635, forward strand.
TGGCGGGAAAGGAAAAGTAGGGTAGTGTCGACGGGTTCTGGAGTCCAGGTAGGCTTGAGGCCTGCCTCTCGGTTGGCTGAGGTGGGAAGCTGGCAGCAATCCCTGCTGATAGCCCTGGTCTGCACGCTGGGGGTCCGGCTGTTCCTGACGGTGTACATGGCAGGGATATCAATCCTCTTTCCGGAGCCGGGGCTGGCCGAGCAGTATGGTGCGGTGGGAGTGCCAATCCTCGACTCTGGTTTGGAGGGTGCGCTGCTGGGGGTATGGCAGAGGGAGGACGCCCTCTGGTACGAGAAGATCGCGACCTCGGGCTACGGATCCGGAGATATGAGTGTTGGCTACTTTCCCCTCTACCCGGCGCTCATGGGGCTGCTCGCGAGGGCTACCAGCATTCCCGTCGTGGCCGCCGGCATCCTGGTGTCGGAGTTGGCCCTGGTCGCGGCCCTGTTCCTGCTGCACAGACTCCTGATCCCCCGTTTCGGGATTGAGACGGCCAATCGTACACTGGTGTATCTCAGCCTCTTCCCCTCGGCTTTCTTCCTCCATGGTCCCTTCGCGGAGAGCCTCATGCTTATGCTGGCGATCCTGGGCTTCTGGCTGGTCTCTCGGGGCCGTTTGGTCGAGGCCATGGTGGTGGCCTACCTTGGTGGCCTCACGCGACCTCAGGGGATTCTGCTTGGCCTGCCGCTAGCCCTTGAGTGGCTCTTCGACGACAGCTCTTTGCTCCAGCTCAGGTCGGCCCTGTGGCACCGGAAAGCCTTACTGAAGGGGCTCGCTCTGCTGCTCGCCCCGCTTCTCGGCTTGCTCACTTTCGGGCTGCTTGTTGACACCCACTGGCTGCGGCCGGGCTTCTCGGGCGCGGAGGGGCCGATGTCTCGCCAGTCGCTGGCGATCCCAGGCGCCGCGCTGGTCAATGCCGCGCAGCTTATTCTGGCGGGGCGAGCCTTCCCCATAGACCTATACGATTTCACCCTCGCAGTTGGCTTCCTCGTGCTGGCGGTCGCCACCACCTTCAAACAAAAGGTGAGCTACGTCGCCTACGCCTTCCTCTTCCTTATGACCCCCCTCGCTCGATACTCCCCGATCTTTCCCCTGATGAGCTTCTCTCGCTATGCCCTGCTCCTCTTCCCATGCTTCGTCGTGCTGGCCTGCTGGGGGCGCCGAAAGTGGGTTCACCTGACGGTGATCTTCCTCTGGCTCTGGTGGCTGGCCGTGTGGAGCGCCAAGTTCTACACCGGCTACTTCGTCGGCTGAGGCGCGTGGGACTCGAAGACGGGCTTGGTCCACATCTTCGCCACCAGGATCGTTGCCACGACTAGGAGACCTGGCCCCAGTAGCCATTTTGTCGATTGGACTGGAAGCAATGAGGGGGCAAGGGGCCAGGCTAGCAGGGACGCTATGTAGCCTGCCCACAGGATCCGGTGCCACTGACGCCGAGCGGACAGGTCGGACGGCGGATTGGCCAGCCCGAGGGCCACAGGCGCCAGCATCAGCACCATGCCAGCGAAGTGGCTGTGCGGGCTGGCTACAAGAGTGGCCAGCGTGGCTACCAGCATCTGCCTCGGGAAGCGTGAGGAATCTGGCTCCCACGGCCCGCGCCACGCGAGTAGGGAGGCGAGGATGGTGGTTGCCCCGAGGGCCATCGTGAGGACGGAGCCGGTGGCGTCGGGGATGCCAGGCCACAGGTTCGTGAGCAGCGCACGCCAGTTCACCATATCCCAGGCGTTAATGCAGGAAGCCTCCGGTGGGTAGAAGGCCCCGATGCGTCTCAGCACTTCCAGGTAGGTGACGATTCCGGAAATCCCAATCGTAGCTACCGACAGCAGCGCAACCACTCCACCAGCCACAACCATCCCTGCCAATTCTTGCCATCGATGTTTCAGCAGGAAGATGACGGGAAAGATCACTGCGTACTGCGGCTTGAGCCACAGCATCCCAAGGACGAGTCCCCCCAGGAAAGGGCGACCCGAGGCGAAGGCCATGAGGCTAAGACTGAAGGGCAACACGAAGATGACGTTCACCTGACCACTCAGAATGCTGTAGTCCAATGGTATGAAGCTGAGCATCAGGGCGGCAGGGGTCAAGGCGAGTGCTCGACCACGCAGGGGCAAAGCTACCGCCAGAACAAAGCCCAGCAGACTGAGGGCGGTCCAGATCAGGAAGGCCACCGAAAATGGAAGGTAGGTTAGGGGTACAAGGAGTAGTGCCAGTGGAGGCGGGGTGTGGTATGGGTTGTGGATGGTCGCGTTGCGCGTTACCCCGAGGACAGCATGGTCGCGGCGGAACGCTATCTGATAGGCCGCCTGCGTATCCATGTCGAAAAGCATCGGCCCAACGCCCTCGCGAAGCAAGGAGGCGCCGGTCCAGAAGGAGATGAAGTCTCCATTCAGCGCAGTGTCAGGATAGGAGGGTGCAAGGATGGCAGCCTCGAACAGTAGAACGATAAGCAGTAGGGTGAGGACCGCCGTTGACAACATCCGGTCACGACGCCCAGCTACCACACCGATGTCCATTGGTCCCTACTCCTTGTCAGAACTAAGACACTAACGTAGTGGCTGATGGCGAGGGGAACAATGGGAAGATAGTCCGGGTAGGGGACATCGCGTGCGGATCCGCACGCGATGCGAAAATCGTCTAGCACCTAGACCGCCGACTTAGAAGCTGATGCGCCATGCCTCGGTCGCGGCTACCAGCCTCACCCCCTCGGCGATGGCCTCCCGCACCCTGTTGGGGGCGGTGCCGCCCGGTACGTCCCTGGCCCGTACCGAGGCATCCACGTCCACACCGTAAATGTCCTCCTCGAAGAGGGGCGAGAAGCCCTTGAGGTCGGCGAGAGGCAGGTCTATGATGTCGCCTCCAACCTCCATGCAGTGTCGCACCAATCGCCCAACCACCTCGTGTGCCTGCCGAAAGGCCAGTCCCTTGCGCACCAGGTAGTCCGCAACGTCGGTAGCGGTCGAGAAGCCTCCGCCAGCCATTTCGCGCATTTGGTCCGAGCGGACGGTGGCTGTCGCCAGCATCCTCTCGAAAAGCTTCAGACAGGAGGAGACGGTATCGACGGCGTCGAAGTACTGCTCCTTGTCCTCCTGGAGGTCCTTGTTGTACGTGAGGGGCAGCCCCTTCAGTGTGGTGAGCAGGGCGAAGAGCGCTCCGTACACCCTCCCGGTCTTGCCTCGGATCAACTCGGCGGTGTCGGGATTCTTCTTCTGGGGCATGATACTGCTGCCCGTGGAGTAGCTGTCGTCCAGTTCCAGGAAGCCGAACTCCTCCGTGGACCAGAGGATTATCTCCTCGGCAAAGCGAGAGAGGTGGACCATGATCAGGCTCAGAGCCGCCAGCTGCTCCACCAGGAAGTCGCGGTCGCAGACCGCGTCCATGCTGTTGCGACTTAGGGAGCCGAAGCCCAACTGCTCCCGCACGTATTCCCGGTCGATCGGGTAGGTTACGCCGGCCAGCGCTCCCGAGCCGAGTGGCATCACGTTGGCCCGGCGGTAGCAGTCCTGCAACCTCTCCGCGTCCCGCTGGAGCATCTCGAAGTAGGCTAGCAGGTGATGGGAGAAGAGAACCGGCTGAGCGCGCTGCATGTGGGTATAGCCCGGCATCACCACCCCAAGGTTCGCCTCCGCCATCTCCAATAGGGTGCGCTGCAGCCTGGCCGCACGGGAGACGACCTCCTTGATACTGGCGCGGGCGAAGAGCCGCACATCCAGCGCCACCTGGTCGTTTCTGCTGCGCGCTGTGTGCAGCTTGCCGGCCACATCTCCCACCGTCTCCCGCAGCCGGCTCTCCACGAAGGAGTGGACGTCCTCCCAGCGCAGGTCCGGCACGACCTGGCCGGAGTCCACTTCCGCCTGGATCTGCCGCAGCCCCTTCACCAGGGTCGCGGCCTCCCCCTCCCGCAGGATGCCCTGCCTCGCAAGCATGGTCGCGTGGGCGATGCTGCCTGCTATGTCCTCCCGGTAGAGGCGTCGGTCGAACAGGATGGAGGCACCGAAGGCGTGAGCCTCGGCGTCGGCCTCCTTTTCGAACCGCCCTCCCCAGAGCTTACCTTGTTGGGTCATGTGGATTACCTCTTTTCCCCTGTCCCCTTCCCCACAAGAGGCAGGGGAGATGGCGACTCCCTCTCCCACTGCGGCGGGAGAGGGTCGGGGTGAGGGCAGCCTGGTGACAGTCCTACTGGTAAGCCCTCACCCTAACCCTCTCCCGCGGGGAGAGGGAATCCGTTGGCAGCCTCTCCTATTTGTCTTCCGCCTCAGGTGCCGTTAGCCGCAGGATTTCGTCCGAGGACTGGCCCAGCCACTGGATTCGGGACTGGGTGCGCAGCTGCAGGCCCCACAGGTTGATGAAGCCGACGGCCGCGGAGTGGTCGAACTGGTCGCCGCGGTCGTAGGTGGCGAGGGCGATGTCGTACAACGCCTTCGGGGACTGTCGCCCCACGGCCTTGGCCGTGCCCTTGAACAGTTTCATCCGGATGGTGCCGGAGACGTGGCGCTGCGAGCTCGCGATGTAGGCCGCCAGGTCCTGGTGCAGCGCGGAGAACCAGAGGCCGTTGTACACCATGTCGGCGAACTCTGCCGCCACCTTGGCCTTGAAACGGGCCTGGTCCTTGGTCAGGGTCATCTTCTCCATCTCGTTGTGGGCGGCATGGAGGGTTACCCCCGCCGGTGCCTCGTAGATCTCCCTGGATTTAATGCCCACCAGCCGGTTCTCGATGGTGTCGATTCGCCCAACGCCATGCTTCCCAGCGAGTTCATTCAAGCGTCCCACTAGCTCGACGCCGTCCAACTGCTCCCCGTTTAGGGCGATGGGGATCCCTCGCTCGAACTCGATCTCGACGTAGGCCGGCTCGTCCGGGGCGCGGCGGGGATCGACGGTCCAGAGGAAGGCATCCTCCGGGGGTTCCACCCAGGCGTCCTCAAGGATGCCAGCTTCGACGCTCCTACCCCAGAGGTTGACATCGAGGCTGTAGGGGCTGGTCTTGGTGATGGGGATGGGGATGTTGTGCTTGGTGGCGTACTCGATCTCGTCGTCTCTGGTCATCCGCCACTCCCGCACTGGAGCGATGATCTTGAGATCGGGGGCCAGAGCGCCAACGGAAACGTCAAATCGAACCTGATCGTTGCCTTTGCCAGTGGAGCCATGCGCAACCGCTGAGGCGCCCTCCTCCCGAGCCACGTCCACCATGATCTTGGAGATCAGAGGGCGGGCCAGGGCGGTGGCGAGCGGATATGCCCCCTCGTAAATCGCGCCGGCCTGCAGGGCGGGGAAGATGAAGTACTTGACGAACAGCTCCTTGGCATCCACCACCACGGCCTTGATGGCGCCGATCTTGAGCGCCTTCTCCTTGATGGTCTGTAGATCCCTCTCGCTGCCCACGTCCGCCGTGACAGCGATGACGTCCATGTTGTATTTCTCCTGTAGCCATCGTATGGCCACGGAGGTGTCCAGACCCCCCGAATAGGCTAAGACTACTTTGTCCACGTTCCTGTCTCCGATCATGGTGAAGTGAGATGAGTAATAATGAATAAGTGACGGAACCGACCGTTCGGTTCTGGTTACCGATGAATGAGTGTTGCCTGTCGTGCTGAGCGTGGAGCGAAGGATCTCCTGTTGGCGAGAGGAGATCCTTCGCTCCACGCTGTTCAGAAACTTCAAGTTTCTGTGCTTCGCACAGGGTTCCGGGAACCCTGGGTTACTCAGGATGACATCTGTCGTGATCCTGTGGCGCCGCTGCTAGCGCAGCGACGATGGCAGGATTCCGAGCTGCATACGGTACTTGGCTACGGTGCGGCGCGCTACGTGGATGTTGCGTGCTGCCAATCTCTCTGCTATCTCGGCATCCGTCAGCGGTGCCTTCTCGTTTTCGATCAACTCTTCGATCACGTCCTTGATACTGAGGGAGGCCGTGAAGAAGTTGCTGAAGGGGATAACCTCGCCGCTGGGAAGCATCACGAACTTCGCGGCCGTCGCCCGGCTGACGGTGGACTCGTGGATTCCCAGCTTGCTGGCCACCGCTGCCCTGGTCAGTGCCTTCAGATGGCGCACTCCTTTGGAAAGGAAATCCGTCTGGCATTCCACCAAGCACTGTGTGATCCGGTGAATCGTCTGCCGCCGCTGGTTTATGTTGGCGATGAACAGCTTCGCTCTCGCCACATACTGCTGAATGTGGCGCTTCTCATCATCAGAGTATCGCTCGCCGTCCCGTTCCACGTCGGCGCTGATCTGAGAGTAGACGGGAGACACCCTCAGCAGGAATCGTTTCGACTCGACGACCTCTACTTCGAACTCACCATCGCGCTCCGAGATGATAACATCCGGAAGGACATAATTGGAACGGGTCTCCCGAGCGTCGTGGTGCCCCGTGGGTGAGGAGAACTCGTGCGCCGGATGGGGATTCAACTCGCGCTTGATGAAATCCCATACGTCGGCCACCACATCGGACGAGATCCTCAGGTCCTGGGCGATCTTGCTGAACTTGTGCTCGCCCAATTCGGTGAGGTGGGTACCGATGATCTCCCTCGCAAAGGGCTGGCGAATGCCCAGTGACTCCAGGTAGTCCAGCTGAATGAGCAGGCATTCTCTCAAGTTCCGAGCGCCTATTCCAGCCGGCTCCAGGGATTGAAGCAGCCGCAGCACCAGTTCGGCCTCGAAGGGCTCTACCTCGCACTCGTAGGCCGCCTCTTCGATGGTGGTCTGCAGGTAGCCCTTCTCGTCCAGGTTACCTACCAGGTACTCTGCCACCTGCATAAGCTCCGGTTGCACCACGGCGCGAAGCTCCGTCAGCAACCGCTCGGGCAGGCTGATCTCGGCGGCTACCTGTGTTATCGGGTCAAACTCGTCTTCTGTGGACCGCAAGTTCTGCCCGTAGTAGGGCTCATCGTTGGCATCTGGTCCGTCCAACAGTTGGTTATCGGCCTTCTGCCGCCGCAGACACTGCGGGCAAATGCTGCCCTGCAGTTGGGTACCGCAGGTGGGGCAGGTGGGCACATCGATCTGCTCCAGGGCGGGATTATCTTGAAGCTCGGTCGAGATGGCGGCTTGCAGTTCCAGTGACGACAACTGGAGAATGTGGTTCGCCGCGACCAGCCTCGGCGAGACCTTCATTGTCTGGTGAGGGAGTTGCTCCTGAAGCGCATCCAGATCCATATCCATACGCCACTCTCCAACTTGTCCGGACGTGTACGATTATACTGACGGCGACCCGCCAAATCCAATCAACGTCTTCAGTATCGGAAGAGTCCATTGCTGGGTCGCGGCCATGTGGTCCAAGAGCAGCCTGTGGCTTGAGGGGGTCTATGGCCACTGGACACAACCGCGAACCTCGATCAGTACCACTGGCACGGATTGGCTCGCAGCCGGGCCAACAGATGCCATCCATTTCCAAGCGCAATAGGCGTGCCACCATTCGGGCTTGATGGAGGCATTCTCTGCCAAATTGGGGGTCTGCTGTGGTTCTTGGGGCCCACAGCGGGGCGTGAGAGCGGATTGGCTCTACATCCCTTCGATCTCCAACTCCTCCTGGACCTCCTGGACACCTGGGATCCTGGCGGCGACGCTCTCCGCCAAATCGACGTCCTCCAGCGAGGCAACGCTTCCTCGAAGGAGGACCACGCCATCGCGCACCTCTACGTCCAGTGCCAGGTCTGTGGTGGCGGCGTCGGCCCGTAGGGCAGCGACAACCGCATCGTGCAGCTCGTCATCCCCTCGCGGCACCCCTGGGAGGTTCGCTGTGGCGGCGTCCAGGTCGTCGGCGGTCTTGGCGAAGCCGCCCAGCATCTCCACGCCATCGGTGCTGCGGTCGGGCTTCACCGGCGGATCGGTGGGGGGAAAGTAAGGCTCGGCCTCCGAGACGGACTCCCCAAAAGCCTCGGCGCCGCCGTCACCCGTGAAGTCAGGTACGAGGTCCACACCCTCGATGTAGTTGTCTACCACAGCCTCGAACCCCTCCACGGCCATTTGGTTGCTCACGGCCCTTACCCCGGGGATGACACGAATCGCTGCTTCCAGTTGCTGGGACTGCTCATCGGAAGACACCTGCCCCTCCAGGAGGACTCGACCCTCCTCCACGGAGCAGGAGACGGAGGTCTCCCCGAACTCCATGGCCTTCTGGATGATCAGGTGGTGAATCATCTCATCGTGGCCGATCATTCAGTTGCCTCCCTCTTCGAGCAATCGGCAATTAACCCATCGCTGATGCTTGGAAGGTAGCAAGATGCATGCCGGTTGCCCTGCATCCTGGCGCGCAGCCGCACTGCCTGTGGGTGCAGGTGATGGTTATGTGTGGGCCAAGCCGTTGCACAGCGCACGCAACATCACAATTGGCGTATAATGCGCGCCATGCGCAACTCGATTCTCCTCGTCCGACAAAGCAGCCGCGTTCCCGTCTTGCTGGCATTCATGCTGGGGCACCTCACCCATCATGTCAGCACGGCGGCCATGATTCCCTTGCTTCCCATGATGCGGGACAGCCTGCAGATGGACTACCTCCGGGCCGGAATGCTGCTGTCGGCCTTCAGCATCTCCTACGGGTTCGCCCAGTTGCCGACGGCCTGGCTTGCAGACCGTGTCAGCGGCCGGAAGGTGGTCTCCTTGGGCTTGCTTGCCACCGGCCTGGGCTGCATTGGCGTCGGTCTGTCCCACGACTACACTCAGGTATTTCTCTGCTTCATGGTCATGGGGATGGCAGGCTCCACCTACCACGCCCCATCGTCATCTTTCTTATCTCAGACCTTCGATAGGGAGTCTAGAGGGCGTTCTCTCGGGGTCCACACCGCCGCCGGCACGGTCGGACTGATGGTGGCGCCTGTGCTGGCCATCCTGACAGCGAACCTCTCGGGGGACTGGCGCAACTCCTTCCTACTGATGGGGTGCCCCGCCATCCTTGCGGGCGCGTTGCTGTGGGTGGTGGCTCGGCACCAGGATGGGACCAACCGGAAGGCTGTGACCAAGGAGAAGGCGGAGCCGCTGAACCCGCGACAGCTGCTTAGGGCGCTCGGGTTGCTGATGGGGATCGCCATTCTCACGCAGTTGGTGACGTCGGCCATGAACTCCTTCCTACCCCTCTTCCTGACGGACAAGCATGGTGTCTCCAACGACTACGCCGGCCTGATGATGATGGTGGTTTACGGCGCCGGGGTGATAGGGGGGCCCGCCGGCGGCGCCATCTCCGACCGCATCGGCCGAAAACCGGTGATCCTGAGCTCCATCGTGATGATCGGCGTAATGCTGTTCTTTGTGACGAGCCTGCCTTTCGGCCCGTTGATGATTGGCGCCGTCGCGATCTACGGGGCCTCCATGTGCTTCCGATTGCCTGCCATGGAGTCCCACGTAGCCGACCTCGTCCCGGCCCGGCGGAGAGCCACGGTGCTGGGCGGCTACTACTTCCTTTCCCAGGAGACTCAGGGCATCTCCACTCCTCTGGTCGGCTGGATGCTGGATCAGTTCGGTATCGAGAACGGCTTCCACTATCTTGCATACTTTGCCCTGGCCTGTTCTGCCCTCGTGCTGTTGATCCGCAAGAGGGTGTAGCGCCAGTCCGGATGGAGGGCCTCACGTTGCCTGCGCTCCCTGCCCCACCTTGGAAGGGGTCCAGGATGGCAGCCTTGGGTGCCTTCATGCTTGGGCACTTCAGCCATCACCTTGTCACGGCCGCAATCATTCCGCTTCTCCCCATGATCCGCGACAGCTTCCAGCTTGACTACCTCCTGTCCGGGCTGTTGCTGTCCGGCTTCTCCCTCTCCTACGGCTTCGCCCAGTTGCCCACCGCCGCCCTGGCTGACCGCGTCGGCAAGCGGCTGGTGGTTGTGGTGGGGCTTCTGGGAACGGGTGCCGGCTGCGTTGGGGCGGGATTGGCAACGGGCTATGAGCAACTCCTCCTATCCTTCGTCGCGATAGGTGTTGCTGCCTCCACCTACCACGCTCCGGCTGCTACCTTCATCTCTCAGATCTTCGACAAGGAGGCCAGAGGCCGTTCGCTGGGGATCCACAGCGTGGGTGGGAACTGCGGACTGTTGGCAGCACCCGTGGCTTCCATCCTGGTGGCAGGGCTGACGGGGAGCTGGCGGAACTCCTTCCTGCTGATCGGCCTGCCCACCCTGCTGGCTGCCGCAGTCATCTGGTTCGCCGCCAGCGCGCAGGACAGGGCCGTCCTGAAGGTCACGACCGAGGATCCAACCGCGACCCTGGACCTTCGTAGGGTCGCGGAGGCCCTGGGGCTCGTGATCCTGCTGGCCGTTCTGACCCAGTTGATGGCCTCCGGCATGAACTCCTTCTTGCCCTTGTACCTCGTGGATGTCCATGGTGTCCCACGAGAGTTGGCCGGTCTGGTGATCGGCGTCGTCTCGGCCGGATCCCTGGTGGGGGCACCCATGGGGGGCACGCTCTCCGACCGTATAGGTCGTAAGCCGGTGATCCTGATGACCGTGATGGGGATGGGCCCGCTGATGCTCATGATCACTCTCCTGCCCTTCGGGTTTCTCCTGGCCGTTGTGCTCATTGCTTATGGCATCCTCATCGGCTTCCGGATGCCCACCATTGAGTCGGTGATCGCCGATGAGGTGCCGGCTCATCGGAGGTCTACGATCATGGGAGTCTACTTCTTCCTCTCCCAGGAGACCCAGGGGATTTCTACCCCACTCGTCGGGTGGCTGATGGATCAGGTGGGTGTCCACAGCGGCCTTATCGGTATCGCCGCCTTTGGCCTCTTCTGTTCCCTGGCCGTAGTTCCCCTGCGAAAGCGCATCTAGCCCCTCAGCTTCCCAAGTTCGTGGTCTGTTACTTGCAGAGGAACCACGAGGATCTTTGCGCTTCTTTCCTGGCGTAGCGACCGGAGTAGATGAGGAGGGACCGATGGAGCCGATATCCACTGGGGTTCCCGGACTGGACCGTGTGCTGAAAGGGGGATTACGGCCCCGAGGCTTGCACGTGGTGGGAGGCATGCCTGGGACAGGCAAGACCACACTCGCTCAGCAGATCAGCTATCACCACGCGCAGGCAGGGGGACGAGTCCTCTACCTGGTAGCTCTCTCGGAGACTGCCGAGCGGCTGGTCGGCCATGCCAGTGGTTTCTCCTTCTTTGACCCTGCTATGGTGGCACACCGAATCTACTACATCAGCGTCTATAGCAAACTGGAAGAGGGTGGTCTCGACGCGGTTCTCGACGAAGTGCGTACCCTTGTCCGGGAACACAAGGCGTCCATGGTGTGCGTGGACGGGCTGTCTACCTTGAAGGCCGTTGCGCCCACCCCCCTGGACTTCCGTCGGTTCATCTTTGACCTCAATGCCCAGTTGCGCTCACTCGGGGTGACAACCCTCATACTCGGCCCCTGGGCGGAGTGGGAGGCAGACAACCCCGAGTTTGCCGTGGCCGAGGGGATCCTGACGATGAGCCTGGAGCCCGGCGCGGATGCTTCCGAACGCTACCTGGAGGTGCTGAAGCTTCGCGGCTCAGACCACCTGGAGGGCCGCCACAGCTTTGCAATCACCCAGACCGGCGTCGTCGTCTTCCCACGGCTGGAGGCAGTGCTGGCCGACGAGGGGGTGCGCCAACCCCCGCGAGAATGGCGGCGTCTGAGCACGGGCTCCGAAGGTCTGGACCAGATGCTGCGGGGCGGCATCCCAACGGGATCTGTCACCCTTCTCGCGGGCGGACCTGGCGCCGGAAAGACAACCTTGGGGCTGAGCTACCTGGCCGAAGGTGGCCGAAATGGCGAACACGGGATATACTTCGGTTTTGAAGAAGCACCTTCACGGCTCCTGGGCAAAGCTGAAGGGCTCGGGCTGAGCATCGCGGAAATGGTTGATGGAGGATCCCAACAGCTCCACTGGCTGCCGGCCCTCGAGCTGAATCCGGACCAGGTGGCTTGGAGGTTGTTGGAATTGGTCGACAGCACCCAAGCGCAGAGGCTGGTAATCGACGGGATGGATGCGGTGCTGTCGAGGCTGGCCTCGACGCGGCGTTCCCAGCCCTATCTGGCAGGGTTGATGGCGGCCCTGCGTAGCCGGAACGTAACGACCATCATGACCTATGAACTGCCGCGCGTGGGTGGCCCGGGACTGGACCAGATCTACGAACGGGTTAGCGCGGTGACCGACAACATAATGATGCTGCAATACGTGGAGCTGAGATCGGAACTCCACCGGCTGATCTCGATACTGAAGGTCCGGGAGAGCGATTTCGATCCCTCGATTCGTGAGTTCACTATCTCCACAGGGGGTCTGCACGTGACTGACACGTTCGGGAGCGCTGAGGCTGTGCTGACAGGCATCGGCCACTGGCGCGGGAGGCGAGCCCAATGACAGGCGACTCCGCTGAGAAGAAGGTGCTGGTTGCGGACGACGAGGAATCCATAACCGAGTTGGTCGCCTTCGCTCTAGAGTTGGAAGGCTTCCAGGTCATCCAGGCTCCAGATGGGCCCGAGGCTCTGCGCCTGGCAAGAGAAGAGCACCCTGACCTGGCGATGGTGGACGTGATGATGCCGGGCCTGGACGGCCGTGAGGTCTCGCGCAGGTTGAAAGAGGATCCGGCTACATCAAGTATCCCGGTACTGCTGTTCAGCGCAGCTCCGAATCCGGACCTCACTGAGGCCAAGGCCGATGGGTTCATGCCGAAGCCCTTCGATATCAACCAGTTGGTGGACACTGTCAGACGCTATATTGAAGAGAGCCAGAAACAGTAGGACGCTCGGCATCACGGCCGTCGCAGGGGTTGGACATCTTGTTCCGCCCTCCTTTGTGGGGACCTCGCTAGCAGTATCTCATTTCCTGGCGTGATCCCCTACCTCACCTCGAAGGGTTTCGACGGCGTGAGGCAACGCCGGCCGGATCACCTCCAGGCACTCCTGGACTGCCTTGGGGCTGCCAGGGAGGTTGACCACCAGCGTTCGCCCTCGCACTCCGGCCACCATTCGAGAGAGCATGGCGTTGGGGGTCTTCTTGAGGCTCTCCATACGCATCGCTTCCGGAAGCCCTGGCACCTCGTAGTCGATCACAGCTAGTGTTGCGGTAGGGGTAACGTCCCGCGGGGCGAGTCCGGTGCCCCCGGTGGTGAGCACGACGTCAACCTTGAGATCGTCGGCCCACCTCACAAGCCTCTCCCTGATCTCCGTCTCTTCGTCGGGGACGATCTCGTAGATGGCCACCTCGGCACGCATGGCGCTCACGGCATCTCGGATGACCTCACCGCTCAGGTCCTCCCTTTCTCCGCGTGAGCCCTTGTCGCTGATGGTCAGTATGGCGTATCTTGCCGTTCCCATTTCCCGCCTCCACTAGAGAGTCGAGCCGCCCGCGCTTCTTGACTCTCGACCCTAGTCTCTCGAAAAGCTACCACTCTTGCCGCCGGACTTCTTGACCAGCCTTATCCTGTCGATCTCCATACCCCGGTCCACGGCCTTGCACATATCGTAGACTGTGAGGGCTGCCACCGAAACCGCGGCGAGGGCCTCCATCTCCACCCCCGTGCGCCCCGCGAGTCTGACCGTGGCCGAGATCTCCACCGTGGACTCCTCCTCATTCGGCCGAAGCTCCATGTCGACCCCTGTGAGGGGTAGGGGATGGCACATCGGTATCAGATCCGGGGTGCGCTTGGCGGCCATGATGCCGGCTACCTGGGCCACCGCCAGTACGTCACCCTTGGACATCTGTCCTTGGACGATCCTCTGGAGTGTGGATGGTTTCATCCGCACCAGCCCCCGGGCGGTCGCCTCCCGTACCGTTGTATCCTTGGAAGTCACATCCACCATGCGGGCCCGCCCGCTGTTGTCGAAGTGGGTTAGTTCGCTCATCACTCGGTCTCCGGTAGGTCGAGGAGTTGGACGTGGGCGCGGTCGCCGGGCTGTAGCCTGCCTGCCATCTCCGGCACGACCAGGAGGCTGTTGGACTGCACCATGCTGCGCAGGATGGCCGATCCCTGGGCACCCGAGGCGCGGACGTACCACTCCCCGTCCCTCTCCGTGGCCACTGCCCTCACGAAGTTGCGGAAGCCCATCCGGTTCTTGACTGTTCCTTCCAGGGTCGCCTCAACCTCGTGTCTCCGCAGTCGGGTACGCCCTGCCATCTTCAGAAGGGCTGGACGGACGAATTGCTCGAAAGCCACCATGGAGGCTGTGGGATTCCCCGGTAGCCCGAACATCGGTTTCGCCTCAAGCCGGCCAAAGACCACCGGAGCCCCGGGTCTCATCTTCACTCGCCAGAAAATGATCTCTCCCAGGTCGGAAAGGACCGTCTTCACCACGTCGTAGTCGCCCACAGAGACGCCTCCGGAGGTGATCAACATGTCCGCCTGTGCAATCCCGGCTCGGACCTTGGACTCCAACGTGCCTACCCTGTCTCTAGCTACTCCCAGCAGCAACGGTCTGCCGCCCGCGGCAATTACCTGTGCACTGAGGCTGTAGAGATTGCTGTTGCGGATCTTTCCCGGGGTCACTGGCTCGTCGGGTTCCACCAGTTCGTCTCCTGTGGTCAGCACTGCTACCATGGGAGCGCGATAGATGCGAGCCTCTCTCCGGCCGAGGGTGGCTAACATACCCACCTCGCCAGGTCTTACCACGATGCCACTCTTCAGCACCATCTCACCGCGCCTCACGTCCTCACCTGCCATCCGCACGTCGTAGCCCGGTGCCACGCCCTTGAGTATCCGGACAACGCCCTCCCCCCTTTCCGCGTCCTCGCTGCGCACCACGGCGTCGGAGCCAGGGGGCATGGGAGCTCCCGTCATGATGCGCACCGCTTCACCTCGTCCCACGGGGGACTTGGGGGCGTACCCTGCCGGCAGATCGGCGATCACCTTGAGAACCACCGGGTTTCCCCCAGTCGCACTCGATGTGTCAGCGGCAACGACGGCGTAGCCGTCCATGGCGGAGTTGTCAAAAGGAGGTATGTCCATGTCCGCTGAGACGTCCTCGGCCAGGACTCCACCGAGGCAGTCGAGCAGTCCACGGCTCTCGTCGTCGAGCCTATTCACTGCCCCCAGTACCAGATCGAGCGCCTGTTCGACTGTGATGTCCGTCAGCAAGAGGGTACTCCAGTTGTCAGCTTTCAGCGATCAGCTGTCAGCAATCAGCTTTCAGATTGTGGCGGTTCGCGGCAGCATGCCCCGGTCGACGTGGGATCGCCCACCACTCTATTCTGAGCTGCCCGGCGCGAGGATGTCTGCAGCCATCACTCTGGTGAGCAAGCAGCTAATGGCTGACTGCAGATCGCTGAAAGCTGACTGCTGATAGCTGATAGCTCAGATAAAGTATACCCCGCCCATACCATTGACAAAAGGCGGCATAGGGATAGAATCCTCCAGGTGCCACCCCTGCCGAATTGGAGGCGAGAACATCCACGGCAAGGGATTTCGCAGGAGCCGCTCGATGGCTCAGAGTTGAGTGTCGATAGTGGTCAATTCCTGTCTTCACCTTGAGTTGGGCCTCGTTGAGTACGGCGAGGCGTTTAGATTCCAGAAGGCGCTGGCGTCGGCGCGCCAGGAAAACCGGATCCCAGACCTGTTCATCACTCTCGAGCATCCACCGGTGCTCACGCTGGGACGCAGGGCCAATCGAGCCAACCTCCTGGTCTCCGAAGAGTTGCTCAGTCGGGAAGGGGTTGCCCTCCATCAGAGCACTCGAGGCGGCGACATCACCTACCACGGCCCTGGCCAGTTGGTTGGCTATCCCATCCTATCCCTCCGCCCGCTTCGTCTTGGCGCGGCCGACTACGTACATGGCCTGGAGAGGGTGATCATCGATGTCCTTGGGGAGATGGGGCTGGAGGGCAGACAGGACCCGGACTACATCGGTGTATGGGTGGGTGACGAGAAGGTGGCGGCCATCGGCGTGGCGGTATCGGGCGGAGTCACTATCCATGGCTTCGCGCTGAACGTGAACTCGAACCTCGACCACTTCCGGCTCATCAACCCCTGCGGGATCACCGACAAGGGGGTGACCTCGCTGACACGGCTCTTGAAGCGTTCCATAACCGTGGAGGAGATCCGTCCCATCGTGACTCGCAGCTTCGCCAGACTGTTCGGCATGGAGATGGTGCCCATCAGCCTTGCGGAGTTGGGTGCACTGGGAGTGGATTTCTAAGGAATTCGATGCAGAAAAGAGGGACCTCCAATGCCGCAGCCCACGGCCGTTGACCTCGCGCTCTTCGTCATTTTCCTGGTCGTCTTGATCTTCCCCTTCAAGATTCACATGGTGGAGAAGAACCTCGAACTGTTCCTGTTCGTGATGGGGGCGCTGGCGGTCACCGTAACTGGCATGTGGACACCGGATCTGGTCCAACTTGCGGCCGAGGAACCACTACTCAAGGGGATCGTGCCGGCGGTCCTGATCGCGGGCTTGCTCTTTCACTATGGTAGAGGGGCTTTCCAGCGAACCGTGAATACCATCTTGCGTGTAGTCCCTATTACAGTGGTGATCTTCACGATGATCGTGGTTCTGGGGCTGATATCCAGCGTCATCACGGCCATCATTGCCTCGCTCTTCCTCGTGGAGATGGCTAACCTCATGCCGCTGGAGCGCAAGGATAGGATCAATCTGGTCATCGTTGCCTGCTTCTCCATCGGGTTGGGAGCGGCTCTGACGCCTCTCGGCGAGCCACTCTCCACCATCGCGGTGGTCAAGCTGGCGGGCCCTCCCTACAACGCTGGATTCTGGTACCTGTTCAACCAGTTGTCGCTACTCATTGTGCCCGGAGTTGTCGCATGCGGCCTCGTGGGGATGTTCCTGGTTGGGAAGAAGGGGGCGTCTACCGGGCGGTTGGCGGATGCTCACCAGGATGACGGTGGTCTTCGGGATGTATTCACCCGCACAATCAAGGTCTACGCCTTCGTGGCCGCGCTCTTTCTGCTGGGTGCCGGCATGGAGGTCATCATCAACAAGTACTTCATCCAGCTACCGGCTGAGCTGCTCTACTGGCTGAATATGGTGTCGGCCATCCTGGATAACGCTACCCTGACCGCCGCGGAGCTCTCGCCATCCATGAGTCAAGCCCAGATCACCGGTGCCTTGATGGGGCTGCTGATCGCGGGGGGGATGCTCATTCCCGGCAACATCCCCAACATCATATCGGCCGGCAAGTTGGGCATAACCAGCAGCGAGTGGGCGAGGCTGGGAGTGCCCATGGGGCTGGTGTTCCTGACCATATACTTCGTCCTGGTCTTCATTGTTGGGTTCAGACCGACGCTGGGGCTCATAGGTTAGTAATTCGCGGAGTCCGACCCGCAAGCGTGGGTCGGCCGAGCGACCTTGGGTGGGGGGTAGTGACCGATGGGTAGACTGGAATACGACAGGGTTCTCGTAGCCTTCGATGGTTCCGAGAGTGCGACCAAGGCACTCAGGCGCGCACTGACCCTCGCGAAGGATCAGGACGCGGCGCTGACCGTCCTCACTGTGGACGAGGACGTGCCTCGCTACGCCAAGGGTGTGGGCCGAATAGAGGAGGACAAGGGGCTCCGAGATGCCGAGTTCGCTCGACTCGAGGACATGGCCAGGACCCACGCCGAGAAGGTGGGCATTGGCTTCAATTTCGAGGCGGTGGTGGGGCATGCTGCCCAGTCCATCCTGAACATGGCGCGCGACGGGGACTTCGACCTGATAGTGATGGGCCACACCGGGCATTCAGGTATATGGGGTACGCTGCTTGGAAGCACCACAGCGCGTGTGGTGGACCAGGCCACCTGTGACGTGCTGGTGGTCCGCTAGTCCCGGTTGACTCCTATTCTGACAGGCTGTAAGCTATTATTGATGGCTTGATCGGTGGGTGCGGGTATGGGTCCAGTTTTCGATCATCCCGTCCCCTCAATGGTATTGTCGCCCTGAGATCCCATAGATAGAGTCTTTCCGACGCCGCGGCCATCGTGCCGCGGCGTCGGTGTAATGGGGAGACGGCAGTCTCCGGATTGGGGGGTTCTCATGCGCGTACTGTTGGTACAACCCGACTCCAATCGTACCTGCATCGGCTTCAAGCGACTGGCTAGACCAGAGCCGCTTGGGCTGGAGATGGTGGCGGGCTCAGTCCCCGACCACGATGTGCGCATTCACGACATGCGCGTTGATCCCGACCTCGTCTCAGCCCTGGAGGAGTACCAACCGGAGTTGGTGGGGACCACCGGCTTCACAGCGGAGGTGCCCCACGCCCAGGAGATCTGCCGAACTGCCAAGGCAGTGCTTCCTGGGGTCAGGGTAGTGGTTGGTGGACACCACGTCTCCATGAGCCCCGCGGAGTTTGATCGCCCGTCCACGGACTACCTGGTCATGGGTGAGGGTGAGGAGACATTTCCCCACCTGCTGCGAGTACTCCAGAAGGGGGAGCCGCTCTCCTCGGTGCCCGGGATTGGCTATCGGGAGAACGGCAGCCTGTGCCTCACCCCTGCTCGCGCCCCAGTTGCCTGCCTGGACGACATGCCCTATCCACGCCGTGATCTGGTCGAAGGCTATCGGCCGGACTACTTCTTTCGCTTCTGGGACGACATCTACGCCATCGAGTCCACACGGGGCTGCCCATACCGCTGCAACTTCTGCTCGGTTTGGCGCTTTTTCGGTGGAAAGGTGCGTTTCAAGTCACCCGAGCGGGTGGTGGACGAGATTGAGTCCTTGCCTGCCGGCTGCGAGTACTTCTGTATCGTCGACGACAATTTCCTGGCCTCCATGCCCCGTGCCCGACGGGTGGTCGAACTGATGCAGGCGAAGGGAGTCGAGAAGAAGTTCTGGATCCAGGGCCGCGCTGATGCCATGGTCAGGGACCCCAGGGGGATGGAGATGCTGTCCGAGGCCGGCCTCTCCACGGTGCTCATCGGCCTGGAGGCCTACCGCGAGGAGGAGTTGAGCAGCTTCAATAAGGGTAAGGATGCCTCGCTTGCTGTCAACGACCAGGCCATAGAGATTATGCACTCCAACGGTATCGACATCTGGGGATGCTTCCTGATCAACCCCGATTGGGAGGAGCGGGATTTCGACGGCCTCATTGAGTACGTCAAGAAGAAGAGGATCCAGTTTCTCCAATTCACCGTCCTGACCCCTCTGCCGGGAACTCGTTTGTATGACGAGACCAGGCACCTCATCCAGGGGGGCTGGGAGAAGTTCGACTTCTTCCACAGCGTCTTGCCCACCAGGCTGACGCCTGAGCGCTTCTACGAGCAGATGGCCAATCTGTACCGCGAGACGGTGATGAGCTTCTCGCAGATGAAAGAGATGATCCGGCAGGGGCGTATTCCGAGGCGAGGGCTGCAGCGAGCCAAGGACATGCTCTCCCAGGTCACCAACCCATCCAGCTACCTGGACAGCCCCCAGGGCGACCTCGGCGAGAGAGTCTATGCCAGGATCGCCGTGGCTCAGACTGCTTTGGAGAGGCTCCAGTCCGACGTCTGCACTGTGCAGGTCGAGTTGGGGGCACGCCTTCAGTTCCAGTTAGAGGAGGTCCGAGGCCAACTAGAGGGGGTTCAGGACGATCTTTGCACCATGCAGGCTGAGCTGTACATCTGTTGGGAAGCCCGGCTGCGAGATGTCCAAGCCCAACTCGAGGGCCTCCAGCAGGAGATGGGCAGCAGGCTTCGCTCCCCATTGGAGGGCCTGCAGACCGAGGTGAGAGAGGGGCTGTGGAGAAGGCTGGAAGGGCTGAGGATGGAGCTTCAGGGCCTGCATCTGGAGGTGGGTGTTCGAGTCCAGCAGCGACTTGACGGCCTGCGGGTACAGCATAACAAGGGGCTGCTTCTGCCGTAGGGTGAGGAACAACAGGTGCAATATAGGCAGGTGGTTCATGTTGGACCACCTGCTTTTGCATGTGCAGGCTGGAGGCAACAGATGGAGTACAAGAACTACATTAACGGGAAGTGGGAAGACTCAGACAGAGGCCGGACCATGGAGAGCCTTGACCCGGCTACCGGAGAAGTGGTTGGAGTGGTGCCCAGGTCCACGCCAGGGGATGCCGAGCGGGCCGTGGAGGCTGCTGCTGCGGCCTTCCCAATCTGGCGAAAGGTGCCGGCGCCGAAGCGTGGCGAGATCCTGTTCAGGGTAGGGCAGATGTTGGCCGACCGCGCCCTCTAAACTCCCCGACAAGTTCGCGACCTCCCAGCGGGACCCTGTGGGGGTCGTGGCCGCGATAACCCCCTGGAACTTCCCCGTGGCCATTCCTACCTGGAAGCTCACGGCGGCCCTCATTAGCGGCAATACGGTAGTCTTCAAGCCTGCTAGCGATATCCCTGCCCTGGCAGCGGAACTGGTCAAGCTGTATGACGAAGCGGGAATCCCTCCGGGAGTGCTCAATCTGGTAATAGGCAGCGGTGGTGAGGTGGGCGACCTGCTGGTGAACCACCCTGAGGTGGACGTAATCTCCTTCACCGGCTCCACAGAGACCGGGCGGTCGGTCCTGACTCAGCTCTCTGGGCGAATGAAGCGGGTCTCGCTCGAGATGGGTGGCAAGAACGCCATCATGGTCATGGAGGACGCAGACCTTGATCTGGCGGTGGAGGGGATCATGTGGAGCGCCTTTGGAAGCGCGGGCCAGAGGTGCACCGCGGCCAGTCGGGTCATCGTACACAGGGCGGTGGAGCGTGAGTTGACGGATCGACTGGTCGAGCGGGCCAGGGGCATGAGGGTCGGCCCGGGCCTCGACCCCGCGACCGATGTGGGCCCGGTGATCAACCAAAGGCAACTCCAGAAGATCCACGAGTATACCGAGATTGGGGTGCGGGAGGGGGTCAAGCTGCTTGTCGGTGGCACAATTGCCAGGGATGGCGAGCTGTCCAGGGGCAACTTCTACCTTCCGACGGTCTTTGGCGGGGTGAATCCCAGTATGCGCATCGCGCAGGATGAGATCTTTGGCCCTACCACGGCCATCATCGCCGTGGACAGTCTTGAGGAGGCGATCAGGGTCAACAACGATACCAGGTACGGGCTCTCTAGCTCAATTGAGCGCCGAGCCGGTGGACGGGGAGGTGAGGATCTCGGCGAGCGATCGTGGAGCCGGCATTTCCCCTGAGGATCTGGACCACGTCTTCGAGCGCTTCTACCGAGCCAAGGGTACTCGCAAGACGGAGGGGTTGGGTCTCGGGCTGTACATTACCCGTATGCTGGTGGAGGCCCACGGCGGCAGGATTTGGGCGGAGAGCGAGCCCGGCAAGGGGAGCACCTTCAGCTTCACGCTGCCGTTGGCGAGCAATGAGTTATGAGTTATGAGTTATGAGTTGTGGAGTCATAGATAATTGCTTGCGCAAAGTATTTAACTTGTGATAATGTCTGGCCCGAGGGCAATGGCGCCACTTCCGGTTGAGCCAGTTTAGCCAGGGGGGCGAAGATTCCACTCGTAAGATTCCTTCCTCAAGACAGCACAGTCGATGTTGCGCCGGGCACTTCCCTCGTGGATGCGGCGAAGGCTTGCGGAATCGAGCTCCATGTCCCCTGCGGTGGCCAGGGACGGTGCGGGCGCTGCAAGGTCCAAGTGGTTTCCGGGCAGGTGGAGTCGGCCCCTACCGCGCTGCTTTCCCGCCCACTTGTGGACGAGGGTTGGGTCCTGAGTTGCCGCAGTGTCGTGGCCCAGGACGTCACGGTGCTGGTGCCGATCCAGCGGGGTCATGAGGCCGTAGTCGGGGAGTCTCGCGCCGATCGCGTGGCCCTTCCACAGGACTGGCAGGGATGCGTTGAGCCTGCGGTCAAGGCGGCGGCTATCGCGATTACTCCCCCTAGCCTTGAGGACAACACCGACGATCTCAGCAGGCTCAAGAGGGAGCTGAGCCGCCAGGGAGTCCCCGACCTGTCTGTCGAGATGCCTGTCCTGCGGAAGCTGCCCGACCTCCTTCGCCTCCCCGGTACTCTGGTCACCGTCTACTACGACGATGTTCAGCGGTGCGGCGCTCCCAGAACGATAGACATCGCCCCTGGGGATCGAACCGATCGGCTGTTCGGCGTGGCTGTGGACATCGGCACCACCACCGTGGTGGTGTACCTGGTTGACCTCCGGACGGCGAAGCTGCTGGAGGTCGCCTCGGCCTACAATGCCCAGATATCTCGGGGCGAGGATGTCATATCCCGAATCATCTACTCCCTCAAGGGTGACAACCTGCAGATCCTCCAACGATTGGTGGTGTCCACCATCAATGAGCTGCTGAGGGAGGTGCAGGACAAGGCTAAGGTGCTGCCGGAGGAGATCATGCAGCTCCAGGTGGCCGGCAACACCACCATGAGTCACCTCCTGCACGGCATAAGCCCGCGCTACGTCCGTGAGGCTCCCTACATCCCGGCGGCGAACCACTATCCTCCCGTGAGGGCCGAGGAGTTGGGGCTGGAGGTAAACCCGAACACCCTGGTGCTCACCACCCCCGGCGTGGGCAGCTATGTGGGTGGGGATATCACGGCCGGAGTCCTTAGCTCTGGGCTGTGGAACACCGACAAGCTGACTATCTTCATAGATGTGGGCACCAACGGCGAGATCGTCCTGGGGAACGCCGACTGGCTGATCAGTTGCGCCTGCTCGGCCGGTCCCGCCTTCGAGGGGGCCGGGGTGCGTCACGGTATGAGGGCGACTCGCGGAGCCATCGAGAAGGTCGAGATCGACCGCGATGACCTGGAGCCCAGCTTCAGGGTCATAGGAGATGTGGCGCCGCTGGGCATCTGCGGCTCAGCCATGATCGACCTGATGGCCGAGATGTTCCTATCCGGTATCATCGACAAGGCAGGTCGGATGAATGCTGAACTGCCCACACCCCGTATCCGTGAGGGCGAGCACGGGGCGGAGTATGTGGTGGCCTGGTCCGGTGAGACGGCAGAAGGATCGGACATCGCCATCACCGAGGTCGACGTGAACAACCTGCTCAGGACCAAGGCGGCAATCTACGCCGGGTTCTCTGTGTTGGTAAACAGTGTGGGAGTCTCGCTCTCGGACATAGAGCAGGTGCTGATCGGTGGCGGTTTTGGTCGCTACATCAACGTCGAGAAGGCTGTGCAGATCGGCCTGTTGCCGGACCTTCCCTTGGAGACCTTCCGCTATCTGGGCAACAGCTCGGCCTTGGGCGCCTACTCGGCACTGGTCTGCCGTGAAGCCAGGGCGGTGGCCGGTGAGATCGCCCGGAAGATGACCTATCTGGAGCTATCGGCGGACAACCGGTTCATGGATGAGTACGTCTCGGGCCTCTTCCTGCCACACACCGACCTGGAGGCGTTTCCGTCGGTGGCCAGGCTGCTGAGCGGGCCGAACGGCAAACCGAGAGCCTAGACTATCACAATAGCACGACAACCTTGACAGGGGGTACGGCACCTCTATACTGGAAGCGCATCCTGTGTGGCTTCCCATAGCTGTGATGGCGCAGCGGGGGAGGGTTCATCTCCCCTCTGGAGAAGCCAAGTCGCCGCACGCTGGAGTTGGCGAGAACATTCACGATTGAGAGAGGAGAAGCAGAGAGGCTTCCTAGATCTGCCCAAAGACGGGTGAGGAAAGGGTAGAAAACCGAAGAAGGACAGCGGATTACCCAGAACCGTGGGGGAGGCGATCCACGGGACCGTTCCAGGTCTGATGACTGACGCCTCTGTAGTGTTCCTGCTGTAGTGTCTCTGCTGTAACCCGAGCTGGTCAACGAGAACCAACTCATCAGTGGTTACCAAGCTGCAAGGAGAGGATTTATGGGTGATCTAGGAAGCGGTGCCAACGGTCTGCCCAGACCGGCGGAAGGCAACAACAAGTCGATCAATCCCGCTGCGGTGGAGATGCTGGAGATTGCCCAGTGCGAGGGCATCTCTACAGCCTTCAGCCGTGCCGACGAGATGAAACCGTGCCCCATTGGCTCCAGCGGCGCTTGCTGCCGTGTGTGCTACATGGGGCCTTGTCGTCTCACCGGCAAGGACGCTGAGAGCACCATGACCGGTGTGTGTGGCGCCACTCTCCCCACTGTCGCGGCGCGCAGCCTGGCTAGGGCCGTAGCGGCCGGCACGGCGGCCCACTCCGACCACGGTCGCGATCTCGCCATGACCCTCATGGCCGTGGCCAAGGGGGAGGCGCCGGGCTACGAGATCAAGGACGTCCGCAAACTGATGGCCGTGGCGGGGCACATGGGCATCCCCACTCAAGGGCGCGCGGTCAAGGACGTGACCCTGGACGTGGCCACAAGGGCGCTCTCCAACTTTGGGCAGCAGACGGGTGAACTTACCTACGTTTCCAGGGCCCCCAAGAAGCGCCAGGAGATTTGGCGAGGCCTGGGAGTGGTGCCCCGTGGCATCGACCGCGAGGTCGTGCAGTTGATGCACGCCACCCACATGGGGGTGGATCAGGACGCCGAGCATATCCTGCAGCAGGCTGTGCGAACGGCACTGGGTGACGGATGGGGCGGCAGCATGCTGGCCACGGACATCTCCGACATACTGTTCGAAACACCCAAGCCCATCCTTAGCGAGGTAAACCTTGGCGTCCTGAAAGAGGACGAAGTCAACGTGGTGGTTCACGGCCACGAGCCGACCCTCTCGGAGATGATCGTGGCGGCCTCCATGGATCCCGAACTGATCGCGATGGCCCAGGCGAAAGGCGCCAAGGGGATCAACCTGGCCGGCATCTGCTGCACTGCCAACGAGATCCTGATGCGCCACGGCATCCCGCCGGCTGGAAACTTCCTAGATCAGGAGTTGGCCGTCATGACCGGTGTGGTGGATGCCATGGTGGTGGACGTCCAGTGCATAATGCAGGCCCTAGTGCGCCTTTCTGAGCGCTACCACACCAAGGTAATTACCACCTCTCCCAAGGCAATGATCCAGGGCGCGACCCACATTCAGTTCAACGAGCATGATGCTCTAGGCACCGCTAAGCGCATTATCCAGGCGGCGATAGAGAACTACCCCAACCGCTCCAAGAAGCCGCGGATTCCCAACCACTCCTCGGATCTGGTGGCCGGTTTTTCCCACGAGTACATCGAGTACATGCTGGGCGGCCGGTACAGGGCCTCCTTCAGGCCATTGAACGACGCCATCATCGATGGCCGAATCCAGGGAGCCGTGGCGATCGTGGGGTGCAACAATGCCCGCACTCCCCATGACAAGAGCCACTTCGAACTGACGAAGGAATTCATTGCCAACGACTATCTGGTAGTGGAGACGGGTTGCGGAGCGCTCGCCAGCGCCAAGTATGGAATGCTGCTGGGTGAAGCGATGGAGCATGCGGGTCCGGGATTGAGATCAATCTGCGAGGCCACGGGCATGCCACCGGTGCTTCACCTGGGCTCCTGCGTGGACAACTCCCGCATTCTGACCATCCTGACTGCTATGGTGGAGGAGGGTGGCCTGGGTGAGGATATCAGCGACCTGCCGGCCGTGGGCCTGGCTCCCGAGTGGATGAGCGAGAAGGCGCTGTCCATCGCCACCTACTGTGCTGCCAGCGGGGCTTACGTGCTGATGGGTGTTACTTCCCCGGTCAAGTCCAGCCAAAGCGTGGTTGATCTGCTCTCGACTGGCTGGGAGGAGAAGTACGGCGGCAAACTGGAGTTCGAGACGGACCCAGTCAGGACCTTCGAGAAGTCCGTGGATCATATCCAGAAGAAGCGGAAGGCGCTCGGCATCGACACCAAGAAGGAGCGCGTCCTATTCGACATGGAGGCAAGGAGGGAGCTTAGTGTCTAGGATCATCGCTACCGACGCCATCAAGGGCGCCCACGCCTTCGTCGCCAGGGCCGAGGCCAGCCTGAAGGAGGCCATAGACGCCAAGGGTCCAAACGAGGCTGTGGCTTTCCCCAACACTGGCTACTTCCTGCCTGTGATACACGGCTTCACCGGCCGAAAGGTGACCAAGCTCTCGGAGTTGGAGCCCGTGATTGCCCTGGCCAAGGATTTGCTGCCAGCCGTACCGACAGACAGGCGCTGGCTCCCCTACCTTGGTGAGACCCTGGATGCCGGCGTTGCCACTCTCTTCGCCGAGGAAACCATAGAAGCATTGAAGTACGTCGTGGGTCCGAGTCCGGTGGATGGCATCTATTTGGGCGCCGCCGACGACGTGATCTTGCGCCAGAGGGGCATCGAGTTCGTGGACGGCTCGGCCCCGGGCTTCGCAGCCGTGGTGGGGCCCGCGCCATCGAACGAGATGGCCGTTCGGCTAGCCCGGGAGATGCAGGAGAAGAACCTCTACATCTTCATCGCGGGTTGCGACGCAAGCGGCCGCACCTTCGCCGACCAACTGGACGAGGAGGGGGTGCAGTTGGGATGGGATACCCGCCTGGTGCCTTTTGGGCGGGATGTGTCCGCCCATATTTACTCACTGGGCTTCGCAACGCGGGCGGCGATGACCTTTGGGGGCGTGACACCAGGCGATTATAAGAAGATGCTGCGCTACAACAGGCTTCGCATTTTCGCCTTCGTGATGGCCCTGGACCATGTGGACCAGGAGAAGTACGCCACGGCGGCCGGAGCGATCAGCTACGGTTTCCCCACCATCGCCCACACCGCGATCCCCGAGATTCTGCCCAGGGGTGTCACTACCTACGAGCACGTGGTCAGCAACATTCCGGTGGAGGACATCGTGGCGAAGGCGATCGAGGTGCGTGGCCTCAAGATCGTCATCACCAAGGTGCCGGTTCCCGTGGCCTACGGTCCGGCCTTCGAGGGCGAGCGGGTGCGGAAGGAGAGCCTGCAGGCTGAGTTCGGCGGCAGGCGGGCCCCCTGCTTCGAGTATCTCCGCATGCGGGAGATGAAGGACGTTGAGGATGGGCGAATCACCGTCCACGGCCCCGAGATAGACGACATGGAGAAGGGCGGGACTGTTCCCCTGGCAATTGTGGTGGACGTGGCCGGCCGAAAGATGCAGAAGGACTTCGAGCCGGTGTTGGAGCGCAAGATCCACGACTACATCAACGGCGCCGAGGGGATCCAGCACATCGGCCAGCGGGACATCACCTGGATCCGAATCAGCATCACTGCATATCAAAAGGGGTTCAAGATCAAGCACCTAGGCGACATCCTGTACGCCAAGCTGAAGAGCGATTTCCCGGCCATCGTGGACAAGATCGCCGTCGACATCTATACCACCTCCGAGGCGGTGGATGAGTTGATGGTGGTCGCGAGGCAGGCATACCACGAGCGCAACGTGCGGGTGGCCAACATGACCGACGAGTCGGTGGACCTGTTCTACTCCTGCACCCTATGCCAGAGCTTCGCGCCGAACCATGTCTGCATCGTCTCGCCGGAGCGCTTGGGGCTGTGCGGCTCGGTGAACTGGCTGGACTCCAAGGCGTCCTTCGAGATCAACCCCGTGGGTCCCAACCAGCCGGTTCTGAAGGGCAAGGTGACGGACCCGGTCAAGGGTGAGTGGGAGGACATCAACCAGTTTGTCTACCAATGGTCTCACCAGTCGGTGCCGCGCGTGACGATGTACTCCTTCATGGACGCTTCCATGACCTCCTGCGGCTGCTTCGAGTGCATCGTGATGCTGATACCGGAGGCCAATGGCGTGATGGTGGTCTCCCGCGAGGATGCTAGCATGACCCCCTGCGGCATGACCTTCACCACCCTGGCCGGTACGGCTGGTGGTGGTATCCAGACGCCTGGCCTGATGGGTGTAGGGAAGTACTACCTGACCAGCAAGAAGTTCATCTCCGCGGAGGGCGGCTTCAAACGCATCGTCTGGATGTCCTCCTATCTGAAGGAGTCGATGGCCGAGGAGTTGAAGCAGGTCTGCGAGCGGATCGGCGAGCCCGATCTGCTGGACAAGATCGCTGACGAGCGGGTGGCGACGACGGTGGAGGAGCTTCTGCCCTTCATAGAAGAGAAGGGCCACCCCGCCCTGACCATGGACCCGATCTTCTAGCACAAGGTCATGGGGATTCCGATAGCTGTGGGGGCCGGCTTCCCTGCCGGTCCCTGCATCAGAACGACGTGGCGACGAGCAGTATTCCTCTGCCAGGTAGGCAGAAACCATGCGTGGGAGGTATTCCTGTATGGCTGTGAAGGTCGAGATACCCATCGAGAAGTCGGCCGGCAAGGTGCGCGAGGTGACCTTGGGGGCCACCGCCGCCGAGGGCGGCACCCGCGCGAGCACGGTGACCATTGGCGGCGAGGGTGCGCTGCCCTTCCTGCACTTCGACTCACCGATGCCCCACCGGCCGGTGGTCGGAGTCGAGATCCATGACGTTAACCCGCCTGAGTGGCCATATCACCTGCGGGAGGCCTGGGGGGACGTGATGGACGACCCCTGCGAATGGGCCAGGGCCGCGGTGAAGGCGGGCGCGGAGTTGGTGGTTCTGCGCCTCTCCGGCACCCATCCCGATGCGCAGGACAGGTCGCCGGAGCAGGCCGCCGAGACGGTGAAGGCCGTCCTGAAGGCGGTGGATGTCCCCCTGATTGTCTACGGGCCGGGCCAGGCCGAGAAGGACAACCAGGTGCTGGTGAAGGTGAGCGAGGCCGCCGCGGGCGAGCGGATAGGGTTGGGGGACATCGAAAGCACCAACTACCGGACCATCGTGGCTGCTGCCCTTGCCGGTGGACACGTGGTGATCGCGCAGTCCCCAATCGATGTGAATATGGCGAAGCAGTGCAACATCCTGGCGACGGACATGGGACTCCCTCCGGAGCGGTTGATGATGGATCCCACCACTGGCGCCCTGGGATATGGGTTGGAGTACACCTACTCCGTGATGGAGCGACTTCGGCTGAGCGCCTTCCAGAACGATTCCATGACTCAGTTCCCCCTGATATGCACGGTGGGCGAGGAGGCATGGAGGCAGAAGGAGACCAAGCCGCTGGAGGGCCTTCCGGGTGCGTGGGGCGACCTGAAGCAGCGCTCCGTCATGTGGGAGATCCTGACAGCCAGTAGCCTGCTGCACGCGGGGGCGGACCTCTTGGTGCTGCGGCACCCCAAGTCGGTGGAGCAGTTGAAGCTGGCCATCGACAGACTAATGAAGGCATAGGGGAGGAACGAATAGATGGCACTCACCGGACTGGAGATCTACAAGCTGCTCCCCAAGACCAACTGCAAGGAGTGCGGCTTTCCCACCTGCCTTGCCTTTGCCCTTAAGCTGGCGGCAAAGAGCGCGGAGCTAAGCGCCTGTCCCCGTGTCTCGGATGAGGGCAAGGCGGCGCTGGAGTCCGCCTCCGCGCCGCCGATAAGGCTGGTGACCATCGCCTCGGGAGAGAGGGAGTTCCAGATTGGGAACGAGGTGGTGCTCTTCCGGCACGACAAGACCTTCTTCCACCAGCCTGGCCTGGCGCTGAGGGTGAAGGACACCGATCCCTTGGACAAGGTTGCGGCGACTGTTGCCGAGGCGTCGGTCTACTTCGCGGAGCGGGTGGGCTTCTGCCTGTCGATGGACGCGATGGCGGTGGAGAACGCCTCGGGCGATGCAGCAACGTTCGCCAAGTGCGTGGAGGTGGTCAAGGCGAATAGCGTACTGCCGCTGATCCTGATGGCCAAGGACCCGGCGTCGATCGAGGCAGCCCTGGCCGTTGGCGCGGGCAGCAAGCCGTTGATCCACGCGGCCGATAGTGAGAACTGGGAGGCGATGGCAGCGCTGGCAACGAGGGCCGGGTGTCCACTGGCCGTGAAGGCCAGAGGCTTAGAGGAACTGGCTGTACTCGCGGAGCAGTTGACCAAGGCCGGCGTCCAGGACCTGGTGCTGGACCCGGGTGCCAGGACTCCAGCGGAGACCCTGGCGGTGTTCACCCAGTTGCGCAGGCTGGCGATCAAGAAGAACTTCCGGCTGCTGGGCTTCCCCACCATCAGCTTCCCTGGCGAGGGCGCCGAGTCGGCGGAACAGGAGGCGATTGCGGCGGCTCAGGACATCTGCAAGTACTCCGGCGTGATCGTCTTGGACCACTTCGATCCCGCAACTCTGTATGGCCTGCTGACCCTCAGGCAGAACATCTACACCGACCCGCAGAAGCCGATCCAGGTGACTCCGGACATCTACCGGTTCAACGATCCGGAGCCCAACGCGCCGGTGATGATCACCACCAACTTCTCCCTGACCTACTTCTCGGTGGCGGGAGAGGTGGAGACCAGTGGCGTTCCGGCTTGGCTGCTGATCGCCGATGCGGAGGGACTGTCCGTCCTCACGGCCTGGGCGGCCGGCAAGTTCAGCGCCGAGAGCATAGCTAAGTTTGTCAAGGGTTCCGGCATCAATGACTTGGTCGAGCGGAAGGTGCTGATACTTCCCGGCATGGTGGCCACCCTCTCTGGAGAGTTAGAGGAAGAGTTGCCAGACTGGAAGATCGCCGTTGGGCCGAGGGAGGCGGTGGACCTGCAGGGCTACCTGAAGGAGCTGCGCAGGGCTATCAAGGAGACTCCTCATTGACCACAACGATTGCCCTTGCCGGCAAGGGCGGAACTGGCAAGACCACCATCACCGCCATGATCCTGAGACACCTGCGGGGCCGGGGTGATGGGTCGGTTCTGGCCATAGACGCGGACCCCAGCGCAAACCTGAACAGCGTGCTCGGACTGGAGTTGGAGAACACCGTCGGGGACGTCAGGGAGGAGACAGCGATTAGGGTGGGGGCAGGGGCGATGCCTGCCGGCATGGCCAAACGGGACTACCTGGAGTACCGGATCAACGAGTCGCTGGTAGAGAGCAGGGGGCTGGATCTAATCGCCATGGGCCGGCCCGAGGGGCCTGGCTGCTACTGCGCGGCTAACCATGTGCTTCGCGATTGCGTGGACAGGCTGTCTGGAAGCTACCGGTACGTGGTGATCGACAACGAGGCCGGGCTGGAGCACCTGAGCCGGCGGACCACTCGTGACGTGGACTACCTGTTTCTCGTGTCGGACCCCACGGTCCGCGGGGTCATCGCCGCCGGTCGGGTCGCCCGGCTGGTGGGGGAGCTGAAGACCCGTGTGGGCAAGTCGCTGCTGGTGTTGAACCGCGTTCCGGGCGAGTTGAACGTCGCGCTCCGGGATGAGATCCAGCGACAGGGGCTGGATCTGGCGGGGACAGTTCCACTGGATCCCGCCGTGGGGAGCTACGACGCCGAAGGCAGGCCGCTGGTGGATCTCCCTGAGGACTCACCGGTATACGCGGCCGTCAAGGGCATCATGGACAGAATACTGATCTAAGTTGTACGGAGGGATGGACATGCTTGTCATCGGAGAGAATATTCACATCATTTCTCCCAAGGTCAAGGCGGCCATCGAAGAGAAGGACGCAGGGTTTTTCAAAGGGCTGGCGAAGAGGCAGGCGGAGGCGGGCGCGGGCTACGTGGAGTTGAACATCGGTCCCTCCAAGAAGCGCGGCGTGGAGATCATGGAGTGGCTGGTGAGCGAGGTCGAGGGCGAGATCGACGTGCCTCTCTCCCTGGACACCACCAATGCCGATGCTATAGAGGCAGGCCTCAAGCTGTGCAAACGGATGGCCATGATCAACTCTACCTCGGCCGAGGTGGCCCGCATGGATCGGCTCTTCCCCATGGCGGCCAAGTACAAGTCCCCCATCGTCGCCCTCACCATGACGCAGCAGGGCATTCCGACCTCCGCCGACGGAAGGGCCGAGTTGGGGTTTGAGATCGTGAACGCCGCGGCAGAGCGTGGCGTAACCAGCGACATGCTGTTCCTGGACCCCCTCACTCTCCCTGTGTCGGCCGACCAACCCGGCGTTATGATGACCCTGGAGTCGGTCCGCATGTTCAAGGGGTTGGCAGACCCGCCGGTGAGGAGCGTCGTGGGCCTCAGCAACGTCTCCAACGGCGCTCCCGCCGAGAACCGCCCCCTTATCAATCGGGTCTTCCTCGTCATGCTGCTGGGTGCGGGGCTGGACGCGGCCATCATCGATCCCCTGGACAGGGATCTGATGGAGGCCGTGCGGATTGTCGAGGCCAAGGACACGAGTACGCCGGTGGGCAAGCTGCTGTGTGCCCTGCACGATTCCGTCGCGGCGGGCGAGTTGCTGGAGCAGGACGCGGTGGACATGAGTGACCCCGCCCAGGTCGATATCTGGAAGACGGTGCGAATCCTCCGGAACGACGTGATCTACGCCGACTCCTACCTCAGGGTGTAGCTGGCGCCAGCCGGCCCAGACTACCGCTCGTGGGCGTGGGGCNNGCCCCACGCCCACGAGCGGTAGTCTCCTTCTTCCAAGACTCCACTGGGGCACGGCGGCTGCAGTAGTGCAATGATGGCGAAAAGTAGCGAGCCGAGGGCTCGTTTCGATTCAAGTCTTGCCGCAGCGAAGCAGCGAGGAGGCGGATGCCTCTGGGACCACGGGGAGGGAAGGATGGAGGGCAAGAGCGCAAAGGCGCTGGCGTCTACCCAAAGGGATCAGCAGTGGGAGTCGTTGAGGTACCTCATCCACCAGTTGGAGGAGGAGAGCGACTTGGAGGGCATGGCGGCAGTCAGCGAAATGGGGTTGACGGCGCTGAGGCAGATGTGCGAGCGCCCGACGACCTGCGAAGCGCTAGACCAAATGCTGGAGATGCTGCGAGAGTTGGACTACGACTTCGAGGAGATGGAGAAGGAGTAACGGGGCAGGGGATTTGCCCCCCTGCCCAGCCGCCCTGCTAGGCCGCTCGTCGGCCTCGCCTGCGGGATCGCCTCAGGCGCAGTCGCCGTACGACCCCGTAGGCCTGGACCTCTCGGGTGGGGATGAAGTGCATCCTGCCGAGCCTGGTTGAGGTCAGGCGGCGCCTCTCGATCAACCCGAGGACGCTTCGCTCGCGAATGCCCAGCGACTCCGCGGCGGCTCGAACGGAGAGGTACCCCGGCACCCGTACTGGGGCTTGCTCATTGGAAGAAAGCAGATGCGGTGCTGACATGCTGAACCTCTTTGGCTAGCTGTGCATAGGCTCTGCTGGTGTCCGGGAACCGTTCCTGGCCCAGCGCGGGACGGACCCCGCTGAGTAAATGCACGGATGATGGGGCGCCGGAGGACCGAAGCCCCAATGCGCCGCTTGACATAATTATACCACATCCGCCCGTTTCTCGGGGCCGAAATCCTTTCCTCCCATGTTGCTCTAGTGTAGAATGGCGCCTACTGCGTCTAGTTCGAGCTGTTCCCGATTAACTTGCTGAGGAGTACTACGATCATGGGGCAAGGTGAGGCGGAGGCAACAATGACGGCCTCCGTGAATCAGCAATCCGTCGCCAAGGAGGACAGTTTCGACACGCCTGCCGTGGCGACGATCTCGGCTGCCCATTTGATCCATGACCTCTACCCTGCCATTCTCGCGCCGATCCTTCCCCTCCTGATCGCCAAACTCGGCATATCGCTGGCTGCCGCCGGCGCCCTGGTCACCATCCTTCGGGCCGGGTCGCTGCTCCAGCCATTCCTCGGCCTCTTGGCCGACAAGGCCGATTGCCGCTGGTTCGTGATCCTGTCACCCTCCGTAACGGCGCTTGGTATGAGCCTGCTGGGGATAGCCCCTGACTACTGGTCGACGGCCCTGCTGCTGTGCGTGGCCGCTCTGGGCACAGCGGGGTTTCACCCCGCCGCTGCGGCAGCCGTTACGCGTGCCAGCGGGCGCAGTTGGGGCAAGGGCAGTTCGTGGTACATGACGGGTGGCGAGTTGGCCCGAGCCATAGGTCCCGTGTACATCGTGACCCTGGTGGGTTGGGTGGGCCTGGAGGGAAGCTTCATCGGCGCTCTGCCGGGGGTTGCCTGCTCCGTCCTGCTGTGGTGGCAGCTTCGCAGGAGGCAGATCTCCATGGCTGGGAGCTCCACGGTATCCGACATCTGGCGCACGATGAAGGAGCAGCGCAGGGCACTCCTGCTGCTCTCCGGCCTCGTCCTGTTCCGATCGATCTCCATCACCAGCTTCGCTACCTTCTACCCGACCTTCCTGGTGGACCTGGGCTCCACGCTGCTGTTCGCAGGGCTGGCGGTCGCGGTCTTCGAGCTAGCGGGGGCAGGCGGTGCTCTGGTCGGTGGCACCCTCTCGGACAGGTTTGGGAGGCGTTCCATGATGCTGATCTCCCAGGTGGCCACAGGACCGCTGCTCTTTGCCGCCATGTACTGGCGAGAAGACACGCTAGGGTTGGTCATGCTGGCACTGGCAGGTGCCATGGCGCTCAGCGCCGCCCCGGTCCAATTGACCATGGCGATGGAGTTGCTGCCGGGTGGTCGGAGCACGGCCTCGGGGATCACCTTCTTCCTCGGCTTCGAGGGCACCCTGGTCGCCACCCTGGTGGTCGGCGCTGTCGCCGACTTGATAGGTTTGGGGCCAGCGCTGGGCTTCAGCGTACTGGCCTCCATGCTCTCCATCCCCTTCACCCTGGCGCTGCCGGAGACGCAGGGGGCGAGAGCAGGATCAGGGCACTGAACCGTGTCGGCGGCATACAGTGTAGGGGCGACCGGCCGGTCGCCCCTACACGTCGTTTAGCCGTGCACGCGGGATAGCTACTATGCGGCTAGCATCTTCTGGAGGTCTTCCGCGGGCTCGCCGATCAATTTGATGCCCCAGTTCTCCACCAGTGCCTTCAGGATGTCGTCGTTCACCCAGGCGGGCGCGATCGGTCCCAGGTAGATGTTCTTCACGCCCAGGGCGAACAGGCTCCACAGGATGGCCACGGCCTTCTGCTCCATCCAGCTTAGCACCATGGTTAGTGGTAGGTCGTTGATCCCCACCCCGAAGGCGTCCGCCAGGGCGGTGGCGATCTCCACGGCCACGATGGCGTCGTTGCACTGGCCCAGGTCGATCAGCCTCGGCACGCCGTCTATGGTCCCCAGGTCGAGGTCGTTGAAGCGGAACTTGCCGCAGGCCAGTGTTAGCACCACCGTATCCTGGGGCAGCATCTGGACGAACTCCCGGTAGTAGTTGCCCTTCCGCATCGGCGCATCGCAGCCTGCTACCAGGAAGAAGTGCTTGATCTTGCCCGCCTGCACCAACTCCTTGATCTTCCCCGCCAGTGAGAGCACCACCGAACTGGAGAAGCCCGTGGTGAGCACGTAGTCCCCGGCCTTCTCCTCCAGGACCGGCAACGTCTTTGCCTTCTCGATCACCGGGGTGTAGTCGTACCCGTCGATGTGCCGAACGCCCGGCAGCCGTGTGATGCCCGTGGTGAATATCCGGTCTCGGTATGCGTCGGTGGGGATCAGGACGCAGTTGGATGTTCCCAGGATCGCCACCGGGTAGTCGGTGAACAGCTTCCTCTGGTCGAACCAGGCCTTGCCGAGATTGCCCGCTAGGTGGCCGTGCTTCTTGAGTCCAGGGTAGCCGTGGGCAGGGAGCAACTCCGAGTGGGTGTACACGTTGATGCCGGTGCCGGCCGTTTGCTCCAGCAGCGCCTCCAGCGCCTTGAGGCTGTGGCCGGTGGCCAGAATGCCTTGACCCTTCTTCGTTCCCGTGAAGACCTGCGTTGGCACGGGCTCGCCGTAGCGATCGATGTGTGCCTTCTTCAGCAGCGCCATCATCTTCGCGTTCATCCGGCCGGCCTCAAGGGCCAGAGCGACGAAGTGGCCGGCGTCGAAGCTCACGTTGGTCAGAGTGGAGTAGAAGCCCCGGGCGAGGAACGCCGATACCTCGGAGTCGCTGTAGCCCAACTCCCGGGCGTGGTAGTCGTAGGCCGAGATACCCTTGATGGCGTACAGCAGGTTGTCCTGCAGCCTGGCCACTGTTGGCACCTTGCCGCACACGCCGGAGGCGGTGCAGCCGGTCCCCTTGGCCGTCTGGGAGCACTGATAGCAGAACATCTGGAGGGCGTCGTTGTCGGTCATTCCGGTCTCCTTCGTCTGAATTAGTGTGGCTCGTGGGAGCGTTGTGGGTGAAGGATAACCGACGTGCAGGGGTGAGAGTATGACAAAAGTCACAATCCGCATGGGAGGTCCGGCCCTCGTTCCGCTGATCCCTGCATGGGCGCCTAAACGACGCGTGGGGGCGACCGGCCGGTTGCTTCTACCAACGGCTTCGCCTCCCTCCGATCCTTTCCCCTACGCCGCCCTGCTCATACTCTGGATCTGGCTCCCTGACGGCGGCGCCAAGAGCTCCGTCAGAGCCTGATCGATCGTGTCCACTGGGACGAAGCGCATCTGGCCACGCAGCTCCTCCGGCACCTCCTCCAGATCACGCTCGTTGCGCTTGGGCAGGACCACCGTTCGGATGCCCGCGCGGTGGGCAGCCAGCACCTTCTCCTTGATGCCCCCTACCGGGAGCACTTTTCCCCGCAGGGTTATCTCCCCTGTCATCGCCACGTCCTGTCGTACCAGCCGCCCCGTGACCATCGAGACCAGCGCCGTGGCCATCGTCACACCGGCCGAAGGGCCATCTTTGGGAATCGCTCCCGCGGGAACGTGGATGTGGATGTCCTTGTCCTCGAACAGCACCGGATCGATGCCGAGCCGGGCCGCGTTGGAGCGTACGTAGGAGAGGGCTGCCTGAGCCGACTCTCTCATCACGTCCCCCAGCATGCCTGTGATGATCAGCCGGTTGCTCCGGCCGTGCATCATCGTGGCTTCCACGAATATGATGTCTCCTCCGCTGGGAGTCCAGGCAAGGCCCGTGGCGACACCTGGTCTGTCGATCCGCTCCGCTGCTTCCGAGAAGAAGCGCGGTCTCCCTAGATAGTCGTCGACCTTCTGAGCGGTGATGTGGATTTTGCTCTGCAACCCCTCGGCGATCTCTCGCGCGGCCTTACGGTATGCTGTGGCTATCTGGCGCTCCAGGTTGCGAACCCCCGCTTCCCGCGTGTAGTCGCGGATCATGGTCCTGATCGCCTCGTCGTCCACGCTCACCTCTCCCTCCGACAGGCCATGGGCCTGTAGCTGCTTCGGCACCAGGTAGTTGCGGGCGATGTGCAGCTTCTCCTCCTCGGTGTAGCCAGCTAGCTCCAGCACCTCCATGCGGTCAAGCAGGGGGCGGGGGATCGACTCCAGGTTGTTGGCGGTGGTCACGAACATCACCCCGGAGAGGTCGAAGGGCACGCTCAGGTAGCTGTCGGTGAAGCTGTTGTTCTGGGCGGGATCCAGCACCTCCAGTAGTGCGGCGGCAGGGTCGCCCTGGTATCCCACCGCCAGCTTGTCAACCTCATCCAGCATGAACACGGGATCCGCTGTGCCCACACGCCGGAGCCCCTGGATGATCCTGCCCGGCAGAGCCCCTATGTAGGTCCTGCGATGGCCTCGGATCTCAGCCTCGTCGCGTATCCCCCCCAGGGAGATGCGGATGAACTTCCGCCCCATCGCCCTGGCTATCGACTGTCCGAGGGAGGTCTTGCCGACACCTGGAGGGCCGACCAGACAGAGTATCGGCTCCCTCATCAACCCCTCCTGCCCCGGTTCCTTACCCGTGCGCTCCTCCTTCAGCTTGCGCACGGCAAGATACTCGAGGATCCGCTCCTTTATCTGGCCAAGGTCGTAATGGTCCTCGTCCAGCACCTGACGGGCCCTGCTCACGTCGATCTTTTCCCCCGTCGTCTTCTTCCAGGGAAGGCTGGCCAGCCAATCGAGGTAGGTGACGATGATGCCGTGCTCGGGAGATGCGGGAGAGAGCTGTTCCAGGCGGTTCAGCTCCCGGTCGGCTTCCTGGCGCGCCTCGGCGGGTAGGCTGGCCTCCAGGAGCCGCTGCTTGAGCTGGCCGGTCTCCCTGTCGGCGCTTCCCTCCTCGCCCAGCTCGCGCTGGATGGCTCTCAGCTGCTCCCTGAGTATGTACTCCCGCTGGTTGCGGCTGATCTGCTCCTTGGCCTGGGTCCGGATCTGCTCGCCGATCTCCAGAACCTCGATCTCGCGACGCACATGGTCCGTGAGCTGCTGCAGCTTATCTCGGATCGAGTCGACCTCGAGGATGTCCTGCTTGAAGGCCACGTCGCCCCGCACGTTGACGGCCACCAGGTAGGCCAGTTGCCGAGGGTCTGGTGTTCCGGCTGCTACCCCGGCGAGTTCGTTGGGCAGATAGTTGGATAGCTCGACGAGTCGTTGAAAGAGGGACACCAGGTTGCGGCGCAGCGCCTCGACCTCCGGTGTGCGCTCCTCGACCTCGGGCCTCAGCTCGATCTTGCCCAGCAGGTAGGGTGTCTCACTGAGATACTCGACGATCTGCATCCGCTCCAACCCCTGGATTGCCATGGTCAGCCCGCCCTGGGGCTGCTTCATCACCTGGAGGACGCGAGCGACGGTCCCCATTGTGAACAGGTCGGAGGGCCCCGCTCCCTCGACCTCTGCCTCGCGTTGGGCTACCAGCCCGATGAAGTGCTCCCCTCCCCGCGTAACCTCCTCCACGAGCTTCAGCGAGCGCTCCTGCCCGACCTGCAGCGGGATGGCGGCAAAGGGGAAAGCCACGGTCCCACGGAGCGGCAGGATGGGGAGAGCTTCTGGGATGCTCTGCAGCAGTTCCTCTCTGCTCTCCACCTCGATCTCTATCTCATTTGGGTCGTCGGCCATTAGGATCCATCTCCTTCCCCAGACTCATGTCACCGGCGAGGCATTGCCTTCCGTCGCATCACGGAGGCCAGGCGCTCAGGGAGGGCAAAGCACGTGCCAGTGAACTGAGTGCTGGGCACGGCTCAGGGCTCGTCTAACCAAGGTCATGGTACAATGTTGGGGAAGAACACGCTCAAAGAGCGCGAGGTGAGAAATGAAGGCAACCAACGAGAAGAAAGTGGACGTGGCCAAGGACATTCTGGTGGCCTACATTGGCCATCTTCCCGATGACAAGCGCGATGTCGATTCTGTCCGTGACGCCGCCAAGAAGATCTTCGAGATGGTGGATTCTCTCGTGGAGACCCAAGAGGGTCCGTCTGGTTCCGCGGGATTTCGCCTGTAGCCGAAGCGATGAGAAGAGTCATGAGTGGTGAGTACTGACTCTTGGCGATAGAGCGAGATCCATCACTTGCTTGTGCTGATAGAGGTGAGTGGCTCTCTACTCATGACTCTTCACTCGCCGCTCATGCCTGGGTGAGGATCATGACCTCGCCGCGCTTCACCCCGGCGGCAAACCGCTTAGCGTCGTCATCGCTTCCAACAATAGAGTTGTAGTGCATCGGAATGTAGGTGGCGGCCTTCACGACGGTGTTGGCCGCTTCGATGGCCTCCTCGGCCGTCATGACGTAGGTGCCGCTGATGGGCAGCAGCGCTACATCCGCCTCGATGCCGTCCATCTCCGGGATGAGGTCTGTGTCCCCAGCCAGATAGAACCGTTTGCCTCCGGCTGTGAAGATGTAGCCGACGAAGTTCTCCGACTTCGGGTGGAACGGCTCGCCAGGGTTTCGGAACTTGTTCAAGTTGTAGGCCCAGGTCACCTCGACGGTGACGCCCTTCACCTCTATCCTGTTACCCGGCCTGACGACCTTAACGGCGCTTCCCAGCTTCTCCGCCGACGAGGGAGGAGCCACGATGACCGTGTCCTCTTTCAAGACCTTCGCCACATCCTCTGGTTCGCAGTGGTCAAAGTGGTCGTGAGTGATCAGGATGATGTCGGCCTTGTCTCCCCCCTCCACCAATCGGAACGGATCGGTGTAGATAACCACTGGCCCACTGGAGATCTTGAAGCTGTCATGCCCAAGCCACTGGATGTTCTCCGACATCGTTCAACCCCCGCATCACGAGATTAGCCTCGATTATACCACAGGGTAGTTGATGCTAATTCCCCTCTGATACCCCAAGGTCACACTTTGCCGCGATGAGTCAGGTACTACTGGGGATGGAAAGGGAGGGGGGAAGATGGTAGCATCTGCTCCTGGTACGTTGCAGTCTGTTCGCTCCTCCTGAGTTCGATTTCGTCGAGGAAGGCTCTGTTGGTGAAACCCCTCTGCGTTGTGCTGGCCGCAACTCTGGCCCTGCTGTTTCCACAGTCGCTGCTTGCATTTGACGAGCAGCCCCATGCGCTGGTTCCCATGGTCGACGTCGGGTTGGATCCCGGCCACAGCTACTCGGATGTGGGGGCGGCGGGCGGCGGCCTCAGGGA
The DNA here is from genome assembly GCA_002436065.1 of Chloroflexi bacterium UBA6077. Lineage (GTDB taxonomy): Bacteria > Chloroflexota > UBA6077 > UBA6077 > UBA6077 > UBA6077. Next base: position 106,393 of record DIXP01000016.1, read on the forward strand.
GTTCGAGGTCACCCTGCCCATCGCCATGAGGGTAAAGGAGTTGCTGGAGGAATCCGGCCTCTCCGTGTCTCTGAGTAGGGATGACCACTGCCCCCTAACGGACTTCTCAGAGCCAGATCCGACGGATAGGGTCAGAGTTGAGCAGGAGGCCAGGATCGCGGCGGTCGGCAACGCCAGGGTCTTTGTCTCTATCCACCTGAACGGCTTTGGGGATCACAGGGTGCGCGGGGCGGAGACCTACTACAACAGGGACAACCACGGCAAGGAGAGCGAGGAGTTGGCCACATCAATCCATCGCCACCTTCTCTCGGGAGTGCGCGAAGCCACCGGCTACTGGCTTCCGGATAGGGGGGTGAAGGATGACCTCTGGGCCGGCAAGCCCTATGGGCACTTCTTTAGCCTCCGTGGCGATATGCCCAGCGTACTGGTGGAAGCGATGTTCTTGAGCAATCCCCAGGAGGCTGCGTTGATGGGCCTGGAGGAGACACGCGAGGCGGTGGCGAGGGGTATTGCCGAAGGCATAATGGAGTACTTCGCACAGTAGCCCTTCACCCTAACCCTCTCTCACAGAAAGGTGACTCGTCTTTCCTCTTTTCCCGCGAGGAGAGGGTTGGGTGAGAGTGGTCCTACCTCGATGCCGAGGTGGTCTCACGCCCCAGGCACGAGGGACCAGTAGGACGGCAGTTCATAGCGGACGATGTGGCGCTCAGGAGTGGTCGGCCGACTCGCCCGGACTCGCCCCTTTCGCTTGATCTCCTCGAAGCTGTTCTGGATCTGAACGATCCGCTTGGCTCGCAGGTTGAAGATCACCACCCCGGCGTGCACTGGCGTGAGGCTCGCTTGTCGAGTCTGGTCGTCCAGCACTCTGAATGCTGGCAGCTCGTGGGACCGGCACACCTCCAGCCCCTTGTGTATGGACTGGAGGTTGTCCGCGCTGTTCTGCTCGTCGAAGACCGCCAGGCTGCAGAGGATCCTCTCCTTCAAGCCGGAGCTGTAGCCATCGGCGAGGGTGAGCAGCTCCTCGATGTCCCTGGGATCCTGAGAACAGCCTGCCACCATCGGCACGAGGGCGTCGCAGGAGGCAACGAAGCTAACCGTACCCCGCTCGTCGATCACGGTGAAGCGCATGATGTTCATGGCCAGAGCCCTTTCTAGGCGGCACTTTCCATTCGCAGTATCCAGCGCTCGGGGTGCAGCACTTCGTCCATGGTCGGCAGGCTCTCGGGGCCATCATACGCCTGATTGACGAAGCGGATCCCTCGGGCCTTCACCACGTGGTCCACGAACAGCTCTCCCAGACGATACTGCTCCATCTTCATGGAGAGCCCGGTTAGCTTGAGGAACAGCTTCTCCGACTGGCTTCGCTCCTTGGCCCTGCCGTCCACCATCTGCTTGATCTGGTCGAAGCTGGGCATTGCGGTCTTCCCCACGGCGTTCATCACGTGGTTGCTGTACCCCTCCAGGAGGCACATCAAAGCCTGCATCTGCCCCATGAAGCGCTGCTGCTGCGGGCTCATCACCGCCTCAAGCAGACTCCGACCGGAGCGCAGGTTGTCCAGCATGCGAGCTACCATCGCCGTCGGGACCTTTGAGCCCGAAGACCGGCGAACCTCCTGCAGGACGGTGTCCAGGTAGGCGCGCAGGGTGTGGTTCTGGTAGTCCCGCAGCCAGGGGAACACCTCGAATTCGTGGGCATGGGTGGCCTCGTGGAGGGCTATCCAGGTCCGGAACTCCTCTGCCGGGAGACCCAGCTCGGACTCGATCGCCTCGATGTTTTGCTGCACGAAGTACAGTCTGCCGGTGGACACTGGCTCCCTCCCCAGGACGCTCATGTCGTACTGGCCGAGCACCCTCTTGGACAGGTACCCCAGCAGCAGCCCGATCTGGCTGCTGACGGCAAGTTGGCTCAACTGAGGAAGACCGGGCACGACAACGGCTTCCCTCCGGCCCAACTCCCTGTACATCTGCTCCACGGGCTCGAAGAGATAGCGGAAGCTGGCGACGTTGGCCTCTATCCACTCTCGCCTGCCCATGACTGTCACGCTGACTCCCGCATCGGGGAGCCTGGTCTCGGTGTACTCGGCGATCGGCTCCTCGAGCCGGGCTATCATCTCCTCGTACTCGGATCGAGACCTCCGGCTTGTCCAAGTGGAGGAGATTGGAGCCTTTCCGCAGGTGCGGACCGCGATCTCCTGCACCCTGTCCCAGTCCATCAACTCGTATTCGCTATCCAGCCAGCGCCGCCCCGCGACAACCCACAGGGCGCCCGCAGCTGCACCCAGCATCATGCCCGCTCGGAAGGCGAACTTGCTGTTTATCATCTGGTGCCTTTCTATATCAATCGACCGTTCGTACGTTGAGAAGCGGGAATCACCGCGTCGGGCGTGGCGCCTTCCCTTTTATCGATCCATCCACCAAATCGCTAGCGCCTTTGCTCTGACGTGACGTCAGCACAGGAAGGTGAGGGCGCCGGCGATTATCTGGAATCGTGCAGGTGTCAGCCCCACAGGGTCGCCGTCAGTCTGGATCCGCACCGGACGGCTGGACTCCACGCGGACCGCCCTGGCCCTTTCGAAGCTGACCTTAGGGTGGCCTAGATGGGTGCCGCTGTAGACCCGCGGGAGGTTGCAGATCAGTTCGAGACGCCCCACGTCTCCCAGGGTGATCACGTCCAGGTTGCCATCGTCCAGGATGGCATGGGGAGCGATGCGCATCCCCCCGCCAAAGAACCGGCCGATGGAGCAGACCAGCGTATTCACCCGCCGGGTAGCTTGGCTATCGCCCAGAGTGACGGTGACGTCTCTGTTCTGGTACTTCGGCAGGGTGACCGCAAGGCTGATCAGGTAGGGGGCGGTGCCCCGAATATAGCGATTGAAGCCGTTCCTGCGAGCCACCACCTCGGCGTCGTAGCCCAGTCCGGCCGCGTTGACAAAGTAGCGCTGTTCCGGACCAGTTCTACCCCTATAGAATACCACGCCAAGATCGGAAACCGCTGCCCTGGGCTGGGCGAGGCGGCAGCAGGCATCCTCGGCCCGACGAGGGATGCTCAGGGAGCGGGCCAGGTCGGAGCCGGTCCCGCTGGGGATGAGGCCGATCGGTGGCAACGGAAGGGCCGTGGAGCCGACGGCCATGTTGACGATGACAAAGGTGGATGGATTGGTCATTGGGACATTCTATGAGCGGGCGCGGGCGGCCGCAAGGGAGACAATTGGGCTGTCTGAGGTAGGTTGGTTTGGTTGACATAGGCAGGTCCATTTAGGACAATCACATTCCAACCCCTGACCGGGACTGACGATGAGGTCGGGGACTTCAGAGAGGAACTACTGGTCATGGATAGATCGCCTCAGGATGACATGACTTCGGAGTGGATGGAGCCATCAGGAAGGCCGCGTCAAAGTTGGCGGGTGCCGCTTATTGCAGGACTCATCTCGGTGGCCGGCGCCGGCCTGCTGCTGTTGGTGCTGTCTGTTGGGTACCAGTTGGCCCATTCTGGCCTGGTATACCGAGGGGTGTCCGTCGGGAACGTAGCGGTTGGGGGGATGACGAAGGAGGGCGCGCTGGCCCGGTTGCGGCCGATCTACGAGAATCGATCGGCTGGACCCGTGGTGCTGCGGATGGACGACCTGGAGACAAAGGCGACCCTCACCGAGATGGGTATCTCGTTCGACCCTTCGGCGGCCGTGGAGGCGGCCTTCCAGGTTGGTCGCGAAGGGGGGCTTGTGGAGCAGTTAGGGGAGCAGTTGGGGGCGCTTACCGGTGGCCATGCCGTGGACGCCCCTGGCGTTAAGGTTGACCGGGTGAAGCTGGACGCGTTCCTCGCGCAACAGGCCCGTGCGGTAGACCGTTCCGTCAAGGAGGCCGAGCTGGTAATCGGGGACGACTTCGGCGTGAAGGTCACACCCGAGGTCATCGGTCGCCGGCTTGACGGCGCCGCGGCAGCGACTGCCATCGAGCGGGGGCTCCCCACCGCTTCCGACGCGATAGAGCTGCCCGTCCTGAAGACCCTACCGAAGCGAGTTCAGAGTGATCTGGAGGAGGCCAGGGCCAAGCTGGAGAAGATCTACGCCGGCCCTGTGTCCCTCGAGTTCGAGGGGCAGCAGTGGACACTCAGCCTCAAGGAGATAGCCTCCATCGCATCGGTGGACCAGAAGGCGGGGGTGACTTCTCCGACCGTGTTGCTCCAGGAGGAGTCGTTGAAGGGGCTGGTGGAGCGCATAGGGACCGAGGTAGACCAGACGAAGGCGGATGGGCGCTATGATTGGAATGGGGGCAACCTGAAAGCGCTGCAGCCTGGCAAGGATGGACGGAAGCTGGATAGGGCGAAGACACTCGAGGTCCTGCGGGAGGCCATTACCTCGGATCGGAAGAACGTGGCCCTGCCTGTGGAGGTGGACAAAGCTATCGGCGGTTCCATCAACGCCTCGGTGCTAGACATAAAGGAGCGGATCGACTTCGGGCAGACAGCCATCAGTGGTGTCCCGGAGAAGGTGCACAACATCAAGCTGGCTGCCTCCCGGCTGCATGGGGTAGTGGTTCCACCGGGAGAGATCTTCTCATTCAACAAGGAGTTGGGCCCTACCACGCTCAAGGCGGGTTTCCAGACAGGGTTTGCCATCTCGGTCAACGATGGTGAGATGCAGACTGTTCCCTCCGTTGCTGGCGGGATTTGCCAGGTGGCGACGACCCTGCTGCACGCGGTCTTTTGGGCAGGGTATCAGGTCGAGGAGCGATACCCCCACATGTACTGGATAGCCAGCTACGGCCAGCCTCCCCGTGGGTTGACCGGACTCGATACCACGGTGGATCCCCCCTCGTTGGACTTCAAGTTCATGAACAACACCGAGGACTATCTGCTGATACAGTCCAGCACGGCCGGCAATCAATTGGTGTTTGAGCTGTATGGCACCAAACCGAGTTGGAAGGTTCAGGTTGAGGGACCTATCATCACCAATACGGTAAAGGCGGACCCTCAGGTGGTTCGCCAGCGGGAGCCCTCCTGGGAGGCGGGTCGCGAGCTCTGGGTGGAGCGGGCGACCGATGGCTTCGACGTGAAGGTAGTCCGGAAGGTGGTGCAAGGGGACGACGTGCGGACATTGGAGCTGAAGAGCCACTACGTGCCTTCGCGAAATGTCATCCTGGTGGGCGGGACGGGGCCTATCGATGAGCCGACCCCGTCGACCACCCCTGGTGCCACCCCTGGCGCCACACCGCCGGGCGCTACCCCGGTGCGCACCCCGGCTGCCGCGCCCTCCCGCACTCCGGCGCCCGGTGCGGCGGCTACCCCCGCCGCGCCGGCTAGGACCGCGACGCCTGGGGCAGGGGCTCCGCAACCCCCGGCGGCAACGCCAACACCGAAGCGGTGAGACTGAGGAAGAGCAAAGGAAGAGGGACTGGCGCGNNCGCGCCAGTCCCTCTTCCTTTGCTCGCTTGATGGTTGTCAGGCTTCCTCGGCGCTAAGGAGGCCCTCTCGTGGGCCACCGGTTCGTCTGCGCTCAAGGACCGATGCGATAAGGGCGATGGCCACGATTAGCAGAAGGACGGCGGACATCGGCCGCGTCAGAAAGATGCTGGGATCGCCCGAGGACATCACCATGGACTGGCGCAACGCGTTCTCGAACATGTGAGCCAGTACCAGTGTGAGCACCACAGGGGCAGCTGGGATCTCGGTCTTCCGCATCAGGAAGCCGATGATGCCGAAGAGGATCGCGATCCACACGTCGATCATGTTGTTCCGGATGCTGTAGGTGCCGATGACACAGAGGGCCAGGACGATGGGTGCCAGCACCGGATAGGGGACGGTGATCAATCGGGCCCACAGGCCGACGAGCGGCAGGTTCAATATCAGGAGCATCACGTTCCCGACGTACATGGAGACGACCAAGCCCCAGACCACCTCCGGATTCTCCTGGAACAGCATCGGGCCTGGACGCACCCCGTGCACCATTAGGGCGCCCAGCAGGACGGCCAGCGGTGCCGAGGGGGGGATGCCGAGGGTGAGCAGGGGGATGAGTCCACCACCGACCGCGGCGTTGTTCGCGCCCTCGGGCGCAGCGACCCCCTCAATGACGCCTGTACCGAACTTCTCTGGATGCTTGGAGAGCCTGCGCTCCATGTCGTAGACCAGGAAGGATGACACGGTGGCGGAGCCGCCGGGGATAATCCCGACGAAGAAGCCGACGATCGAACTGCGGACCAAGGCTCCCGCGGAATCCTTCCAGTCCTGGAGATTGGGGAGGATGCTTCCCTTTACCTTCGTCGCGAACACCTCACGCATGGAGCCCTCGGCGTTGGCCATGATCTCAGAGAAGGCGAAGAGCCCGACGACGACACTGATGAAGTCGATGCCCCCGAGGAGGTCCACGACGCCGTAGGTGTAGCGAGCGAGGCCCGTGAGCGGGTCCTGGCCTACCATGGCGATCATCAGGCCGAAGACTCCCGCGATGAGCCCCTTGAGGAGGGACCTACCGGACAGGCCTATGACGATGGTGAGGCCGAGCAACATGAGGGAGAAGTACTCCGGAGGCCCGAAGTCCAGGGCAATGTCGGCGAGAGGCGGGGCTAACAGCAGAAGGCCAAACTGGGAGAACGTGCCGGCGATGAAGGATGCGATGGCGGCCATTCCGAGGGCCGGCCCCGCTCGCCCCTTTCTGGCCATCTGGTAGCCATCCAGGGCGGTGGGGACAGAGGACGCCTCGCCCGGGACGTTCAGGAGGATTGAGGTGGTTGAGCCGCCGTACATGGCTCCATAGTAGATGCCTGCGAGGAGGATGATGGCTGAAGCCGGCGGCAGGTTCAGGCTGATGGGGATCAGGATAGCGATGCCGGCGGTGGGGCCCACCCCAGGAAGGACGCCGATAAGGGTGCCGACCAGAACTCCCAGGAAGCAGTAGAGCAGGTTCATGGGAGAAAGAGCTACCTGGGCACCCAATGCCAAATTGCTGAATACATCCATCTGTAGCCCTCTAGGTGAAGTTGATCAGGCCGGAAGGCAGCGGAATCATGAGCCACTGCTGGAAGACCCAGTAGAGTATCGCGGTCGTTATCACGGCCATGGCCGTGGCGGATTTCCAGTTGTAGCGCCCGAGGAATAGAGTCAGGCCGAGCAGAAAGACGAAGGTGGAGACGATGTAACCGAGCAGTTGCAGCAGCGCAACGCTGATGGCCAACCCGACGACGATGGCCACGTTGTTAGCGAGGCCCTTGCCGGTTGGCCAGCTCACGTTCCTATCCTGGGAGACAGGACGGCGAGCGGCGGCGATGAACAGGAGCGCCGACAGGAAGGCCATGAGCAGGCCCAGGATCAATGGGAGCCATCCCGAACCAGGGGCCTTACCGGCCGCCAGGGGCATCTTCAGGGCTTCGAAGGTGAACCAGAGGCTCGCCACGAATACGATGAGCGCGGTGATTTGGTCTAGCCGCTTCATAGGGAATCTCGCTCCTAGCGCGGAGTGTAAGGGGTCACCAGCCGCTGGACCCACCGGTCCAGCGGCTGGAATCTCCATCGATCGATCGCTACTGCACGATGCCTAGCTTGTTCGCGATCTCCACGGCGGACTTGTTCTCCGAATTGATGAAAGCGCTCCAATCCTTGGGGCTCATGTAGCCGGGCACGAAGCCGGCCTTGTCCAGCTGATCCAGGAACTTCGGATCCTTCAGGGCTTCCTTGATCAGGTTATCCCAGGCCGCGACGATGTGATCCGGAGTCTTGGAAGGGCCCCACAGGCCGACCCAGCCCACGGTGTTGTACTGGTCGAAACCGGCCTCTTTGCTGGTAGGGATCTCAGGGGTCTGCTTGTACTTCTCAGGAAGGGTAACAGCCAGCACCTTCAACTTCTTCGCCTGGTAGAGTGACATTGCCTCCGCCAGGTTCTGGGAGGTGAAGTCGGCGCTACCGCCGGCGACGGCCGCGTGGGCCGGCGCGCCGCCGTCGAAGGTGATGATGGGCACCTTGGCCGGATCGATCCCACCCTGTATCCACAGTTTGGCCGCGGCGAAGGTGGCTAGTCCGGCATTGCCCGCCGATGCAAGCTTGTACTTATCCGGCGCTGCCTTGACATCCGCGACGACGTCCTTGAGGCTATTCCACTTGGAGTCGGCCTTCACGGAGAAGCTCACGGGGTTGATCGTGATCCGATTGATGGCCACTCCGTCATCGATCTTGAAGGGCGGGGCCTTGGTGGCCGCGAGGCCGTAATAGGTGCTGGGGCCGTTGAGGAGCATCGAATAGCCGTCTGGCTGGGCCTGCAGGCCGGCCACGGTGCCGATGAAACCACCGCCGCCGCCCTTGTTGTTGACGGTGACGGAGACCTTCCACTTCTCTTGCGCGTAGGCTGCCAGGAATCGACCCACCTGATCTACCACTCCGCCTGCGGCGAAGGGTATGATCAGCTCTACGTTCTTGGTTGGGTACTGAGGGGCAGCCTTGGCGGGCTCCGCTGCCTTAGCCGGCTCCGCAGCTTTGGCGACAGTAGGTGCAGCCTTAGCGGGCTCCGCTGCCTTGGCGGGCTCAGGAGCTTTGGTTGGCGATGATGCAGGTGCTGGTGAGGAACAGGCAGTTGACACTACCAGGGCAATGGTTAGGACGCACGCCATTAGGACAGAAGAGGTTGCGCGCAGTGACATGAGTTGCCTCCCTACTACCTTGACGGTTGTCTGGGATAACGAGTAGCTGCCGTGACTGTGCGCGAGCGAGAGGGAATGAGTGTCTCTTGTGCCACGGAGCCCTGCGGCAGGTCTCGTGGCTCCTGTCACCTCCTGCGTTGAGTTGGGGCGGAACGACGCTGTCCGCCCACGAGTGAAAACCGAGATGCTATTCCAGGGACAGGGCTGATAGACACGAGGGTAAGACTGGATAGTGCGGTGCCGCCATCTAGATGGCCTGGGGCTATTGTAGGATGCGCAAATGGACATGTCAATATGACATGCTGTGCATGGGATGGGGGTGGCCTGGCCGTCGGAGGGGCGATTGCGGGGCCGTGGCTCCGAACCTATACTGAGGCGGATCATCTGTAACATGCAATCAGGTTCCAGTCTTGGGCGTAGCAGAGTGAATTGTGGGGGAAGGTGAGATGTATCGGTTCTCTGAGGGTTTGTTGAAGTCGGGCCGGACGAGGGAGCGGCGCCAGGCTGCCCTGGAGGTGCTGTCCGCGGCGCTGGAAGCGGCGGATCCGGGCGAGGCGGTGAAGCGGTTCCTCAAGGTCGATGGAGAAGTACTGAAGATAGCCGGCAGTGAGTATGATCTGGGCGCCTTCGATCGGGTGCTAGTGGTGGGAGGCGGCAAGGCCGGAGCCGCTATGGCCGGCGCGGTGGAGGAAGTGCTGGGGGCACGGGTGACCGCCGGAGTCGTCAATGTGAAGGACGGCCACGTGGCGCCCACCAGGGTGGTGCGAATCCGGGAGGCCGGGCATCCCATGCCCGACGAACGAGGGTTGGCCGGCAGCAGGGAGATGCTGAAGCTGCTGGAGACGGCGGGACCACGGGACCTGGTGATCACGGTGATCTCGGGCGGGGGGTCCGCGCTGATGGACCTGCCTGTGGTTGGGGTCAGCCTGGAGGACATGAAGGCGCTGACGGACTCGCTGCTGAAGAGCGGCGCGACGATCAACGAGATCAACACGATTCGTAAGCACCTCTCGCTGGTGAAGGGCGGCGGGCTGGCTAGGATGGCGAGCCCGGCGACGGTGATCTCGCTCATCCTCTCGGACGTGGTTGGGAACCCGCTGGACGTCATAGCCTCCGGTCCGACGGTGCCCGATACCACCACCTTCCAGGATGCGTGGGGGGTGCTGGAGCGATACGGGCTGACCGAGGGTGTGCCCGGGTCGATAGGCGATCGGCTGAGGGCCGGACTGCGGGGCGAGGTGCAGGATACGCCGAAGGAGGGGGACGCGCTGTTCGATAGGGTGCAGAACGTGTTGGTGGCGAGCAACGAGCTGGCGGCGGAGGCCGCGGCCACAAGGGCGCGGGGTTTGGGTTTCAACACGCTGCTGCTGTCCACCTTCGTGGAGGGGGAGGCCAGGGAGATAGCCAAGTTCTACTCCGCCATGGCCAGGGAGATCATCACCTACGGCAGGCCCGTGGCTAGGCCCGCCTGCGTCATGGCCGGCGGGGAGACCACCGTCACCATCAGGGGCAACGGCAAGGGTGGCCGCAACCAGGAAATGGCTCTCTCGGCGGCGGTGAAGATGGCGGGGATGCGGGATGTGGTGGTTCTGCCCGCGGCCACGGACGGGACCGACGGCCCGACAGACGCGACCGGGGCTATCGTCGACGGCGGGACGGTGGCCCGGGCGAGGGAGATGGGGCTGGACCCGATGGAGTATCTGGCGCGGAACGACTCCTACCATTTCTTCGAGAAGCTGGGGGATCTGGTCATCACCGGGCCTACCAACACCAACGTGAACGATTTGACGTTCCTGTTTGTGTTCTAGTCCCGTCCCGTAGGGCAGGGTCTTGTACCCTGCCGGTTGGCGGTGGTGTCCGGCGCGGTTGGGGATGGGGGCAGCGTCGCGCGTCCATGTCCGGTGGGCGGAAGGGGACGAGCCCCTTCCCTACAGACGCTACGAGGAGGGGCAAGATGGGCGGGTTAACGAGCGCGGTTCCGGCGGAGGCGTGGGCTCGGATCAAGGGGATCGGCGGGGCCGAGCTGGTGGTCGGTATTCCCAGCTACAACAATTCAACCACCATTGCCCATGTGGTTGGGACGGCGGCGGAGGGGATGGCGACCCACTTCCCCGGCCTCAAGGGAGTGGTGGTGAATGCCGATGGCGGGTCCACTGACGAGACGCGGAGGGTGGTGGAGTCGGCCCCCGTCCCTTCTGGCGTGCGGAAGCTGTCTCTTGTCTACCAGGGGGTGCCCGGCAAGGGGAGCGCTTTTCGAGCCATCTTCGAGACGGCTCGTGCCCTGGGCGCCAAAGCCTGCGTGGTTGTGGACTCGGATCTCAGGAGCATTACGCCGGACTGGATCAGGCTGCTGGCCGGACCGGTGTTGGATGGGAGATTCGGCTATGTGGCTCCCTACTACGTTCGCCACAAGTACGATGGGACCATCACCAACAGCATCGCCTACCCGCTTACGGCGGCCCTCTATGGGGTGGCGGTGCGGCAGCCGATTGGAGGGGATTTCGGCTTCTCTGGCCGGCTACTGGACTGCTACCTGGGGCAGGACGTCTGGGAGACGGACGTGGCCAGGTTCGGGGTGGATATCTGGATGACCACCACGGCGCTCAACGAGGGGTTCGCAGTGGCGCAGGCGTGCTTGGGCGCCAAGCTCCACGATCCGAAGGACCCGGCTGCCTCGCTTGGACCGATGTTCCGGCAGGTGGTAGGCACCCTTTTTGGGCTCATGGGGCGATATCGCTCCAGGTGGGAACTGGTGAGCGGGGTGCAGGCAGCGCCGCTTCTGGGCGATGCGGCCGCGGTTGAGCCGGAGCCAGTCCGGGTGGATGTGCCCGCGCTGATCGAGCGGTTCAGGGTGGCCTTTGCGGCGGAGTATCCATTCTGGGTGGACTTCGTGGCCGAGGAGAACCTGCGGGTGTTGGATGAGATCAACCGGTTGGGGCCATCGGAGTATCGCTTTCCTGTGGAGCTATGGGTGAGGCTGGTGTATGACTTCGCCGTTGCCTACAACCGGAATGGGCTGGACCGGAACCGCGTGGTCGACTCGCTGACGGGACTCTACTACGGGCGGACGGCGTCGTTCTGCCTGGAGACGGCGGGGATGACGACGGCGGAGGCGGAGCGCCAAGTGATCGGTGAGGTTGCGAGGCGGTTTGTGGAGTTGAAGCCGTACGTGGAGAGCAGGTGGGCCGCGGGCTGAGGTGGGGATGCGGCGTTGTGGGGAAGAGGTTGCCCCTCACCCTGACCCTCTCCCTCGGGGAGAGAGAAGTCGAGAGGGTGCGGTGCGGGCGTACCATGTAGTAGCCGGCCGCCCCTCCCCGGCCGCCAGGGAGGGGCGGATATCGTAGCTACATCGCCTTGATGGCCTTGTGGGCCCTGTCGAAGTAGCGGTCGACGTAGGCCTCGGCTTCCTTGACTAGGTCCATGAGGACCGGCTTCATCTCCGGCACGACCTTCTCGGAGAAGAACTCCCGCCCCGCGCGGGCTGCCTCGGCGCTGCCCATCTCTCTGGCCCTGTCCACCACCGTCTTGGGATGCGACCGCTGCCTCATGGTCACGACGTAAGTGATGAACCCGGCGATCAAGGCGCTTCCGAACAGGACGCCTACGATCGGAAACCTGAATCCGTTCATCCTCGATCCTCCTGCCAACCTCTACCGATGGCGTGGCCCGGTCTTCTAGGGAAGCGACGGACCAACGGCTCACCGGGGAGAGGTGGGCAAGAAGCATGCCGCCTGCCTAAGTCTCCAGGGAGTAGTCGCGAAGTCTGACCTCCAGCGACGAGACATCAACGCCGAGCATCTTGGCTGCCGTTTCCCGTTTGCCCTCGGATCGGATCATCGCCTGCTCCAGCAGCTGTCTCTCCATGTCGGCCATGATTTCGTTCAGGGTCTGCTTGGACATCAGCTTCTGGTCCAGGTCCACAAAGCGCTTCTGCCTGGTTGGTGTGAGGTAGAGGTGCTGACTGGTGATGATCCCACCCTGGGCCATGACCACAGCCCGCTCGATGGTGTTCTCCAGTTCGCGGACGTTGCCCGGCCAGTCCCACTGCTCCAATACCTTCAGCGCCTCCTCGGTGATGCGGGACGGCGGACTGCTGATGCTGAAGCGATGCTTGTGGAGGAAGTGCTCCACGAGGAGTGGGATGTCCTCCATGCGGTCTCGCAGTGGTGGCATGAAGACGGCGATCACGTTGAGGCGGTAGTAGAGGTCCTCTCGGAACCGCCCGGCTGTCACCTCCGCCATCAGGTCCTTGTTCGTGGCGGCAACGACCCTGACGTCGACCTGGATGGGTGTCGAACCGCCGACCCGCTCGAACTCCTTCTCCTGGAGCACCCGGAGAAGCTTCTTCTGGGTGCCAAAGGACATCTCCCCCACCTCGTCCAGGAAGATGGTGCCCTTGTGGGCCATCTCGAAGCGACCCTTGCGCTGGACCATCGCCCCGGTGAAGGAGCCCTTTTCGTGTCCGAACAACTCGCTCTCTAGGAGGGTCTCGGGGAGGGCTGCGCAACTGACCTTAACCATTGGCCCTTGGCGATAGGTCGAGTGCTCGTGGATGGTCTGGGCCACCAACTCCTTGCCCGTGCCGGTCTCTCCCCAGACCAACACGGTGGCATCGCTCCGCGCGACCCGCCCGATGGTCTTGTACACCTCCTGCATGGCGTTGGTCTTGCCGATGATCTTCACGGAGGGGTCCGGCCGTTCCAGTTGGCCGCGAAGCTTCTTGACCTCAGCCGAAAGTTCCTGGTATTCGAAAAACCGGCGCAGCGTGAACAGGACGTCATCCAGCTCGAAGGGCTTGGTGATGAAGTCAAAAGCTCCCAGTTGGATAGCCTGTATGGCCGCGTTCGAGGTGCCGTGGGCCGTCATCAGCAGTGTGGGCACCTTCAGGTTCTGTTCGCCCAGCTTCTTCATTACCTCGATGCCATCCCACTCGGGCATACGCAGATCCATTATCAGTAGGTCTGGCATGTGCTGAGGGAGCATTCGAAGCACCTCGCCGCCCGATTTGGCCTCCGAGATGTCGAAACCCTCGCTCTCGAGGAAATTCCGCAGAAGCAAACGGATGGACGGATCGTCGTCAGCAACAAGTACTTGCTTTCTTGACATCTCCGTTGCTCCTTCATCCAATAGTGGTCTGATTATAGCCGGCAGTGGACAACCCCATCAACCAACTGAATGTCGCAATCCCCTTGCCAGGCGGAAGTCAAGCGGATCGCTCCCCAGTTCCGCGGCAACTGGCGGTGCATGCAGGAAACCGTCGGCGCTCCCTGTGGTCGAGAGCCCTAAGCAGAAGACGTCGCGCTGAGAGAACAAAACCCGCTGAAGGGCCTGTCTTCAGCTCTCTGCAAAGCTAGCGTCTGGCTCGCGGGCTGACCACCTGGGGCTGGCTCTCTTCAGCGGGAGGCTGTGTGTTGCCCATGGTTTTAGGGAGGGATCTGTACTCCTCTGTCACGGAAGAGAAGTCCTGGATGGTCTGGCTCAGCACCTCGTCGTAGGCATCTCCCTCCAACCGCAGGATATAGGCGGGGTGGAAGGTGGCCATGAGGCGCCGTCCGTACAGCCCGCTGAACCACTGACCATGCTCCCGAGTCATGCGGAAACCGCGATGAATCAGCACGTTTGCGGCGAGGTTGCCAAGACAGAGTACGATCATCGGCGAGATAATCTTCAGCTCTCGATCCAGCAACTCCTTGTATGCGGCGAGTTCATTGGCTCTCGGAAGGCGATTCTTTACCCTGCCGTTGACTATCTCGGAGGCCCTGCGCTTCAGGACGTTGGTGATCCAGACTTCATCTCGACTCAGGCTGACGGCAGCCATCACCCGATCGAGAAGTTGTCCGGCTCGACCGACGAAGGGGCGCCCCTCCATCTCCTCTCGCTCTCCTGGCCCCTCCCCCACGATGGTGAACGGCGAGAGGGGATTCCCCTCACCAAAGACGACCTGGGGGGAGTTCTCTGCCAGGGGACAGTCAAGGCACTCCTCGATTTCCCGTTTCAGACGTGCCAACTCCGTCTCTACGTTTTGCACCATTGATCAGAACCTCATGTGGGCAGCGTGTGGGTGTGGGATTCATACCCTACGCCCACCCGCTGCTCATCTACTGGCCCGCCCGCCCTGGGGTGGCGGGGGCGGGTGGAGACGTTGCCGGCTGAGCCGGCGTCGGTGTGCGAGCCGCTGCTTCGTTGGGTGGTTGCGGCGTCGCCGCCGGCGCCGCTCCCGTTGACGGAGACGGCGTTGATCCCGCTGCCGGAGACGGCATTGATCCGGCGGGCACGGGCGCGGATGGTGGTGTAGGGAAGGGTGTCGGGGTCGGCTCCCCTGGCGCCAGGGTCGGTGTGGGCACCAGCGGTGCGCCCGACTCGGACACGGTTCTGCCTACCGGTGTACCCCTGGGTTCAGGGGTGGGGAGGCCGGCGATGAAGGCAGTCTTGACGTAATCATAACCTTCAGGGTAGACCTCGATCAACTCGCGCTGGCACTCCTCGGTAGGTGCGCGCCCCGTCTCCTTGCAGAGCCGGAATTCCTTGAGACCCGGCGGTAGGGTGAAGTCAACTATGGGCGCACCCGCGTGGACGTCTTCCATATACTGGTGCCAGATCCGGCCAGCGCCCATGGAGCCCAGGACCTCCTTCATGGGAGTGTTGTCGGTGTTGCCCACCCACACCCCCGTGGCCAGGTTGGGGGTGTAGCCTATCGTCCAGGAGTCGCGGTAGCTGTCGGTCGATCCGGTCTTGGCGGCAGCGGGCCGGCTCAGCTTCAGAGTGCTGTTTGGCCCTTGCAGGGGCTCCCGCGCCGTGTTATCCGACAGGATACTGGTCACCATATAGGCCTGCACGGCTCCGACCGCCTGGCGGCCCTCGGGAGGCTCGTACTGGAAGATGACGCGACCCTCCGCGTCCTCGATCCTAAGGATCGCTACCGGCGGGTGGTATACACCGTTGTTGGCCAGGGCGGCGTAGGCACCCGCCATGTCCAGCGGCCGCGCCTCTCCGGCGCCGAGGCCCAAACTCAGGCCGTACACCTTGGGGTTCTCGTAATGGATGCCCAGGCTCTCGGCCGTCTTGACGAACTCATCTATTCCGGAGAACATCAGTGCCTTCACGGCCGGGATGTTCTCGGAGTTGGAGAGGGCGTGGCGGACGGTCTCCTGGCCGTTGAACTGCCCGTCGAAGTCGCTTGGCATGTAGGCGGGGAGGCCGGGGGCGTTGGGGAAAGCGGTCCTGTCATCAGTGACGATGGTGGCCGGCGCCCAGCCGTTAGAGAAGGCGGTCACGTAGACGATGGGCTTGATGGTGGAGCCTGGCTGACGTCGGGCGAGGGTGACGTTGACCTGCCCATCGATGCTCTTGTCGTAGTAGTCCTTGCTTCCGACCATGGCGAGGATCTCGCCGGTCTTGGGATCTACGGAGACCAGGGCGGCGTTGTTGGCATTCTGGGTCCTCAGGTACTGTAGCTGGTCGCGGATGGCGTTCTCCGCGATCCGGTTCCAGTCCAGGTTCAGGGTCGTGGTGACCTTGAGGCCACCTCTGTAGACGAGGTTGGGCCCGTAGGTGTCCTCCAGCAGTTGGCGCACGTACATGGAGAAGTGAGGAGCCTCGATCCTTACGTCCTGCTGGTCCCGGAAGTTCAAGGTCTGAGCCTTGGCCTGGTCGGCCTCGGCGGCAGTGATGTAACCTTGATTCACCATGCGGTCCAGAACGTGACTCTGGCGCTCCTTGGCGTCCTCCGGATTGACCAGAGGGTCGTATTGGCTGGGGGCCTGAGGCAGGCCGGCCAGCATGGCTGCCTCGGCGAGGGTCAGTTCATCCGCGTGCCTGCCGAAAAAGGTCTGCGCGGCGGCCTCTATGCCGTAGGACAGATGGCCGTAATAGATCTCATTGAGGTACATCTCCAGGATCTGGTCCTTGGGATACTCGTCTGAGATGCGGTAGGCGAGGATCATCTCCCGGAGTTTGCGCGCGTAGGTTTGGTCGGTCCGCTCGTCTTCGTGCAGAAGAACGTTCTTGGCCAATTGCTGGGTGATGGTGCTGGCGCCGGAGACGATCGAACCGGCGCTCAGATTCTGCCAGACGGCCCTGACGATGCCCTTGGGGTCGAAGCCAATGTTGGAGTAGAACTCCTGATCTTCCGTGGCGATGGTAGCGTTGATCAGATGCGGCGGCAGGTCACCCAGGTATATGGGAGTGCGCTTCCCGCCGTTCTTATCGTAGATCTCGTAGAGCAACTTGCCGTTGCGGTCGAGGATCTGTGTGGTCTTGAAGGAGAGGCGGTTTGAGAGACCATCCAGGGAGGGGAGTTCTGCTGTGTACTCAGCGTAGACGGAGTAGACGGCTCCGAACACTACCATGATTACGACAAGTGTGATGGCGATCAGAGCCTGTAGGAAGAGACGCAGTCCGGTTTGCCCTTGCGGCCTGCGGGCCCGCCTCTCGGCCCTAGTGCGAGCGAGATATCGAGAAGTTGCCCCCGGTTCTGTACGGAGGCTCTGGTGGTCACGATTTCGGCGCTGTGGATAGTTGTTGGCCATATCTACCTGGACTCGATAAAGGTAAGCGTATAGAGTCGCTGCACAGGACGTGCCAGAGCTAGAAGATAGATAAGGGCGCTATATCGATGAGCGGTCACGGGTGAGCCCCCTTGAGAGAGCGATGAAGCCTACCCCTCCCACCAGAGCGGCAACAAGACTCGTGATACTGAAGTCAACCGGGGAAGCCCCAAACAGGGCGATGGCAAGCCACCCGCCGATCACGGCGCCCACGGTTGCCACGATGACATCCTCCAGGACGCCGTATCTGCCGACGACGAGCCCGGCGACGGAACCCACTACCAGGCCAGCTAGGGTCCAAGACAAGATGCTCATGTGACTCGACAGAGAGAAGGCAAAGGTCGTGCCTGGTATAATCTCCGGGACCATTCCCCATTAGAAACCCCAACAGGATTCGCAGCTGTCGCGGATTGACGCCGATGGATCGTTTGGATCGGCGTGATCCGCAGATGGGTGCTGTTGGGCTCAGTTAGGAGACATGCTGAAAATGGCTGGAATCATCGATCTTCGTAGCGACACCGTAACCCATCCTACCCCCAAGATGCGGGAGGTGATGAGCCGCGCAGAGGTGGGGGACGACGTGTATGGGGAGGACCCGACGGTCAACCGGCTGCAGGAGTTGGCGGCGGAGATGCTTGGCAAGGAGGCGGCGCTGTTCACCGCCAGCGGCACCATGAGTAATCTGGTGGGGGTCCTGACCCATTGTGGCCGTGGTGACGAGATGATCGTTGGAGACCAGGCTCACGTCTTCGTCTATGAGGTGGGTGGCTCCTCTGCACTGGGTGGGGTGCATGTCAGGACGGTCCCGAACCGGGACGGTTTCCCAGATCCCGTGGAGGTGGAGAAGGCGATCCGGGGGCAGAACGTGCACTTTCCCCGAACCCGGCTCGTGTGCTTGGAGAACACTCACAATCGCTGTGGAGGAGTCGTGCTGACTCCGGAGCAAACCGAGGCAATAGCGGCCGTGACACACCGCAAGGGACTTCGCCTTCACATGGACGGGGCGAGGCTGTTCAACTCGGCGGTGGCGCAGGGGATGCCAGCCCGTCGGTTGGTGGAGCAGTGTGACTCCGTCAACGTGTGCCTCAGCAAGGGGCTGTGTGCCCCCGTCGGCTCGCTGCTGTTGGGCACCAAGGAGTACATCGAGGAGGCCCGTCGCTGGAGGAAGATGGTGGGAGGCGGGATGCGACAGGCCGGCATTCTGGCTGCGGCGGGGATCGTGGCGTTGACGGAGATGGTGGACCGTCTTGCTGAGGACCACACGAATGCCCGGACTATGGCGGAAGGCGTTGCCCAGATCCCCGGACTGCGGGTGGACCTGAGCAGCGTGCAGACCAACATCGTGATGGTGGACATCGAGCGCGCGGGGATGGACGGGGGGGTCTTCACTGCCCGGATGAAGGAGTCTGGAGTCCTGGTCTCCTATACCGGCGATGGGAACAGGGTTAGGCTGGTGACTCATTGGGGCATCGAGCGAGGGGACGCGGAGAGGGCGGTCCTCGCCGCCAGGCGGGTGATGAGCGCGTAGCGCTTCGCCAAAGTGTTGTCGGCATGTAGTGCAGGGCCCTGTGCCCTGCCGTCCAGTTGCCCCGCCTTGCGTCGTTGCCCACGGGTCCGGGTGTGGGTAGCGCAGGTGGTTGTGTGCGTGTACGCCACCGGGTGGCAGGGCACAGGTCCCTGCACTACGGACCGGGAACGGGCGGCTTTGCCGCCTATCACAAATCGAGTGCTGAGTGCTGAGTTGATACTCCTACTCGGCACTCGGCACTTTCAACTCTACCTAGGTAGGAACTCTGTGGTGAAGGCGGTGTCTACCTTCACCTCCTTGGTGAGTTGCTTTCGGTCGCGCAGCCAGTCGGCGTAGGACTGCCAGCGATCCCTGGTTTGCCAGCCGAAGGTAGGTACGCCGTCTGTCCAGAGGGGCATCAGCAGTTGGATGCCCTTCTCTTCCATCTTCCGATTGGTCTCCGGGTTTATCTTGACCAGGAGGTCTATCGCGCCGGCTGGGTCCTTCATCACCTCCGCGTAGCCCCTGGCGGTGGCGCGGAGGAATGCCTTCACCATTTCTGGCTGCTCCTTGGTGGTCTTCTCGTTGGCGACCAGTAGCAGTTCGTAGAAGTCGGGCACACCCCACTGCTCGACCCGCATCACGTCCACCGGGTAGCCCTCTAGCTCGGCCAGGATCGACTCGTGGACCCAGTAGGCCCCCAGGGAGGCATCGACCTTTTCGGCCAGTAGGGGCGGCACCAGATCGAATCCGACGTTGACCAGCTCGACCTTGGACAGAGAGCTGCCGTCCTTCTCCATCATGGTGGCCAGCAATGCCTCATGGCCCGGGATGCCCGGATAGCCGACCTTCTTCCCCTCCAACTGCTTTGGGCGAGTCAGCCCTGAGGCTTTCAGGGTCATGACCGAGTTGAGCGGGTGCTGGACCAGTGCGGCGACGGACTTGACCGGGATCCCTTCAGCGGCGGCGAGCAGGACGTCGGATTGGTAGCTGATGCCGAATGTGTCCTTGCCTGCTCCTACCAGCTTCAGCACGTCCTCAGGATTGGAGGGAACGTAGATGTTCACATCGAGCCCCTCTTCCTGGTAGTAGCCCTTCTCCTTGGCCGTGAGGAGGCCGGTGTGGTTAGACCATGGGTACCAGTCCAGGGCAACCGATATCTTGGCGGGTTGCTTGGTGGCGGAAGGCTGCGAGGTCGCCTGGCCCGGCTGGGACGCGGCGGGCTGGCCTGGAGGTGGTGTGGAGACGGTGGTCTGCACGCCGGTGCAAGCCACAGAAGCGATGGTGAAGGCGCTGAAAACGGCTAGACAGAGCAGGCGGCAGGGTAGGGCGAGTGATCCAGGCATGTCTTCTCCTCATTTCCTTGTGTCGTGGTACCAGGGAAGGAAAACGCGCTCCGCGAGGGAGGCCAGGGCGAACAGGGCAATCCCCATGAGTGAGAGCACAACAATGGCGGCGAACACGCGCGCGGTCTGGAACTGGGAGGCCGAGCGGACCATGAAGTAACCGAGCCCGGCGCTGGCCCCCACCCACTCTCCCATCACCGCGCCTATGACGCTGACGGCGATGGCTACCTTGGTCCCAGAGAAGAGGAAGGGCAGCGAGGCCGGGAACTGGGCCTTGGTGAACAGTTGCCACTGGGATGATCCCAGGGTTCGCAGGAGGTGCACTAGGTCGGGGTCGACGGAGCGGAGCCCGTCCACCATGTTGACGCATATGGGGAAGAAGCAGATTAGCGCGACGACGATCACCTTGGGCAGCAGTTCATAGCCAAACCAGATCAGAAGAAGCGGGGCTATGGCGACCACCGGTACCGTCTGGGAGGCGATCACGAAGGGATAGATCGCCCGCTCCAGGGTGCGGGAGTGGGCAATGGCGATAGCCAGCAGCACTCCCACCACGAAGGCCAGCCCGAACCCAATGAGCACCTCCTGCAAGGTGATCCAGCTGTGGGCCGCGATCAGCTCCCCGGAGGTCTGGAAGGCACCGATGATGTCGATGGGCGAGGGAAGGAGCCAGCGGGGCAGTTGCAGGGCCGTGGTTGCCCCCTGCCAGAGCGCGATGACGACGGCGACCAGGCCGAGCGGAGGCAGCCATTCGGCGGCGAACCTTCCTCCCCTGGAGGGCTTTCTGGATGGGGAAGTCCCATTCGTCCGCGCTGTCGCAGGATAGCCGCTCATAGTCCCCACGCTCCGAACCCATCATCCTCGGTTGCTCGGCGGGCCTCCTCCCGTATGGCGGACAGCAGCAGCTTCTTGAGACGAACGAAGCGGTCGGAGGTGACCATCCCGTACTCCCTGGGCCTGGGGAGGTCGATCTCTTGCACTAGCTTGATGCGCGCGGGGCGCGCCGTCAGGACGTACACCCGGTCCGAGAGCAGCACCGCCTCATCGACATCGTGGGTGATGAAGAGGATGGTCTTCCGAAGGGAATCCCAGAGATGGATCAGCCACTCTTGCATGCTGGAACGGGTGAGGGCGTCCAGGGCCCCGAATGGCTCGTCCAACAGCATTACCTCTCGGTCGGTGAGCACCGTTCGAAGGAAGGCGGCGCGCTGGCGCATTCCGCCGGAAAGGGTGGCCGGATAGGCGTTCTCGAAGGAGCGCAGGCCGAAGAGGTCGAAGAGGGCCAATGCGCGATCCCTGGCAACTTGCCGTGAGACCCCCTGGATTTCCAGTCCAAGGATGGTGTTGTCCAGGACTGTCCGCCAGGGCATGAGCAGATCTTTCTGCGGCATGTAGGCGACCCTGCCCAGGCGACGAGGGGCCGGCTGCCCATCGAAGCTGATGTACCCCGAGGTGGGATCCTGAAGACCGGCGATGACGTTTAGGAGGGTGCTCTTACCGCAGCCGCTGGGGCCGATGAGCGAGATGAATTCCCCCTCGTTGGCGGAGAGGTCGATGGACTCCAATACCGGAAGAGGGCCCTTGTTGGTGGGGAAGTCGAACCGAATCCCCTTCAGAGCGATCTTCGGTATAGTTGCTACCAGGTTCTTCACGCCATGTACCTCTGCCCGGTGGTTGAAACCGCGGGCAACAAAAAAAGCGCTGGTGCGAAAGCCAGCGCCCTAGGGCAACCACGGTCTCGTTTCCTACGCTGGCATTACCCAGGTCAGGTTCAACGGTCGGCGGCGGAAAGAGGCCACCATCTCAGCCCGGCTGTCCCCGAGCTCCCGTAGTGTAAAGATCTGATCCTGTTGGATGTGCAGGAAAGGGTAGCAGCACCCGACGGTTGTGTCAAGCTGAGCAAAATGCAACTAAGGGGGAGCGCGGGCACGTGGTCTGTAATTGGCCGTTCATCCTGGTATAGGAGAATTTGCCCATTCACTCTGCAGTTAGCGTGGGTCAGAATGATATCCGGACTCGGCCGTGGTATCGATACTGGAGCTGTGATGAGATTTGGGTGGAAGCCGCGGGTTCGGTTCGACTCGGAACCGATGCCGGTGGGGGAGGTGGGCGATGAAGACGGTAATGGTAATAGACGACGATCTGGCGACGCTGGAGCTGTTGGGTGCCGTCCTGTCCGAGGCGGGGTACCGGCCCGCACTGTTGCCGACAAGCGAGGGGATCCCCGAAAAGGTGGGTGACTCTAAGCCCGACCTCATCCTACTAGACATACTAATTGAACCCAAGCATGGGATGGAGGTGCTGGAGTCACTGTCGGAGATGGAAGGTTGTCCACCGGTGATCCTGATGTCCGCGGCGGTCAAGGGGGTCCGGGACATGGGGCAGATAGCGAAGGGGCTGGGATGCTACGATTTCGTGGAGAAGCCGTTCGATGTGGATGAGTTTCTCAAGGTCGTCGAGGGTGCGCTGCAGGTGGCTGGGGTCTAGGCGAGGCATCGGCCCGACGGATGCAACCGTGGGCAACGCGAATGGAGTCCGCCTGCGCGGGCTGGACGGGGGCCGGCAGTCTGCCGGCCCTTACAATCCCTATTTCGCGATCTCCTCCAGAGTTCGCCCCTTCGTCTCCTCGCCCAGCAGCGCCACGTTGATGGCGCCGACCAGCAGCACCGCCGAGAACATCAGGAAGATCGGTTCGTAGCCGACGATACCCGTCCCCAGTATCCCCCCCACTGCCAGGGGGGCCAGGACGCCTCCGAACCTGCCACAGGCTGCTGCCCAGCCGGCCCCAGTACCCCTGACCCTCGTGGGGTACAGCTCCGGAGTGTAGGTATACACCACACCCCAAGCCCCCAGGTTGAAGAAGGAGATGAAGCAGCCCCAGAAGAGTATCTCCGCCTCCGCACCGGCGTTTCGGAAGAAGAAGGCCCCCACTGCCGTCAGGAACAGGTAGGGGGAGAGGGTCCACTTCCTGCCCACCTTCTCCACCAGGTAGGCCGCGCTGAAGTAACCCGGTATCTGGGCTAGGGTGATGATCAGGACGTATCCGAAGGACCGCGTGAGACCCCGGCCGCCCTCGCTCAGCAGGGTCGGCAGCCAGGTGAATATGCCGTAGTAGGAGTATACGATGGTGAACCACAGCACCCACAACATGACCGTCCGGCGAAGGTAAGGTCGCGACCATAGTTCACGGAAGTTCGCGAGGCTGCTCCCTAGCTGCCGACCTGCGCTCGCATCCACCACAAGGTTGACGCCTTCGGGCGGGGTCACGCCGGACTCCCGCTCTATCCCTCGCACCACCTCTTCGGCCTCTCGATTCCTCCCCTTGCTCAATAGGAATCGTGGCGACTCAGGCAGGGCGCGGCGCAGCACGAAGACGTAGAAAGCCGGAAGCGCGCCTATGAAGAAGGCGGCTCGCCAACCGTAGGTGGGGATGACGAAGTAGGCGATGATGGCGGCAAGCACCCAACCGTAGGCCCAGAAGCTCTCCAGCAGCACCAATATCCGTCCCCGCCACCGGGCGGGGGAAAACTCGCTGACCAGGGTGCTGGCGATGGGGAGTTCGCCGCCCAGGCCGAAACCTACCAGGAAGCGGCCGACCAGCAGCGACGCATAGCTCCAGGCGAGGCCGCAGAAGGCGGTGGCGAAGCTGAAGATCAACAGAGTTGCCTGGAACATCGTCTTCCGCCCGTAGCGGTCCGCCAGGGTCCCCGTGCCTGCGGCGCCCACCAGCATCCCCAACAAGCCGATGCTGATCATCCAGGCCACCTGATCGGGTGCCAGGCCCCACTCCCGTGTGAGGGTGGCCACGACGAAGGAGATGATGCCGACGTCCATGGAGTCGAACATCCAGCCCATGCCGCTGACCCCCACCAGCTTCCAGTGGAAGCGGCTCATGGGGAGCCGATCCAGCCGCTGGGCGGGATCAGCGCTACTGGGGCTACTTTCTGTCTTCATACGTCTCTACTCCTTGCTGCTATCCAGCCTGCTCGTCCCCAAACAGGAAGCCCCTCTCCCGCAGTGCCCCCAGGGCGCGATCCAACAGCTCGGCCCGGGGGGCTTCCACGGTGTGGAGGTGGATCCCGTCGGTCAGTTCGGAGAGCAGGCGAGCCTGCTTCTCCCTGATATCCTGAAGCCATTCCCTCAGGTCCTCGCGGGAGTCCAGCATCAGCATCCCACGGATTTCTCCGTACACGGGGTGGTCTACCTGGACGTCCAGCACCCTTAGCCCTAGGTCCAGCAGGAGGGAGAGCTCTTCCTCCGTCTGGTCGGGCCGGTGCCGGACCGACAGGAGTGCACGATGGCAGTTGGGGGTGAGGCTGGAGGCCAGCAGATATCCCCTCGATGTCGCCACTATAGGCTCGCCGCGGGCCCGCAACAGGGCTATGTCCTGCACCACTGTCTGCCGAGTAGCGTTCAGCTTCTGCCCCAACTCCGTGCCCGAGAGGGGGTGTTGGGTGTGGGACAGCAGTCCCAGCAGCAGCTGTCTGCGTTCCTCGCTCAAGAACGGCTCCTCGGCAATTCGGGATTGATGCGGAGTAGACTAGTCGCTGTGAGCTGTCTTGTCAACTGTCTTTACAAATACCTGGAAATGCACCATAAGGGGAGGG
>DIXP01000002.1 GCA_002436065.1 Chloroflexi bacterium UBA6077
CCACACAGGATGGAACCGAGTCCACCTCGACGGACGACCAGCCGACGGTATTGGGCCGACAGGTAGGTGGACTTGGTACGGGCGGCGGCTCTGGCCGCCTCGGTCAGGCTGCATTTGAGCCAGATGCTGCCCTTGCGGGTCTTGCCGCCTTTGCGCTTGCCGGCGCTCTCGTTGTTGCCGGGGCACATCCCTGCCCAGGAAGCCAAGTGGCCCGAGGTCGCAAAGCGAGTCATATCGATCCCGATCTCAGCCACCAGGATCTCGGCTATGCGGCGACCCACCCCTGGGATCGTGTCCAGGCGGGCCAGCAGCTCCTCAAAAGGGCGCATCTTCTCCTCTATGGCGGCACTCAGCCGATCGATGGTCTCGTCGAAGGAGTCTATGACTTCCAGGTGCACCGCGATCAGCAGCCTGTGGTGGTCGCTCATTCGGCCGCTGAGGGCTTGTTCCAACTTGTCCCGCTTGTTGCGCAGTCGCCCCTTGGCCAACTCAGCCAGGATCGCTGGGTCGCTGTTCCCTGCCAGAAGGGCCTGGAGGATGGCCCGACCCGAGACCCCCATCACGTCGGTGGCAACCCCAGACAGCTTGATGTTGGCGTCTTCCAGCACCCCCTGGAGCCGCCGAACGGCAGCGGAGCGCTCATCCACCAGCTTGGTCCGAGTGCGGGTGAGATTCCGCAGTTCCCGCTGCTCCCGGCTCGGGATGAAGCTGGCTCGGATCATCCCGTGGGCCAAGAGATCGGCTATCCACTCGGCATCGGACACGTCGGTCTTGCGCCCGGGGAGGTTCTTGATGTGGGAGGCGTTGGCCACCACCAGCTCGAAGCGCTCCTCCAGCAGGTTGAACACGGGCTTCCAGTAGACCCCTGTGGACTCCATGGCCACGACTTTGCAGCAGGCCGCCTCCAACCAGCCGGCCAGCTTCAGGAGATCACCGGTGGTGGTCCCGAAGCTTCGCGTCTCCTTGGCTCTCTGTCCTCCCGACGAAGGGCGGATGAGACAGGCGACGATACTGTCCTTGTGGACGTCCAGACCACAGCAGCAAGGGTAGAGCAGTTCCATGGTAGGCACCTCTTCGATGCTGAGAATGGTGCCGAGTCGCAGGCGTCGCGGTATACAGATCCTCTTCTTCGTGCTCCCCTTGCGGGGGCAACAGGCGATGGTGCCGCGCGACGCCCAGGCCAAACTCATACTCGGGCTCGTGGCACCAGACAGAACCCGACCCTGTGGCGCTCAGCGTCCTCCATGGTAGCAAGGTGCCAAGTCGTTTTCATCCCCGATGGTGGCGGCGGGCCGCCGGGGTAACTCCTACGAAAATGAATCGTGCTCATCCTCCAACAGGAGATCCTTCGCTCGACGCTCAGGATGACAGCGGGGAGGGGCTTTTCATTGTTTCAAGTGGCCCGCTAGGGTCATGGGTTGCTCAGCATCTCGAGAAGCTGCCGACGCCGATCCTCGTGGCTGGGGTCGAGAAGCACGACGCAAGCTGCCACGTCCGCATCTCCCTTAGAGCCTATCCGGATAACCCGCCAACAAGCGTCGCAGAGCGGGCTTCGATAGGTTATTCGGATAGGCTCTTAGCCAGTCTGGCCGCGAACGCGAGGCACGTAGCCTCACCGCAGGCACGGCAGTTGCCGCCGGGGAGCAGCCGGTAGACATCGAGCATCCTTGGCTGTTTCGGAGCCCGGTAGTCCGGCTCGATTTCGGCACGTCGCTCTCACGCCCCGTTGATTATCTCCAGCAGCCAATCCATGGCTCGCCGCGCCTCGGCTTCGTTCTCCATGGGGGTCACGGTAACCTGCGGACGGGCTGCCCTATCGTGCGCGCCATGACCCATCCCGGCAGAGTCTCGCGGTCTTCGACCGGGCTATGCCCAATCTCCGATCCACCTGGTTGGGTGGATGGCTAGATTCGCAGCATCGGGACCTGCTCGCACAGGTTCTCGATGCGTACGGTTTCGGCATCGCCTGAGCGACCAGGGCGCGCTGCTACTCCGCCCCCTGAACGAACCCATCGCCCTACGATGGTAGAATAGGAGGTGTCTCAGGCTTCCGCTCGTCCTCACTGATCATTCCCGTGCTCAAGGCGGAACTGGAGGTAGGGTGGGTGAAAGAGAAGGTTAGAAGTACTCGGTCAGGCATGGCTTCGAGAAGAGGTGGACAGCTCCCGCAGCCGCTATCATCAGGTGGAGTCGCAGCTCAGGTCGGGCCAGCCTTCCAGAACCGAGTAGCCGCATGGGCGGCAGTGCGGGTGCTGGCCGAGAAAGAGGCATCACCTCCATGGGAACTAGGAGCGGGTGATACCTTCGACTTCCTGCGCTGCGAGACTGAGCAGCCCATTGATGACCTCATGATCGGGACATCCTCGGGCGGAGTCATCCTCATTCAAGCCAAACACAAGGTTCGTTTGGAGAAGGCCCCTGGCGCTCCTTTGGGGGCCGCTCTTGCCCAATTCGCCAACCAGTTCATGGGAAGCCGAACTGCCAGTGGTCCACACCCCTGGGACCGTCCCGTCGATCCAAGCCGCGATAGGTTCGTCCTGGTTACTGGGCGGGGTAGCTCTGTCCCTATCTGCGATCATCTTCCACAAGCACTCGCCAAGTATCGGTCGCAACCCTTTTCTGAGGACTCCCTAACTCAGGAAGAGCAGCGCGCCATATCCATGGTGATCAGCCACCTAGAGCGACTCTGGGTCGCGAGACAGGGGGCGCCGCTAAGCGAAGAGGATCTGCAATCACTCCTGCGGCTTATCTGGGTCGAAGTCCTAGACGTGGAGGGTGGCCCCGCTGAAAGGGAGGCTCGTGACCTACTCCGACGGAGCGTAGTGGTGAAGCCCGAGGAGGCCGACGTTGCCTGGGACAGGCTGGTGCAGTTCTGCACCGAAGCCGCTGGCTTGCGCGCCGGGGCTGACAGGGATCGTCTACAGGGCGCACTGGTTGAGCGAGGACTTGGGCTTCAGGTCGTTCGCAGCTACCGCACTGACATCGACGAGCTGTTGGCCTACTCCAGGCTGACTCTCAACTTGTTGAGTGAGCGCGCGAAGATAATGGTGGGGCACACCGAGGTCAAGATCTATCGCCGATCCACGAGGGCTCTCAGGGCCATGGCTGAGGAAGGGCCAGTCGTGGTAATTGGCGAGCCTGGTGGTGGCAAGTCTGGCGTTCTCCACGATCTGGTCGCGCAGATGGAGGCGGATGGGCAAGATGTGGTGTTTCTTGCGGTGGACAGGGTTGGTGCCCAAAGTCTCCCTCTTCTTCGCAACGAACTAGGGCTGAGCCACGATGTCATCGAAGTGCTCAGAGCTTGGCACGGTCAGCGGCCTGCGTTCCTCGTCGTGGATGCCCTCGACGCCGCAAGGTCAGAAGGGTCAGCCCAGATGCTTCAGGATCTGCTCTCCCAGGTGGGCCGTCTTGCGGGGCGATGGAGGGTGGTCGCGTCGATCCGCACCTTCGACCTTCGACACAACCGGTGGTTGCGGCAGGTTTTCACTGGTCGGCCATCAGAGCAGTTCCAGAACCCCGAGTTCGACTCTTTCCGACATGTTAGCGTGCCGCGCCTATCCGCCGATGAGTTGGACCAGATAGAACCTCGGTCTCCAGCCCTCGCTGCAGTAGTGGAGAGGGCTCCTTCATCCTTGCGATCACTGATCGAAGTACCCTTCAATCTGCGGCTTGTCGGAGAACTAATCGGAGAGGGTATACCGCTTCAGGAACTAGCACCGATCCAGACACAGATCCAGCTGCTAGGCCGCTACTGGGAAGAGCGGGTCATCCAGACGGATGGACGGAACCTTGTCCGTGAGGCCGTGCTCCGAAAGCTGACCCGTGCAATGGTGTCCAAACGAGCACTGCGGGTGGATCAAGAAGAGTTGGATATCCACCGAAGCGATCATTCTGAGGCCCTGCATGCGCTACTTCGGCACCACGTCCTTCTCAAATGGCAGCCACTGCCCTCATCGCCTCCTGACGATCGGGTGATTACATTCAGCCACCACGTCCTCTTCGACTACAGCGCTGCTCGCCTTCTGCTGCGGGATCTCGAAGAGACTCTAACCTGGTTCTCCGGTGAACCCGATCTGCTGCTCGCCGTTCGCCCCAGCCTCGTGTTTCGCTACCAGATGGCTTGGGATGGCGACCCTACGCGCCAGAGCTTCTGGGACGCCGTACTCAGAGCCATCGAGAGCAGTATCCCCGACGTGGGCAAACTGGTGGGCCTAGGAGTCGCTGTGGAACTTGCCTCAAGCGCAGCTGACTTCAAACCGCTGCTGGACCGCTACGATGCCAGGAACAAGGGGCAGCAGGAAGCGGTCTATTACGCCTTTCGTCATCTGGTAGGGACGCTCCTCGCCGCCCCCTATCAGGATCGCGTGCTCGATGCGGAGCGGCTCGATGCCTGGTGCGAGGTCGCCGAGCGCACTACTCGAAGGCTGGACCACCTCACGGCCTACGCCATCGTTCCTCTGCTCCATACCCTTACTAGTCGCTGCGGGCGGATGACGCCTCGACAGACTGATGTCCTGGGCAGAGTGGCTCGACGCGTCTTAGAGCTGGTCTGGTCGCCTGACCAGTGGGAGGGCCACCTGGCAATCCAGGGCATCAAGCTGGTTTGCCATACCTTCACGAGCGATCCCATAGCCTCCGCAGAACTCCTGAGAGTCGGGCTTGAGAGGGAGCATGTTCGACAGCACGGCGCTGAGGAACTGATGTGGCTCGCATGGGAAATCGGGCCGCTCATGAAGCTGGATCCAGTACTGGTGGAGGACATCTACGAGGCTGTGTTCACCTACCAGGAGAAGAGCCGAGAGCCAACTCCCATGGGAGGCAGAGTGCTTTCCATGGTGTCCAATCGGCAACAGGACTACGACTCGGCTCCGTACCATCTCACCGAGGTATTCCCCGAGTTCATTAAGGCAGCTCCCCTTCACGCCACTAGGGCGATGCTCGTCGCCTTGGAGTTCTACCTGACCGAGGATCGTCCAAAGCAGCTTGCCAGAGTGGAGGAGCCGATCGACTTCTCTGGAGTCCGTGCTTCCATTAGCAGTGACCTGAGCTACATGTGGGGTGCTTTCGAACACATTGGCGAGAGATACCCAGTGAAGCTGCTTGCGGAGTTCCGCCGTCATCTGGAGAGGTTGGCCGAGTCCAACGAGACCGAGGAGGATCGAGGCCAACTGATCTCCCTAGTAGTTGGGCACAACCGCCCGGCTGCGGTTTGGAGACAATTGTTGCAGGTTGGGGCCAAGTACCCGGGTACCCTCGGATTGCAGATCAGGCCGCTAGCATGGGCGCTGCCCATACTCACGAACATGGATACGGAGGTCGCTGCTAGAGAGTACGTTGCAGCTGTCTTCGGCTTCCTCGATCGAGATGAGCGAAACCTGTGTGAGAGGGCAATACTGTCAATACCCCGGCATGCTCCGTTTGAAAGGCAGGACCATGCGAACCGAGACCGAGATCGACTATTGAGCCGATTACCAGTCGGGCAACTGGTAACCGAGGAAGCGAAGGCTCTGAGATCGGCGATCCCTGATGCCGTCCCTGCCGCGAGTGAGGAGGAGCAATATGTGACCAGTGGCTTCACCGGACAACCTATCGACACGGAGGAGCAGCTAAGGTGGGAAGGTGTGGACACGAAGGCGCTGCCAAACCGTCGCCTGCTCGACCTCTTGGCTCAGGTCAGAACGTTCCCGGATGAGTCCAAGGGTAAGGCTGTCACACTGGAAACCGTCCAAGCCACCCTACCTAAGATCAGGGAGCTTCACTCAGCACTCCAGAGCGAGACTGGCGCCGACCCAAAGCTAACAAATGATGCTTGGGGATACCTAGCTCAGGCGTGCCGCTGGATTTCTGGTGCTGATTGGCTACCTTCGCAGCGGGAAGTCGGGGCTCTGGTGAAGGCTGTCCTCCTAGTGGCGTCATGTCATCCGGTCCCGATGCACGACCCCGAGTCAGACCAGCAATTCGATGAGTCTCCCTCGTGGTTATCGCCTGCCGCTCGGATAGATGCAGCAGCGGGGCTAGTACTTCTCGCTCGCTATCAAGAGTACGCGGACAGCGAGGTACTGCAGGCAGTCCAGCGTCTGGCCGGAGATGATGTGCCTGCCGTACGGCTCCAGGTTGCGCGCTGGTTGACCCTTCTCTACCACACAACTCCCGAGACCATGTGGGGCTGCATCGAGAGCATGGTGGACGAGGAGACGAGCGCAGGGGTCTTGCAGTCTCTTGTCGGGACAACCCTCCCAAAACTTGCCGATCTTCATGCCGATCGGGTAGTGGACCTTACCAAGGGCGTTCTAGATCGGCTGGGGGATGGTCCTGGAGTCTGCGAGGCCCGGCGTCTCTGCCTAAGCCTTCTAGCCGATCTCTACGTCTGGAAGGATGAGCCTGAGAGTCGGCGAGTCATATTCGAGATGATCAAGCAGCCAGACAGGTACTCAGTCGAACTTGGGCATCTCGCCCATCGGTTCCGATGGTGTCTCTCTCTTGGACCAACCGACCCACCAGACCCAAAGGAAGATGCTGTCCGACAGCGCTCGGTTAGTCTAGTGGAGGAGTTGGCTAGATCCTCAACCAGCGCTTTGTACAGACTGGAGGAGCGTCATCAGAACGGCTCCGAGCCAAGGATCGAGTCGGACAAAGACCAGGCAGGCGCCATCCTGAAGCTGATCGACGCCATTGGTACTGAGTTCTACTTTGCCTCCGGTGGCTTCAATGAAGAGGACCGATCACCCGGTGAGAGGGGAGGCCGTACCCTCTCCCTCGAAGAAAAGAGGCGGTTCCTGGCTGAACTAGGCCCAACGCTGGATTGCTTGTCAGAGAGAGCCGCCCCGCACACTGCACACTATCTTCTCATGGCCCTAGAGACCCTCATGCCAGCCGATCCGAGTGCAGTGCTCCAGCG
The DNA here is from genome assembly GCA_002436065.1 of Chloroflexi bacterium UBA6077. Taxonomy (GTDB): domain Bacteria; phylum Chloroflexota; class UBA6077; order UBA6077; family UBA6077; genus UBA6077. The sequence continues at coordinate 6,899 of DIXP01000002.1, forward strand.
CATCGCGATAACGATCCGAGGGGCATTGGCTTTCGGCTACCAGTACGATGGAATGGCGATCCGTCTTGGGGTACGCCTGGTCGAGAGGTATCTGTCTGAGTACGTGGCCGTTCTTTGCGAAAGCCAAGACAGGCGCAAAGAGATACTGGCCATCTTGGACGTGTTCGTCCAAGCGGGCTGGCCTGAAGCCCTGAAGCTTGTCTACAGGCTCGACGATGTCTTCCGCTGAGTCCAGACCTAGCTGTGCTGATCGCTACATGGATGGTGAAGCTGCGGGTTCTGAGGGTAGCGCTCAGTGAGAGTTGGGGTGACCTCTGACATCTGCCTAACCATACGGGGGCCAGTAGCGAGCGACTCCGAAACACGATCCCTCGACCATGTCGCCTAGGACGCGGCCAAACTCAAGGCCCTCTCTCCGGAGTTCTTCATCGGGGGAAAGGTGGATCTCAAGGTGTCTGGAGAAGGTGAGAAGCCTGTAGTAAGGAAAGGAGCGGGCAATGCCGGACAGAGCGACGCCCCTTGTGGGCGAGATTGTCTTGTACCAGACCGAGGATGGACGGACTCGGGTGGAGTGCCGCTTTGCGGAGGAGTCGCTGTGGCTGAGCCAGGCGCTTATCGCAGAACTGTTCTCGAAGGACATACGAACGGTGAATGAGCACCTGCGAAACATCTATGCTGAAGGTGAACTCGATCCTGGGGCAACCATCCGGAGATTCCGGATAGTTCGAAGCGAGGGTCGGCGCAGTGTGGCTCGGGAGATAGAGCACTACAACCTGGATGCCGTCCTGTCTGTGGGCTACAGGGTGCGCTCGGAACGCGGCACGCAGTTCCGCCGCTGGGCGACGGAACGGCTCAAGGAGTACCTGGTCAAGGGTTTCACCATGGACGACCAGCGGCTGAAGAACCCACCGGTCGAAGGCTGGGGGGTGACGGATTACTTCGACGAGCTGCTGGAGCGCATCAGGGACATCCGAGCCAGCGAGAGGCGGATGTACCTGCGAGTGAGGGAGATCTTCGCGCTGGCCGGCGACTACGACGCGACCAGGAAGGAGACCACCGAGTTCTTCCAGACTATCCAGAACAGGCTGCACTTCGCCGCCACAGGCAGGACGGCGCCGGAGCTCATAGCAGGTCGAGCCGATCACACGAAGCCCAACATGGGCTTGAACACGTGGAAAGGCGACGTGGTGCGCAAGGCCGACGTGACGGTGGCAAAGAACTACCTGAACCAGGACGAGATCAGTGGGTTGAATCGGATCGTCACGATGTGGCTGGACTTCGCGGAGGACCAGGCGAGGCGCCGGAAGCAAGTGTTCTTGAAGGACTGGGACGCAAAGCTGAATGAGTTTCTGCGCTTCAACGAACGGGCTGTGCTTGCCGACAGGGGTGCCGTGAGCAAGGCTGAGGCTGACGCGCGGGCCGATGCGGAGTACGAGCTCTTTGCCGTGCACCGCCGAGCGCTACTGGAAGCGGAAGGCGAACGATGGCGGCAGAGTGCGCTGGAAGAGGCGGCCAGGGGACTGCCGGATAGGGCAGGCCGCGAGAAGCCTGAGGGATGAAGCTTCACAGCGAGGGCTCCTGAGTCGATGACCGGCTTGTCTAAGGGAGCAGCGTACCTGTAGCCCGAATGTCGGCAGTCTGGGTTCTGAAGGACTATCTTGTGCCCGCTCATTTTAGCTTCGCTGCACGGAGCTCCAATACGGTCGCATGGAAAGGAGATGAAGGTGGATGAAGGACTTCGGATGAGCTTCGCGCGGGAGTTGGAGCAGATCAGGGCGAGCACTACCAGCGGCTCATCGTCTTACAGCAGGCGGCTCGCGACATGATGCGTGAGGCGCTGTAACTGCTGGAGCAGGACATCAACGATCCTAACCTGACCGCGAAGGACGAGATCGCGGACCTCTTCATGCTGCGGGCACATCAAATCGGGCGGGCGCTGTTCAACAGTGGTTTCGTAACCGTGGCCGACGAGTTCTACTACAGGATGGCCGAACTCACGGTTGAGTACCGTGAGACCACGGGCAATTGGCGACACGCGGGGGCGATGTATGCCAATAACGCAGCCGCAAGAGCTGCACAAGGAGACATGGATGAGGCGGTCTTCCTTCTAGCCAAGGCGGCCGTGGACGATGAGAAGACCTATGGTGTCACACACCATGACAGTTACGCTGTCACTGGGTTGCTCGGGACTTACTTCACCGAGCCTGCAATGGAGACTGTCCTGGCTGAAGCCCAGAAGACCGATTCATCCCTGTCCATGGTTGATGTTGAGAGCCTTTGTGGATTCCTCGGGAATCGCGCCTATGCCTTCCTGTCGTACTCGGTTGGAGCCTGGAAGCACTCGGCTCAGAATAGGTCAGTTCCGAACGAGTACAGCCGACTGCAAGCGTTCAGCGCCCTGAGGAGCCTGTCGGCGCTCCTTGAGGTCGAGTTGAAGCTGGTGTCAGGCAACATGAACACAGAGATGTACGGTGCTATGTCCGGCTTGTATGGCTCTAAGCCATGGTGGAAGTCCTTCCAGAATGACCAGAAAACAGTCGGGCAGACGAGTAAATCCACGGTTCCGGTCGATGACAGGCTGAAGAAAGCCTTGGCGCTCTCGCCATCGGATGCCGTCTCAGGCTTTGCCAGAAGCCTGCTGCTATCGTACATAGTCCGCAACTACACTGTCCATCAGATTGAGTCGGAGAGTGCCATAGTGACGGACTACTCAGAGGAGGTGCTCTCTCACCTTCTCAGCACTATGCTCAGAGCGGGTGCCTAACTGTTTGCTTCGCGTCTTCCCAGAATCTTGGGCGACTTGCGGGCTTGCCTAATGGCTCCACCCGAGACATGGCAGGTCAGCTTCCCAGTGAGTGGTCTGAAGGCTGACGGATTGCCGTTCAGGTTCGGGAGAGTCGTGCTCCAGGTGGTAGACCAGGACGTCGGCTTCGTCATCGTCGAGCAGGCGATGGAGGCGTAGTCGAGGATTGCGTTGGATGTGATCTCCCCGCCCAGGACCACGATGTTGCTCTTGGCCATGACCTCGCAGGCGACGTGGCTGCGGGGGTCGGCGGTGAGGGCGGTGTCGAGGATGGAGTCGGCGATGTAGTCGCAGACCTTGTCGGGGTGTCCCTCGGAGACGGACTCGGATGTGAAGATGTAGCTTCCAGTTGTGACCATGCTGTGGCTCCTTTCTCTCTCTTGGAGCTATCCAGCGCGGCGCAACAAAAACCCCCGCGCATCGGGGGGGTGCGCGACCCTTGGTTCCCTTTCGGGCCTATCTCCTCGTGGTGAGGACGGGCACCTTGGCGGTCGCCGCCAGGTTGCCGGACGCGTTGCCGCGCCACTCTAGATAGCTTCAGTATTAGCTTGTAAGTATAGCGTACCGTATGGGGCGGTTTGGTGTCAAACAAGGGATGGTGAGGACTGCGGGTTGGCGAACGCTGGGGTTCGCCAACCTCGTTTTCGTCGAGGCCGCCGCGATCGAGTCGGCCGAGGTGAGTGACATCCATCACAGTGCCCTCACCGCATCCTCGATCTGCCGCGTGATCACCAGATAGGAGGCGTTCGAGGGAAAGCGGAGGGGGCGGCCGAAGCGCACGGAGGCGCTACCCGGCCGCGGCCACAGCTTCCCGTGGGGGAGCACCGATATCAAACCCTCCACCCTCACCGGGACGACCGGAAGGTCAAGCCACGAGGCCATCACCCCCACCCCCTCCTTGAAGGGGGTGATCTCCTCCGTCAGCTCCTCGGCCCCCTCGGGGAAGACCAACATGCTCCACCCCAGGTCCGCGAGCCTGCCCGCCCAGCTCATGCTCGGGCGAACGATCCGAGAGTGGGGTATGGGGAGGACGGCGAGGCCGACGTTGGCCAGGTAGAACGCCGCCCTCCTCCATGCCCTGTACCACCACGGTCGATCCGGGACCTCGAAGAACTCCGCCCATATCGCCACAGCGGTCCGGGCACGCAGGTCAGGCGGCAGGGTCATCAGGATCACCGGGGCATCCATCAGGCTGGTGTGGTTGGCCGCCAACAGGTGGGGTCCGGACAGCCCTACAAGGTTTTCCAGCCCCCTCACCTCCACGGAGACCACACGTCTGAGAAGGGGACACAGCAGCAGCAGCTGAACCACCCCTCTCACCGCCCTCATCGCCGGTGCAATCGACCACCCGGAGAGGGCAACCAGCCCCGCGCGCTGCCGTTCCCTCCCAACGAGCTGCTCCAACTCCGCGACTGTCGTCTCAGGCGTCAACTCCTCTTCGGGAAGGTCGACCCCCAACTCCTGCTCTATTCGGGACACGAGCTCCACCTGATCGATGGAGCCGAGCCCCAGGTCCACCGCCAACTGCTGCTCCCCGGCCAATTCCGAGGGTGAGCGGTGGGCGACATCCGCGACCAGCCGCCGCAGCGGGGAAACCGCTGCCGCCTCCGCAGGCAGGACGGTGGGAGCCTCTCTCTCCGACTGCCTCAGATAGTCCAGGACGCTCGCCCGGCGAACCTTCATGGTGGCAGTACGGGGGAAGTCGCCCCCGGGCCAGACTGTGTACCCCAGTATCTGCCGGGTCGGGTCGAGCCGGCCGTTCGCATCCCTCACAACGGCTCGCGGGTCGACCCCCTCCTCCAACAGCAACACCGCATGCACCCCACCCTGCCACTGCACCACCGCGCTGGCCCGGACCCCGGCGATCCGATCGAGCACCTCTTCCACGTCGTCCGGGTAGACGTTGACCCCCGCGGAGGTGACGATCATCTCTTTCTTGCGTCCCAATATGTAAAGGAATCCGTCTTGGTCGAAGCGGCCGATGTCGCCGGTCTTCAGCCACCCATCTTCCAAAGACTCGGCAGTGGCCTCGGGAGAAGCGTAGTAGCCGGGTGTGACGTTCGGGCCTCTGACGAGGATCTCCCCATCCGGCGCCAGCCGAACCTCCTGGTTGCCCAGCGGCCTCCCCACCGAGCCTACGCGGCGGGCATCGACGCGGTTGCAGGTGACGGCCGACGCCGTCTCCGTGAGTCCGTAGCCCTGCAGCACCACCATCCCCAGGGTATCCCAGAAGCGCTCCAGCGAGGGGTCCAGCTCTGCCCCGCCCGAGACAACGTACTTGAGGTGGCCGCCCAGCCGCCGGTGCACGGGCCAGAACAGCCGCCTGCGTGCGGAGAAGGGAAGGGCCGGCGCCAACGCCATCAGTCGGGCGAAGAGCGCACGGCCAAGGGCGTTCCTTTCCGCCTCCTGGATTGTCCTGCCGCGCAGCAGCTCCAGCAGCCGGGGCACCGCGATGATCGCGTTGGGATGCTCCTCCTCCAGCGCCCGCAACAGGACCGAGGGACGCAGCGCGCCGATGTAAACGACCGATCCGCCCCGAGATACCGGCAACATGAGCCCACCCATCTGCTCCAGGATGTGGCTGAGGGGCAGCACGGAGAGGAATCGGTAGTAGGGTTCGTCCGGCACCACCGGCTGGAACGCCTCCAGCTCCGAGAGCAGGTTCCGGTGGGTCAGCATCACCCCTTTCGGATTGCCGGTGGTCCCCGAGGTGTAGAGGATCTCGGCGAGATCGTCCTCTCCAATTGGGACCGGCCGAAATCGATCAGGCCGCGCATCGCCGAGTGCCCTGTCGAACTCTTCCACCTGGACGATCGGGATGCCCAGCTCAGGGGCCGGCTTGAAGCGGGTGGTGATGAGCAGGCGGGCCGCCGTCTGCTGCTGAACGTCCTGGAGGAACTGAGAGCGTGAGCGAAGGTCGATGGGCACCGGCACCGCCCCCGACAGGAAGCAGCCAAAGAACGCTGCCGCCCACTCGGGGCTGTTGGGCGCCCAGAGCATCACACGTTCGCCGCGACCGATGCCCTGCTCCTGAAGAAAGGCTGCAAAGCGCCTCGCCTCAGTCTCTGCTCTCAGGTAACTCCAGCTGCGGCTGCGAAACTCACCCCGATGTCGGAACAGCTCCCTGTTGCCCAACCGTCCCAACCCGGCGACGAGGTCAGCGAGCGTCATCGCCGGCCTCGACAGGCTCTCCCGCCAGCAGCACCACCACCGCCGCCACGGCGTACTCCCCCTCGTGGGTGATGGAGAGGTCCAGCGACAGCAGCCCCGGAGGGGCCGATGCGGGCGCTATCCGCAGCAGTGGCCTACCGTCGGCGCCATGCGCGACCTCAACCCCCAGCCACCGGCGCGGGGCGCCCAGCGCCTTGAACAGCGCCTCCTTGGCCGCGAAGACGCCCGCCAGCCTTGCCGGCCGCAGGTCTCGCAGCTCGGAGGGCTGGAACGTCCTGGCCAGGAAGGCACCGTTCTCCGCCAACTCCGCCATCCGCGCTATGTGCACCAGATCGATCCCGATCTTGACTTGCACGGCAAATCTCCGATGGACCGGCAGCAACATCCGTGCCGGTGAGGGAGACGGCCCTAGAAGCGAGTCGTGGACCGATGATGTGCCGGCTTGCGCATGGTATGGAGGGTGCTTACAATAGTTACAACAGGCGATATGTAATCGCGGGTGGCTTCAAGGGGGTGTGCAGGTGAGCAAGGTGATTAGCATCAGGCTGAAAGACCGTCCGATGGAGTCGCTCCAGCGGGTTGCGCGGCGAATGGGTCGCACTCCTACGGAATCGGCGCAGATTCTGCTGGACGAGATGTTGCGCCAGTGCGAGTTCGCCTTCGTCGAGTTTCGGGACTCACCCGCCGGGCGACAGGCATATCTGCGGGGAAGCAGGTTGAAGATCTGGCAGGTCGTGCAGATCGTCCAGGACTATCAGGGGGATGTGGCGCGAGCGGCTGCGCACCTATCCATACCTCCCGTGCAGGTGATGGCCGCGCTGAACTACTCAAAGGCGTTTCCGGACGAGATTGAAGCGGCTATCAGGGACAGCGAATGCTCTGTGGCGGAGCTAGAACGGCTGATTCCCAACCTCGAAGTGGTCGATGCCGATGCGTCTTCTGCTTGATGAGCACGTCGCCAAGAGGCTGGCCAAGCAGTTGCGCGCCCACGGGGTCGACGTTCTGGGCATCCCCGAGTGGAAGGATGGCAACTACCTAACCGCAGACGACGCGGAGCTGCTTCCGGCGGCCTACCTGGACGACCGAGTCCTGGTCACCTTCGACTGCCAGACGATCCCGCCGCTTCTCAAGCGGATCGCCGAGGCTGGGGAGCACCACGGTGGGGTCATTCTCGTCTCCTCGCGTTCTTTCCGCCCGAAGGACATCGGCGCGTTGCTACGTGCGCTGCTGACGCTGGTCAGGCAGAGGGGTGGCGAGGATTGGGAGGACAGGGTTATCTACCTCCAGTGATAGCCGCACGAAGAACCGCGATGCCCACTACTCCTTGGGCATCAGTCACTTTGATGGTGGCATGGGCTCGTCGAGGAAGGGCGGGACAATGGAGGCGTAGTCGAGGATGGAGTCGGCGATGCATCGGGGGGCGGTCTGGTGTCAAACAAAGGATGAAGAATTGCAGCTGCTGGACAGGAGGGGCCTGGGCACCAACCGCCGGCTCGGTGCCACCTCCCGTGTTCAGATGCACCATTCTGCGGCTTCGGCTGTGGTGGCCTGTTGGATTGTAGCCTTCAGGCAACCCGGTAGATGAGCGCGTCGTCGATGAAGTGACCGTTGATGACATTCTTCGAGAACCGAATCTGACCGACGCCGGGCCCGGTGCGAATCGCCATTTTCAGAAGCTGGACAAGTTCCGCATTGGGTTCCAGCAAACTGATTACGGAGAGTGGAACAGTAGAAGCCATGTCACCCAACGCTTCCAGCGCTACGCGAATTCGCTCATACACCTTCCTGGGACCTTGCACAGCCACCTCTGGTGAGGCAAACAGGAGGCGCCACTCGTTGCTTTCCGGCACAAACAGCCACAACGCGACATCGGGGGGCATCCCGGTTTCGTCGAGCTTGCGCGTTAGTTCCGCACCGGCCTGGACCATCGCGTCCGTCAGCTGGTCTTTCACCACTGCGTTTTCAGCCACGTTAACACCCCTGAAGACGGATCAGTGACAGCGGCGAGCATGTCTCGCGCTTTTGTTTCCGTCGTTGAATGATCGTAACGAGAGCTTTCGTTCCAGTCATGAACGACGTTCCAGTTTACCTGGAACTGCGGATCACCAGCCGCTCGAGCCTGGTGAACGGCCTTTGCACCGGAGATGTCGAGGAGTCTGTCGAGTTGGTGTGTATAGAAATTGTTCACGATTGTCCTGTCAGGCGCCTCGTGCTCATGGAACTGCTTCGCAGCACACGCCTTCAGTCCGCACTCGACTGCATAGCCGAGCAGGTAGTACGCAGCAGCCCAACGCCCGCCATTCATCAGAGACTCCGCATCCGCAACGCGCGCTGCAGCGAGGATCTGCAGGTCTGACCGGTCCATAACGTTCCGCCTCACATCTTTCGCATGCAGTATGGAAACTGATTATACGGCAAAGCTTGACGCGCTGGGTCGGAGAGAGAACACCGATTTTGAAGGGTGTTACTTCGATGGTGGCATGGGCTCGTCGAGGAAGGGCGGGACAATGGAGGCCAGGAGGGGATTGGTGGAGATGTCGTAGTGGGTGGTGTTGGGCAGGATGGCAAGGCGGGCGGTGGGCATACTGGAGCGATCCCAGCCGGGATCGTGCCGGCCGCCGCCGAGCAGCTCGTAGAACTGGACGATGTGGGCGGGGCGGACGGAGTCGGCATCCCCATAGACCAGCATGGTGGGCGCCTGGATCGCCGCCACCTCTGTGGACCATTCATAGTCCCGCCGGATCAGCTCGCCGACCTTGGCGAGCAGCACCGGCCAATCCTCGGGCCTCGGTGCGATCCTGGAATAGATCTGGTAGTTCGGACTCTGCTTCATCAATTCTGCGGCATCGGCACCGACTTGCTGCTCCGCAGCCAGGACCTCGGGATACTGACCGTCGTGCCGGAAGGGGATCGAGACGAGCACGAGCTTCCTCACGACCTCGGGATGCTGAATGGCGGTCCGCAACGTGACGCCGCCACCGAGGGAGTAGCCCATGACATCCGCCTTCTCGAGACGCAGATGTTTGATCAGGGCCGCGACATCGTCTGCCATGAGCTCGTAGCGCAGCGGCCGGTCTATGTCGGCTGTGCGTCCGTGGGCCTGGAGGTCGACGCCGATGACCTGCAGGCTTTGGGAGAGCAGCCGCAGGATGTCGCCAAGCATTTCGATGGTACCGAGACCGCCATGGAGTAGCACCAGCGGCTTGCCGGTGCTGTGGATCTCGTAGTACATGTCCAGGCCGTTCACGGAGAAGTAGCTGCCCTGCATGGTGCTGAGTCCTCCTTCGAGCCGGCGGTTGTGCATCGCTTCGACGCCCGAGTGGGGCTTGCTGATGAAGGAGTGCAATTGCTGGACCGAGGTGGGGAGGCAATGCGTGGGGTGGGGGCAGGATGGCAGGGTGCTGAAGTTGATTTGGTCGAGTACCAGGGAGACGAGTATACGGTGTGCAGTGGTCCGCTTGGGGGCTAGGCGGCGTGTTTCGCGGGGGTAGGTATCTTCACGAGTTCTCCGCGCTGGTTCGCCTCGCCGAGATAGCCTAGCGAGTCCAGTTCCTGCACGAACTCCTCTGGAGTGTAGCAGTGCAGATCCAGGTTGAGCAGACGTCCGCCGGCCTCATCCCAGAGATCAAAGCGGTCAAGCGCCCGGTACATGCGCCTTTGCCCAGCAAACGCCGGAGACACCGCCACAAGGTCATAATCGCTCTCGACGTGGTGGTCACCACGGCTTCGCGAGCCGAACATGTAGATGTCGGCGCCGTATCGGTCGCGCATCAGTTCCGCGAAGCGCATCACTACAGGGTCGATCATTGCTTCGATTCGAGTACGATTACTTCGTCTATCCAAGTCAAGACCTCACGCGCAGCCGAAACGTACTTCGTGGCGTCCGCTTCCTGGAACTCATGGAGTGGTATGTTCTCGCTGGCATCCGGATATGATGTGATCTGCGCTGTGGCTTGGAGATCGCGCACGCTATCGCGCACGATCCCAGGGGCTGCTCCCACCCATGTCTCAGCCTTGTTCAGCAGAGTGACGACGTTGTGTCCCCGCTCGCCATGATCCTGGTGTCGCCACAGCAGTGCCTTCAGCGCAAGCTCGACTGCAAGACGTGCCTGGCGAACCGCGACATGATAGCCACCGGGCTGCACCAACATCTCCGCGACTCGAAGCTCTCCCGTCGCCTGCTCGATGAAGCTGCGGCTCATCACCGTCTGCTTCTGCTTGCGTGAGTCATCTCTGCGCTGATCGGAGCCGGTTCCTCTTTCCATGCCACTAGTATAGTCTCACCACTGGGCCTACTCAAACAGGCAGATGCGTGGTGGTTGGGAGAGGGAGTGCGATGTGAGGCGGCAGGCGGGAAGGCTGTGCGTGGGCTGGGGGGAAGCTGAGGAGGTGGACGTTTGGGCAAGCGAGGTTGGTTTCAGCGGGAGACAGCACGAGGGTAGTTGCCCTTCAGTGAGACAGTGCGTGGGCCTGAGGGTGGCATGGGGCCGCGGGGTGATGTGAGGCGTGGGGGAGAGCGCCCGAAGGTGGTGAGTGCCCAAGGGGCGATGTTGCGGGATGAGGGATGGAGCCAGGGGTTAGAACCGTCAGGCTAAGAAGACGAGGCCTCAATGGGGCTCGAGGCGAAGTCCGAAGGGGCTTCGTTGTCTGGGACTGATTGTCGCAGTGCTGGGCAACCGGTTGCGGCAGATCAGCCAAGTATTCGGTGGATGGAACAGGCCGCTTGGCCTTTGTCGCCCCTGCAGCTTCGCAGGGTGCATCCTGGGGGTAGCGGTCGACGCGTTCTATCGGCCCTGTCTGATATGGCCGTGCGTCACGTAGTGTGCCGAGGCGGGCAAGGACGAGGGCTGTCACGTGGAGGACGCAATGTCTCTGTGCATTACCGACCAGGGCATGGAAGGGCGTCGACGGGTGATGACGGGCGTGGCTAGGCCGTGTCGGGGATGTCCAGCGGTACTCTGCGTAGCTTGCCCTGTTCGAATGCCTCTCCGATGTATCCAAGGGACTGCAACTCCTGGGCGAACTCCTCAGTTGTGCAGCAGTGGAGGTCGGAGCTTATTCCATAACCTCCAGCCTCAGCCCGCAAGTGCCGACGGCCCAAGGCTCCGAAGAGGTCTGGCTGGTCACAGGATTCCGAGGCGGCAGCCACGAGGTCGGAGTCGCTGTCTTCATGGGCAGTACCTCGGGCACGCGACTCGAGGAGATAGAGTTCCGCCCCGTAACGGTCCCGCATGATCCTGGCAAATCGTTGGACCAAAGGCGTTGCTACTGCGCCCGCCTGTCTTGATGCTCTGTGAATACATCTTGGTATAGTCCCCTGGAGTGTGTAAGTAGAGGAGGCTGTTGACAGAGACGGCCACCGTGTGGTCTTCATCGGGATTGACGAGATCACCGAAGAGGAGGAGCACACGATGGCCGACGAGTACAGGATGGCATTACTGGAGCTGTTGCGCAAGGCCGAGATGGAGGGAGACGCTGACTTTCTACGAGAGGGAGTCAGGGTGATGGGCCAGGCGCTGATGGAGCTGGAGGTGAGCCAGCACATAAGGGCTGAGCGGCACGAGCGGACAGCCGAGAGGACGGGGCAGCGGAACGGGTATCGGGATCGGCCCTGGGACACGAGGGTGGGGACCGTCGAGCTGAAGGTACCGAGGGTGCGGGATGGGAGCTTCTACCCAGTGATGCTGGACCCGAGGAAGAGGACGGAGCGGGCTCTGGTGGCGGTGGTGCAGGAGGCCTACGTCCAGGGGGTGTCTACTCGGCGGGTAGACGACTTGGTCCAGGCGCTCGGGATGAACGGGATCAGCAAGAGCCAGGTGTCGAGGTTGTGCCAGGGGCTGGACGGCGAGGTGGAGCGGTTCAGGAACAGGCGCTTGGAGGGGGGCTACCCGTACGTGTGGTTGGATGCCACATACCTGAAGGTGAGGGAGGCATGTCGGGTGGTCTCCATGGCGGTGGTGATCGCCATAGGGGTGCGGGCCACGGGCGAGAGGGAGGTGCTGGGGCTGGATGTTGGACCCAGCGAGGATGGAGCCTTCTGGACGGGCTTCCTGAGGGGACTGGTGGCGAGGGGGCTAAGTGGGGTGAAGCTGGGGGTGAGTGACGCCCACGAGGGGCTCAAGGGGGCGATCTCGGCGGTGCTGCAAGGGGCGACCTGGCAGAGGTGCCGAGTCCACTTCATGAGGAACGCCCTGGCCCTCGTGCCCAAGGCAGCATCCCAGATGGTAGCAGCAACGATCAGGACGGTGTTCGTGCAGCCTGATGAGGCCAGCGCCCACGAGCAGTGGAGGCGGGTGGCTGACAGCTTCAGGGGCAGGTACCCACGTCTATCTCGCCTGCTCGACGATGCCGAAGCCGACGTCCTGGCCTACCTGGCCTTCCCGAGGGAGCACTGGCGGCAGATCTGGAGCAACAATCCCTTGGAGCGTCTCAACCGAGAGATCAAGCGGCGGACGGATGTGGTGGGGATCTTTCCCAACCAGGGGGCTGTCATCCGGTTAGTGGGATCTGTGCTGGCCGAGCAGCACGACGAGTGGCAGGTAAGCCGACGCTACCTGAGTGCCGAGTCGCTGGCGAAGCTCAACGAGGAGACAGAGACGGAGATGCTGCCGACACTGCTGGCTGCCGGCTAAGAGACCAGGCTGTGGATATGTGGACAGCTCTGCGGACCTGCCCACATATCCACAGCCCCAGCGACTACGACTACGACTACGACTACGACGATGATGAGGATCACCTAGCTACTTACACACTTGACGGGACACATACTACATCTTCTCATGGCTATTTGCATGGAGGGTGCCACATAGTTGACGAACGTATGCTGGCGATATGCGCCCGCTAATGGTCAAATCGGCTATCCATCCAGAACCCAAGAGTCGAATCACAAGCTAAACGTAATCACCAGGTCGTCGCAAAGCGATGAACGGATTCATCGCGAGGACTTGATATCCGGGATGTTGCGCCCGTGCAGCAGCTTCAGACCACGGTAGCGGAGAAGGTGGAGAAGCTGGTGATGGCTCGTCAGCATCTCCTGGATGGGCTGCTGTTCTGGGGAAGGACGCTGCTAGCTGATGCCGGTGCAGCAGTTGATCGACTACCGGAACCGGCTGGCAGAGCTGCATCTGGAACCGGCAGCCGCTTCCGCCGCTGCGCAGCTGTCTGCCCTGGAGAGCGAACTGGACTCGCTCCAGGCGAATTGGACGCAGACGCTGCTGGCGAACCTGGAAGATCCGACCGTGCAGGGGAATCTGGCGCTGCTGAAGCCGGAGGAGAAGAAGCTGATAGATGCGTTTCTGGCCAGCGGCAAGCTGCCGGACAAACTGGATCAGCAGCTCCTGCAGGCGGTGCACGACGCGCTGGCCGGGTTGGTGAAGGTGGCGGTCAAGGTGGAGACGCTGAAGGATGCGCTGGTGGTGGGCGGTTCGCCGGCGACGCTGGCCGAGATGAGGCAGCGGTACGAGGGGGTTCCTGGCGGGCCTGGCGAAGGGCAAGGATCCCGACAAGGTGCGGCTGATGGTGGAGTAACGGCGTTCCTCTGGCCTGGGAACTGCAATTGCTTTCAGTTATAAGCTATAATCTGAAAGCAATTCCCGGGAGGTGTCCCGGCTATCGGGGAGAAGACGACAATGAAAGCTGGTGTGAGTGCATCTCTCTTGGATGAACTGGGGGAGCTGGAACGAGAGATGGAGTCCCAGGGACGCATCACCAAGGCCAGGGCCCTCCGGGAGGCTTTGGTGGCGCTGGCCAGGCCTGCTCGGGGCTGGATCACGACCGGGCAGGCAGCGGAACTGCTTGGCATAACGATACCGACCGTCAAGGCGTGGATCCTCCGCAGCGCTCTGGTTGGCCGGCAGGTAGGGGATCGTTGGTGGGTGTCGCGGGAGAGCGTGGACAGCGTGCTGGGCTTCGGAAGCGGGATCGCCCAATTGGGGCGGGAGGACTCCCCCACCGAGGAGGAGTCCATCGAGATGACCAGGAAAGTCCGCCGCCAGATGGGGGCAGAGAGGAGGGCAGCCGGTGGCAGACAGCGGTAGCGGGGAGGGGAGCCACCTTCCGGCATCGCTGCGCCCTCTGATGACTCTGGCGCGGGTGACGCTGGACACCAGCATTCTGGTGGGCCCCAGGAGCCTGGAGTTCGCCATCGCCGCTCGCCTTGGGTACTACCGGGGCCATTGGAGCAGCTGGATCGTCGCGGAGTTCAGCCGGGTCAGGACCGAGATGGTCCTGCGCCGTGCAAGGCGTGAGCTGGGAATCACGCGGGAGAACGAGGAGGAACGGACAATCCAGGAGGATCTGGAGAGGCGTTTACTCCGGTCCAGATCCAGGGTGAACGCTGCCATCGACGACTTCAGCAGGGTCCTCGCCAGCGTGAACTACCAGGCGGCGGAAGGGACGGACCTCGCCTGGCTAGAGGACGAGGATGACCATCCGATCATGCAAACGGCCATAGCCGCCGGGGTACCCGGCGTCCTGGTGACGGACAACACTCGGGACTTCCCTGTGGGGGATGTTCGCAACGGGATCCTGATCGCATCGGGCAAGGTGTTCCTGGATTACCTGTATCAGACCTATCCGGAAGCCGAGACAGTGATCACGAGATATGCCGAGAGCCGCCGCCAGGCCATGAAGCAGGTAAGGTAGCCCAGCCCGTCGACGGCTGAAGCTCGAGTCGATGCGCGCGAGCGGCGGGCTGAACGATAGCTGTGCGCGGCTGCCGATCACGAGCAAGATACTCTGATGGAACCACGGATGGACACGCCGAGTGCGGCTTCCACCCGTCACCGGATCGAGCACAGGTTCATGCTGGCCATTGACCCGCACGTTGGCGATCACTGCCAATCCATGTTGATGAACTTCGGTGGAGTGCCCGGCTCTGGCCTCCGGGCTGTTGCGCTTACTTTATGACCGTGATCTTCGCCACCTGTTTAATCCACCAGTTGCTGCCTTTGCCGTCAACCACCAGCTGGACAGGGCCTTTCTCGCGATCCAATGCTTTGCCGTTGACTTCTATTCCCAATATGGTCCCATTACTGCCAACCAGGTCAGGTGTGTACTCCCTGCCGGTCCCGTCGGCGGATTCTACCTTGACGGTGGTGTACTGGCTTACGCCCAGGTACTCCAGCACCTTGGCCAGGGGCACTCCGGTCCATTCCTCTTCCGGACCCTTGGTCTCCTTTTCCTTCATGGCTACCTTAACCGTTACTGTTCCGGTCTTCTGCAGATCCAGGCTGGTGATCGAGGCTTCTCGACCTAACCCTTCTACCGCTATTTTCCAGGTAGGGTTACTGCTGCTCGCGGTCCCGCCGCAGCTCGTCAGAGCAAGGACAAGTAACGCGGAAACCAAGACAGGAATGAGCTTGCGCACGGTGTTGAATCCTCCTCACGATTAGTGGTCTGCCACAGTGATCATGATAGGTATCCCCATGTTCAGCATGGCTATAGGCGTCTACCTGTAACGGGAGATCCTTCGCTATCGCTCAGAATGACACATGTCACCTTCCCTGTGTCGGGGCACTAGTGCCCCGACACAGGGAAGGTGATGCGTTGCGCGTCCATGGTACTGGCGGCAGGGGACAAGACCCTGCTCTACCGGAACGGGCGGGCGGGCCGCCCGCGCTCCCAGCCGGCGGCTTCGCCGCCTATCAAATCCAGTTTGTCGGAGTACTAGTAGTGCTTCTTCAGGTATTCCATGGAGCATATTTCCCATTGAGCCGCTGCGGTGCCGTCTTCTGGCCTGCGCACCAGCAGTACCGATCGTCCGTCCAGGTAGACGCTCTTGACCTTCTCTCCCAGCTTCACGAGTGCCCGCCCATTCAGGACCTCACCGTCCAGGGTCTGAACCAGATCGATGCGGGTCTGCCGCAGGATCTCCTCGACGGAAGCTGCGTTCTCCGGCGCGGTGATGGCATGCTTGCCGCGCACCCGGCCGTCATTGCCACTCAAACGCAGACCGACACCCGCAAGGGCTCCGATCACTCCTTGTCCGGTGCCACCGTGTTCTGAGAGATGGATGTCCGACTCTTCTGCCAGTTGGTAGGCGTGCTCCTTGGCCAGTACCTCTACCTTGGCCCGCCGCCCAAATGCCACCAGCCTTTGCGGCTCCTTCAAACGGTGCAGGCAGACCACGCAAAGGCCCGGGTCGGACCCTTCCGCGCTTTCCCTGGCTAGAAAGCTGCCGGCAAAGGTGACGATCCTGGCTACGTTCTCCTCATCTGCGACCTCTACACCAAAAGACATCGCGCTGTTGTGGGAGGTGTAGGGAATGTCCGGGTGAACGAAGAGTTGGTGGCGCACGATCATGTCGCTCTGACCCCACCCCTGATCCTCGATCCGACCCTTCAGCAGGGCGGCCAGTCCGCCCGTCCCCGGCTTGGTATTCGCCCTGTCAGTGTCATCAATACAGACAATCGCCCGCATCTCTTATCACTACCTTTCGCCGACAGCTACTTTCCCTTTGGCACTCTCATCCCCATGCCGGCCAGGACGCCGGCCACGCCGTCTCCATCCAACGGAAAGTCGAAAAAGGTCTGGTAGAAGTCTCTCGTCTCTTGCTTCATGTCCAGGTCCTGAAAGCGATCAGGGTACAGGGTCTTGGCCGTCCAGAGAACGGCCAGGGGGGTTTCGAGGGAGCCCTGGTGGCCCCATCGGGAGATGCCGTTGGGCATCTTGTACACTTTCTGGTCTTTCACCGCCCGCAGGGAAGCCCAATTGGCATCGGATGTGATGTAGTCGTAGGCCGCATCCTCGTTAACCAGGATGGCATCTGGGTCCCAGAGATAGAGCTGTTCCAGGCCGGCATAGTGCTTGTTGTTCGCAAACCTTAGCTGCTCACCTACAGAGACATTGACCGTACCGGCCACTTTCGTCCAATCAGCAGGCAAGGTGTTGGGCGCATCGGTGCGAGTGGCTTCATTGATCGAGTGAAACACCCTCACCCTTTGTTCCGGAGGAATCGTCTCGACAACCTTCGCTACCCGCTGGAGGGAGTCCCGGTAATAGGCAGTATACTTTTTGGCCTGTTCCGATCTGCCTATGGCTTTGCCCATCATTTCGATCGTATTCACCTGGTCGGCGATACTGTTGAAATCAACTACAAAGTAGGGCACTTTCAACTTGTCGATCTTCTCCCTCTCCCTCTCGTCCTGGTAGGTGTCAAGCTGAAGAAAGATCAGGTCAGGCCGGCTCTTAATCAGTTCTTCGATGTTGACCTTGTCGGAGGCGAAGGGAACCAGGGCGGCTTGAATCGCAGGCACCATCTCATTCAGTAGGATGTCGCGCTTCAGTCCCTGTACCACTGCCACGATACTGTCACCCCTGCCAAGCATGGCCACAGCGTGGCCGGAGAAGGCATACAGACAGGCGATTCGTTTGACACTTTCCGGCACCTCCACCGTCCTGCCGACGCTGTCGGTAACCGATACTGCTGGCCCGGGTGGGGTTGCGGAGGATTTGCCTTCTCCTGCGGAGTTGCACCCGACAGTAGACGCCAAGAGTAGGGCAACCAGGATCAGGGCCGTTTGCCTGAGAACGCTGCTTCTTCTCACAGTATGTTGTCTGCCTTTCGGCCCGCAGTTTGCAGCGGGATCAGGTAGTTGCACGCCATGCCAGATGGTAGATCGAAGTTGATCAGCTTACTGTCGATCTGAAAGACCTGTCGCATGTTCTCTTCGGTCAGTACCTGAGACGGCAAACCCACAGCCGCGAGTTTGCGGTTGACCATCAAGCCCGCCGCAACGTGGAGGCCGTTGTTCTCAAAATAGAAGGCGTGGTTGGGGAAGTGAGTGGCAATCAAGATGGTGAGCCCCTTTTCGCCGACCAGTCTGACTATCAACTCCAGAACGGCCAGGTCGTTCTTGAAGTCCAGGTGACTGGTGGGTTCGTCCATGAGAACGATGGGTGATCCTTGCGCCAGGGCCCGGGCGATCCTCACCAGTTGCAGTTCACCTCCGCTCAGCTGGGTGTACGGCCTATCGAGGTACTCCTGCATCCGCACGGTGTGAATGGCCTCCTCACATGCGGCCATGTCCCCGGATGAGGGTGCGGAGAACAGTCTGATGTAGGGAGTCCTGCCCATCAGCACGAATTCCCGCACGGTATAGGGAAAGGACCTTTCGTGAATCTGCGGCACGTAGGAGACATGCCGTGCGATCTCGCCGGGCCTCAGTTTGCTGACCCTCTCGCCGTGGAGATAAACCTCCCCACTTCTCAACCGCAAGACCCCGGTCAGGCATTGCAGGAGGGTGGACTTACCACAGCCATTCGGACCAAACAGGCAGAATAGCTGGCCCTTGTTGACCTCCAGATGCAGGTCCTCAAGAACGTTTGCGTCCGTATAGCCAAAGCTGGCGTTGACGACTTCCACAGCTTTCACGCTACCAGCCCTTGCCCTTTGTCTTCTTCAGGAGATACACGAAGAATGGAGCTCCAATCAGCGATGTAAGGATGCCCAGGGGCAATTCGGCCCCTGTTACAGTCCTGGCAAGGCTATCGATAAGGACCAGGAAAGACGCGCCCAAGGACATGCTTACCGGAATGAGGGCTCGATTGTCATTGCCTACCAGCATTCGGCCGATATGCGGGATGACGAGACCTACCCACCCGATTACACCGCTGACGCAGACGGCGCCGGCAGCCGCCATCGTGGCGAAGAAGATGACAAGGCCCTTGTGCAGCCTGATATCAATCCCCAGGGTCCGGGCTTCCTCGTCGCCCATGGACAGGACGTTGACCGTCCAGCGCATGGCGGTCAGGCCCAGCAACCCTGCCACCATGGGTATGCCCGCGAACAACAGGTCCTGAAAACGGGCTGAAGCGAGGCTGCCCATCAACCAGAAGACGATGGCCGGCAGCTGATTGTAGGGGTCTGCCAGGTACTTCAGCAGCGATAGCAGGGAGGAGAAGATCGCGGAGACGATAACCCCGCCCAACACCAGCATGATGGTGGGGGTTGTTCTGTAGACCGTCCCGATCAGATATGCCAGGCAGACTGCCAGCAGGCCGAAGGCGAACGAGAAGAGGTAGATGGTGGAGTAGTTGGCCATGAGCAGGATAGCCAGGGCTGCGCCAAAACCAGCTCCTGAGCTTACCCCCAGGATGCTGGAACTGACCAGGGGATTCCGAAACAAGCCCTAGAAAGCAGTCCCGCTGGCCGCCAGGCTGGCGCCCACGAGGGCGCCCAGGAGAGCCCTGGGCAAACGAATATCCCAGAGAATGGTTATGTGCGTATCCGGAATTGGGGATATCTCTATGCCGCTGACCTTGAACACCAGGACATCGAGGATCTGCGACATGGACAATGGGTACCTGCCGACGAACAGTGAACAGAAGACAATAGCCAGCGGGGCAATCAGGAAGAGTAGAGCGAATATTCTGCGTTGCATTGCCCTCATCTGCAGATGCCGGTCTACCGACCCCGGGGTTCTGCGCGCCGCAGTTCACCAGACGAGACGGCTTTCGTGGTGGCGCCGGGGAATAGGGAGCGGATCGTATTCGCGAGACAAGGTTGACGTTCAGCGTCGAGGCCAGAGCGCGCACCGTCGATGGATGCAGGCCGTGCTTGAGGCTGCCCGTTGCCGCGGCGATCTGCACTTGCTCGATTATTTATAGACAGCGCGGAGCACCGCTATGGGTGTCCGGGCGAATGCGCACCGCCATCACTTGTATGAGTTGTACCAGTTGCAATAGCATGAGTATACTCCGAGCTGGAGCTGGTTTCCATGCTGGAATAGGACGTGGTAAGCCCTGGTGTATGAGTGCCAAGTCGTCACATCGACCTCGGGACTGGAGGGAGGCTTGAAGGTATCGACTCTAGGAACCCAAGTGTCACTGCCGGCTGCAAAGGGATATCGCGCAGGGGGGTCGGAGGGGGCGGGTGGCCCCGGGCATGAAGGAGCTGGTGAAGCGGCTCACAGGGAAGCCTGTCGTGCTGGCTCGTTCGACCCTTGCACGGGTGGTAGGCGAGCTCGCGTAAGTCCATCGACCGCAGACGATGAAGGGGCCGGGCAGCGCGCTGCCCGGCCCCTTCATCGTCTGCGGAACGGCGGTGACTATGCTGTGGCGGCCCTCTGGATCAGTGCCACCAAATAGCGAGCCAGTTCGGCCAGATGCTCCACCTCGATGTGCTCTTCCAGACTGTGGGGCTGGGACATGCCGGTTCCGAGTACGGCCGTGGGGATGTCCCGTGAGTTGAGAATGTTAGCGTCGGTGCCCCCACCGGTGGCCATCAAGGTTGGTTGTAATCCTATGTCCTTGGCTGCCAAGCACGCCATCTGGACCACGGGGGATGACTCTTCCAGCCTGTAAGCACCGTACTGCCGTTGAACGTTCAGTTCCAGACGCGCACCCGCCCGCTTGGCTGCTATCTCCATGGCGTTCACCATCGCAGCCGTCTGTCGCTCCAGCTTCTCGTTGCTCCGGCTTCGCGCTTCGCCCTCTATTTCCACCCTGTCCGGGACGACGTTTCTAGCGGAGCCGCCCTTTATCAATCCGATGTTGGCCGTCGTCTCCTCATCGATGCGGCCAAGGGGCATGTTATAGATAGCATCGGCGGCGGCAACAAGCGCGTTGATGCCATCCTCGGGCTCCAGCCCGGCATGGGCCGCCTTGCCGTGAAACGTGGCCACGATTCGATCCTGCGCCGGGGCTTCCACGATTATGCTTCCGGGTTTGTTGGAGCTGTCGATGACGAAGCCCATGCGCGCCTCAAGCAGGGACGAGTCCAGGGCCTTCGCGCCCATCAGCCCCTTCTCCTCGCAGTAGGTTAGCAGCACCTCGACGTTTCCATGCGGCAACCCATCCTCGGTGACGACCAGTAGCGCCTCCAGGATCGCTGCGATGCTGGCCTTGCAGTCGGCGGCGAGTATGGTGGAGCCGTCGCTCCTGATGACTCCGCCATCTATCTGGGGCTTGATGCCTCGGCCGGGTTCCACAGTGTCCATGTGGGCGGCGAGGAAGATCGGAGTTCCCGATCTGTCACCCCTCATCACCGCAACGATGTTTCCCACATTGCCCTGGCTGCTTCGGTCGTTGCGCACCTCCAGGCCAAGGTCCGTTAGCTCTCGCTCGAGGGTTGCGGCCAGCGGGCCTTCCTCAAAAGAGGGAGAATCGATCCGTACAAGGTCGATAAAGTGTCGAACTAACCTTTGTGTGTCAACTCCAGACATGGCCAACCTCTCACTTCTCAATATGGCGCCAGGATGACCGGTCTACATGATGCAGGATGACCGGTCTACGAATGACGGCTGGGAGGGGACTTGAGGGCATCTCGGGTGCCCATTATAGCACCGCAAATGGGCAGTGGGTGACTCGGTGAATCGGTCAGGGTGGGGTTCGCCGTTGAATGCTTTCCCGCATCGGCAGGCTGCTACGCGGCCAAAAGCGATTGAACGTGGTATGCTGCGCACCGCAGAAGGGCGCTCGTGCGGACTGATGGACTATTGGGTGAGTGCCAGCAGCGCTCTACCGATGAGCAATCGGCTGTTCAACTCATCCATGCCTGGCAGATGCAGACTATATGTGTGGGGTTGTATTCATGAAGGCGATGATCACCTTAACCGTGGCTGAGGGCAAACGGCTGATAGCGAAGGCTGTAACGCGGATGCCGGAGGTGATTCGGGCACAACAGAGCGGGAGAATCCTCTTGAAGGGTGGGACGACCGTATCGGCGATCGCTGAGGAATTGGTGGGGGTGCCGATGCGAATCTCGGGGAGAATCAGCCCGCGCGGGCTCAAGACTGCACGGGCTATCTGTGATGCTCCCCACTCCATGCTAATCGAGGCAGGCCGTTGGCGTAATGTAGACGGAGAACTGCCCGAAGTGGTAGCTAGCCTTGGTGAAGATGACGTGTTTGTGATCGGTGCCAATGTCATTGACGCCCATGGCGGTGCGGCCATGATGGCGGGATCCCCTTTGGGTGGCAATCCGGGCAAGGTAATGACCGGCGTAATGGCTGAGGGCATAACCACAATCGTAGCTGCCGGGTTGGAGAAGCTGATACCGGGAACCGTGGACCAGGCAGTTCGCGCGGCTGGGCGCAAGAACGTCACCCTGTCCATGGGCATGTCGGTGGGGCTGATGCCTATATTCGGGCAGATCGTAACCGAACTGGAAGCTACTAAGCTGCTTGCTCCAGTCGAGTGCCAGATAGTCGGCAGGGGTGGCGTGGACGGCGCCGAGGGGGGCGTAGCGTTAATGGTTTCCGGGAGGGATGACGATGTGGAGTCGGTCTTTCGGCTGGTTCTCGAATTGAAGGGCACTGGGACGAGCGGCGCAGCTGAATCCCTTGAGGAGTGCGAGCAGGCAAGCCGTGGGTGCCAGGGTCATCGAGCGTGTGTCTATCGCTCGCCTCAACTGATCTCGCGGCTAGGGTTGACCCGCTCGAACTAATGTCTATGTGCGCGCTCTTCATGATGAAGGCGAGAGCGAGCTTCCGGACCTACTGACCGACTTGCAGGATAAGACGCAGCTCGCGCCCCTTACCGCTCCCGATGGTCGTCCGGCCTTGGGAGCGGTAAGGGGCGATGCATGGCGAGGGGATGGAGGGTGCTACGTGAGACGGGAGATCCTTCGCTAATCGCTCAGGATGACAGCGGGTAGGGTGCTCAGGATGACAGGCGGAGCTCAGGACAGCCGGGGCTCGGGATGACAGCCGGGACTCGGGATGACATGAGGGGTGACGAGGTTGGGGGCTGCTAGCCAGGAGCTTGAGGAGATCGTTGTCTGCCTCGAGTCAGTCTAGCAGCCCCCCTCCGGTGTGGGACGGTCGTCAGGAGGTGGGGAGGATTCCGGGGGTCGCGGGGGCGGTGGGACCGCCCATCTGGGAATTAGTGATCTGTTCGAGGGTCTGCTGCTTGGTCTCGCGGCCGAAGATGGCAATTACCACGATGGTGAGTCCCATCACGAGGGCGTTGATGTACACGACCGGCATGATGCCCCAGGTGCCGTAGACCCAGCCGACGTAGGCGGGGCCCACTATGGCGCCGAGCCGCCCGACGGAACTCGCAACGCCCATCCCCGTGGCCCGGACGGCTGTGGGGAACTGCTCGGTGGCATAGGGGTGGAGCGAGCCGTATACGAGGTTGATGCCGATCTGGTTGACGATCAGCAGCGCCATGAAGGTCGTCTCGTTCCGCGCGAAGCTGAACATGCCTATCTGCGTAAGGGCCATCAGCACCATGGAGATGATGAGGCTGATCTTTCGGCCCCACAGGTCACAGATGGGTCCGGCGAAGAGCGATCCCACGATGCTGACGCCCGCGGCAATGGTGAGGAACTGCAGGCTGCGGGTGAGCGGGAAGTTCAGTTCGCCCGTCATGAGTAGTGGCAACCAGACGTTCAACATGGTTGCCCAGGCGACGAACCATACCAGCATGATCACCAGGGTCGCCCGCAGCACCCCCGGCTGCAGGAGGAGGCCGAGGGACATCTTCTCGGGGGCCGCGGACACCATTATCTTTGATGGGTCCGGGGCGACCTCGCGCTGCTTGTTACGCAGCACTATGCTCTCGATGTGGCGAACCGTCTTCTCGGCCTCGTCGAGCCGACCCTGACGGATGAGATGGCGCACCGACTCCGGGAGCCCTCTGCGGATAAAGAACACCAGAAATGCAGGTATGATCCCGACGGCGAAGGCCCACCGCCAGCCGTAGGGCACGGTGACGAGGAAGCCGACGGCGTAGGCGAGCGTCATGCCTTGGCCCTGGAACGCCTGGTTGAAGGCCATGAAGCGCCCACGCCACTTCGAGGGGACGTACTCGCTCAGGAAGGCGGTGTCCACCGGGATGAGGCCGCCCAATCCGAGGCCGGCCAGGAAGCGCGCGATGCAGAGTTGGTTGTAGTCCTGTGCCAGGGCGCTGAGCCCCGTGAAGACCGCGAAGAGCAGGATGTTGATCTGCATCAGAGCTCGTCTGCCGATGCGATCGGCGAGGACACCCAGCACCAGGGCGCCCACTAGCATCCCAACCGTGGTAGCCGAGGAGATCAGGCCTAGATCGAGCGGCGTGAGTTTCCACTCCTGTGCCAGGAGCGGGAGGGCAGCACTGAGGATTCCGCTGTCCAGGTTGTCGAATAATAGGCCAACACCACAGATGACCAGGATCGTCCAGTGCCAACGTGACAGAGGCATCGTTTCGACGCGAGCGAGAAGACCCGCCGGGGTGGACTGCGCGTTCTGACTCACTGGAACTCCTCCATTAATATACACACGCATGGTGACAATCGGCTGAGCCCCTTGTAGTACGCCAGATTAGGTTTGCCGGATGCTGCCATGCCAGACGTAGCAAGAGGCGTCTACCTGGAACAGGAGATCCTTCGCTGCGCTCAGGATGACAGGATGCAGGCTCGGGATGACAGGATAGGGCCGCTCAGGGGATCACGGGCATCATGAGATGCGATGGGTGCTTGCCGTCCCGATAGACCTTGTGCAGCGTCGTTCGGCTGATGGGCAGGTGGAAGACCCCATGGTGCTGCCCGGGATCCCTGATGGAGTCCATGCTCAGGATCTCCAGCTGGATGCGATGGCCCGCCTTGAAGACATGGGCCATGGGTGCGAGGCCGATCGCGTACTCGTAGACCTCGCCCGGGACTACGGGTTCCGGGTTCATGTGGGGATGGAATGGCTCGCCCGGCTTCGACTTGACCTCGTCCAGGCGGCGGTGAGACGCCTTGAACCATCCCTGAGTCAGGTAGTGCGGGTTTTCACCCTGCGCGTCGACGTCGAACAGGCGCACCTGCCAGTTGGTGTCGTCCTGATCGATGGCGGCGTACATGTGAAGCGCCATTGGTCCAATCGCGGTCAGATCTTTGGAGAGGGGCGGTGTGAGGTACTTGACCGAGTCCCTCTTGAAGGACACGAATAGGGGCTGCTGGAGGTAGCAGTCCGGCTCATCACTGTGCTGCTCGGGCTCGGGCGACAGTCCCTCCCAGGAGCGCAGGTAGTACTTGGTCCACTGGGTCGTCGGCAGCGGCCACTCCTGTTCCTCCCGCCAGGCGTTGGCTCCCGTCACCCACAGCTTGACGGGCGGCTCCTCCATGATTCCGGTGTCTATCCCCTTGAGCCAGTAGTCGTACCAGCGAAGGATTTCTTCGTGGAACGACCGCCATGGCCGGGGATCGAAGACCTCGTGGGGCATCATGATGAGCTTCTTGGGGACGTCTATCCCCTGATACAGGTCGATGGCCCCCCTGGTGAAGGAGGTGGTTCCCCATAGGTTGCCGGCGAAGACGGGGACCTTGATCTTGTGCAGCTTGGTGTAGGCCGACTTCTCCCAGTAGAAGGGCCCATCCTCCGGATTGAGCATCGCGTCGAAGTGGCTGGGGTTCTTGTAGGGGTACTTGAGCAGGTGAAACAGGACCGTGTAGGACTGGTAATCGCGGTCGTTCAGCGCCCGGTCCAGCGCGCGCTCGAACTCATCCTTGGGCCGCTTCGTCATCATCTCCGAGACGACGTTGCGTGGTGCCCAACCGCTGGTGAACTGGCCGCCGCCCTGATAGACCTCGTGCCCGAAGCCGCAGTGCACGCCGCCGTGGTAGCAGGAATCCCGGTAGAGGTCTATGTGGAGTTCGAGGGGGGCAATGGCCTTCAGGTGAGGCGGCTGCTGCATGGCCGCGCGGGTCATGGCAGCGGCGAACTGGGATATGCCGATCATGCCGACGTTGCCGTCGCACCAGGGTTGCTGGGCGATCCACTCGATGAGGTCATACTCATCCGGCGGGGCGTCTTCGGCCCAGCCAGATCCCCTTCCGCTGACGCCGAGGCTCTCCCCCTCTGAATAGCCGGTGCCCCTGCAGTCCGCGACGATGTGGACGTACCCGCGACTCACTATGTAGGGGCTATCCCCGGCCTCGACGTTGCCATCCCAGGGGGCAGTCCCTTTGTCCGGCACGGAAGGCAACGGCAAGATTTGCGTCTCCTTGCCATAGGTGGAGATGGCGAGTAGGGCCGGGAACTTCCCCGGGGCGTCGGGACGGTAGACGTCGGCGGCCAGGCGTACCCCGTCGCGCATGGGAATGTAGACGTCCTTGTCCAGTACCATCTTGTATCCGGTTTCCGTGATTGGCTGGTCCGGCATGTCATTCTCCTCTCACATTCTGCTTTGGTGAGTCCACCAAATGCCTAGCAGCTTCTCCATGTCCCGTCGCCCGACACTGAAGTGATCGGGCTAAGAAGACGAAGCCCTATCGGGCTGGGGACCGAGTTCGTAGTGCAGGGCGCTCTGCCCTGCCACCCGTTGGCGTACCCGTCCATGACCACCTGCTCTACCAGCGCCCGGCCCGGTGGGTAACGGGGCGGGCTAGGGCAACTGGACGCAGGGCGCAACGCGAGCGGGCATGGACTCCGGCAGAGTGGCGCGCTGCCAGGATGCCTTGGGAGGAACAACACGATCATGACTACCACCGCACACCAGAATGGACAATCTGGATAGAGCCTGAATGGCTATGACCGCTTGGGTCGAAAACGGCGGTAAAGAAGTGGTCTCAGGCTCGCAACTACGTGTACGAGCCCACCTCCAACGAGATCTGACGTGCTGCCTTCACAGTTGGCTTGACGATTCCCGCTAACTTCTCATCTGACAGGCCGAGACCGATGGCAGTGAGTGCGGCAACGACCCTACCATGCGAATCGACGATCGGGGCCGAGACAGCACTCATGCCATTCTTGTGCTCCTGATTATCGATGGCGTATCCCATCTGCCTAATCTTGCCAAGCTCCAGTTTGAAGGCTGTCTCATCCACGATCGTCCTATCAGTGAATGGAAACAGCGGCGTGCGAGCTAGGACCCTGCCCAGTTCCTCGTTGGTGATGTGGGCGAGCAGCAGTTTGCCAACGGATCCTGTGGTGGCCGGCAACCGGCGGCCAATGGGTACAGAGAGGCGGAAATCGACGTCTGGGATGGCGGCCTCGATGGCGACCGTCGAGTCGCCATCGAGGATGGTCAGCAGGACGGTGGTGCCGGTGAGTTCCGTGAGCCTGGACATGACGGGGCGGGCCACCTGGCGAAGATCGTAGGCCTGAAGGGCGGCACGACCATACTTGAGCATCGCGCGGCCGAGTTTGTACTTTTTGGTGTCCTCGTTACGCTGCACGAGGCCGTGGTGCTCGAGTGTGAGGAGGATTTCGCGGATGGTGCCTTTATGGGCACCGAGGGTGCGGGCGATCTCCGACACGCCGCGCTCGGTGGCGTCCTTGTTGAGGATGTTGAGGATGCATATTGCACGATCCACTGATGGGACGAGCGTAGACCGTCCATTGGTGGACCCAGTGGCGTTGGCGGGAGAGTCTGACATCAACCAGGTCCTTCTTTCCTCGTGACCGATGGGTCTCCACAGGGTTGTCGGGGCCTGAAAGCGTATGGTGGAGCATACACCGTATGCTATGAGGAGCATAGGGTGCCAGATGGTAGTTGTCAAGGGTTTCTGCCGATTTCGTGGATTAGATGGACGAGGTGGACGCGGTGGATGGATCGGGCAGGTGTGGGTTTGGCTGCGATCGTTCCGGGAACGGGATGCGTAGCCCGCCTGTTGTGGGTCAGCCTCCTCCTTTGAAAGCATCTGTAAGGTTGGTGCCGGGTAGTTCTGTGGGGCGGGCAAGGTGGCCGGGCTTGGTCGGGTCGAACTGCCGGTAGAAGCGACTGCCCGTTGCCTGGGTCTCCAGGTCGGGCGGTAAGCTCAGCCCGGTGACGATCGCCTTGAGGTGGTCAGCCAGCAGCAGCCCCTGGGTGGTGCCGGTGGTGGAGTCATAGTGGAGGATGCCGCGCTGGAATCGTTGGTACACGAAGTTGCGGTTGTTGGGATCGTAGGCAGGCTTGCTGGTAGGGAGGCCCCAGAGTTCCAGGTTGAGCAGTGGCACGAGTGCCCGGTCCTCCTTGCCCTCGGGGAAGGCGTCCTCGTAGGTGACCGTGGAGAGGAAGGCTTTGAGGAAGTTCACATCCATCTCATCCCAGCGGTCGGGGACGTTGGCCGTGACGAAGGCTATCGCATTGACGTCGAACTGCTGATCCTTAGGGGAGGGAGCGTTCGCGATGAACTCTCTCTCGGGCATAGGGAAGCTGCTGCCGTTGACCCTGGAGTAGGGCATCATCCCCTCGTCCAACAGGTTCATTGTGACCACTGTTCCATTGGGCATGAGTTGGAGGATCGCTCGCTGGAATAGCTGGACTTTGAACCCGAGGAGGGGAAAATCCCAGGAAATCGGGTATCCGAAGGCCCTCACGTTGCCCCTCTTCTGGAAGTAGTCCCAGAAGCGATCGTCATCGATGCGAAAGCCGGTCTGGGAGAAGTAGCGATCGTCCCTGGGAGGCTGGACGGCGCGCGGGGTGATGGTGGGAATGACTGGGGAGGCGGCGCCCGGCAGTTGCGGAGTCGTCGTGCCGGCGGGTGAGGGAGTGACCAGAGTGGCAGGCGACAGCGGCCCGCCCCAGGAGACCACCTCCAGATAAAGCTGCCCGCCACCGTAGGAGCCGTACTGGGCGACCTCGATGTAGTAGGTAACCCCTGCCTGGGCCTGGAATGCCACCTCAGCCTGGATTACGGCTGGGGATGCGTCGTCGTTGTTGGCGACCAGGGTGAGGCTGCCGGGGGAACCCGCAAAGACGGCGAGTACGGTGTCGTAGTCGCTGCCCTGGGTGTGCACCTGCAGGGCTCCTGCCGTCGTGGCAGTGAAGCGGTACCACACAGTGAAGGAGTTAGCACCCTGGCCGACGCCCATGTTGGGGTCGTCTGTCACGGAGGTTGCGCCGGTCGTATCGACGCTGGCTGTGAAGGGCAG
This sequence comes from Chloroflexi bacterium UBA6077, assembly GCA_002436065.1. Classification (GTDB taxonomy): domain Bacteria; phylum Chloroflexota; class UBA6077; order UBA6077; family UBA6077; genus UBA6077. Next base: position 35,639 of record DIXP01000002.1, read on the forward strand.
GGTGGTGATCTCCACGGCAGAGGCAATGTCGTCATTTGGAGGTGGCGGTCCCACGACCCTCGTAGGGGTGGGAGTCAGGGTCTCCGCGGGTTCCCAGGTCGGGTAGGGTTCAGGGGTGCTGGTGGCGGTTGGGGCAGACCCCGTGCTGTGCCGCACGTTGAGGTTGAGATGGCCGCCCGCGGCGCCGTCACCATACCCCGCTATCTCCAGGTAGTAGGTGGCGCCGGACTGGACGTTGAAGGCGACCTCCGATTGTTGGGACGGATAGAGGTCGTCGTTGCTGGCTGCCAGGGCGAGTTGGCCTCGAGAGCCGGTCCAGGCAGCCAGGACGGTATCGTAGTCACTCGCGTGGGTGTCCGCTCGGATCGAGCCGGAGGCGGGGGCCACGAAGCGGTACCAGACGGTCTTGCTGTTGCGGCCGGCGCCGGCGCCCATGTCAGGGTCGTCCGAGGCCAGCGTCGCCAGGGTGGTGTCCTGAGTGACAGTGAACGGAAAGGCGCCGATGAGGGTCGCGGAGCCGACGTCGTCGTTGGGGACCGGCAGCGGAGTGGGGGTGATAGTTGGGGTAGCGGTGGTGGTGCCGGTGGCGGTAGCGGTGGTGGTGCCGGTAGTGGTGGCGGTGGGGGTGGTAGTTGCCGTGTTGGTGGGGCTCGACGTGGCCGTGCTGGTGGTGCCTGGGGTCTGGGTGGCCGGGGGCGTGGGCACCGTGCTGCTGGTTGGGGTGCCGGTGGCTGTGGGTGTGGCCGTCGTGCTGCTGGTGGTTGGGGTGCCGGCGTCCGTGGCCGTGGCTGTCGCGGGAGACGTCGATGTGGCGCTAGCTGTCGGCGCGGCGGCAGACAGCAGGGCGGTTGGGATGGGAGTAACCACCAGGGTGGCCGTGGGTGTTGACACGGAGGCCACCGGGATGGCGGCGGCTGAAGCCGTCTTCGGCGTGGATGCAGCAGTAGCCGTCTCGGTCGGGGGTGGGGTGAGCGTGAGGGACTGGGCGTGACGCGGCGAGAGGGCGATTATGGTGATTAGCAGGGCCGTCAGAAGTATCGGCAGGACAAGCGAGCTTCCACATGCTGCCCGCCGCCAGCCTTTTGGTTTCCTCTGCTTGCCTGGAGGCCTTGCATCTGAAGTTGAGGTATGGAACCGGTCGTAACCCAAGGACAATCTCCTAGCCTGGCTAGAATGTTTTGGCGGCAAGCCCTGACGCAACTCGGCCCGTCTGTTGTGACATTAGTAAAGCAGGTGGGGGTTGCTAGACGATTACAATACAGGCGTAGCCAATCTGAGGATTTGTTAATGGATGGTAGGTGGTGCAGCGGATGGGTCCGGGTCGCTTGTCATGGGAGACGGGCCGAGGGAGGTTGGTGGCAGGGTAGGTAGGGTGCGGTTTTAGGGAGGGAGCTCGTGGGGCGGAGATGCAAAGGGTGCGACAGTGGCAGGGCATGAGAAGACGACCGTAGCCGGCCGGGTGCCAGTTCCGGTACGGTGGGAGGTGTCTTCGCCCGTTGGGTGGCGGGACTACTCCGGGATTTTGAGTTTCTGGCCTAGTTTGAGGCTGTTGGCGTCGGGCAGTTGGTCGCGGTTGGCCTCGAACACCTTGGTCCATTTGGAGGCGTCGCCGTAGTACTGCTTGGCGATAGTGGAGAGGGTGTCCCCCGAGGCCACGGTGTGGATACGCTCGTTGGATGCCTGGGTTGGTGCGGAGGTCGCCGAGGGGGTGGGGTTGGACTTTACCGCCGTCGGTGCGGGGGCTGGGGCAAGGCCGGCTTCGACGATGGTAGCCTTGGCAGCCGGGGCTGTAGTGCGGGCTTCCTGAGGGGAATCGCCCGAACGGAAGGTGGTTAGGGCGAGGACGATGGCTGCGATGGCCAGGGCTCCCACCAACACCTGGACCGAGCCGCGTCCGGAGAAGATCTGGGTGCGGGAACTCTGAGGGCGTCTGCGATTCAGGCTGCTCTTCTGCATATTAACCTCCCGGTGTTACGGGTGGCGCGTCGCCGCCATTATACATGTTGAAGCTTGCGGTGCAAGGGGGTTGGGGGTTCGGAACAGTGAATATGATGCATCGCGATGTAGTGGCTCAGGCGGTGTACTAACGTATAGGGACGGGAATGGGTTTTCGGCGCTCGAAGCGGGTTATCTCGCGGTAACCGGCGGAACGCAGCGCTTCGAGGGATCGGTCGAAATCGGAGCCGACCTCGGTGGGCTGGTGGGCGTCGGAGCCGAGGGTGGCGGGTACCCCGTGGCGGGCGCACTCCGCGAGGAGTTGGGGGCCGGGGTAGAGCTCCCCAACCGGCTTGCGGAGGCCGGCGGTGCTGACCTCTATGCAGATGCCGGCATCGCGAAGGGACGCGGCCACCTCGGTGTAGAGGGCGCCAGGGTCACGCTTCGGCCGGAAGCCGAACTTCTTTATTACGTCCAGGTGGCCGACGATGTCGAACAGGTCGCTGGCCGCGGCGCCCTCGATCAGACCGAAGTAGTGGCGGTAGAGGTCGTCTATGTCCCAGTCGGCGTAGCGGTGGATGTAGTCGGGGTGGTCGAAGACCCAGTCGCCGATGACGTGCACCGAGCCGTAGACGTAGTCCCAAGGGTAGGGATCGAGGATACGACGAAGGGACTCCTCGTGTCCGGGGACGTAGTCGGCCTCGAGGCCGAGGCGGATGGGGATCTGTGGGTAGCGCTGCCGGAGATGGAGGACGCTCTCCACGTACAGAGGGAATTCCTCCTCGGCCATGGCGAGGGAGGGGTCGCGCTCCTCCTTTGGTAGGAAGTAGCTGTATATGTGGTCGGAGAAGCCGATCTCGGAGAGGCCGAGGGAGATGGCGTGCTCCACGTACTCTTCCATCGTTCCTGTGGCGTGGCCGCAACGGGCGGTGTGGAGGTGGTAGTCGACTAGGTAGGTCATGGCGTAGCTCCATTTCGCAGCAGCGCGGGCAGTTCGAGCAGGCTCCGGACGCGGAGGTCCCAGTCCCCTGCCTGAAGGTCGTAGCGGTCCAGGAGTATGCCCTGGATGCCGACTCTGGTTGCGCCCTGGGCGTCGGCGAGCAGTTGGTCGCCGACGTGTACGGCTTCGGCGGGAGCGGCGCCGAGCCTCTCCAGCGCGGCCTGGAAGATCCGTGGGTTGGGCTTGTCGCACCGCTCGACGCAGGAGGCTATGAGGGCGTCGAGGTGTTCCATAAGGCCGATTCGCTCGACGTCCTTCGAGGGGTCGTCGGTGACGTTGGTGATCAGGCCGATGCGGTAGCCCATCTCCCTGAGCCGGGTGAGGGCTGGGACGACGTCGGGGTAGAGCCGCAGCTTACGCTCCAGCTCCCAGTAGCGCTGGTAGAGCTGTTCGGCCAGGGGAGCGGAGTCATCGAGGCCGAGGGAGCGCATCAACTGCTGCTGGAAGCGGATGTATATGGGGTGGCGCTGTTCGCGACTCATAAGGTAGAGAGGGGTTTCCAGTCCGACCAGGGTGTAGTCGAGGTCGGCTGCGAGATAGGCGCGGCGAACGGCGTTGAGCTCTGTGTCGAAGCCGAATTCCTTGAGGACGAGCTGCTGGCGGAGTTCGCGCTCGGGATGGAGGTAGGCGACGGTCTGGTAGAGGTCGAAGAAGATGGTGGTGATGGACACTTTGGATGGCCTCTGCGCTGTTTGGGCAATGATAGCATAATGGGGGGGAGGGGGGACCCCACCCCCCGGCCCCCTCCC
>DIXP01000060.1 GCA_002436065.1 Chloroflexi bacterium UBA6077
TCAACTTGATCCGTTAGACACTAAGAGCCTATCCGAATAACCCGGCCGCCCGGAAGGCGATCAAGGCGCAGGCGAAATGGAGGAAGGCAAGGTAGTGTTCGGGTTTCTTCTCCCAACGGACCAGGATGCGGCGGAAGCGATTGAGCCAGCTGTGGCTGCGCTCCACCACCCACCTGCGCGCCCTCTTGCCCGCCTCTCGCGCAATCTCTCTGGCTTCCTCGCCTCGCGCCCGGATGTGGGCGGTGAAGCCAAACTCGCCCAGGATTGCTCTCACCTCATTGAAGTCGTAGCCCTTGTCCAGGCACATGCCCTGCGGCCGCTCCTCCGTAGGTTGTGGCCGCTGTGCCACAATACTCTCAATCGTTGCCCGCACCAGCTTCATGTCGTGGCGGTTGGCGCCGTCGATGGCCAAGCCGATCGGCACCCCGTGTCCCTCGGTGAGCAGGCTGCGCTTGACGCCGTCCTTACCCCTGTCGGTGGGGTTCGGCCCCGTCCTTTTCCCCCCCGAGGGGCGCTTTCGTCATCGCCCCGTCCATGCTCAACCAGGACCAATCGATCCCTTCTAGTTCATCGAACTGCTCGATGCCGGCTTGCCAAAGCCTCAAGAACACTCCATCCGTCACCCATTCGGCAAAGCGGTCATGCGCCGTGGACTTGGCGCACAGATCGGTCTGGTTCAGCGCCGCCCACTGGCAACCAGTGCGCAATACGTAGAACAGGGCATCCGCGCACTGTCGATCAGACACCCGAGGGCGTCCGCCACCAAAACGATGGGTGTTCACGTGTACCGGTAGTAGTGGCTCCAGCAGCTCCCACAGCTCGTCGGAGATGCGAAAGCCTGTCGTCGTCTTGTTGTTTGGAGTACGAGCACGCTCGCGCTCCGCTGTTGTGTGTTCGCTCATACTCCATAGTTTACCAGTTATCCGGATAGGCTCTAAGCCCGCTCGCCCCACCTACTTCGACGCTTGCCGGGATGCCTCGTCGGGCTACGGATTGGGAGTAAACCGGACGGGAAGGCAGCTGCAGCAGATGGATACCACCAGTGAGATGCGGTGCAGCGCTTCCCCCAAGCTCTCGACGATGCCCGTCTCCCGAGACCCCGATCAGCCTTCCATCGACTGGAGGGGTGGGAGCAAACCAGACGCGGCAAGACACTTACCATTTAGGGGCGCCCTCCACCTTGACCCCCTTTCTCCCCACTCCCTATACTTACCCCGCTCCCGCCGCCCCACCCAGGGCTGGCAGGGCGCGGCCCAGGCCATCCCCAAGCCTCTCGCGTGCAACCTCTCGGCGTCTGGGTCGTTGGTATTGCTGAATCCCACGCTGCATCGATGCAGTCAGCCGGCTTGGCCATTTACACCCTGCACGGACACCCTTACCTTGCCTGACCCCACGCCCTCCATATCGGTCGTCATCCCCAACTGGAACGGGGCCCGCTACCTCGCGGGCTGCCTGGAGTCGCTGCGCGCCCAGAGCTACCGGCACTTCGAGGTGCTGGTGGTGGACAACGGCTCGACCGACGGCTCGGACCGGTTGGTAGCGGAGGGCTATCCGGAATTCCGGTGGGAACCTCTTGGCAAGAACTACGGCTTCGCCGTCGCCTGCAACGAGGGCATCCGCCGCTCCACCGGCGACCTGGTAGCCCTGCTGAACAACGACGCCGAGGCCGACCCGGACTGGCTGGCCGAGCTGGCCCGAGGGGCCGCGGAGCACCCGGAGGCGGGCTTCTTCGCCTGCAAGATCCTGCTGTTCGACCGGCGAGACACGATCCACTCCGCCGGCGACTTCTACTGCCTGGACGGCGTGCCCGGCAACCGGGGGGTGTGGCAGCGGGACGAGGGGCAGTTCGACCGGGAGGAGCCTGTCCTATCGGCCTGTGGCGCCGCCTCGGGGTGGAGGCGCGGCCTCCTTGAAGAGGTCGGGCTGTTCGACGAGTCGCTCTTCATGTACTGTGAGGACGTGGATCTCAGCCTGCGCGCCCAGCTGCGGGGGCACGGCTGCCTCTACCTGCCGGAGGCTCGGGTCTACCACCGGCTGAGCGCCACGGGGGGCGGGGAGACGGCCAGCTACTACTGCGGGCGCAATCTGGTGTGGGTGGCCATCCAGAACCTGCCGGACACGCTCCTCCGGCGCTATTGGCCGGCAATCGTTAGGAGTCAGGCGGGTTTTGCGGTAAACTCTATAGGGCATTTTCGGGAGAAGGCTGCTCGCGCCCGCCTGCGGGGCCAGGTAGCGGGACTGCTGGGAATACCCCGAAGGCTCGGCCGGCGGCGCGCGATCCAGAAGGAGCGATGCGTGCCCGATAGCTATCTGCTGTCACTGCTGCGCGAGCCCCAACTCTCCAACGAGAGGTCGTGATGAATCGCCCCTTCATGTCGCTGGTCGTGCCGGCCTACAACGAGCAGGGCAGGCTGCCCGCCACCCTGGTGAAGCTGAAGGCTTTTCTAGAGAACGAACCGCCCCACTACGAGGTGATCGTGGTGGACGACGGCAGCCAGGACGGCACGGTCGCCGTGGTCGAGGAGGCGATGGCCGGCTTCCCCGAACTGCGCCTGCTGAAGGAGCCCCACCGGGGCAAGGGCCACGCGGTGCGCAAGGGGATGCTGGCCGCGAAGGGGCAGTACGTCATGTTCTGCGATGCCGACTTCTCCATGCCGGTGGAGGAGGTCGTCAAGTTCTCCAGGACGCTGGAGAAGGGCTACCAGGTAGCAATCGGCTCCCGAGAGGTGAAGGGGGCCAGGCGCATCGACGAGCCCTGGCACCGGCACCTGATGGGCCGGGTCTTCAACCTGCTGGTCAGGGTGCTGGCCATGCCGGGCCTGCAGGACACCCAGTGCGGCTTCAAGGCGTTCACCTGGGAGGCCACCCAGGAGATCTTTGGGCGGCAGGTGATCGACGGCTTCGGCTTCGACGTGGAGGTGCTGTACATCGCCCGCAAGCTGGGCATGCCCATCACCGAGGTCCCCATCAACTGGTACTACTCGCCCAGCAGCCGGGTGGACCCGATCAAGGACACCCTGCGGATGATCAACGACGTCCTGCAGGTCCGGAGCCACGACCGCAACGGCCTGTACGACCGGCTACCGGATTCTAAGGGAAGCGCCGCGAGCGTGAGATAAGGAACATGTTGTCCCCTCTCCCTTAGGGAGAGGGTCGGGGTGAGGGGCTACTTGGGAGACAACCGAAGCTTCCCCTCACCCTAACCCTCTCCCACGGGGAGAGGGGATTCGAGGGGTGATACTACTATGAGCGAACACATACTGATCGGCGTCGCCTGGCCCTACGCCAACGGCCCTCTGCACCTGGGACACCTTGCCGGAGCGTTGCTGCCTCCGGATATCTTCGCCCGCTACCATCGACTGAAGGGCAATCAGGTGCTGATGGTCTCCGGCTCCGATGAGCACGGCACGCCCATAACCGTGCGGGCCGAGCGCGAGGGCAGGTCCCCCAAGGACATCGTGGACTTCTACCATCAGCAGTTCGCGGAGAACTTAGAGGCCATCGGCATCAGCTACGACCTGTTCACACGGACCACCACGCCCAACCACTACGCCGTCGTCCAGGATATGTTCCTGAAGCTGAAGGAGAACGGCTACGTCTACAAGACGGAGATGCTCTCCCCCTACTGCCCAACGGAGAAGCGCTTCCTGCCGGACCGCTACGTGGAGGGCACCTGCCCCTACTGCCAGTATGCCGAGGCCCGGGGCGACCAGTGCGACAACTGCGGCAAGCCGCTGGACCCCACCGACCTGATAAGCCCACGCTGCAAGTTCGACCAGACCCCGCCCGAGTTCAGGACCACTGAGCACTTCTTCCTGAAGCTGACGGCGCTGAACGAGAAGCTGCTGGAGTGGGTCAAGCCAAAGACCTACTGGCGGCCCAACGTCTACAACTTCACCTTGAACATGCTGCAGGAGGGACTCAAGGACCGGCCCATCACCCGCGACATAGAGTGGGGCGTGCCGATCCCGCTGGAGGGCTACGACGACAAGCGGATCTACGTCTGGTTCGACGCCGTCATCGGCTACCTCTCCGCCAGCATCGAGTGGTCCAAGCTGCAGGGCGAGCCGGAGAAGTGGCGAGAGTGGTGGCAGGGACCCTGCAAGTCCTACTACTTCGTGGGCAAGGATAACATCCCCTTCCACTCCATCATCTGGCCCGCCATGCTGATGGGCTACGGAGGGCTCAACCTGCCCTACGACGTCCCCGCCAACGAGTACCTGAACCTGGAGGGCCGGCAGTTCTCCACCAGCCGCAACTGGGCGGCCTGGCTGCCCGACATGCTGGCTCAGTACGATCCGGACCCCATCCGCTACGTGCTGACCATCAACATGCCGGAGGCCCGAGACACCGACTTCTCCCTGTCTGAGTTCATCCGGCGGAACAACGACGAACTGGTCGCCACCTACGGCAACCTGGTCCACCGGGCGCTCTCCTTCTCCCAGCGCTACCTGGACAGCCGGGTTCCCGAGCTGGACCCGGACTACCAGGGCGACGAGCGGATGATCGCGCGCATCCAGGAGAGCTTCGATACCGTCGGAGACATGCTGGCCGCGTGCCACTTCAAGGACTCCTTGAAGGAGGTGATGAACCTGGCCCAGTTCGGCAACCGCTACTTCGAGGAGAAGGCCCCCTGGAAGCAGCGGAAGCAGGATCCGAAGGCGATGGCCGAGACGATGTACGAGTGCCTCCGGCTGGTGGACTCCCTGAAGATCCTCACCTACCCCTACCTGCCCCACTCCGCCGAGAAGCTGCACGGGCTGATGGGGTACACGGACGACCTGCTGAGCCACGGCTGGAGGCCATCGACACCTCCCCACGGCCAGAAGCTGCCCGAGCCAAGCCCGCTCTTCACCAAGCTAGAGGTCGAAGAGGGATAGTGGCGGCAATGCCGCCACTATCCCTCTAGAGAACTTCATGACGAAGCTTCGCGCCTCCAGCAATACCCGCGATAACCTCGCCACCATCTTGATCCTCTGGGTCATCGTGGCGGCAGGGGTGGCCTTTGCCTCCGGCTATGCCCTGGGAGTGCCCCCCTGGAACAACCCGGACGAGCCCGCCCACTTCAACTACATCCGCCACATCGCCACCACGGGGCAGCTACCGGAGCTGAAGCCCGGAGACTGGGATGCCCAGCTGCTGGAGCGGTTGAAGACGGCCAAGTTCCCCCCATCCGAGCCGGTGGACTCCATCGCCTACGAGAGCCACCAGCCGCCCCTCTACTACCTGCTGGCATCGCCGATCCTCAACGCCACCGGCCGTTTTCCCCTGCAGGAGCAGGTGGGGGCGCTGCGACTCTTCTCTGTAGTCCTCTCTGGAATCACCGTCCTGCTGGCCTTCTTCGGCGTGCGCACCCTCTTCCCCCAGGACCGGTCGCTTCAGCTCGGAGTGGCCGGCTTCGTCGCCTTCCTGCCGATGCGCAGCGCCGTCGCGGGCAGCATCAGCAACGACGCCCTCGCGGAGTGCGTGGCCACGCTGCTGATCCTCACGATGCTCTGGGTCACCAACCGCGGCTTCGGGCGGAGGCAGGCCATCCTGCTTGGGCTGCTGATCGGTGCCGCCCTCCTGACGAAGATGACCCTCTACCTGCTGCTGCCCCTGGCGCTGGCGGCCGCGCTCTTCGCCCCTCCAGGGAAGGGGGCCAAGAACCAGGCTGTCTCCAGCCGACTCAAGCTGGTAGGCATCGCCCTGGTCATCGCCCTGGTCATCGCCGGTTGGTGGTTCGTCCGAAACGGCATGCTGTATGGCCCCACTGACATCTTTGGCTGGCAGCGCCACGACCAGGTGGTGGTGGGGCAGCCCCGGTTCGAGCGGCTGGACGGCGCGACCCTCTCCTACCTGGCCACCACCCTCTTCAAGAGCTTCTGGGGACAGTTCGGCTGGATGGGGATCCTGCTCGACGAGCGACTCTACTTCGTCCTGATGCTGGTGTCGAGCCTCGCGGCGTTCGGCCTCGCCCTCTTTTCCGTCAGGGTCGTGCTCTCCAAGGGTTTCCTCAGCCCCCAGCAGAAGGCATCCCTGGCGCTGATGGCGCTTGCCCTTCTGGCCGTGCTCGGCCAGGTGGGGCTGTACAACCTCTCCTTCATCCAGGCCCAGGGCCGCTACCTCTATCCCGCCCTGCTCCCCATCACCCTCCTCTTCATCCTTGGCCTCCGGGAGCTCCTGGCCCCCGTCCACGCCAGGCTGCTGCTAACCCTCTCCGTGGCCTCCCTCGCCCTGCTGGACTACGTCTGCCTCGCTCGCTACGTGCTCCCCTACTTCAGGTAGCAATCACCTACACTACAAAGGCTTTTCGCGGCCTTGTGTGATGCCTCGGCCGTAATGGTCGCTAACAAATAAACCTGACAGTAGCCCGAGGAGGGCGAAGCTCCTGCCCGGGAGGGCGAAGCTCCTGCTGAGCCGTCCAGTAGGGGGAGCAGGCGACAGACTCCAACAGGTGGCTCGCCAGGAGGCTCGCCCTCCCNNCTTTATTTGTTAAGGTTCATAACGGCCGGGCCATGGCGGTTAGCCCGGCCCTTCAGGGCCGAGGCCGGTTCTTGCCCCGTAGTGCAGGGCCCTGTGCCCTGCCACTCGTTGGCGTACATGCGCGTAACCACCTGCTCCGCCCGCACCCAGTCCCATGGGCAACTGCGCAGGGCAAATCAACTGGACTGCAGGGCACAGGGCCCTGCACTACGGGAACGGGCAGACGACAACCGGTCTTACGACTGTCTATAATGTAGGTGATGTATAGTTGCTGATCGCTGAATGCTGATTGCTGACTGCTGACCAGCTGACCGCTCACAGGGGGTTGCTGCATGGATATCCTGGTGCAACAAGGCTCGGTTACCGAGATTCAGACCCCGTTGCTGGTGGTGAACCTCTTCGAGGGGGTGACGAGTCCTGGCGGCGCCACCGGTGCCGTCGATAGCGCTCTCGGCGGCCTCCTCTCCCAACTGATTGCCGAGGGTGAGATCCGGGGCAAACTGGAAGAGGTCTCCGTCATCCACACCCTGGGGAAACTCCCCGCCCAGAGAGTAGCCGTGGTCGGACTCGGCCCCAGGGAACAGTTCAGCCTGGAGGCCGTGCGCAGGGCCTCGGGCAGCGCCCTGAAGAAGGCCCAGGAGCTACGGGTCAAGGAGTACCACACCATCGTCCACGGAGGCGGGATCGGGGCGCTCGGAGTGGACGCGGGCGCGCAGGCCACCGTCGAGGGGACCCTCCTGGCCAACTACAGCTACAGACAGTACAAGGCACCGGAGGACGAGACCGAGGTGGTCCGGATGGTCTTCGTGGAAAGGGACGCTGGCAAGACCGCGGAGATCGAAAGGGCCATCACAAAAGGCAATGCGTACGCGGAGGCCACCATCGCCGCGAGGGAGTTGGCCGCGGGCCCGCCGAACCTTGTGGACCCAGAGTACCTGGCCGAGCGTGCGCGCGAACTGGCCGCTCGGTACGGATTGGACTGCCAGGTTCTCGGGCCCGAGGAGATGGAGGCGCATGGTATGGGGGCAATCCTGGCCGTGGGTCAGGGTAGTGACCACCCACCCAGGCTCGTCGCCATCAGGTACCAGGGTGACCTCAGCAGTCAGAGATGGCTCGGCCTGGTAGGCAAGGGGATCACCTTCGACAGCGGCGGGATCTCCATCAAGCCCGCACAGCACATGGAGCAGATGAAGTACGACAAGGCCGGAGCCTGTGCCGTGTTGGGCGCCATGCAGGGCATCGCCGAGCTGAAGCTGAAGGCCAACGTCCTGGGGGTGATAGGGGCTGCCGAGAACCTCCCCAGCTCGCATTCCTACAGACCCGGCGACATCGTGAGAGCCTCCAACGGCAAGACCATCGAGGTTGTGAACACCGACGCCGAGGGGCGGCTGGTGCTGGCGGATGCCCTGTCCTACGCCGTGAAGCAGGGTGCCGACCCCGTGGTGGACATAGCCACCCTGACGGGAGGCGTTGTGGTCGCCCTCGGGACCGGAGGGGCCGGCGTGATGGGCAACGACGAGACCCTGGTCCGGCGGCTGATAGAGGCAGGCGACCGGGTCGGCGAGAGGCTGTGGGAGCTGCCCATCTGGGAGGACTACCTCTGGGAGCAGGTGAAGAGCGACGTCGCCGACATCATGAACTCGGGCGGCCGGTACGGCTCCGCCCCTGTCGGCGGACTGTTCCTCTCCAAGTTCGTCGGGGAGGCGCGCTGGGCCCACCTGGACATCGCCGGTACGGCCTGGGTGGACACGGACCAGCCCTACCTGCCCAAGGCATACATCCCGCGCGGCCCGACGGGCTTCGGCACGCGGCTGTTCCTGGAGTTCGTCCAGGCCTGGGCAACTCAGGGCTAGGAACTATAGTGTACCCCGAAAACTGGACAGGGTAATTTGTTAGGATGGCTGTGCCGAGGAGTAGTAGGAGGGACGGTCGAGGTGGGGCAGTACAAGCGGCACAGCGCGGAGTTCAAGGCCAAGGTGGCAGTGGAGGCGATCAAGGGGCAGCGGACACTGAACGAGATCGCCGGTGAGTACGGGGTGCATCCAGGGCAGATCATCCAGTGGAAGAAGCAGGTGCTGGAGGAGTTGCCGGGGCTGTTCGCCTCCAAGAGGATTAGGGAGGCGAAGAGTGAGGAGGAATTGAAGGCGAGCCTCTACCAGCAGATCGGCCAGCTCAAGGTGGAGCTGGACTGGCTCAAAAAAACTACGGTGGCAAACCTAACTGGAGTAGCCGTTCCTCGATCCGGGTGAGGTAGGCCGTTGGGTCCCGCCGGAAACGGAGTTGGGCGCGGCGGGCCTCGTGCCGATAGTCGAGGGTGCGACGCAGCTCTCGCCACTGATCGGTTTGTTGCGGTCGGATATCTGCCACGGTGAAGGGAGTCAGTTCGGTGACCACGGAAGCGATCACACGGACGGAACCGCGTACCACCAGTCCAGGCGAGGCGCCTTTCCTTCCTGTCGCCCGCCGCTCTTGGCGTCGAGCAGAGCCGAAGTAGTGCTCAAGGTCGTTGTTCGTGCACGGGAGGTTGGGCACCTCATAGCAGTGAAACAGTCCGGCCTCGTAGCTATCTGTGACCTTGAGGAAATGAGTGACGGCGGGAGACAGGGAACCGGCATCTGCTTGGTGCTGGACCATGTCGAGCAGTAGTTGAGTGTAGTCGTGCCGCACCGTGGCGGCATCGTGCTGTTCTTTATTGTCGAGCAGGTGGGCTGCACGGTGCACCCAGGCGTAGGCAGTGCGAATATCGGGCCAGAGGGGGGCGGTCGCCGTGAGCCCGCGCGTTAGTTGGGCGTGGAGGCTCCTCAGTTCTGCCGAAGACCCCCCCTTTTTGCCACCCGTTCGATGGAGGATTGAATAGCTTGGAGGCGGTCGTGCAGCTTCAGACCGGAGACGGCAAGGGGTGGCCGACCGTCGTCGGTGAGGGCGCTCCGGACGGCAAGGCAGTAGTCCCGGATCGCTCCCGCCTCGGGGTCCTTGCGGGCTTCGAGCTTGCGCTCGATGGGTCGGATCCCTCGCACCAGTTTCTTCAATTCCTTCTTGGCATGACGATCCGCCTCGTAAATGGGCTGCGCCGCCTCGCGGAGATAATGGAAGTGACACAACTGGTGGGGCACCTCCGGCAAGACTGCTCGCACGGCGTTGCGGATCGACTGCTGACCGTCCGAGATAACAGCTTGGATCGACACGGGCGAAGCGGCCTTGACCTCGGTCAGCAGACCGGCGAGATCCGCTTCCGTGGCACTCAAGAGACTCCGAGCGAGGAGTACCTCGCCGGAGAGGCAGTCCCGAAGGATCCAAAGCACCTCGTGGCCCACATCCGGTTGCAGCCCATCGATGGCCAGGATCACACGACCCTGCTCCGTGAGGTGCTCTCGCAGGTGGGTGTGGTCGGCAAGGTGTAAGGCCACCAGTTCCTCGTACCGGCACAGCAGATTGGTGACGGTGCGCTCAGCGATGGGGAGTCCACGCCCGCGCAGTTCCTGATGGATCTCCGGAACACTGCGATGCTCGGCGTAGCGCAAGGTACCAACCAGAGCGATGACATCGAGGCCGAATTCTCCGTGGGGCAGAGCCCAGGCCCCTTCTTCCTCCGGACGGTAGGGCCGATGGTACAACTGGCACTCAGGGTTGGTACAGCGACGGATCTTCAGAGTGAGGTGGTGCAGCCCGTCGAGGGTAGCGACGGTTCGAGTGTTGTGGTAATCAGCCCACGAGGTGCTGCTGCAGACCCAGCACCGGGTATGAGCCGGTTCCAGGGCCAAGTGATCAGTGGGCTCAGGGCGGCGTTGCTTTCTTGCCATAGGTCTCTCCCTCGTGGAGCTTATTCACCTTAGACCCGGCAAGAGCCGCGCCACCCTCCAGCCAGATTTGCCACCGTAGTTTTTTTCAGCCAGTCCAGCTCCACCTTGAGCTAGCCAATCTGCTGGTACAGATTCGCCTTCAGTTCCTCCTCAGCCTTTGCCTCCCTCGATCTCTTGGAGGCGAACAGCCCCGGCAACTCCTCCAGCACCTGCTTCTTCCACTGGACTATCTGCCCGGGATGGACCCCATGCTCACCGGCGATCTCGTTCAGTGTCCGCTGCCCCTTGATCGCCTCCACTGCCACCTTGGCCTTGAACTCCGCGCTGTGCCGCTTGTACTGCCCCACCTCGACCGTCCCTCCTACTACTCCTCGGCACAGCCATCCTAACAAATTACCCTGTCCAGTTTTCGGGGGTCACTATAAGAAGCTGTTTCTCGTCTCTCTTTGCCTGTTCAATTCCACCCCTGCCTCTGGTCTTTGTTATGGGTTCGACCTTCCGTGTCTTCTTCTGAACTCCATCTTGAGTACAAAGCTGGCATCTATGCCTAATTGACTGGATAGCCGAAGAGCACATGAGGTATCTGCAACGGAATCTGCGGGAACACGGCCATGATCACTATGTCGATGAACATGATGATGATAAACGGTATGGTGGACTTTACGGCTTGGGTGTACCTGACGCCTGCGAGTTCCGTTGCTATGAAAAGATTCATGGCGACCGGCGGGATGATCTGCCCTAGACCCATATTCACGGCGAAAAGTACGCCCCAGTGAATCATATCGATCTTGGCCGCGACCAGGAGCGGAACGAAGGAGGGCAGGAAGCCGAAGATCAAGGCCGGGGCCTCCAGGATCATCCCGAGGATAATGAAGACCGTGCTCACCAGGAAGATGACCGCGTACTTGTTGGTGCTAATTCCCGCAGTGAACTCTACCATCTTCAGAGAAACTAGGTCGGTCGCAAGCATGAACGCGACGAAGGCAGAGGTTGCGGCCATGAAGAGAGTCATTCCAGTGATGTAGTTCGCCTCCACGACGGAGGCGTACAGCGTCTTCGGGCTGACCACCCTGTACAGGACTATCCCTAGCAGCAGCACGTAGGCCAATAGGACGCAGCCGGTCTCGGCAGGGGTGAAGACACCGCCGATGATACCTCCCAGCACCACCACAAGCGCAAACATCCCGGGGACAGCTTTCAGTGTGCGTGGTACGAACTCTCTGGTCGGCACGTGCTCTCTAGGATAGTTGTACCTGCGCGCGTGCCAGAGGGTGACTAGCATGAAGCTGGCTGCCAACATGATGGCTGGAAGGATCGTCGCCGCTGCTAGGCGACTGATCGACGTGTCCACGGAAGTTGCATACAGCAGCACTGTTACTGACAAGGGTGCCAACATTCCCAGCGTGCCCGCCGTCCCCTGCAGGGCCGCACAGAAGTCTGCCCGATATCCCCTCTTCTTCATCTGAGGGATCATCAGCGAGCCAATGGCCGCGGTGTCCGAAACGGCCGAGCCGGAGATGTCTCCAAAGAGGAAGCTGGCCAGCACATTAGCAGCTCCTAGGCCACCCCGCAACCGACCTACCAGCACCTGTGCGAAGTCCACGATCAACTGGGCGATGCCCGCAGCGTGCATCAGCCTGCCCGAGAGAATGAGCAGTGGGATCGCCATTAAGGCTAGCACGTTGATGCCGTTGAAGATTTGCATCGCGCCCGTGCTAAAGGGGATGTTGCCGAAGATCGCCACGTAGAAGGTGGCCATTGTGCCTAGACAAAGGGCCACCGGCACTCCGATCAGCATGGGGCCGAAAAGCGAGACGATGATGGCGACAGCTCGAGTAGAGCCTTCAATTCTGACTGATTGGCCCAGGACGAAGAAGACGGATACGAAGATGGCTGAAGCGATCAGCGTGATAATGGCCGACTCTCGCTTCGACTTCTGAGTAGCCATCCGTCTTGCCCAGAAGAGTATCATCAGCACGCTGGCAACGGGGATGGACATATAGGGGACCGTGAGAGGCCATCGGAGAGCGTCGGTGTAGGCCCGGCTAGCCATATCCATCGCCTCTATTCCGGACAGTGTTAGGCACATGAGGTAGCCTCCGGCTATGCCTTCCGCCAACACGTGTATCTTCGCATAGGTCTTCTCAGGCAGATTCCGGATAGCGACGTCCAGGTTCACGTGCTTATCGTGTAGGTAGCCTGTGGCAATGGACAAGAAGACGGCCCAGGCGAAGATGATGAGGGCCAGCTCGTCAGACCACGCCAGGGAGTTGTTCAGCACATATCGGCAGAAGACCCCAACTAGCATGACGACAGCAAAAGCCAAGGTGAGAACAACGGCGGTAGACTCCACCATCTTGTCAAGGATATCGGTCACCTTCACAATTCCGACGACCCAGCCCGAGTGCTCGGTATTGGTCTTGGGCAAGACTGACTGCTCAGTTGCCTCCATGGTGTCCCCCCTTTTGCCTTCTCGTTGAAGCGAACCAAGGACTCGCTTGTGTGTGAGATGATTGATCCACGAACTCCGATACAGCCAGCACTCAGCACTACAGTTCGGCGTGCTATAGCAATCGCAAGGGCCCCTAGCGCTCGCTCTTCCTGCTGCTAGCAGACCTATCTTGCGCTGCCCGCAGAAACTCCAAGACCGGGGGGTTGAAGAGTACAGGTCGTTCCAGCGGAGCCATATGCGGTGCGCCCGGCATTAAATGGAACTGCCCTCTGCGTATGGCTTCCGCCATCCGGTTGGCGCGCTCGACAGGGCTGCTAGCATCCAATTCGCCATGCACTACCAGCGTCGGCACCTCGATCTCCCCTAATCGTGGCTCAGTGTTCAGTTCGGAAATGGCTTGCCATGTCGCTTCCCAGGCCACGACATTGTCGGCCAGCAGTCGGCGCCGGCAGCGAGCGACGACTTCCGAACCCATGAAGCCTGTGGTGAACCATCGCTCCAGGGTCGCTGGAACCACTGACTCCATGCCTCCTTGCGCAGCTGCTCTACCACGAGCGATCATGGCTGCCCGCCCCTCCGATGACAGACTGCTAGCCGTGTCGGACAGGACCAGTGACATCACGTCCTCCGGGTATTCCAGCGCTAGCACCTGCGCAACCATCCCTCCCAACGATAGCCCCACCACATGCGCAGGCGCCAAGCCAAGGAAGAGGAGTAGCGCGTGGACATCGGCGGCGAAGATTCCTAGGCTGTATGGAGGGGGAGTCACTTCAGAGCGGCCGTGGCCCCGCAGGTCGATTGCGAGAACCTGGAACTCTGTGCAAAGGGTCTCAACTTGTGATTCCCAACAGCTCAGATCAAGTCCCACTGGATGAAGTAGCACCACTGGATGGCCCTTGCCATTCAGATCGTAATGAATGCACACCTCGTTTACCACTGCTTCAGGCATGCTCGCCAAACCCCCTGTGTCTCAAGTACCGGATGTTGGCCGCGAGAGTCGTCTCGAGTTGGTCGAGGCCTGTGTTAGGCTCGACAGTCATCGGCCCTTTGTACCCAATAGTATTCAGCTCGTCGCAGATGCCATCCCAGTTTACTGCCCCCTTCCCCAATGGCAGGAAGACAACCGGAATCACCCGCTGCACGACCTTGACATCCGGCCTGTAGATCGAGCTTTCGGCCCTAGCCGAGTCCTTGACGTGAATGACGGAGATGTAGTCCTTCAACAGGTGAAAAGCCAAGGGGAATGGTTCCTCGCCAGAGTTGTAGTAGTTGGAGGGATCGAAGGCCAGCCGCAGGCCCAGGGGCTCCGCCTCCTGCAGCAGCCGAAGGGTGGCTTTGGGCGTCCGCAGAAAGGTGTTGTAGTAGTTCTCGACCACAAGAGTAATCCCGTGCTCCGCACAGGCCGCCGCGCATGGCCTCACCGCATCGAGGTAGCGCCGCCTCTCGGCAACTGCCTCGGGATCGTCAAGCTCTTTGCGGGGCGAGCACGCACAGTAAACGAGCATGAAACGAGACTCGAGCAGCCGCGCCGCCTCAAGGCACCGGTCGAACTTGGCATTGAGCTCAGGCAGCGCCCGAAGCTCGCCTGGCGACCAGAAGAGTTCCGCGTTCAGAACGTCTGCAGTCTTGCCAGAGGCTTCAAGAAGTCCCTTAAGCTTCTCAACGTCCTGCATGTCGTGGACATTCATTCCCCAGTGCAGTTCAATGGCGTCTGCTCCGAATTCTTCCGCCTTCCGTACGACAACTTCGAGGCTGAGGTGACGCAGTTGGCCGCCGCTGATTCCGATTCTTGTCATGGTGATCTCAAGACGCGCTTTCGCAACTTCGGCAGCGCCGAGCCTCCCACGCCTATTCTGAAGCCTCTGCACGGTCGCCCAGACCATCTCTCCACTAGCATGTGCGCACAGGACTGACTGGGCCACTTCGACGAAGGCTCAAGCTTCGATCGCTTCGACGCTGGTCTGCTCGCGAAGCAGCGAGTCTCACAAGAAGTCTGCCTTTCTATCTCGATGTCACAAGGCACTACCCCTTGATATCCCCGAGAAAGCGCAGTAGGCACGCGGCAAACAGCTCCGGTGCCTCGATCAGGCTGAAGTGGCCTACCCCTGGAAGAACCTCGAGTCGCGAGCCGGGTATATTGCTCTGGATAAGCCTCGATCCGGACGGTGGAAGGAGACGGTCCATCTCCCCCACCAGCAGCAGTGTCGGGCACGTCACCTCGCCGAGGCGATGCACCAAGTCCAGCCCAACCACGACTCGCGAGGCGCTGGCGTAACTGTGAGGGTCATTGGCCAGGAAATCCCCCTGAAACTCCCGCATTATATGTGGATGGCTCTCGGCGAAGCCCGGCACGAAGGCCCTTTCGATTGTCATGCCCACGGCCACTCGCATGCCTTGCTGCTCCACCTTAGCCGCTCGCTCGCTCGTGTACTGAGCTCCTGAGGGGTCCATCTTGCTGCATCCCTCTGCCAGCACTAACGACGACACTATCTTTGGATGGTCCAGCGCAGTCTGTAGCGCGATCATCGCGCCAACAGCGACACCGACAACGCAGCTTGTCCGAACGTCGAGGCCGGAGATGAGATCGGCGAGATCCTTTGCGAGGATAGGCAGTGAGTATTCTCCCATCGCCTTCTCCGTGCGACCGTGCCCTCGCCAGTCATACATGATGACGTCGTGGTGTTGAGACAGTTCCCCCGCAATTGAGCCCCAAGAGCCTACCGAACCGCCTAGAGCATGAACCAGCACAACTGGCAGCCCCGCGCCGGAGCGCTCGTAGTAGGTAGAAATGCCGTTTGTCAAGATGTACATTCTTCATTCACTGCCAGCAATGCTCTGGGAGAGTACTCGGCTCAAGGCTGGGAGCCCAGCAGTCTCCCACTCGGTAGTCCATCTCTGGATGGAACCGAAGGACTGAATTACCCAAGGACGTTGCCTTGCGCACAGGAGCGGGTATTCTTTTCTTCGTGGGCCACTCTTGGCCACTCTCCTGCCCGATCCCCGATCCTATCTCACGGATGCACGTACTCCGGTGGCGAGTCCTCGGATGCGGGCTGGATGAGTTCCAATACCGTACCAAGGCTACTTTCAGTATCGAGATAGGCGTAGCGCCCGTCCCTTCGGACGCCCATACCGTCAGCCTGCTGTAGGACTCCGATGCCTCGCTCCCTCATATCGGCAAGTGCCACGTCTAAGTCCAAGACGTGAACCCCCAGGTGCTCAACTCCCTCGCCCCGATCTCTAGAGAAATCTCGGTGTATGGTGTCTCCCTCCTGGTACTGGATAAGCTCTATACTCAGGGATCCGAACTGTGCGAAGGCAAGCATCACGCGATAATGCGCAGGCTCGCCCTTGTAGGTGCAATTCAATGGTGGTGCGCTAGCCGTATGCACATTCCATGGGCCTATTCCAAGGGACTCTGAGTACGCGTCCATCGCTCTCTTGAGATCACGTACGACTATCCCGATCTGCGCTATTGGCGGTAACTCGAATTCGTCTGCCATGGGATGTTTCTCCTTTCTCGCAACGGGCGGAGACGATGGTCTAGCATGCTCCTACGCTCATCCGGCCGACAAAGCTGACGATTGGGTAATCCAGCGGTCCTTTGCGACCCCACTACTCAGGCAAACCTCAATGAGTTCCTGCGCAAGTCAGAGCGCTGCGCACCGCATCAGCGATGTGTGAGGGACTCAGACCGTATTTCTCGAGCAGTGGTGTGTTCGGGCCTGACTCCCCGAAGACATCACGGAGTCCGATCCTTCTCAATGGCGTCGGCAATCCCTCCCCCAGCACCTCGGCGACCGCCCCTCCGAGACCTCCCAGAATACTGTGGTCCTCTACCGTGATGACCAGGCCCGTTCTGCGTGCTGCTTCGAGGATCGCGTCCGAGTCAAGCGGCTTCAGGGTTGGCACGTGGAGCAGGTAGACCCCAATACCCTCATTACGCAAGATCCCCTCGGCCGCCTCCAGAGCACGTCCTGTCTGCACCCCGGTGCTGATGATGGCCACATCTGTCCCTTCCAGGAGCACAACCGCCCTCCCGATCTCGAAGCGGTAGCCATCGCCAAGTACTGTTGGGCATGGATCCCGAGTTAGGCGCAGATAGAAAGGGCCTGGAGTCGTTACCATAGCCCGCATCATCTGGCGCACCTCTGCTCCGTCCGCCGGAGCCAGCACCGTCATGTTGGGCATGGATCTGAAGATCGCCAGGTCCTGAACTGACTGGTGCGTCTTGCCGGTCTTGCCAGTCAAGATGCCACTATATGCCCCTGTGATCTTCACGTTGAGTCGCGGCTGAGTTACCACCACGCGTACTTGATCCAAGGCTCGTTTCGCCGCGAAACAGGCAAACGTGCTGACGAAGGGCACGAACCCCATCGTGGCAAGACCTGCTGCGACTCCAACCATGTTCTGCTCGGCAATTCCCATCTGCAGAAACTTGTCTGGATATCTGGCCGCGAAGATGTCCGCTCGAGTTGAGGTGCCGAGATCTCCATCCAGGCATAACACGTTTGGGAACTCTTCGGCGAGTTCACAGAGGGTTTCTCCAAAGACTACGCGCTGAGCAGAAACCTCAACCATCTGACCTACCTCCTATGTCGAGCTCCTCCAGGGCAGCCCTCAACTCGTCTTGGTTCGGAACCCTGGCGTGCCACGAGAAGTCCGTCTCCATGAAGGAGACGCCCTTGCCCTTGACTGTGTGGGCCACAATGCAAATGGGAAGGCCGCTCCCAAGTCGATTCCTTGCCAGCGCCAACCCATCGACTATCTGCCGGAAGTCATGGCCATCGATCTCTTGCACGTCCCAGCCGAACGCTCTCCACTTGGCGGGGAGATCATCGGCCTCAAAGGGGGAGCGTCGGCTCTTTGCATCCGCGCCTTGCCAACCATACTGCTGGCGCTTGTTGAAGTCCACTAGCACGATGAGGTTGTCGAGGTGGTAGCGGTTTGCCACGAACGCTGCCTCCCATACCTGACCCTCCTGGCATTCTCCGTCGCCAACCATGCAATAGATCCTAATCGCGGTGCTGCCCCTGAGCTTGGCACCAAGAGCCATACCAACCGCAGCCGAGATCCCTTGTCCAAGGCTTCCGGTGGACATGTCTATCCCAGCCAACACTGTCATATCGGGATGTCCCTGCAGTCGCGAATCTACCTGGTCGAAGCTTGATAGCTCTGAACTGCCGAAGTAGCCCCGCGCAGCCATAGTTGCATAAAGAGCGATGGAGGAGTGTCCCTTGGACAGAACGAAGCGGTCTCGTTCTTCCCACAAAGGATCCTCAGGCCTGATTCTCATTGCACTGAAGTAGAGCGCCACCAGCATGTCCGAAGCCGAGAGCGGCCCACCAAGGTGACCACCAGCTGCCTCGTGCACGGAAGTGACAATGTCACGACGAACCTGTCGGGCGATCGACCTGAGATGAGATAGCTCAGCTGCATCATCTTGCGCCCCGACACCTATCACTGCGGTCTCTGACTGGTAACCCATCTGACTCATGACATCCCCCTCATCCTTGGCCATGTCCGCCGAGGCCGGCCACGGTTGCTTCTCACTCTGGCATCCAGCTTCCATCGAATACCACTACCCTTGCGGGCCCCCCGCAACCTCGATGGATCTTGAGAGGCATGGCAACGACAGTGAACGTGCTGCTTGTGATGCTGTCAAGATTGGTCAGGTTCTCAATGATCAGCACTCCTCCGCCAAGCAACGTCCGGTGGATTGGAGCATTGCCCCTTCGAGCCTGTTCCGGGTTGTCCGGGGGGTTAGTGAGCCCGACCGCCCGTACTCTGCTTGCCACCAACCAGTCCGCCAATTCCCGGCTGAGATGAGGCGCGTTGGGGCCATAGTATTCACCTGGGTCGGTGACATGATCCCATTCACTGTCGATGATCACGATGTGCCCGGTCGGATCCTTGGGCAGTGCCACTGCCTCCAGAAACTGCGCTAGACTTATGGGCTGCCCAGGTTTCACCTTTCCCAATCGACACATAACTCCTGGGGCAATGAGCGTCTCAACAGGGATCTCATCGATACTCTGACCATCAGAGAAGTAATGGAGCGGTGGATCGATATGGGTACCCTCGTGGATACAGAAAGCGAGTCTCGCGCTTTCGTGGCCGTTCCTCTCGTGAGTGCTGGTCAGCTGGTACTCGATCTGGGGCTGGCCAGGCACCGGCACTGACCCTCCACCAAGGCTCATAGAGAGATCTACAACCTTCATGGTATGGAGTCCTTTCACTGTCACGCGCGTGTTCGCCTGAACTCATTCTGAAGAACCGGTGCTTCGTTCGAAGACGAGAGGCGACGAATCGGGATGGCGGCGTCGCCAGAGTTCGGAGACTGCCCCGACTCCGCGCGCAGCCAGTCGAGCTGACGTTGCAGGCCCTCTCTCAGCGACACGGTTGGACTGAAGCTGAACTCCCTGCTAAGCCTCTCAATCATCAACGGGCCCCGAGGCGGGTTCCACTTGGGTTTGCCTTCAGACCAAGGTCCTATGCGGTACTGGAACCCTGGCACCAACTCTGCCATAGTGGCTAGAGCTTCGGAGCGCCAGTAAAGCCTGCCACAGGCGACGTTGTACAGCGGATAGCGGGTGCGATCCGCAAGCGCGACCTTCAGCAGGCCATCAACCGTGTCATCCACATAGGTGTAGTCCCGTGGAAGGTCGCTAGGCTCGTCCACCGCCTGGCCCTCCAGGGCCGCCAGGCACCAGGTGCAGATGTCCGACACCACGCTTCGGGATGATCGGACCCGTTCCCAGGGGCCGTATGCACAGGAGATTCGAGCGATCCGTGCGTCCATGCCGAATACGGAAGCGTACCGGCGCCACAACAACTCTCCCGCGTACTTGCTGATCGCGTAGAGTCCGGGAAGATGCGGGTGCTCCGTCTCGGACAGAGGTCGCAGGTTGCGGCGCGCGCCGTAGATCCCTGCGGAACTGATGTAGAGCGCCTTCTTCGCGCCCGTCTTGCGAGTCGCCTCCAACACCGATACCGTTGCCTGGGTGTTGGTCGCCACCGTCTGCGCGAACTGAGGCTGCTCGTCTCCTCCTAATGTGATCATCGCAGCAGAGTGAATCACCACATCAGGCCTGGCGGCTTCGACAGATGCTGCGAGTTCTGTAGCGTTTCGCACGTCTATAGCCTCTGCACGCACCATTCCAGCCTTGTCTCCGAGAAGTCTATGCATGTCACGAGCGCTGGCACCGCTACGGGACAAGGAGACGACCTGATGGCCCCTCGCCACTAGCCCGCGGATCAAATTAAGGCCGATGAAGCCAGACCCACCAGTGACAAGCACTTTGCAGCAGTTCGAACCCATTAGGGAAGTCTCTTGGTCGAAGATGATTCTAGCGAGTGTCCGGTCAAGTGCCGCTCCCATTCGACCAAGCCGTCTGATTCGTCTATGCCACGACCTTCGATCTGAGTCATCCTATCTCCAATCGTCGAAAAGTTGTTGTGGAGTTGGGTAGGTGTACGCCCAGTGAGGTCCAACAGTGGCGTAGGACTTCTTCCACGCCCTGAGTTCGGCCACCAATCAGCCAGCCCGATACTGTTTGCTGGCGATCTGGGATCGAGCCAACTCCTCTGAGAGCAAACCTGCGGCTCGAACTCACGCTCTCCTCAGGTGTTCCCATAGTGTGGATGAGTTGACCAATAGCCTCGGTCCCCCAAAACCTCGCACCTAAAGGGATCCTGGAGGACGGCTGCCTCTCGTCGCCATGTGCCTGGCCGCCCGAGCTCGGCCCTCCAAGCGGCCAGGCACGGGCGGTGGTCACCTTACTTCTGCGAGTCCAAGATCTTCTTGGCCAGGTCGAGATCAAGCTGGCCTTTTTGCTCCTGAGCAACATCCTGCCATACCTTCTCGCGCACGGACGTCCAATTGGCGAGCTCATCTGCTGTTGGCTCGGTCATGGTCACGCCCAACTTGGCCAACTCGAGCGTAGACGATTTCACCAGATCAGCGGCGTAACCCCAACTCCAGTCGCCTGCCTCCTTGGCGGCCTCAAGGATGGCCTTCTGATGCTCCGGAGACAAAGACTGCCACTTCTTTCCGTTGATGTACTGGTTCATGAAGGAGGCGGTGTAGCCGACGGCTACGTTGTACTTGCACACCTCGTAGAACTTCTGGGACAAGAACTGCGGACGGTGGATTTGCATACCGTCCACGACCCCCTGCTGCAGCGCTGTAAAGCACTGGGACCAATCCACTGGCGTGGGATTTGCGCCCCATGCCTTGAAGATGTTCATCTCGACCGGTGTGCTGAGGGCTCGGATCTTCACCCCCTTAAGGTCGTCAGGAACCTTGACCAGCTTCTTGGTGGTCTGGATATCTCGAGCTTGGCCTTGGCTACCCACAAACAAGTGCTTGAGGCCAGTGTCCTTCTCAAACTGAGCCAGCCTCTCCTTGCCCAATGGTTCTTCAAGCACCTGCTTCAGGTTCTCGTACTTCTTGAAGATGAACGGAAGGTCGAATACGAAGAAGCCAGTAGTGAACTTCCCGGCGTTGCCGTTTGAAATCTGGCCGATATCCACACTCCCAGCTTGCACTGCTTGCACCAACTGCTGCTCGATTCCCAGCGACTGGTAGATAACCTGAACATGTACTTCGCCCTTGGTCTTGGCCTCCACCAGTTGGGCGAACTTGTCCAACGGTTCCGTGAGCTGATCTCCCTTGGGGTTGGAAGCCCCAGCGCGCAACTCAACAACTGGCTTAGCAGTGGCCTTTGTCGCTGCTGGGGGTGTCGTCGGCTGGGCAGCAGGCGCCGCGGCAGGGGCGCACGCAACAACTACCATCAGCAGAAGGGCTATGATAGTGGGAAGAACGATCAGTCGAAGGCCAGTCACGCTGCGAACCATGTTACTCACCATCCCTTCCTGTCCTCGCGGCCTCCTTGGCCACGGGTACTCAAAAGACTCGGCTCTCCAGAGGTCTGCAAGGCTACTGTGAGATGCTCCGAACAGCAATCGACTTCGTGAACTTGCGCGGCAACCAATGGCAAACGGGAACCGCGGGATTCAACCCTCTTCTGCTTCTGATGAACTGGTTCTTAGCTGACCAAGTCCTCTAAGTGGAACGCGCGCACCGCGTTGCGCCAGAGTATCTTTTCTAGGATCTCCTTATGCCATGGCTGCTTCAGGAACTCAGCCGTATACGGTGCCATCTTGATCGCCGGGTAAGCCGTTCCAAAGCAGAACTGGTCCTGGATTGGCCCGTTGGCAGCCTTGATCCAGTCTTCGGTGCCGGAGGCAAAGAAGTACATGTCAGGAGACACAAAGACATTGGCGTGCCGGATGGCAACGACAATCATCTCCCGAACGTACGGGTAGCAGGCGTGGCCGCAGACGATGGTTAGCTGCGGAAAGTCACGAGCAATAGTGTCAATGTAGCGTGGATGACCATCGTCAATGTTTGCCCAGCCAAACGGCACAGAGGTTTGAGGCATCAGCGGCACATTCAACTCGACACACAACTCGTAGAGCGGGTAGAACTGGCGATCGTTGACGGGCAAACCAGGCGAGCGGCCCGTCTCGATGAAGATCCCTCGCAGACCTAGCTCATTTATCGAGCGACGCGTCTCGTCCAAGGCATTGTGAATTACATTTCCTGCGTCAATCCCGGCTAGCCCCACGATCCGTTTGGGATAAAGTAGCTGCAGTTCTGCCAAGTGGTCATTGGGGATGCGTGCGGGTGGTATCTTCTTAAGCCCAAGATCCAACCCAGCGCTGTTGCGGCCATTTCCGATCGCAATGTCGATGCCTGCCTCGTCCATCTCCTTGATGAAAAGATCTAGCGAGGCTTCGCGGGCAGCTTCCCCATAGTCACCTCCTCGATTCATCTGGCCAAAGTACGACATGTTCTCAGGAGTGGAAGGTCGACAACGGATGTCGATGATCATGCTTTTCTCCTTACTGTGCGCCAGCACAACGATACGGCTCTGTAGCAAGAGAAGTCCTCAACTGGCGATCACTTCGCTGACTGACTGCTGCCCTTTCTTACAGCATAGCAAGCTGCCTGAGCCACTTAACTAGCGCTCAGACGATGCTTAACCGGGAGGTCCTGGAACATGTCCGGTTCACCGAGAACATTCTCTAGACCAGCCACCTCAACCAATCTTGGAGTTCCGTTCGGACGGTAACTCCGAAGTTTCGCCGCCGCTCAGTCATTGGTGGAGCAGTTCTCGACGGTGACTGCGATGCAAGCTTGATGCGCTATCATTCTGACCGCATCGTTCAACGGGCTAAGCCTATGTCACACCCGCGTCCTGCCACTCCATTGGGCTCCGCCAACAAGTGACGCCGAACTCGAATTCCATCTGACCTGATGACATCTGTCAGAGCATTCCGGTCTTGAGCACGACCAGGATTCCCATCAGGACTTGTATGCCCGCGACCCTAGGTGTCTGCGCTTCAGCTTCGGGCTGCTCAACTGGCAAAACGCAGTGGACCAAAATAGGGTATAATGGCGTTGGTCAATGATCAATCACCACCATCCGAAGGCATTTTTCGGGCATTCGCAAAAGTCGGACGATGGCTCTATGGAGCTACACGACCTTCAGTATTGTCTGGCCGTAGCCAGGCAGAAGAGCTTCAGCCGCGCCGCCGAGTCGATCCCTGTCTCTGTGGCTTCTGTCAGCGAGACCGTTAAGTCACTGGAGACCGAGCTGGGAGTTCTACTATTCGAGCGCACCACTCGGAGCGTCCGGCTGACTCCTGCAGGCGAACTCCTGGTTGAGCATGCCTCAAAAGTGCTGGCGCAGATCGAGACCATGCTTAGCGAGTTGTCTGCCTATCGAAGGGCGTGCGAGGAGGGAGTTGTACTCGGTGTCATTCCCGGCACACCAGCGCACAACTTCCCCGATTTCCTGACTCAGTTTAGGCGTAGTTACCCAGACGTTGTGCTGCGGATCCTCGAGGGCAACAACCATCAGTTGCTGCAAGCACTCAGGTCTCATGACATTGAGATAAGCTTCCATGCAGGCTATCCAGATGACCATCCACAGGACATTGATGCTCGCGAGATTACTCGTGAGCAGATGGGGATTGCGTTGGCTCCGGGGCATCCCATGGCATCAGATGACTGTGTCGCGCTCCATATGTTGGATGACATGCCGATGGTATCTACCAGCCCGGGCTATGCCTACCACGAGATTGGGAGGGAGGTATGCCGACGCGCCGGCATCCGCCCACGCATCGTCCTGGAGACAGCAGTCATCGACACTCTGTGCGGCGCAGTGCGTAGTGGCCTCGGTTTTGCCTTCATGAGCCGTGAGCGGGCCTTGGCCGCCGGTCTTTCCTTTGTGAAGTGCATCCCGGCGCCACTGGAAAGAGTGTTGTCGCTGTGGTGGATGCGTGATCGTCCCGTCAAGCCGGCGGCCTCCCTGCTTAGACAGAACATATTCTCGTCACGCGACTGGTTCACAGGATAAAGTTGAACCGTTCACATCTCCACCAGCGAACTCCTCAGCCAATCTGCAAGGCTTTCTCAAAGCCTATGCTGAACGTCCGGAGATGCCTGTTCGAGTCGGCGTGAGCGACATCGATGTCTGCATCACCCTGCTCTCGTGCCCACTCGCTGGCAGACAGTGGTGCTAATCTACTGGGAATCAGGCTCTCTCGCAGGTTATGGGAAAGTAGTGTAACCTCCAGTGTAGGAAGACAATGACGTCGACCTGGAGGCCAACATCGTGGAGACTCATGATACCCAATCTACCCTCGGCATCCTACGCATCGTGCAAGATGGCAACCAGGTGAGTTTGGACGACGAGGTCCTTTCCGAGACCGTCTGCTGTCCGACCTGCCAAACCCCGAGTTCCAAGTTCACGACCGATATCGACGACGCCAAATGGACCTGCCCTGGCGAATGCGCATTCCGGTGAATCCGTCCACCCGTTCCACGTGATGGCATCCACTCAGTCCAGTGGATGGTGTCCACCCACCACGCTCCAATGCGGGGCAGTCGTTACTCGTCATTCCGCCAACTGATCCAGGTCGACCCATCCAATCGGAGCGTAGCGACGCTGGCGCCCCCATCACAGCCCCGATGCCGACAAACGCCCCCCCTTTGCGGTAACATTCACCCCCGATAACCCCTTGAACGAGGCTGCAGTGCCCACCCACATCTCGCCCCGTCTGGCCCTGCTGATCCTGCTCATAGGCGGCTGCGTCTTCCTGATGGGAATTGGCAGCCTGGTACTGTGGCGCGTTCACCCTCAGGGAGGGGTTTCCCCCCTCCAGAAGGTGGCGAAGAACTCCCTCTTCCCAATGGTCACATCCTTCCTGAATAAGTTCCTGGACCTCGCTTTCGCGGTCTACATGCTGCCGGTGCTGGGTCCCGAGGGGGTGGGCAAATACACATATGCCGTGGTGGTGATCGGCTACCTGGACATCCTCACCAACTTCGGCCTCGGGACGCTGCTGACCCGCGAGGTGGCAAGGAACCGACTGAGCGCCAATCGCTATCTGGGCAACACCCTGGTGCTCCGTATAGGGCTCTGGGCGCTCTCCCTCCCCCTGCTGGCGCTGCTGCTCGGGCCCGGCGCTGGCCCCATGGCCATCACACCCGACGTGGCAATGGCCATCCTGCTTCTCTCCCTGGGGCTGCTCCCCTCCTTGATATCGGGCGCCCTCACCTCGCTCTTCCAGGCCTACGAGCGGTTCGAGCACCCTGCCATCGTCACCGTGCTCACATCCCTGCTCAAGATATCCCTGGGGGTCCTCGCCCTGGCCTCCGGATGGGGCTTCGTCGGACTGGCGGCCGTCTCGGTGGTCGTCAACCTGGTCACCCTGGCGGTGCTGGGGGCGTTGGTGATGGCCCTGCTGATGCGACCGAAGCCCGAGTTCCAGCCGCGCTTCTCCTGGGGTCTGCTTCGGCTCGCCTACCCCCTGATGCTGAACAACCTGCTGAACTCCCTCTTCTTCCGGGTGGACAGCCTCATGCTGAAGCCCATGGCGGGAGAGGCGGCCCTCGGCTGGTACGGCACGGCCTACAAGTTCATCGACGGCCTGGGGGTCATATCCTCCACCTTCACCCTGGCCCTCTTCCCCCTGTTCTCCCAGTACGCCCAGGGGGCGCGGGACCAACTGGCTCGCACCTTCGGTTTCGCCCTCAAGCTTATGCTGATTATCAGTCTGCCTATATGCGTGGGGACCACACTGATAGCCCCTGAGATCATCCTGCTGTTCGCCGGCCCGGACTACCTGCCCCACTCGGGCTACGCCCTCCAGATCCTGATCTGGTTCCTGCCATTCAGCTTCGTCAACGGGGTCACCCAGTACCTGCTGATCGCCATCAACCAGCAGCGCTTCATCACCATCAGCTTCCTGATCGCCACCGCCTTCAACCTGGCGACCAACCTGCTGCTGATCCCTACCCTCGGCTACCTGGGGGCGGCCATCACAACCGTCCTCTCCGAGTGGGCGCTCATGGGGCCGTTCTGGTACTGTGTGCGCCGGCATCTGCCGCCGATACCGGTGCTCTCCCTGGCCTGGCGCCCCACGATGGCCTCAGCCCTCATGGGGCTGGAGGTTTGGGCACTTCGCGACTGGAGTCTGCCGGCGGCGGTGATGGTAGCGCCGCTGCTGTATGGAGCCCTGCTGTTCCTGCTAGGTACGCTCAGCCTTGAGGAGCGCGCCCTGCTGGGCAGAATGGCGCCCTGGCGGAAAGGTTGAGCATCATGATTCGCCGTCTCCTGTATCACCGAACGACTATCGCCCTCCTCGGCATCCTCTCCCTGGCCTTCGGCCTGAGGGTGTGGGGCCTGGGGTGGGGCATGCCCTTCGCCTTTCACGCCGACGAGGACAACTACCTCCCCGGCGCCATCACCATGCTGGTCAAGGGTGATCTGAACCCCCACTACTTCCGGAACCCTCCGCTGCTCACATACGCCGTCCTGACGGAGCTGCTGGCCTATATGGGGCTGGGGCAGCTCCTTGGCGGACCGAGGTCCGTAGAGGAGATCGGCCTCCAGATGCTCCAGTCCCCTGCCCCCCTCTACCTGATAGCGCGGATGAACGGCGCCCTCACCGGGACGGCCACGGTCCTCGTGACCTACCTGGCCGCCAAGCGGCTCTTCGACACCCGGACGGGCCTGGCCGGCGCCCTGCTGCTGGCCGTAGCCTTCCTCCACGTGCGCGACTCCCACTACGCCGTCAACGACGTCCCAGCCACCTTCCTGCTGATGGTCTCCTTCTACTTCGCGACCAGGATCTTCTCCCCCTTCCCCCCGCCCCTTCCACCACGAGGTAGGCAGGGGATAGAGCCGGACCTCACCCCCCAACCCCCTCTCCGGCGCGGAGAGGGGGAGCCCGGATACTCCCTCTCCCCGTGGGAGAGGGTCGGGGTGAGGGCCTATTCGGTTGTGACCCAAGTTCCCCCTCACCCTGACCCTCTCCCAGAGGGAGAGGGAACCGATCTCACCCCCCTTCCCGCGTCGGGAAGGGGGGCCAGGGGGGTTAGGTCATCATCCTCCCCCCTTCCCCCATGCGAGGGGGAAGGGGGGAGGAAGGGGGTGACATCGTCGTCCACCCCCTTCCTCCTCTCCGGCTTCTTCCTAGGTCTCGCCGTCGCCACCAAGTACAACGTCGGCATCGGCGCCGTGGCGATACTGGCCGCCCACCTCCTGCGCTGCAAGACCCTCGGCTGGAGCTGGCACTGGAGGGATCATCTCCCGTTGGTCGCGGCCGGAGCGGTGGCCCTGCTGACCTTCCTACTGGCCAACCCCTTCGCCCTGCTGGACTACAGCACCTTCCTGCAGCAGTTCGTCGGTCAATATGCCTGGACCTCCGACCCCTACGACACCTCCGACCTCTCCATGGGTGGAGTGATCCTCCGTGCGCTCTCCGTGGGGACCAGCCCCTGGATGCTCGCGGCGTTCCTCCTGGGTCTGGCCCTCCTGCTCATTCGCCAACCCGGCAAGGCGCTGCTCGTGGGATCCTTCCCCCTGGCCTACCTCGCCTTCTTCCTGCTCGGCTCCAGCCTCTTCTACGCCCGCTTCGCCCTGCCGGTGGTCCCCTTCGTGGCGCTGCTGGCTGCCTATGCGGCCGTTCGGATCGCCCAGGGGGTACCACTCCCGGGCTGGCGGCCGATCGTCGCCGGGGCGATCCTCATCCTGCTGGCCGTCCCACCCCTGGTGGTGGATCTGAAGCACAACAGCCTCCTGCGGACCGAGGACACCCGTGTCCAGCTTGCCCGCTGGATGGAAGACAACGTGCCGCCTGGGAGCAAGCTCGCCATCGAGGGCTACTCCCTGGTGGACTTCTGGGGTCGCAGGCTGGGCTTCAAGAAGCTGGAATACTCCTGGCAGGTGAACTCCAGCCTGCGGGCCCGCCCTCTGGAAGACTACCGGCGAGACGGCATCGACTACCTGGTGGCCAGCTCCTACGTCTACGGTCGGTACGCTTTGGACAGCCAGGCCCACGACGAGGCGATCGATTACTACCGGCAACTTGAGCGGGAACTCCCGCTGGTGGCGGTCCTCCATCCCACGACAGAGGGGCGCGAGCTGCCCTTCGTCATGGACGACGAGATCACCCCCATCTGGACCGTGATGGAGCGGAACCGCCCAGGCCCCACCCTCCGTGTGTACCGGGTTGGGAAGCCCCAGCGGTACGGGGTCCAGTGGCTTGACGCATCGATCCCCCAGGAGATGGCGGCCGGACAGAAGCTCTCCGTCCCGATTGCCCTGCGCAACAGCGGCAACATCCCCTGGCCGTCGGATGGATACACCCCCGTCCGCATAGCCTGCCGCTGGTTCGACTCATCGGGCCAGGAGCTGCCAGGCCACGACCAGCGAGCTTCCCTCCCCCACACTGTGGAACCAAACGGGGAGGCGAGGCTGCGCATAGATCTTGCCGCGCCTTCTTTCACAGGGACTTACACCCTCAAACTGGAACTCGTCCAGGAGAACTTCGCCTGGCTCTCCGACAAGGGTGCCGAGGCCAAGGAGTTCAAGGTTTCTGTAAGATAGCATTCAGCTATCAGCGGTCAGTAGTCAGCACCACGGAGGTTTCCAAGAACGATCTGTGCTGGCATGGTTCACGAAGCTACTGTGACCATGTCGGTGCACCATGCCCTCTGTGCTACTGCTCTGGCAATTACTGGCCTCTGCTTGGGGAGCTTGACCATCTTAAGGCGATGCGGTGCCGTTCGTAGGGGGCGGTTCGCGAACCGCCCCCGCCCCCCTACCTACGGGTGGGCCCCGTTAGGGATACCTGGTCGCACCCCACCAAAGGGGCGGTTCTCGAACCGCCCCTACACATCGTTTAGGTGCCCGTGCAGGAATCGGTAATAGCTGACTGCTGTCAGCTTCACATTCGGAGGCGTGCCATGAAGCTCACTCTAGAACAACGGCTCCGGCAGATCGACCGCAGGGGCTACCCCGCCTACAAGGACCTGGCGGGCGACTACGACTTCCCAGGGTTCAGCCTCCACCTGGACCGGGTGCAGGGCGACCCCTTCGCATCGCCCTCCCTGCTGCGGGTGCGGGTTCCGCAGGAACTGGCCGGCTTCCCCCCGCCGCTCTACTCATCTCCCATACGCCGCGTGGCGTTGGAGGACTACATCACGCGCCAGTTCGCCCTGGCCATCCGCCGCTTCGTGAAGGGCAATCGCGGCACCGGCAAGTCAGGAATGGTCGCGGTGGACGTGGGGGGCCAGGAGATCCTGGAGCGGACGGCCTGCGTGGTGGATGACCTGTTCGTGGAGGTGCGCTTCTCCGCTGGGCTGCCGGCGGCCGGGCGGACGGTACTGGCCAACGAGGCGTACGCCATTTTCTACCAGGAGATCCCCAAACTCGTCCAGTCGGCCCTCTACTACACGGCCCTCGACGAAGACGCGGTGCGGCGGCACGTCGAGGTCGCCGAGGACGCCCAGGCGCTGCGCGACCAACTGGAGGTTCGTAGCCTCGTCGCGTTCGTCGCCGACGGCTCGGTCCTGCCTCGAGAGAGCGGCATCAGCCCAAGGCCGATGCCTTCCGGCCAGGCCGTGCCCTTCGACTCGCCGCCTGAGCTGCGGGTGGAGCTACAGGCCCCCAACCGGGGCAAGATGGTTGGGATGGGGATACCCACCGGCGTCACCCTGATTGTGGGCGGTGGCTACCACGGCAAGTCTACCCTCCTCTCCGCCCTGGAGATGGGAGTGTACAACCACATCCCCGGCGATGGTCGGGAGTACGTGGTGAGCCGCGCCGAGGCCGTGAAGATCAGGGCTGAGGACGGCCGGCGGGTCGAGGGGGTGGATATCAGCCCCTTCATCTCCAACCTCCCGTTCCAGAAGGACACCACGGCCTTCTCCACAGACAACGCCAGCGGCAGCACATCCCAGGCGGCCAACATCGTGGAGGCGCTGGAGGTCGGAAGCAGGCTGCTGATGATGGACGAAGACAGCTGCGCCACCAACTTCATGATCCGGGACGAGCGGATGCAGAAGCTGGTCCCCAAGGAGAAGGAGCCGATAACCCCCTTCATCGACCAGGTGCAGAACCTCCACCAGGAACACGATGTCTCTACGATCCTGGTGATAGGCGGCTCCGGCGACTACTTCGACGTGGCGGACACGGTCCTCTTCATGGAAAACTACCGTCCTCGGGTAGTCACCCAGCGGGCGCACCGGATAGCGGCCGAGGACCCCAGCCAGCGCTAGAAGGAGGCCCAGGGCGGCTTCGGCAGCTTGGTAGGCCGCATCCCGCTTGCCGACAGCTTCAATCCCTATCGAGGCGAACGGGTGAAGGTGCGCGCGCGGGGGATGGACAGCATCCAGTTCGGGCGGGAGAACATCGAGCTGGACGATGTGGAGCAGCTGGTGGACCCCTCCCAGGGGGATGCGATTGCCAACATGCTGCTGTACGCCCTGAACCAGAGCTACTTCGACAACCGCTCCACCCTCCGGCAACTGCTGGAGAAGATCTACTGCGACGTCTCCGCCCAGGGTCTGGACGCCATATCCCCCCACAGGGGCGGACGCCACCCCGGGGACTACGCCCTCCCCCGCCCCCAGGAGGTTGCCGCGGCCATCAACCGCCTCCGCACCCTCAGGGTAAGGCAAGCCCGGTAGAGGTCGAAACGCATGGCTCTCCCTGGTGGACACTTGATGTTGCTCTATTAGTCCGGTTCATCCTCTTCAATCTGTGCATGAGGGTTGCGCAGGTTGTAGTAGGACTTCAACCGTGCGAAGTACTCGCTCTCGGTCAGTTCCTCCAATTGTGAACCGGCGCCGGGTCGAAAGAACTTGACCCAAGGCTCGTCCCTCTCCTCGCGAATAGGCTGGAAAAGCAGCATCGTGATGTCCTCAAAACGCTCCCCGGGCGACGAGTAGTCCTGTCTCCCACTAACGGTGCCAAACAGCATCCCTGCCCGGCGAAAGGTGGATACACGCCTTTGAGCGGTGATGTCCAGGTCCGCATCCTCGGGCATGGCGAACAGCGCGCCCACGACGGCATAGGGAAACCGCATGTGGAGGGTAATTGCCTCTGTGCACAGATCTCCAAATCGGTTCTTCAGATTCTTGCCGTAGGGTGCGAAACAGATCGACTTCACCGAGACTGCCAGGAGGAGGCCGTGCCGCTCATCAGCATAGGAGACGTCCACCTTCTTCGGACCCAACCCTCCCTGGAACTCCCGCTCTCCAGGGCCGCCCCTTGCGGGTTTCACCTTGGGGAACCCAAGGGAACGCAGTCCGCTTGCTACCTCATAGGCTAGAGCTGCTGACAGCATTTCCGAGTACCGCTTCTTCGACGCCTGCGGCGAGGAAATCGCCGGAATGATGCCGGCCGACATGACCGCGTCAACGAGAGCCAACTCGCCCCTCCCAGAGTCTAACGATTCAGTCTACGCGTTCTTGCCGCCTCCAGCCCATCTTTCAACTGCTGGATATCCGAGGCATTCAAGCCCAAGCCTTCGCGGAGGATCACCGCATCTGCTCGGTCGCGCGCCTCACGACCCCTGCCCCCACGCATCATCTCGTCCAACTCGATGGAGAGACTCTCGAGCACCCTGTTGTCGAGTCCGGCTAGGGCTACGACCACTTTCCTCGCCTCTTTGGGCTCCAACTTCAGCATCCCGCCACCCAGGCTGTGTCCTTCCATCTCACAACTGAAAGCAGTCAGGGAGGTCTGCCAGGCAGCGCTCAAGGCAGCAATGCCATGGCTGATCCCTGGCAGCATCTGGACAACGTGCAGGGTGTTCGGAGCAACTGCTGCTGCCGGGTTGGACACAAGCCTGGGTTCCCTTCCACTCATGTAAGTAAGGAACCCGTCAGCCTCATAGACGTGAGGGACCCGGTACCAAGGTTTGCGAACGCGGCACTTATAGCGAGTGGGCACACCCCTCCTTACACCTTGGAGTAGATAGGCTTGCAGAGAGGCGGAAAGGGACTGTCCCTCGCGGATGTGTAAGAGGGAATTGGAGCGGCCCGACTGCTGCAGACGCCACCAATCCGCTCCAGTAAAGCGAAGCCCTGACAGATCCGCCCCTGTGCAGACCGCCGGCCTCAGATACTGTTGGGAGAGACCGTAAGCATCAATGACCTGTTTGCTAAGATGAAAGAAGTCGTTGTCCCCAGTCACGTAGCCGATGCCTACCTTCGCCAGATCCCCCAGGGCCACCACTTGCACCGACTTGAGAATCTGCCGGTAGAGATCCCGGCAGCGACTAGGCAACAGGTATTGGAGCAAGCGCTCATCACCCCGCAGCACGGCGGATGCATCAACTCTGACTCCTGCGGGCAAGTCCCTTTCCGGGTCTTCGCAGGCGGCCAACGATGGGATCCCAGGCAACTCAGCCAATCGCAGGCCCTCGAAGCTCCCTCCCCGATGGTCTGCCAGTAGCAGGGCTGTATCCTCGGACAGGGAAGCGAACAACCGACGGGAGAAGCAGAGTAAGAGGATCTTTCCAAAAGACCGGCACAGAAACTCGAGCACTGGACGAGCATAGGTAGCGTAGGCCAATTCAACCGGAACAACCATGGCGAGCCTACCGCCCGGTTGCACAAATCCAGTAGCATGCACGACGAAGGGTGCCCAGGAACTGGTCAGCTGGGAAAGCTGGACTCCAGCCTCACGGGAGCGGCTCAGCGCCAGTCGTCGTCCATCACCCGCGAACCTCTGGTACCTGACAAAGGGGGGATTGCCTACCACAGCATGGGCAGGGGGCAACTCACCGGGAGAGACATCAAAGAAATTGGCCTGCAGCAATCTCGCGCCTGACCCCTCGGCCAGAGACCGCTTCAACTCGTCGCACGCTCGGCCATCGATTTCGACGCCGTAGACCTGCATGCCGGGATTTCCGCCCAACTGCTTGAGCCGTTCGGATGCAGCGGCGAGAAATACTCCATCCCCTGCGCTGGGGTCCAGCACCGTTTCCTGGCTCTCCTGGACAGCCCACCGAACCAGGAACTCGGCCACCACTGCATCGGTGTAGTAGGCGCCGAGCTCTTTACGTCGTCCGATGTCACCGTTGTTCCCAACGAGGGGCAGGCTGAGCAAGCCCTCGGTGCCGGCCCGTCGACGGTCCGAAGTGACAAGCCAGGACTCCTCGTCAAAGCTATCGGGAATTAGGTGGCTGGCAACTGGTTCCTGAGCCATCCTCGCACCCTAATCGACCACGCCCTCGTCGCGAATCCACAGCCCATGGCTGCGCCAATCCTGGCTTCCTCTCGCCAAGGCTGCGTTTGAGGACATAGATGTACTCTGTAGTGGCGTCAGTTTATATCTGGTATGGAACGCGGTCAATTGGAAGATCCTCGCCCGTAAGCACGGCTCACGTTCGATTCCCGCCTATCCCTAGCAGCCGTCTTACGGTATGATTCTGACCTATGAGGATCCTGATCGTCTACGCCAACAGCTACCGGATGCTGCCACCCGCGCCGCTGGGGGCATCCCTCGTGGCCTCCAGGCTGCGCCAAGATGGCCACGAGGTGCGGCTGCTGGACCTGATGTTCGCCAGGGAGCCGGCTGCTGAGGCCGCACGGGTCGCCCTGGAGTTCAGGCCCGACCTGATCGGCTACTCCCTCAGGAACGTCGACAGCCAGTCCTACACCCAGCTCTACGATCCGACCCCCACCTACCAGGAGATCGTCACCGCCGTGCGGGCTAACTGGCCGGCCACGACGCTGCTGGGCGGCACTGCCTTCACCACCTTCCCAGTCCAGTACCTGGAGGTACTTCAGGCCGATTACGGCATCGCCGGGGACGACCTGGAGCCCATCTCCCGCTTCGTCGCCTCCCTCGCCGCCGGGCAGCCCAACCACGCCACACCCGGCCTGGTCTACCGCGACGAGATGGGCGTCCAGTGCAACCCCTTCCTGATCCGGGGCTACCCCGATGTCGCCTTCGATGGCTGGGACTTCATAGACTACCGACCCTACCGCCGCTCCTTCACCGGATTCTGGGACGCCGGCGTGGTGACCCGTACCGGCTGCCCCTTCGAGTGCGTCTTCTGCGACACCTTCCACACATTCGGCAAGCAGTGGGTTCTGCGGGACCCGCGCCAGGTGGCCGAGGAGCTGGTGACCCTGCGGCGCAAGCATGGGGTGCGGACGGTATTCCTGGCCGACGCCGGATTCAACCGCCCCCTGGACCATGCCAAGGCGGTGCTGGAGGCCATCATCCAGACGAACCCCGGCATCGGCCTGACCTCCGTGTTCGAGCCGGGGGAGGTGGACGCCGAGTTCGCCCAACTCTACCGTCGGGCAGGCGGGCGAGGGGTGATGATCTTCGCCATGAGCCTCTCGGAGCCCGTCCTGGCCGCCTGCAGGAAGCCCTTCCAGCTCTCCAACGTGTTTGAAGGAGCCGACACCCTCCGGCGGGCCGGCCTGTCCAACTACCTGTACCTTACCTTCGGAGGACCCGGCGAAACCCCAGTCACCGTCGAGGAAACCCTGTCCCACGCCCCCCAGATCCGATCGATCTACACCCTCTTCGACCACGGCTACCGCATACAGCCCAGGACCGCCCTGCACGAAATCGCCCTGGCCGAAGGGGCTATCCCTCCCGAGCACAGCTGCTTCCGTGCAGTCTTCTACCACTCCCCGGAGACACCGCCCGCCATGCTGGATGACCGCCTCAAGCGCTACCAGGCCGAGCACAGGTGGGACAACCTCCGCAACCTCCCCTCCTTCGCCCAGATGCTCTGGGACAAGCTGCGCCCCTGACTGCCCTGGTTTGACCCTACTTCACCCTTGTGCTACATTCGTGAATAGACGCACTCTTCTTTCAACACCCTTGATGACTGGCTCGTGACCCCCATCGCCGCCCCGTGAGGACGGCCACCTGGAGAGGCGCTCGACGAGAGGGAGGCTGCACCCATGACCATCGACCACCTGGATACCGTCGTCCGAGGAGGGCGCGTGGTACGCCCCTCCGGCGTCACTGAAGCCGATATCGCCATCGCCGATGGGAAGATCGTTGCCGTCGGCTCCGCCGACCTGTTCCCCGAGGCCGTCAACTACGTGGAAGCCGTCGGGAAGTACGTGCTGCCAGGAGCGGTGGACGTGCATACCCACGTATACCTGGATAGCTACCGCACCATCAGCGAGTCCGCGGCCTTCGGCGGCGTCACCACCCTGCTGAGCTACATTTGGCCCGACCAGAGCATGGACATCCCCGGCTCCATTGAGCAGTGGCGGAACTTCGGCGAATCGGCCAGCGTCGTCGACTTCGGACTCCACGTGGGTCTGATCGATACCCCTACCTCGCTGCAACAGATATCCAAGGCGGCCGAGATCGGCGTCGTCTCCTTCAAGATGATGATGGCCTACAAACGGCGAGGTCTGATGGTGAGCGACGAGTTCATGATGGCCGCCATGGAGCGTGTAGCCAGGGTCGGCGGACTGGTATCAGTGCACTGCGAGAGCGGGGGGATTGTCTCCTACCTGGAGCAGAAGATGATGGCCGCGGGCCTCTCCTCGCCAACGGACTACCCCAATTCCCGCCCGCCTGAGGCAGAGATAGACGCCATTCAGCGGGCCATCACCATCGCGGATCTGACCCAGTGCCCACTCTACATCGTCCACCTCACCACCGGTGCCGGCATGGAGATCGTGGCCGACGCCAAGCTCCTCGGCCAGCCTGTGTGGGCCGAGACCTGCCCGCACTACCTCTTCCTCACTCGAGAGGAGTTCGAGCGACAGGGTCCACTGGTGAAGATAGCCCCACCCCTGAGGGGCGAAGAGGACTGCGAGGCACTCTGGGCCGGCATCGAGAGCGGCACGATCTCCACCGTGGCCAGCGACCACACAGCCTACACCCGTGAGATGAAATCTGTGGGCTGGACAGACATCTACCAGGCCCCGTATGGCATCCCAGGCACCGAGACCATGCTGCCTTTGGTGTACACGGAGGGTGTGATGAAGCGTGGATTGCCCATTACCGCCCTACCGAAGCTGCTGAGCGAGAACCCGGCCAAGCTGTTCGGCCTCTACCCCCAGAAGGGCGCTATCGAGGTGGGGTCAGACGCCGACCTGGTGCTCCTCGACCCCGACAAGGAGGTCACGGTCACGGCTTCCGGACTGCACACCCGCGCGGACTTCACCCCCTTCGAGGGCAGGAAGGTGCAGGGTTGGCCGGAGACCGTAATGGTGCGGGGACAACTGGTAGTCAAAGAGGGGGAATTGGTGTGTAACCCACCCCACGGGCAATTCCTTAGGCGCGAGCCTTCCTCGCTCATACCGATCTGAACCATCGCCACCCTGAGCGGCTACACTTGTCATCCCGAGACCTATCGGTCCGATCAGACCGGCAGATAGAACTAAGAGGTAGATCCGTTGATGCTTCTCAGGACCATGCTGTTCGTCCCCGGCAACCGCGCCGGGATGATAGAGAAGGCGAAGGCGCTGGACCCGGATGCCCTCATCTTCGACCTGGAGGACGCCGTGCCGCCTGCCGAGAAAGGGGCGGCCCGTCGCATGGTGAGAGATGCCCTGGAGAGCGGCAGGTTTGCGCGGCATAGGGTCTACGTCCGGGTCAACGCCCTCTCCACCGGTCTCCTACCGACCGACCTGGAGGAGGTGGTCTCCCCTCATCTCCACGGGATCGTTCTGCCCAAGACCGAGGATAGGGAGGGGGTGGAAGCAGCCAGCCGGATGCTGCTGGAGCAAGAGAACCGACGAGGGCTGCCGGCTGGGCACACCCGGATACTCCCCATCGTCGAGACGGTGCGAGGGATCCTGAACCTCGCCCAAATCGCCGGATCGAGCGATCGACTCGTCGGGCTGGCCTACGGAGCCGAGGACTTCGCCACCGATCTCGGGGTGGAGCGATCTAGGGAGTGCATCGAGGGGCTCTACCCTCGCACCATGGTCGCCCTGTACGCGCGGCTCACCAACGTCCTCGCTATAGACAGCGTTTTCGCGGACATCGGGGACGGCGAGGGGTTGGAGAAGGAAACGTCCCTGGCGCGACAGTTGGGCTTCAAGGGCAAACTGGTAATCCACCCCCGCCAGATAGAGGCGGTCAACCGGCTGTTCACACCTTCCAGGGCGGAGATTGAGCGGGCCAGGCAGGTGGTCGCGGCCTACGATGAGGCGGAGGCCCGAGGGGAAGCCTCTGTGACGGTGAACGGGAAGATGGTGGACATCCCCATTGCCGAGAGGGCCCGCGGCCTGCTGGCCCTGGCGAGAGCTATCAGCTTTCAGCCGTCAGCTATCAGCTTTCAGCCGTCAGCGATCAGCGATCAGCCGGGACCAGAGACCGCAACTTGAGAGCATCACCGCTAGCGCCATGGTGCTATACTAGATAGCGAGCTTGATCCGCTAGCTCTAGGCACCAAAGCTGCTATCAGCAACAGGCAAAGAAGCTGATTGCTGAAAGCTGACAGCTGAAAGCTACCAAGGAACCCGTCCATGCCCAACGACAAGTACGAAAATGAGATACGCGACATACTCAATCGGATGGACAACTTCATCCCGGAGGGTGGCGGATCCCC
The DNA here is from genome assembly GCA_002436065.1 of Chloroflexi bacterium UBA6077. Taxonomy (GTDB): domain Bacteria; phylum Chloroflexota; class UBA6077; order UBA6077; family UBA6077; genus UBA6077. The sequence goes on from DIXP01000060.1 coordinate 37,636, forward strand.
TCGCAGACCGCAGAGACCCTCTCAGCCCAGCCCATGGTCTGCCTGGCGGTCCGGGCTGAGGCGGCAGCTCTTCCTCTATAATTCCACCCAACTGCTGGCAGGATGGGTGCTATTGGCCCTGGCGGCCGCTCTGCTTCACAAGATCTTCCCACCTCTTGGGATGCTGGCTGCCCTTGGCAGCGTCGCATGTCTGTTGGGGGCCATCCTGATACCAATGCTATCTCGGCAGTACGGCCGATCGGAGCGCCGCTGGCGCGGCAAGGTAATCGACTATCAACCCGCCAAGATCCGAAGGTCCTTCTCCTGGCGATACGCCTGGTGGAGAATCAAGTCCTTTTTCGGGTTCAGATAGAGAGAACCTTCCCCTCGTTGTCACCCTGAGCGCGGCGAAGAGCCTCCACTGACGTGGAGATACTTCGCTTCCGCTCGGCATGGTAAGATTGGTCAGCGTGGCAGTGCGGTGAACTTCGGATGGACCACCTACGCATCCTCTAGATTCCCTCACTTGCTCTGGAGTATTACTCTTGGTTCCGGATCCCTACGCGCGAAAATGGCTTACCCTGCTGGTGGTGTCTGTCGGCACCTTCATGGCCACGCTGGACTCCAGCATCGTCAACATCTCCCTCCCCTCCATCACGCAGGCCCTCAACACAGACCTCCCAACCGTGCAGTGGGTGGTGACGGCCTACCTGCTCACCATCACCTCACTGCTGCTCTCCTTCGGGCGGCTGGGGGACATCTTGGGACGAAAGCCGGTCTACACCGCGGGCTTCGTCGTGTTCACCGCAGCCTCGGTTATCTGCGGACTCGCCCAGACGATCGAGCAACTGATCCTGCTGAGGGCACTCCAGGGTGTAGGGGCCGGCATGATGATGGCGATCAGCCCAGCCATCGTGTCCGCGGCCTTCCCCTCGAAGGAACGCGGCAAGGCCCTCGGGCTGCACGCCACCGCCGTCGCCACGGGGGCCAGCCTCGGTCCAACCCTCGGAGGAATGCTGATCCACTTCATGGATTGGAGGATGGTGTTCTTTGCCCGCGTGCCGGTGGGGATAATCGGGATAGCCCTCGCTGTATTGGTACTCAGGGAGCGAGCCGAAGGCAGCCGCAAGCAACGATTCGACCTGACCGGCGCCGCTCTATTGTCCGTGGCACTCTCATCCCTGTTGCTGGGGATGAACCGAGGGCAGACCGAGGGGTGGGACTCCCCTGCTACCGTCCTGTTGCTGGCCCTCTTCGCGCTTCTCTCCGCCGCCTTCCTGGCGGTGGAGTACAGGGTGGTTCAGCCGATGCTGGACCTCTCCCTCTTCCGCTACCGGGTCTTCGCGGCCTCCAACCTCAGCGCGATGCTCAGCTTCATGGCCAGCTCCGGCACGATCTTCCTGATGCCCTTCTTCCTGATCTCCGTTCAGGGCTTCGACCCCACCCAGGCCGGCGCCCTGATGACCGTTTCTCCCCTAACCATCGCCGTGGTCGGTCCGGTCAGCGGGTGGCTTTCCGACCGAGTCGGCTCGCGAGGACTCAGCTCCCTCGGGATAGCCGTCTCCTGCCTGGGTCTGGTGCTGTTGAGCGACCTCCGCCCGGGTGCCGCGCCCTTCGATGTGGCCTGGCGATTGGCCATGACTGGACTGGGACAAGGTCTGTTCCAACCCCCCAACAACAGCTGTATCATGAGCTCCGTACCCCGGGATCGGCTAGGCATCGCCGGCGGGATGCTGGCCACCATGCGAAACCTGGGGATGTCTCTGGGGGTTGCCATCGCTGGAGCGGTGTACAGCACCCGATATTCCCATGCCCTTGCCGGCAATGCGACCCCAGGGTTGAATCAGGAATCCATCCTGACGGCATCCATGGTCGGTTTCCACGATGCCTACCTGGTGGCCGCCGCGTTTGCCGCCATCGGAATCTTTGCCAGCCTCGTCAGGGGGCAGGATCGACCGAAGAGATAGGGGAAGAGTAACATTGCCTTTGTCTACACCAGATCTGCTGAACGCCATCATTGAGAACGTCGAGCGTGTCATCGTCGGCAAGCGGCCCGCCGTGGAGATGGCCGTGGTGGCCCTCCTGTGCGAGGGGCACATCCTGGTGGAGGATGTGCCCGGGATCGGCAAAACCACCCTCTGCAGGGCGATTGCGCGATCCATAGCCTGCTCCTTTCGCCGGATCCAGCTCACCCCGGACGTGCTGCCCTCGGACGTCACAGGACTCTACTTCTTCAACCAGCGCAGCTGCGACTTCGAGTTCCGCGCCGGCCCTATCTTCGCCAACCTGGTGCTGGTCGACGAGGTCAATAGGGCCACCCCCCGCACCCAGTCGGCCCTGTTGGAGTGCATGGAGGAGCGACAGGTCACGGTGGACGGGGAGACTCACCCCCTCTGTCGCCCCTTCCTGGTGATAGCCACGCAGAACCCGGTGGAGCTAGAGGGCACCTTCCCTCTCCCAGAGGCCCAGCTTGACCGCTTTCTTCTCAAGATCGAGATGGGCTATCCATCAGAGGATGAGGAGGTGGAGATGGTGCTCCGATTCGAGGAGGCCAGCCCCCTGGAGAGACTCCAGCCCGTGGCCTCAACGGAACAGCTGCTCCAGCTGCAGAAGGAGGCCCGAGCCGTCCACGTGGATCCAGCCGTTCGAGGCTATGCGGTGCAAGTGGCCCGGGCCACCAGAACCCACCCGGCCGTGCAGTTGGGGGCCAGCCCCAGGGCCACGCTGGCCCTCTACCGGGCCGCGCAGGCTCGAGCTCTCCTGGAGGGTCGCCATTTCGTCCTCCCCGATGACGTGAAGAGGATGGCTCCAGCGGTCCTCGGCCATCGACTGATACTGGATCCTCAGGCCCGTCTCAGAGGCAAGCTACCAGGCTCCATCCTGGAAGAGCTTCTCCACGACATCCCCGTACCGGTGGAGGAGAGCTATCAGCCGTCAGCCATCAGCCGTCGGCTTTGAGACACGGGGAACCGATGGTGTACGCCTGGCCGGCGGAAAGAAGGGAGCTGATCGCTGATGCCTGACAGCTATTTCCGCCTTGCCCCCCTCATCCTGGCTGCCCTGGCACTAATCGGCGTCCAGACCGAGCAGCCGTCCCTGGCAGCCCTGGCCACCACCCTGCTCTTAGGACTGCTCATCACCCGCCTCTGGAGCCACCGGTCAACCGAGTCCCTCCTGTATGAACGGCAGGCCAGCGACAGCCGCGCCTTCGCCGGCGACCAGCTTTCGGTGCGGCTGAGGCTCTCCAACGATAAGCTGCTCCCCCTACCCTGGGTGGAGATCGACGACCTTCTCCCCAGTCCACTGGCGCTGCTCCCAGAGGATGGAGAGGTCAACCCCCACCAGGATGGTCGTCTGAGGTTGGGAGGCTCCCTCTCCTGGAAAGAGCGGATAAGCTGGCACTATCGGCTCCGCTGCGAGCGACGAGGCATCTATCCCCTGGGGCCAGCCACCGTCACCACCGGCGATCCGTTCGGGCTCTTCCCGCGCTCCCGAGTAGTGGGCGGGTCCGAGCGGCTGGTGGTATACCCCAGACTCATCTCCCTGGAGGAGTTGGGGCTGCCGCCGGGCTTCCCCCTGGGCGATGCCAGCTCCAGGAGGTGGATCTTCGAGGATCCTTCTCGAACGGTCGGTGTCCGGGACTATCGTCGCGAGGACGGCTTCCGCCGCATCCACTGGAAGGCTACCGCCCGTCGCCAGCAGCTCCAGGTCAAGGTGCACCAACACACCACCACACTGGAGGTGGCTCTGTTCCTTGGACTGGACACCTTCGGACGAAACGGGGGAACTGGGGGACTGAGAGACGGGGAAATGGGGGGACGCGGGGACGCGGAGAACGAGACCTCCCCTCTCCCCGCGGGAGAGGGGCCGGGGGTGGGGTCCGTCCCCCCTCTCCCCGCGGGAGAGGGTCAGGGTGAGGGCAATGGTAGGGCCGAGCACTCATCACTCATCACTCATCACTCATCACTGACTTTTGAGACCGCCGTGAGCATTGTCGCCACACTAGCTCACCGGCTAATCGGCCAGAGACACCCAGTGGGGCTATACCTGAACGGGGGATTTGCCGATTCACACGAAGGAGTGGAGCTGCGATCGGGTAGCAGCCAGGAACAGCTGATCGGCGTTCTGGAGCTGTTGGCAGGGGTCTCGCCCTTGCCCAGTCTGCCGGTGGAGTCGCTCCTCTCTCGGCTGGCCCCGAGGCTCCCCTGGGGCTCCAGCGTGATAGTGGTGGTCGGCGGCATCTCCGAACCGCTTATGGCCACACTACAACTGCTGTCCAGGCAAGGCCAGCGGCCTGTGGTCCTATCCCTGGGAGATACCAACGGCTTCGAGGGTGGCCACGGCGTGGCCATCCACCAACTGAGCCGCCAAGGAATCGGATAGTGAGCATCTCCACAGGCACTCACTCCCTCAGCAACTCCTCCCCGCGTCCTCCCGTCCCCGCGTCTCCGCGCCCTCTCATCTCCGCCACGCCCCCCATCCTAACCCTATCTCTCTTACTTTCCGAGTCTTCCTGGAGCTACCTGCTGTTGGTTGCCCTGTCCAGCCAGTCCAATCCCGGTGCCATATTCACTCCCGCGGTGGTCCTGCTCCCCTACGCAATGGCAACCCTCACCACCATCCTCCTGTCCCACCTCTCCCAACATCTTTGCCCAATCCCTGCCCCGTTCCCTGAATCAGGGGCCGAAGACTCATCACTCATCCCTCATCCCTCATCCCTTCGCCCCTCGGTCGCTGCCCTCTTCGTCGCCCTCCACCTGTCGGCAATGATCGTCTGCCTGCTGCTGACAACCTGGTGGGAGCTGTATAGAGGCCACCCCTTGCTGGACCCCGCCTGGATTGCCCTGGCCCCGGCCGACGCGCGCGGTTCGCTCAATTCCATTCCCCCTTTGGCTTGGCTGACTGTCTCGGGGCTGCTGCTCTGGTGGCGGGGCAGCCAACTGGCGCGGGAGGAGGTGGATTTCCCCTCCCTGCTGACCCGATTTCTGCTGGGCACCGGCGGCCTCGTGACCCTGGCGACCTTCGGGGCCACCGCCCCTCTGGGCATGCCGGCCGGCCCCCTCCTGATGGCGACATACCTGCTATTCGGCCTGATGTCGTTGGCGCTGGCCCGGTTGGAGGCTACAGGCAGGGGTCGGATTGCCGCCCTGGACCGGCAATGGGGCTGGCAGTCCGCGATCCTGGCAATGCTGCTGCTGGTCTGCGGATTCGCCTTTGGTCTACTGGTAATGCCACCTCTCGCGGAGTTGGCCCAATGGGCTTGGGAGCACCTGCTATTCCCTCTCCTCGGGCTCATCCTGGAAGCGTTGCGCTGGATTGTCCACCTGCTGGGATTGGATCAGCCTCCGGAGCCGGGGGCGATGCCGTCGGGCGATGGATTCAGTCCGCCCCCTGGCGAACGAGATAACCCCTTCGTCCTCCCCGGCTGGCTCCGAGAGGCCGCGCGAATGGTCTTTAATGTCTGCTGGCTCGCCGTCATCCTGTGGGGACTCTACTCGTGGGTGCGGCGGTGGCGGTGGGATCGACGCGCGAGCGCATCCAGCGGGCCAATTCGCACTCGGATGCCTTGGAGTCCTCGTCTCCTCCTCAGAGCGCTCCGCGCGTGGCTGCTGCAAACCATCCTGGCCCTGTGGCCTGCTCTGCGTCGATGGCTACCGAAGAATGGCGATCCCCTGGAGACAGACAGGACGATCCGCTTGCTGTACCGACGACTCTTGTCCTGGGGTGCTGACCACGGCAGTCCGCGGGAGAGATGGTCCACCCCACTGGAGTACAAGAAGACCCTCTCCGACCGGTGGCCCGACCTCTCTGATAGCGTGGGAACACTCACCGAAAGCTACCTCCGCGTCCGCTATGGAGACATGGAGCTGGACGAGGAGGAGTTGGAGGCAGCCCGCACCGACTGGCGGCGCATAGCGCATCACACCGATTCTCCATCCCCCCGAGTCAAACGCTATCCCTCCTCGTAGGGACCAACCAGCCGCCCTCCTAATCACCAACGCAACTTCCGCTGGACCTCTCATCCCGAGGCGCCGCACTACCCTGTCATTCTGAGCAGCCCCGCAGGCCGCGAAGAATCTCCTGTTGACGGCAACCGGGAGATTCTTCGGCGCTGCGGCGCCTCAGAATGACAGGTTAGTACCGCGCCTCGAAATAGCAGGTGACGTACATCCTCTACCGGCTCTCCACACTCTCCAGCCTCGGCATGGTTCACGGAAGAGGTCACCCTCCCAGGAGGGTCATGCTCCTGCTCCCGAACGGGGAAGTGACTGGGAGGGCGAGCCTCCNNTGTTGGGGTGGCGCCCACATCCCCCATCGAGCGGCTCAGGCGGGAGGTGATTGCTGCTCCCCCACCGGGCGGCTCAGCGGGAGCTTCGCCCTCCCAGAGCGTGCTCCCCCAAAGTGTCACCCCGATCCGACGGCTCCGTGAACCATGCCCCAGCCTCCCCACCGTGGCCCTCGTATTGCCTATCTACGATCCCCTCCAGAGGGGGTGGCCTCGCGTTGCGAGCGAATCATCACCCACCAGATGGGAGGGGTTGCGCCCTTTACAGCTGAATACGGTCCGTGATCAGTCACCAACCGCCCCGGCGGTGTGGGCCGGTTGGCCATCAGCTCAACGTTGAAACCGATAGGACACGAAGATGACATCATCAAGGATGACTCGCAGCGATCTACTCCTTCCAAAGTCGGGACGATGGCACCTTGCCGCTGTAGCCTTCGCCGCCATCTGCGCTCTACTGGTTCTTGGCTGCTCCACAACGGCTTCAGCCGGCCCGAACAGCGATACTGTTGTCGTCCAGAACATCACCGATGAGACCTTCGACCCGCAGGGCGAGGTCCAGGCCGCCACTCCCCCCCCAGCCCCAACGGCCGCGCCCGCCGCGCCGGCACCTGCCACAGGGGTGGACCTCCAGGCGATCAAGCCCAACGAACTGGGAACGATACCTATCCTCGAGTATCACATGATCGTTGCGGCTGAGGAAGATCAATGGGCCATCACTCCGGACCACTTCCGCCAGGATCTGCAGCGGCTCTACGACGCCGGATACCGGCCAATCAACCTGAACGATTTCCTGGATGGCAGGATCGATATCCCTGCCGGGACCAGCCCGGTGGCCCTGACCTTCGACGACTCCAGTCCAGGGCAGTTCCGCTTCCTTGAGAGAGACGGCCAACTGGTCGTCGATCCGGAATCCGCTGTAGGCATCATGGAAGCCTTCGAGGCGGCCCATCTCGACTTCAAGGCGCGGGGCACCTTCAACGTCCTACCTGAGGCGGAGCAGCCAAACAAGCTGTTTGGGCAGCCCGAGTATGAGGCCGAGAAGTTGCGCTACCTGGTGGACCACGGCTTCGAGATCGGCAACCACAGTTGGTGGCACCAGCGACTGGACATCGTGGACGACGAAGAGGTCCAGCGGCAGTTGGCCTTCGCCGTCAAGTCGATCCAACAGGCCGTACCAGGCTACAATGTGCGCACCCTCGCCCTGCCTCTGGGGATGTGGCCGGCCGCCCAAGCCCTGGCCATTCAGGGGGCCTTTGATGGCAGCAGCTACGGCCACGACGCGGTCCTGCTGGTAGGATCCGATCCAGCCCCCAGTCCCTACAGCAAGGACTACGACCCCTACTATTTGGAGAGGGTTCAGTCCTTCGGCGACAGCGTGGAGCGCTGGATAACCTATTTGGAGCAGCATCCCGACGAGCACTACATCAGCGACGGCGACCCCAGCACCGTTACCTTCCCCAAGGTCCTGGAGTCGCAACTGAACACCGGCGCACTGGGGAACCAAACCGCCAGAGCATACTAGTACACGACCAAACTGATTCTGATAGGCGGCGAAGCCGCCTGCTGGGAGCGCGGGCGGCTCGCCCGCCAGTCCCTCGTGCGGGCGAGCCGCCCGCGCTCCCAGCATAGGCCGCCGGCAGGCGGCCTATCGAAACCAGTTTGGCGGAGTACTAGTGACTGGATTTAGAGTGGGCCACCTCCGGGCGGCCCACTGGGCTACACATCCCTGGTATGCGAGTTGCTCATCAACAACCTGCAGGCAGTAGGCTTCAGAAAACCCACGCACTCGGTTCACCGTCCTCTACTCGCCGCGATCCGCAGCCTTCTGCCAGAGCCCGCACAACGAAGGAGGTACCATGCCTGGAGGCTACGCTGGCAAGATCCTCAACGTGGACCTATCCGCGGGAAAGTGGCGGGAGGAGGTCCTTGATGACCACCTCCTTCGGGACTATCTCGGCGGCTATGGAGTAGGCGCTCGCTTGCTGTACGACCGGATGCCGCCCGGAACGGATCCCCTGGGCCCGGGCAACCTGCTGGGTTTCTTCACAGGACCCCTGACGGGCACCCCGACTATCGAAGGGAACCGCTTCGCGGTGGTATGTAGGTCGCCCCTCACCCTCACCTGGGGCGATTCCAACTGCGGCGGCACCTTCGGGCCCCATCTCAAGTTCGCGGGGTACGATGGGCTGCTCTTCTCTGGCATCTCCGAGACGCCGGTGTACCTGTACATCGAGGAGGGTAGACCCGAACTGCGGGACGCCTCGGACCTCTGGGGCAGGGACACCAACGAGACGGAGGAGCTGCTCAAGGCGCGGCACGGCCGGGACCTCCAGGTGGCCGGCATCGGCCCGGCAGGAGAGAAGCGCTCGCTCATCGCCGCCATCATCAACGACTACGGCCGGGCTGCGGGACGTTCCGGAGTGGGAGCGGTGATGGGCTCCAAGCGGCTCAAAGCCGTGGCCGTGCGAGGGAAGCTGCCGGTCCCACTGGCCAACCTCGAGCAGGCCAACCAACTCCGGGCTCACTACATGAAGCGGCACAGCGGGGGCTACGACTTCTTCTTCAAGACCGGCACCCCCGGCAGTCTGGCCGAATCGGCCATGAGTGGTGACTCGCCGGTCAAGAACTGGGCAGGGGCGACGCCGGTAGACCTCCCGAGCGCCCTGGAGACGCTCGACGGGGAGAAGCTGATCTCCACCTACCAGGTGCGGAAGTACGGCTGCTGGCACTGCACCATGGCCTGCGGTGGCCACCAACTGGTGAAGGAGGGCGCCTACGCCGGACTGAAGAGCCACCAGAGCGAGTACGAGACCGGCTGCATGTTCGGCACGAACCTCCTTAACGACGACTACGCCACGACCATCAAGGCCAACAACATCTGCAACCGCTACGGACTGGACACCATCTCCGCCGGGGCCACGATAGGGTGGGCCATCGAGGCATACCAGCGAGGCATCCTGGCGAAGGCGGACACCGACGGGATCGAGCTAACCTGGGGAAACAGGGATGCGATCATCGCGGTCCTGGAGAAGCTGGCCCGACGAGAGGGCTTCGGCGAACTGCTGGCCGACGGGGTGAAGCGGGCATCGGAGAAGGTGGGCAGAGGCTCCGAGGAGTTCGCCATCCACATCCAGGGGCAGGAGCTACCGGCGCACGACCCGCGCTTCCAGCCCGGCTTCGCTACCACCTACCTGATGGACGCCACCCCTGGCCGCCACACCCAGGGAGGCGAGCAGAGCCGGCCCCACGAGTCTAACCTGGGTCCGGAGTTGGACAAGTACCAGTACAGCGGAAAAGGGGAGATCCACGCCAAGGCGTACATGTTGGGTCACGTGGTGCAGGCCGCCGGGGTGTGCCAGTTCGCCACCTTCTCCTATCCCTGGCAGTTCATCCCCGACTTCCTGGAGGCGGTGACCGGCTGGCCCTACCCCACGGAGGAGTGCCTGGTGGTGGGGGAACGCATCGCCAACATCCGCCACACCTTCAACCTGCGGGAGGGGCTAAACCCCCTGAAGTACCGTATTCCAGGCCGGATGATCGGCAACCCGCCCCTGGAGCACGGGAACGTGCGGGGGGTGACTGTGGATCTGGCTGTTCAGGTCCACGAGTTCTGCCAGGCGATGCGCTGGGACCCCGAAACGGCCATGCCCGACCCTCAGCGATTGGAGGAGTTGGGGCTGGGCGACGTTGCAGGAGACCTGGGCCTGAAACCCTGATGCGGACGGATGGTAACGGATGAGCCTGGACATCGGTCTTCTCGCTGACGTCCAGGCTCATCCGTTATTGTGCCCTGTTCAGCTAGACTCAGGGAGCCTTAGTCGGAGCAGGCGCTACGGCCGGCGTGGTGGCGGCAGCAGGCTTGGTTGGGGCAGCTGCAGCCGGCGTGGCGGCTGCGGCAGGCTTAGTAGGAGCAGCTGTGGCAGCAGCTGGCGCGGCCGGCTTGGTAGGAGCGGCTGTGGGCGTGGGCGTAGCCCCGCCTCCACATCCTGCCACAAGAACTGCTAGAGAAATCAGGGTGGCTCCAGCCACTTGGACTCGCCTTTGGAACTTCATACTTCCCTCCACTGAGTAGTGATTCTGGAGGCGCCAAACTTCCGCACCTCTAGAGTCGCATATCCTACTCGCCAACGGTAGGAATTTCAACCTAAAGGTTGTTGAGTTGAATCCTGGTCACGCAATCTCGAAGATGCTTCGGCCTGAAGCTTGCTGTTCTTCTAGCGGAGGCAGCAATGCAATACCAGCGGTTGGTCCAGGCCTACGAGGAGATCTCCGCCACGACCAGGCGAACCGAGATGGCTGCGGTCCTGGTGGGATTGCTGCGGGAAACCCCGCCCTCGCTGGTCCACCAGATGGTCTACCTCACACAGGGCAAGCTGTACCCTGAGTTCGTGCCGGTCGAGATGGGGATGGCCGAGCGGCTCGCCCTGCGAGCAGTGGCGGAAGCCTCGGGCTACGCAGAGGAGGAGGTGCAGGCCAGCCTCGCCTCCACCGGCGACCTGGGGGCGACAGCGCAGGACCTCCTGGAGCGAGCGAGGGGACACGGAGACACGGGGACGGAGGGGGAACCCCCACGTCTCTCCATCGAGGAGGTCTACCAACGGCTCGATGCAATCGCTCGAGCATCGGGCGCCGGATCGGTGGGGGAAAAGACCCGCCTCCTGGCCGAACTGCTCAGCCAGGCCACCCCGGTCGAGGCCAAGTACCTGATCCGCACCGCCACCGGCAAGCTGAGGCTGGGGCTGGCAGACATGACCCTCCTGGACGCCCTCGCCATCGCCTACGGCGGCGGGAAGGGCGCTCGCCCCATCCTGGAGCGAGCCTACAACCTCATCTCCGACCTGGGAGCCGTCGCCACCGCTGTAGCCACAGGGGGATTGGATGCGGTCAAGGCTTTCAGCATTCAGCCGGGCAAGCCCATCCGCTCCATGCTCGCCCAGAGGCTGCCCTCTCCCGAGGCGATTCTCAACAAGCTGGGGGGGCGATGTCGGGCTGAGTACAAGTATGATGGTGAACGGGTTCAGATCCATAAGATGGGACAGCGGGTCATCCTCTTCTCGCGACGTTTGGAGGACATTTCCCACCAGTACCCAGACGCCGTTCAATGGGTTCTGGAGGGGGTGAAGGCAGAAAAGGTCATCCTCGATTCCGAAGCCGTGGCGCTGGATCCCGACACGGGAGAGTTGCTCCCCTTCCAGCAACTAATGCACCGTCGGCGCAAGTACGAAGTCGCCGAGAAGGCCACGCAGTATCCAGTGTTCGTCTACCCCTTCGACCTGCTCTACCGGGACGGTGTCGATTTTACCGCCCACCCCCTCCCCGAACGACGGAAGGCCCTTGAGGAGAGCTTGCATCCCTCCCACGGTCTGCAGCCGATGCCTGGCATGGTGGTGGACAGAGTAGAGGATCTTAACGTACTGTTTCAGGAGGCCCTGGACGCAGGTTGTGAGGGACTGGTGTGCAAGTCGCTTAAGCCCGACTCTGTCTACCAGGCGGGCTCCAGGGGTTGGAACTGGATCAAGTACAAGCGGGAATACGTCAGCGAGATGACGGACACCGTGGACCTGGTGGTGGTTGGGGCTCTCCACGGGAGGGGGAAGCGAGCCGGGAGCTACGGGTCGCTGCTGCTCTCCGTCTACGATCCAAAGACCGACAGCTTCCCCACCGTGACCAAGGCTGGGACCGGCTTCACCGACCAGGACCTGGCCGAGCTACCACGGCGGCTGGAGCCCTACCGTCTGGACCACCCCCACCCCCGAGTGGACGCCCGTATGAAGCCCGACGTCTGGTTCACCCCGGCCCTGGTGATCGAGGTGCTCGGCGCCGAGATCACCCTCAGCCCCATCCACACGGCCGATTGGGGGGTGGAGAAGACGGAGCGGGGGCTGGCCATCCGGTTCCCCCGCTTCACCGGCCGCTACCGACCGGACAAGGCACCGGAGAACGCCACGACGGCCGCCGAGATCCTCCAGATGTACAGGGCTCGCGTCAAGAAGGTCAAATCGTGAGGAATCGATAGGGAGGTATGCCATGAAATCCACCGATCGACAAGGACAGGTGCAGTACATCAATCCCGAGGGGCTGATCGTGAATCCGGCCTTCACCAACGTCGTGGTGGTGACCGGCAACGTGAAGACGATCTACATCGGAGGCCAGAACGCCGTCAACGGCCCTACAGGTGCTATCGTCGGAAAGGGCGACCTGGGAACGCAGACGGAGCGGGTGCTAAAGAATCTCCAGGTGGCGCTGGCAGCCGGAGGTGCCGGCCTGGAGCACATAGTCAAGTGGAACATCTACGCGGTGCAGGGGCAGGACCCACGACCGGCCCTGGAGGCCTTCGGGCGCGTGTGGGGGAACCGGCCCAACCCTCCCGCCAACACCGTCCTCTACGTGGCGTCCCTGGGCAACCCGGACTTCCTCGTGGAGATAGACGCCATCGCCGTTGTGCCGGAGTAGGGGCGACCGGCCGGTCGCCCCTACCTAGGCCACGGAGCATGGCTAAAAGAACAGCTCCCCCTCCATGATCGTGATGGCCTGGCCGCCCACCTTCACGGAGGCGATCTCCTCACCCTCCAGGATCACCTCGATCTGGACCGTGCCGGGCCGGCCGACGATATGGCCCTGCTCGGCCACCAGCTTCAGCTTGTCCACCAGGCCGTACCTCACCAGGTAGGCCCCCATCCCGCCGCTGGCCGAGCCCGTCACCGGATCCTCGATGACGCCGGCCGTGGGGGCAAAGTGGCGGGCGTGGACGTCCGCCTGGGGGGAGAATCCGCCCAGGCAGAAAACGTGGACGCTGAAGAAGTCGCCCCGCTCGGTCAACTCCGCTATGTAATTGAGATCCGGCTTCAGGTTCTGCAGCGCCCGGAGATCCCTCACCAGCGCCATCAGTTGAGGAGTGCCGGTGCTCACCGTCTGGACGGGGTAGCCGGTCTCCATCGCCGCCTCCGGAATCCCGAGGGCCCGTGCCCACTCCCGGTGGGAATAGGTGGTCAGGAACTCCGGCCGCTTCTGGGTCATGACGATCTGTTTGACCCTGCCGCCGGAGGAGTAGATCTCCACCGGCAGCACCCCCACGTTCAACTCCTGGGTGACGGTGGTCACCCCATCCTGTAGAGGTATCCTCCCCTCCTCCACCAGGGCGTGCATGGTAGCAATGGTGGGGTGGCCGGCCAGGTCGATCTCCTTGCGAGGCGTGAAGAAACGCACCCTGAAATCGGCCTCCTCGGATGGAGCGACAAAGGCCGTCTCGGAGAGATTCATCTCCCTGGCTATCGCCTGCATCTCTCCTTCGGCGAGGTCGGTCGCGTCGGTGACCACGCCGGCCGGATTGCCTCCGAAGGGCACCGTGGTAAAGGCATCGACCTGTTTGATCCTGATCCGCTTCATCGCGCAGCTACTCCTACTCCAGGGCCGCCCGCACCACCAGCCGGCTGAGGTACTGCTTGGTCTGGTGGTCGAAGACGCCGGTGCAGGTGATCAGGGTGAGTTCGGGGATGCCCGAGCTGCCGAAGATCTCCTCCACCGGGGCGGCGGCAGCATTGTACATCTGCTTCGACTGGATCACAAAGCAGTGGGTCGCGCCATCCACATCGACTATCTCGACGCTGTCGCCGGGGCCGAGCCTGTTGAGATACCACAGCGCCCTCACCCGCCCGGCCCAGTCCACGTGGCCGGTGACCACGGCGTTGCCAGGCTGCCCCGGCACCGGCCCCTCCCAGAACCAGGCCACGTTGTCCGGCTGTTTCGGGGTGTCCATGGCACCATCGGGCGTAAGTCCGACGTACTCGAACGCGGCCTCGACCCCCACCGCCGGAAGCCTCAGCAGCTTCGGCAAGGCCGCCTGCACAATCGTCGGCTGATCCGCCGCGAGCACGGCGGCGGATTCCTCCTTGGGTTGGGGATCGGAAGCAGGGCTTTCCGGTGCCGGTGGTGCCACGGCCGGATCAGGAAGGAGAGCCGCTTGAGCCTCCACTTCGGAAGCAGGGGCAGGTTCTTCGTCGGCGGTTGCAGCTGGTGTGGCAGTTTCGGCAGGGGCTGGCGCCGCTGCCTCGAGGTCCTCGGAGGGAACCGCCACGGAGGGTTGATCGAGAGGGAGCGATTCTCCTTCCATCGCCAGGTTGGCCGTCTGGGCGATAACCCCCTCAGCCTCCGCGGACTCCAGGGCCGACACTCCGTCCAAGCCCGCAGGGGAGGTCGCCACTTCCGCGCTTGGACTCGCGAGATACGATGGCGCGGCGAGGTAGTCATTTGTGGCCAGGGATCGGGCGGTGGCCAACGACAGCCCGATCCCTATCAATAGTACCAGTGCACCCAGCGGTTTTAGCACGCTAGTCTCCCTGCAACCCAAGAGTTCAGCGCTACAACGCAAGCAATAGCACCTAACTCCTATTATATTTGGGTAAAGTAGATGACTCCATCATGACAACCATGGGGTCACTGCACCAGCGAACCCATAGCGTGCTCCACTGCTACTTGCATGCCAGGGAAAAAGCGCTGACCCCTTGACGGCAGTGTTGCAATCTGCTATATCCTGGCTTGCAAATTGCATCACCGATGGTGAGTATGAATCTCGGCGAGAAGATCAAGCATCTCAGATATGTGGAGGGGCTTCATAGGGGTCTGGACAGGCCCCTGACCAAGGCCGAGGTTGTCCGCGCCATGAAGCAGGAATTAGGAGAGGCCATCAGCCATCCCTACCTTTGCCAGTTGGAGGACGGGGCCAGAGCCCACATGACTGCCCATACCCGTCACCTTCTGGCTGGCTTCTTCAAGGTGCTGCCGGGTTACCTCGTGGACGATCCAGAGGGTTACCAGACCTCCCTGACCACAGAGTTGTCCGTCGGGCCGGACCGATTGAGGGTGCGGTTGGCCTCCCAGGCGGAGGGGCTAGGAGACGAGCCTTTCCTGGCACACCTGTTGTGGAAGCTCTCCCGTGCCCAGGACCCGATGCGCTTCGTAGCCCTGTTGGACCGACTGTTGGAGCTGCCAAATGGAGTCTTGGAAGAGATAGAGTCGAGAGTCGAGAGGAGCGCGATACCATGATAGATCGGAGCCGTCAGGAAGTCCGCTCCAAGAAGTTAGAGTTGAGGCAGCACCTGGTCGCCGCCATAACCGACGAACAGAGACTGTACCAACGCCACACCGACGCCGTGCGGGAAGCCGAACGGTGGCACCAGCGGGCCAAACTGGCCTTGGGGAAGGGATTGGAGGACTTGGCCAGGGAAGCCCTAGTCCGCGCCAATCAACACTCCGCCCGGGCCACCGATTTCGAGCGCCAGTACCTGGAACAGAAGAGCTACGTGGAGCGAACGAAGAGCCGGTTGCGGGCATTGGAGAGCGGTGTGCAGCCGGTGTCCCAGCTCCGCCCATCCAGCAACCCCAAAGTGGAGAGGTCTCTAGCCCGCTTGGAGCAACAGGAGGAACGGGCCAGAGAGGAGCGGGCCAGGCTAGCCGCCCTGGCCGAACTGGAACGGGATCCCCTCTCCGAGAGGCTGGCTGAATTGGAACGGGAAGACCTGTTGGAGCGCCAATTGGCCGAGTTGAAGCAGAAGCTGGGGAGGTGATCCACTTGTTCCCGATACCAGACGCCCTTGCGGCCTTCTACCTAACCTGCTTTGCCGTGGGTTTCCTGTTCGTCCTGGTCTCGCTGCTGCTGGGTGTCGGGCACGATACCTTGCACCTGCCGGGGATGCCCCACGGTGACGCCGGAGGCGGGGACACTGGGGTGGTGGGCCACGACCTCGCCAGCCACGATCCGGCTGCTCTTGTAGGACTGGATGGGGGATTTGGCCACGGTGCCAGTCCGGCGAACGGCGGTGAGGGAAGCCACACTGCCGGCGGGCCAAACGGTACGACCACCGGCCATCACACCGAGAACCATGGCGTCTCGCCCTTCAACCTGATGACCATCATGGCGTTCCTCACATGGTTCGGAGGGGCGGGCTACGTCCTGAGGGTGTACACCGGATTGCTGGAGATCCTGAGCCTGGTCGGCGCCATCCTGGTCGGGCTGGCAGGGGGCGCCATAGTCTTCTACCTGCTGGCCAGGGTGTTCATCCCCAACCAGCGGTTCCTCGATCCGGCGGACTACCGAATGGAGGGCACCGTGGCACGGGTAACGGTCCCCATCCACCCTGGACTGGTAGGGGAGATCGTCTACACCATGGCCGGCACCCAGCGGAGCGATGGCGCCCGCAGCATCGAAGGCAAGACAATTGACCGGGGCACCGAGGTGGTGGTCGTCAGCTACGACAAGGGCATCGCCTATGTGGAGCCCTGGAGCAGCTTTGTGGAGAAGGGTTGAGGCTCACGGGCCTGCGCCCCCATGGTAGGGCTTGGGGCCCTGCCGCGATGCGAGGGGGAAGCTAGAGATGTGAGATAGGGCGTGCTGGTCGACGTTGTCTAGCGGTCCCAGCTATTCAGAACGTTGTAGGAGGAGGTAGAGGTAGTGGGAGGAATAGGAGGAGTCCTGGTTACGGCGAGCCTGGCGGTCCTGACGCTGATGATCATCCTGTGGATCCTGGCTCGCATGTTCCGCAAAGTGGGTCCCAACCAGGCCCTGATCGTGTACGGCTTCGGTGGTACCCGCATCGTTACCGGCGGGGGTTCGATCATCTGGCCGATGGTGCAGAGCAGCCAGGAGCTATCTCTGGAGCTGATGTCCTTCGACGTATCGCCCGAGCAGGACCTGTACACGGAGCAGGGCGTGGCCGTTACCGTGGAGGCCGTGGCCCAGATCAAGGTCAAGTCCGACCCCCTGTGCATCAAGACGGCAGCGGAGCAGTTCCTGAGCAAGAACTCCCAGGAGCGGGAGGGAATGATTCGGCTGGTGATGCAGGGGCATCTCAGGGGCATCGTCGGACAGTTGACGGTGGAGCAGATCGTCAAGGAACCGGACATGGTGGCCGGCAAGATGCGCAGCACCTGCGCCGATGACCTGAGCAAGATGGGGTTGGAGGTGGTCTCCTTCACCATCAAGGAGGTCCGAGACAAGAACGATTACATCGTGAACATGGGCCGGCCCGACGTGGCCCGCATCAAGAGGGACGCCGACGTGGCCACGGCCGAGGCCGAGCGGGACACCGCCATCAGACGAGCCAGCGCCATGCGAGAGTCGGCCGTCGCCACGGCCCAGGCCGACCAGGAGCGAGTGATCGCCGAGACGGCCTCCCTGGCGAAACAGGCCGAGGCAACCCGCGACATGGACTTGAAGAAGGCGGACTACGAGGCATCGGTGAAGAAGGCCCAGGCTCAGGCCGACAAGGCATATGAGATCCAGGCCAACATCATGCAGCAGCAAGTCGCCGCGGAGCAGGTCCGGGTGGAACGGGTCCAGAAGGAAGAGCAGATCAAGGTGCAGGAAGCCGAGATCCAGCGCAGGGAAAGGGAGTTGATAGCCACCGTGCTGAAGCCGGCCGAGGTGGAGCGGCAGAAGATCGAGGCGCTGGCCGAGGCAGAGCGGCAGAAGCTTTCGATCGAGGCGGCCGGCCAGGCGGATGCAATCCGTGCCCAGGGCACGGCGGAGGCGGAAATCATCAAGGCCAAGGGCCAGGCCGAGGCCGAGGCGATGACGGTGAAGGCCGGGGCCTTCCACCAGTACAACCAGGCCGCTATCCTGGACAAGCTGCTCACCGGCTTCCCCGAGGTGGTGAGAGCCATAGCCGAGCCGCTGTCCAAGGTCGACAAGATCACCATCGTCTCCACTGGAGATGGCGCTCTCGGGGCGGAGAAGATCACGGCGGACATGGCCAAGATGATCGCCCAGGTTCCCGTGCTGTTCGAGACCCTGTCCGGTGTGAAGATCGGCGACCTGATGAGCAAAGTTCCCAGCCTTGCCAACGGACAAGAACCCGCAAACATCTTGAAAGTCGATGCCGAAGGGCAGTAGAGTTAAGCAGGGGCCAGGGGGTGCAACCCCATGGTGGGATTTGGGGTGTCCCCAGTTACTATAGGTCAATATCGTATCGATTCACGAAGGGAAGGGAGACGAAGATGAGTCTACTGGAGAGAGTCGGCACCATCCTCAGGGCGAACATCGGCGATCTGTTGGACAAGGCAGAAGACCCGGAGAAGATGCTCAAGCAGATCCTGGTTGACATGCAGAACCAGTTGATCCAGGTGAAGACTCAGGTGGCAGCGGCGATTGCCGACGAGCAGAAGCTGTATCAGCGCTACCTGCAGAACCAGGAAGAGTCGGACAAGTGGCAGAAGAAGGCCGAGCTTGCCGTCAACAAGGGTGAGGATGAGTTGGCCAAGGAGGCGCTGCAGAGGCGCAACTCTTACCAGCAGATCGCCGATGGCTTCAAGACCCAATACGATGAGCAGAAGCAGCAGGTAGAGGTGCTGAAGGGCGCCCTGCAGAAGCTGGAGAGCAAGATCCAGGAGGCCGAGCGGAAGAAGGACCTGCTGATCGCCCGCAGTCGCCGGGCCGAGGCCGAAGCGAAGATCCACGAGACAATGGCCGGCATCGGCCAGGCCAGCGCCTTCGAGGGCTTCGATCGCCTGGAGGAGAAGGTCCAGGAGAAGGAGGCCCGCGCCAAGGCGTCCGCGGAGCTGGACAGGGACACCCTGGAAGAGAAGTTCGCCGCGCTAGAGACCGACACCGACCTGGATCAGCAGCTCAACGAGCTGAAGTCCAAGATACAGAAGCCGGAGGGCGGCGCGTAAGCTGCTCCGCCAGCGATGCTGGTTTGTAGAACCACCAGGATTCGTTGAAAAATGATCCGGCATAGTTGCGGAATCGTTCCGCACGCTGGTGGTTCATAGGATCGCTTCACAGATCTCCATGAAGGTAGAGGGGCAGCCAGTTGGCTGCCCCTCTACCTTCATAGTCTAGTCATCCTAAGTACTTGACAAGGCCAGAACCTGGTGCTAGGATGCAGAAAACCTTTTCAGAAAGGGTTTTCATGCTACTCAAAGGCGCAGTCACCATCCATGAGGTAGCCGCCCAGGCCGGCGTTTCCATTACTACTGTCTCTCGAGTGCTCAACAATAGCGAGTACCCGGTGCGGGCCGAGACCAGGCAGCGCGTCATCGCAGCCGTCGAGTCCCTGGGATTCCGACCCAATCCTCTGGCACTCGCGCTTCTCGGGAAGCCCACCCGGACGATCGCCCTGATGATTCCGGACATGGGCGGCTCCACCTACTCGGCACTATCGCGCGGCGTCGAAGATGTAGCAAGCGAGTGTGGCTACGCTCTCATCTTCTGCAATACCGACGGCAGCATTCAGAAGATTCAACGCTACCTTCAAGTCCTGCGAGAAAAGCGGGTCGACGGCGTGGTATTCGCCTACGGTGCCATCGAAGACCCCGATGATCCGCCTCTGATGCCCGAGGTCGGTGGCAAGGCGGTGGTAGTTGGCAGACATCCCTGGCCTTTCCCCTCGATACGGATGGACGATGTTCAGGCTGCATGCGAAGCCACTACCCACCTGATTCATCTAGGACACCGACACATCGCAATGATTCGAGGTCCGGTTCATCGAGCGTCTGCCGCCGACCGACTGCGGGGATACAGGCGCGCGCTGGCGCAGGCAGGGATCGATTTTGACGAGTCGCTACTTGGCGAGGGGGATTGGAGCCACGAGAGCGGCTACCGCGCCGCTGCTTGTCTCTTGCAGATGCCTGAAAGGCCAACCGCTCTCTTCGCCCCCAACGATCGAATGGCAGCCGGTGCTATGGCGGCTGCATTTGACGCTGGACTGAGGGTGCCGGACGACGTGGCGGTGGTGGGGTTCGACGATGGACCTCTGGCGCAATACGTGAGGCCAGCTATTACCAGTGTCGCGTTTCCTTCCTATGAAATGGGAAGATCGGCCGCACGCCTGCTGCTCAGGTTGCTTGCCGGGGAGAGTGTGGAGCCCGTCACCTGGTTCTCCACAACTCTGATGGTGCGACCGTCGTCGGATCCGACGATCCGGTGCTGTGGGAACACCGTTCGCGGAGCTTCATCGAGTCCGTCCCCATGGGTCGGCTCGGACGGCTTGAGAGGGTAGCTACCTCCGTTCTCTTCCCGAAGCCCAACCAGACAACCAGCATCAGCGAGGTAGCCACGGCACCTGGCAGCGGGTTGATCGCGGAGTAACTGTATGAAGGGAGGGCACAATGGCCAACATTGCGCGTGACTTGCTACGCGGAGCGATCGACCTTCACATTCACACAGGGCCCGATGTGGTCCCCGGATTGGTGGACACCCTTAAACTGGCGGAACTGGCCCGCCTCGCGGGCCAAGCCGCCATCGTCGTCAAGTCGCACCACATGCCGACAATCGATCGGGCACTGATTGCCCAATCGCTCTTCCCCGAGATCAAGGTGTTCGGCGGCCTGACTCTCAACTTGCCCTGCTGCGGTGGGTTGAATCCGGAAGCGGTCAAGACGGCCATCCGCATGGGCGCGAAGATCATCTGGCTCCCCACGTTCTCTGCCGTCCAGCACATGGAGAAGATCAAGGTCAGGGCAACAGGCACTCTGGCCATCATGGCGCAGGGCTTCGCGCTCACCCCGGTGGAAGTGCTGGACGAAAACGGTGCCGTCAGGTCTGAGCTGAGGGAGATCCTGGGGTTGGTGGCCGAAGCCGACATCATCTTGGGGATGGGCCATCTGTCGACGCGAGAGACCAAGGGAGTGGTAGCAGCAGCCCAGGCTGTCGGAGTGCGCAAGATCCTCGTGAACCATCCGGAGTTGTGGATAGTGGGCATGAGCGTGGAGGATCAGTGCGAGTTGGCGGCAAGGGGAGTAATGATAGAAACATGCGTTCAGAGCGTCTGGTCGAAGGGAGCCGAGCAATCGCCGAAGGTGCTCGCCGATCAGATCAAGGCCGTGGGAGCGGAATCCGTGATCATGGCAACCGACGGCGGGTTGCTGAGCAGCCCCGTGCCTCCCCAGGCAATGCTGTGGTACATCGAGCAGATGCTGCAGCACGGGATCTCTGCCGAGGACATAGAGAAGATGGTAAAGGTAAACCCCGGCCGCCTACTGGGCCTCTGACCGCCATTGCGCCCATGAGGCGGATATCGGTCGAATGAAGCTGTGAACTAGGCGCTTCCCTACCGTGGATTCTGCAAAGTGGACCGAGGAGGCAAGATGAAATCGCTATCCAACTCTGAGTCTGAGAGGTTGGCCTCGACGGCGCGCGAGGTACGGAGGAAGGTGGTGGAGACCCTCGCCCTAGGCGGGGGGCATTTCGGGGGCTCCCTATCCGTAACAGACATTCTTGTCACGCTTTACGGTGCTGTCATGCACTTCGATCCCGCCAGATCGACCTGGGCCGACCGCGACAGACTCATTCTGGGCAAAGGTCACAGCGCTGTCGCCCTCTGCGCCGTCCTGTCGCAGTTCGGTTTCTTCGACTCCCAACTGCTGGCCGATTTCGGCAAGCTGGACGCGAACTTTGGGATGCATCCGGACATGCACAAGCTACCCGGATGCGATATGAGTACAGGCTCGATTGGGCACGGGCTTGCGGTGGGCGTGGGCATGGCTCTAGCCGGGCGAGCCGACGGCAAGGACTACAGGGTCTACGTGGTCATCGGCGACGGGGACTGCTACGAGGGATCGACGTGGGAAGCCGCCATGGCCGCTTCTCACTACAAAGTGGACAACCTGACGGTGATAGTGGATCGCAACCGTCTGTCGATAGACGGAGACACGGAGCAGGTCATGGCCCTGGAGCCGATGGACGAGCGTTGGCGCAGCTTCGGCTGGCAGGCGCTCGTGATCGACGGCCACGACATCCGCCAGATCTACGAAGCGGTGGAGGTCGCCCGGAACTCACCTGGGCGCCCGACCGTTCTGATAGCCCAAACGGTCAAGGGGAAAGGGGTGTCCTTCATGGAAGGCAAGCGCGAGTACCACAGCGCCGTGCTGAGCGCCGAGCAGTTGGACATCGCCAGGACCGAGCTAGGAGGAACCACCCGATGAGAGTGCACGACGTTCCCCAATTGCCATTGGCCGACCTGACGGCGGTCGAGGCGGCCTCCCGTGCTCTATTCGAAGCGGCCAAGAGTGATCATTCCCTCTGGGTGGTCACCGCCGACGTGATGTACTCCCTCCGGATGAAGCCCTTCGCTGACGCCTTTCCCGAACGGTTCATCAACGTCGGCATCGCCGAGCAGACGATGCTCGGCATAACCGCCGGCCTCGCCACCTGTGGTAAAACCCCCTTTGCCGCTGCCTTCAGCGCCATGCTGTCGATGAGGACTTGCGAGCAGATTCGCACCGATGTCGCCTATCCCAACCTCAACGTCAAGCTGTTCGCCACCTACGGCGGCATATCAGCTGGAAAGAGCGGCCCGAGTCACCACGCTACGGAGGACATCGCGATCATGCGCTCCATGGCCAACATGGCCGTGGTGGTGCCGGCGGACGTTTGGGAAATCCCGCAGGCCATTCAGGCCGCCATAGCCTGGCGCGGCCCCGTCTACCTCCGATTCGGACGGTGGAGGGATCCCATCGTCTACTCAAAGACGCCCGATTTCCGCATCGGCAAGGCTAACCTGGTGAGGGAAGGGACTGATGTTGCTCTCATCGCTTGCGGCCGCACCCTGGCCGAGTGCGTGGTGGCAGCACGGATGCTGGAGACAGAAGGCGTCAGCGCCCGAGTGTTGGACATGCATACCGTCAAGCCGATCGATGAGGAAGCTATTCGGGACGCAGTCTCGT
This sequence comes from Chloroflexi bacterium UBA6077, assembly GCA_002436065.1. Taxonomy (GTDB): domain Bacteria; phylum Chloroflexota; class UBA6077; order UBA6077; family UBA6077; genus UBA6077. Next base: position 60,560 of record DIXP01000060.1, read on the forward strand.
CCGTACGGATGCTGTTCACGGTAGAGGAGCACAACGTTCTTGGAGGACTAGGGGGTGCTGTGGCCGAGGTGGTAGCCGATTTGGGCAGCGGGGTTCCGCTGAAGCGGCTAGGGCTGCCGGACATCTACTCAGCTATCGGTGCCCCGGAAGAACTGTACGACAAGTATGGGATCTCGGGACCGAGGATAGCTGAGACGGTGCTGGAGAGCCTCGAGGAACGCGATCGGTAGGATGCGTCCAGTGGGCAGATGGAGACTCGGTCAGCTGCCCACTGGAATCTCGGCAGCTTCAGCAACCAGCCATCTCGTTTCTAGTGCGTGGGCCGTCGGAGTGCGACAAGGCGATCAGGGAGTAGCTTTTCGAGGAGGGAGCAGGAATTGATGAACGAGCCAGCATTCAAGATGGAGTGGATCAGCCAGATCTGCATCGTCGTGAAGGACTTGGACAAGTCTATGGAGGCCTACTGGCGGATATTCGGTGTCGGCCCGTGGCGTGTCTCCACGCTCGGCCCCGAGACTGCCACAGAACTCACATGTCGGGGCAAGCCAGGGAGTTTTCACCTCCGCATTGGACAGGCGTCTATTGGCGAGCTGGCTCTCGAGCTGATCCAACCCCTCGATGGGGATACCCTGCACAAGGAGTTCTTGGAGAAGTTCGGCGAGGGAGTCCAGCACCTCTGCGTTCGCACGAAGGGCTTCGAGGAAGCGCGGGATAGGATGTGCGCGACCGGGTATCAGGTCATCCAGAGCGCCAGCGGCACTGGGGTCACGGCTGATGGAGCGCATGCCTACTTTGACACGGCCGCGGAGTTGGGAGTCGTGTTCGAGATGAGCAGCCCCCCTACGACTTGGCGAGCAGACTCCTGGTACCCGGCGCCACCGACTGAAGCTTGAGCCAGTTGGCTCAAGCCGATATGACCTCCGGCCAGACGCGGCCCCGGTGCTGGACCCAAGCTGGGGCATCCAGCCATCGTTTTGCGGGAAAGGATTCGAACATGCCTGGACAGGGTCTTACTCTGGTGATGACCGACGTCCCTCCTGAACTCGAAGGGGAGTTCAACCGCTGGTATGACGAAGAGCACATCGGCGACATGCTGGCGTTTCCAGGGGTGCTCGGTGTCCGTCGCTACCGGATCATGGGGGGGCAGCCTGCCTACCTGGCCATGTACGAACTCGAGGACCCGGGTGTCCCGGAAAAACCTGACTTCCAATACATGTCCGGCTGGAGCCCCCTGGACAAACCTCTGGCGATTTCCATGTCAAACCGCTTCTTCAACACGTGCCGGGGGGTCTATCAGCATCTACTAACTGCGCCTTCTCCGGAGCCTGAGGATGTGTCGCGGGCCCGTGCCCTGCTGCTGAGAGGCCTGAACATAGACCCAGTGTGTCAGGAGGAGTTCGAGGACTGGTACAACACCGAGCATCTGCCGAGGCTCTCTCGGGTCCCGGGCGTCGTGCGCGCGCGGCGCTACCGACTGCACGCCGAAGCGTCGCACCTCAAGGGGAACCCGCCTGTCTACATGGCAGTATACGAGATCGAGCGACCGGAGGTGCTGGAGAGCGAGGAGTTTCACCGGGCTAGCGAGACCCCATGGACCAGTCGGTTGCGCCGTTTCCATCAGCCGGGCTCGCTCCGCAACGTCTACGAGCGGATCTTCCCGGCGTAACCCCTGATGCCCGTCCCCCGGCGATTGCGGTACGGCAGCTGCCGCGGGATGAGTGCTTGCAGTGCCCCGTTCTGCACCGCAGGCAGCGTGGGAGGCGTTTGCTGGTGGGTCGTCAGGTAAGCTGTGGATACCTGCCATCCCAGCGCGGGTGGCCACCACGAAGGGGAAAGGAGGGGAGCGAAGGCGAAGGGAGCTCTGTCGTCATCGTCGGCGGGCCGTTTTGAGCACCAGTTCGAAGCACGTACGTGAGAAGAGTTCAAGCGAGTGAGAAAGGAAGTCGAACCGTGGCAGTGAGGAGACTAAGGAGTCGCAACCCCAATCTAACCGTTGTGGCAATCGTGCTGGTTCTCGTGGCAGCCGCTCTCACCGCAGCGGCCTGTGCGCCGTCCGCTGCGCCCTCGGTATCCACTTCTGCCCCGAAGGCGGGGGAGCCTGCCAAGCCTGCGGCGCAGCCCATCGTTCTGCGAGCCAGCACCGATCTGAAGGAGATATCTCAGGTTGTACAAGTGGACCGCATAGCCGAGATTGTGAAGGAAAGGACAAAGGGCGAGCTCACCATCGTGAACATGTACAACGCGCTGGGCACGGAGCAGCAGAGCGCGCAGATGGTGATGGACGGGACTGTGGACCTGGGCACCATGGCCAACGGCAATGCGAGCCGCTGGACCAACAGTCTCTACATCTGGGACTTGCCGTTCCTCTTCAAGGACTACAAAGCTTCACTGGAGGCTTGGGATTCTCCTCTGGCTCGCAAAGGGATCGATCAGTTCGAGAAGGATCTCAAGGTGAAGTTCTTGCTGGCATGCAGCCTGGGTGGCGGCCGCGAGATCCAAACTCGCGACAAGCAGTTGAAGGTGCCCGCTGACATCAAGGGACTGAAGATGCGAGTTGTCAGCACCCCCATCGATCTGGCCACCTTCCGAGCATGGGGGGCCAACCCGACGCCGATCGACTGGGGGCAGACTTACGCAGCGCTGCAGCAGGGCGTGGTGGAGGGTATGGCGGTCGCCCTGAACAACCTCCTTGCCAACAAGCACTACGAGGTGACCAACTACACCGTCCGCGTCGGCTATCAGCCCATCGTGGAGGTGCTGATGATGAATCCCAGCAAGTTCGCATCTCTTTCGCCGCAGCACCAGAAGGTACTCCTCGACGCCATCAACGAGGTCAAGCCCTGGGGTTGGAAGCAGGAGGAGGACAAGCTCCAGGAGACTGAGAGGAAGCTGACGGAACTGGGCCACACCGTCTACACGCCGACGTCCGAGGAGTACGCCCAGTGGGCATCCATCCGCGAGAAGCTGTGGGCAGACATCAAGGTGGAGATGAAGGACAAAGTGGATTGGGACTTGGCGAACCAACTCTACGCTGCGCAGAAGTAGTGGCGCATCCGCCCAAATGGCAACGTGAAGTCGTGGGGTGTGCGCACCCCTACGCTAGGAGCAGATTGCCGCCGCGAGGACTTTAGCGAAGCACACGGGTTGGGACCTTACCTGGTCATCCTTATTGGGCGACGGGAGGGCGGAACATGGCGACGATTGAGCAGAGCGGTGCTGTGATCGAGGGCAACCAGCCCTCGTCCATATGGGGCCGGGGGCTGGTTGCCCTCAGCGACATGGTCGACCGAATGACGATCTTCTGTTTCGTCTGGGCGACGGTAGCGTTTGCCACGATCATGCTGGTCGCGGTCTTCTTCCGCTACGTCCTGAACAGTTCGCTTTCATGGTCGGATGAGCTCGCGCTCATCGTCTTCGCTTGGGCAACCTTCCTCGCCATAGCCAGCGGCTACCTGCACGACAAGCACGTCAACGTTAACTTCCTAGTACAGAAGATGCCCGCTGGCTGGCTGCCTGGGGTGAAGGTGCTGGCCGAGGGACTGAGTGGTGGTTACCTGATATCGCTTACAGTCTCCGGCATCATGGCCTTGGACATAGTAGGCCGCGCCCACACCGACGCGATGCAACTGCCGGTGACCGTACCCTACCTCGCAATCCCTGTGGCCTGCCTGATAATGGATCTCCACTGGGCCCGGCGCAACCTGGCGCAAGGCCCACGGCGCGACGCGACCCTGAAGCTGCTCATCGGCCTGGCTTACTTCTGGGTCGTTTTTCTCCCCATCGGGCAGTATGCGCAGATTACGGGCGCGTCGCGCGCTGCACTCGTGCTTCTAGCGCTGTTCGGCCCCATGCTGATTGGGGTGCCGCTGGCCCTGTCGCTGGGCCTGATGGCGACCCTGTATCAGAGCATCTTGGGTGTTCTTGCTTTCCACACGGGAGCCGTGCAGGTCTTCTGGGGCATAAACGTACTCACCTTGATGGCTGTGCCGCTGCTGGTACTGGCAGGCAGAATGATGCACGCCGTGGGTATGGCGAAACTGATCGTGGACTTCGCCCAGGTGCTCGTTGGCCGAGTCCGCGGCGGACTGGGGGTCACCAACGTCTTAGCCAGCTTCCTGTTCGGGGACATCTCCGGTTCCGCTGTCTCGGATACGGCTGCTATCGGCTCGCTGATGATCCCCCAGATGAAGGCAAGAGGCTACCGCGCTGACTTCTGTGCTGCCTTGCAGGGCACCGCCGGGACGTTGGGAATGATGGCTCCCCTGGCGATCAGTGTCCTGCTCTACTGTGCCGCCACCAATACCTCGGTGAGCCGGCTGGCCGCTGCCACTATCGCACCATCCTTCCTGGTCGCATGCAGCTTTATAGTGGTGACGTTGGTGCACTCGCGCCGATACAACTACCCAAAGGAGAAGGTGCCGTTCGCGCTCGTAGTGCCTCGCTCGCTGGCCGCGATTCCCCCTCTGTTCGGACTGGCGCTGCTTGTGGTGGGCATTGTCGGAGGGGTCGTCACTCCCGCTGAGATCGGGTCGGCCTTGGTCGCCTACGTGTTGGTGCTGTCGGTATTCTTCTATCGCAGGGTGGGGACCGCCAAACTGTATGGGGAGGTCGTCGAGGCTGGGTACATCAGCGCCATGATGCTCTTCATGACAGCGACCTCCGTCTTCGTCGGATTCATGTTAGCGCGCGACGTTGTGTCGGTCCAGATCGCGGATCTCATCTCGCAGATCACCACCAACAGGCTGGCAGTCATCTTCATCGTGAGCGGGATCTGCATGATTCTCGGGATGATACTCGAGCCACCGGCGATAATCTTCGGGTTTCTCCCATCCTTCATGCCGCTTTTGGCCGGGGTGGGAGTCGACCCCGTACACTGGGGTGTTCTCTTCATCACTAACATGGGACTCGGCTGCATAGTGCCTCCTGTCGCCATGAACCTGTTCGTTTCGACGCAGATTGCGGGGGTACGGTACGAACAGGCGGTGAGGGCGGCGGTACCTTTCATGCTGATCATGGCGGTGGACATAGTGATCATGGCGGTGTTCCCGCAAATCCCACTGCAGTTGCCTCACATCCTTTTCGGGTACCCCATTCGATAGCGACGAATCCAGAAAGGAGAAGCCTATACTCTGAAGAGGCCCCTGCTCTCCAGCGGCGTAGCTATGACTCGGTTCTTGTGGTGATCTGACCCTCGAATCACCTAGCTGATGGCCCTATCGCAAGGGATGCGCGAAGTCGCATAGCGATTAGGAGGAGATGATGAAGCGTCGTTTGGCCTCTCCGATAGTCCTCATCGTAGCTTTGAGTGCGTTGACTTTCGGGTGCGCTCAGTCAACGCCCGCGACACCCACACCTGCCCCAGCACCCGCGACCTCCAAGCCTGCTGCGGCGCCCACTGGGGCTCCTAGCCCAGCCGCCAAGGCAACCGAACCGGCCAAAGCTCCGACATCCGCCGCAGCACCCGCAGCCGCTCCCGCGAAGAAGTACGACTTCACCCAAGGCGGCGGAGGGGCCATTACCTACATCGTGCCCTTCCCCGCGGGCGGTGGCAACGACATCGTTGCTCGGCTCTTGACCCCCTACATGGAGAAGGAACTCAAGGTTCCGGTTCAGGTCGTCAACAGGGGGGGTGGAGACACGCAGGTGGCGTCAACGGAGCTGGTAAGGGCCAAGACGGATGGTCGCACCATCGGGACCATCGACATACTGGCCTGCATCGGTACCTATCTACAGCCTGACCGACAGGCGATCTACACCCGCAGTAGCTTCCAGCCCATACGGATGCTGAACAAGCTTCAAGCCACCTGGCTCGTGAAGGCGGACAGCCCGTACAAGAGTGTGAAGGACCTCGTCGACGCGGCTAAGGCCAAACCCGGGACCATCAAGGTCGGGGACACCGGTTTGATGGGTCCGTACCACTTGGCAAACCTGATGTTCGAGAAGACAGCGGGCATCGATCTAACCCTGGTTCACCATGCAGGCGGTGGACCGGCCGTGACCGCGTTGTTAGGCGGTCACGTGGATGCGATTATGATCGGCATCGCCGGAGCGAACGCATCGCTCAAGGGCGGCGAAACCCGCATCCTGGGGGTCTTGGACAAGGAGCGCTCCGAGTTCTACCCGGACGCCAAGACCTGTGAAGAGCAGGGATACAAAGCATACATGGTGACCACTTACGCCGTGGCGGGACCTGCAGGGATGCCAAAAGAAATCGCGGACACCCTGGGAGCTTCCATTGATGCGGCACAGGCCAGCGCGGATTTCGTGAAGAAAGCCAACGAGTCGAGCCTTACGATTACCCCCGGCATAGGGGCGGCCGGGGTCGAGACCGTATGGGCGGAGGAGGAAAAGTCGGTGAAAGAGATGCTGGAACTGGCCAAAGCAGAGCCCCCAACCAAGTAGCATCTTCTGTGTAAACGCGTCGTCGAGAAAGGCCCAAGACCTTTCTCGACGACGCAAGGCGCATCGTTCCTCACGCGGGTAAGGGTATTGCAGCTGCCCACCTGTCCGGGGGTTGAGGCGGCAGGAGTTGGACTCATACGCTGCCCACGTAAGGATGCAGTGGTGTGGATAGGAGGCCAATAATGAGAATGAAGGAAAGCGTAGCCGTGGTCACCGGCGCCGGCCATCCCAGAGGGATGGGCCGAGCCATCGCGCTTGCCATGGCTCGAGAGGGGGCCAACCTAGTGCTGGCGGACATCAACGAGGCCGGTGCCGCTGCCATCGCCGAGGAGATTCGAGCCCTGGACCAGCGCGCCCTCGCGGTGCGCACCGATGTGTCACGAGAAGAGCAGGTGAAGGAGATGGTCGACTCGACGCTGCGCGAGTTCGGCCACATCGACGTCCTGGTCAACAACGCCGGTTTTGGTCAGCATCGGCCGGTGGTAGAACTGACCGTTGAGGAGTGGGACCGGATGTTGGACGTCCATCTCAAGGGCACCTTCCTGTGCACCAAGGCAGTCCTGCCCAGCATGATGCGCCAGAAGAGGGGCAGCATAGTCTACATCTCGTCCGTAACGGCGGAGCGAGGCGGTGGTCCGTGGAGCGGCATCCATTACAGCTCTGCCAAGGCTGGGATCATGGGATTTGCCAAGACTGTTGCCCGCCAGTACGCCTCGTATGGAGTCAGGTCGAACGTCGTGGTGCCTGGATACATCGACACCGACATAACGCGCGATTTCGAAACGCCCGAGCGACGCGCGGAGCGGCTCGAGTCCGTCAGGACTCAGGTGCCACTTGGCCGGCTCGGTACCCCTCAGGATGTCGCCGAGGCGGTACTGTTCCTCGCTTCCGACAGCGCTGCCTACATTACAGGAGAGGTGCTGGACGTGAATGGTGGCTACCACATCGACTGACATGGTGGTCAAGTCCAGGCAACCTCCCGTCGGGGTAAGGTTCACCTTGACGAGCCATGTCACTGAAAGGAGCGGCAAGTGAAGCTGGAGGGCAGGGTGGCCCTAGTGACCGGCGGGGCCCAGGGGATTGGGAGGGCGGTCGCGCTTGCCATGGCGCGTGAGGGCGCCGATGTGGCAATTGCAGATCTGGACGAGAAGAGAGCGCAGCTAACCCTAGGCGAGTTCGAGCAACTGGGAGTGCTGTGCGCGGCGTTACCCGTGGACGTGTCGGACAGCGCTAGTGTCACCAGGATGTTCGCGGAATGCGTCACCAGGCTTGGCAAGGTCGATATACTCGTGAACAATGCAGCACTCATGTCGCCCACCCGGGGGTTCGAAATAAGCGACAACGAGTGGAGCAGGGTGGTAGATGTGAACCTGAAAGGGGTCTTCCTCTGCTCCAAAGTGGCTTTACCCCCAATGATGGAGCGGGGTTGGGGTAGGGTCATCAACATGTCGTCGGCATCCGCCTTCAATGGAAGCGGCACCGGAGACCTTGCTTACGCGGCCTCCAAGGGGGGCGTGGTCTCGCTCACCAGGGGGTTTGCCAGGCTGGCGGCTAGTCGGAGTGTGACTGTCAATGCGATAGCGCCGGGGCCCATCGATACGGAAATCCAAACGCGAACGGGACGCACAACTCAGGAAGAATGGCGAGCCTTCGGCGCTGCGGCAATCCCTATGGGGAGGATAGGGTCACCGGACGACGTAGCTGGAGCTATCATGTTCCTTGCGTCGGACGATGCCAGCTTCATCACAGGGGCAACGATTGCAGTCAGCGGCGGCTCGTTCCTACACTGAGCGGGCTGACTTGGCTGCGTAGCACTACTCCCGAGGCGAAGAAAGTGAACTCCACCAGAGTAGCGACGCAGTGCCAGTATCGCTCAGGCGAGCCCGACTCGCCCATCTGAGCAGAGAAGCTGTCCGCCCCTAGCATATCGAAGGTAAGGAGAGGCACGATGAGTAAGCCGGTCTTCCATCTCGAGCGGGTAAATCAAGTCGGATTTGTCGTCGCCAACATCGACAAATCTATGGAGACCTACTGGCGGGTTTTCGGCATCGGCCCGTGGCGCTGCTACACCTTCGGCCCGGACACGGCCTCTGGCATGACCTTTCGTGGCAGGCCGGCGACCTTTAGCATGCGCATCGCGCAGGCGAGTGTCGGGCAATTGTGCATCGAACTCATCCAGCCACTTGATGGGAATACGGTACACAAGGAGTTCCTGGAGAGGTTCGGCGAAGGGCTCCAACACCTTGGGATTTCCCCATCGGACTACGAGACCGCTGTCGAGAAGATACGCGCCGCCGGATACCAGATCATCCAGAGCGCCCAGGGGACGGGACTCACGGGCGACGGTGCTCACGTCTACTTCGACACAGTTGGGGAGTTGGGAACCCTGTACGAGGTGAGTTGCCCACCTTCGACCCGACGTACAGACTACTGGTACCCGGCGCCACCAGAGGGGGCTTGAATGCTTGGTGCGAGTCGGGCCGAAGACCTGACTGCGGAGGGCTCCCACAAAGGATGCCCATGGCCTCCACTGTTCAAGTCCCAGGCCGAGCCTCTTGCCAAGGCCTCGTTCTAGTTCGGGTAGGGTCAGTGCTAGCACCTCATGCGGTCGTTCTATTCACGGGTCGCGGGTCTCTCGGCCCCTCCTAAGGTTCGTGCAACGCGTGTGTCCCCCGCACCATGCGGCAGCAACACGATCACACCATTAGTGTCTAACGGATCAAGTTGAT
>DIXP01000082.1 GCA_002436065.1 Chloroflexi bacterium UBA6077
CCCTCCCCTTATGGTGCATTTCCAGTGGTCCAGTGGCTGTGCTCGACCCTCGGAGCTGCCTTATGCTACAATCGGCTCAAGATGCTGGTAGATAGCCACGCCCATCTGACGATGCCGGAGTATGATCCGGACCTGCCGGCCGTGCTGGAACGAGCGGTGTTGGCCGGCGTTTCCCGCGTTGTCTGCGTGGGAATCGACCTGCCCTCCAGCCGGGAAGCGATAGAGCTAGCTCGGCGATATGGGGGGATCGTGGCGACCGTCGGCGTCCACCCAAACGAGTGCGCTCAGTTGCCCGCCCGCTGGTTGGAGCAGTTGCGGTCCCTTGCGTCAGAGCCGGAAGTGGTGGCCATCGGCGAGATAGGTCTCGACTACTACAGAGACAGAGTGCCGAAGGATCGCCAGCGCGAGCTGTTCCAGACCCAGCTTGACCTAGCGGGCGAGTTAGGTCTTCCCGTGGTGGTCCACAACCGCCAGGCGGGCGCGGACATCATGGGCATGCTAGGAGAATGGGCCGCCCAGTTGAGCGCGCAGCACCCGAAAGGCGTGCTGCACTGTTTTTCCGGAGACCTGGCGATGATGCGAAGCTGCTCCGAAGCCGGCTTCTGCATATCTTTTGCGGGCCCCATCACCTATCCTAGCTCCAGGGATGCGCCTGGGTTGGTGGCGGCTACGGCCGCGGACACTTTGCTGGTGGAGACGGATTCACCCTATCTATCGCCCCAGGGCTGCCGGGGAAGGCGGAATGAGCCGGCCAACGTGCGTCTGGTGGCGGAACGAGTGGCGACCCTTCGAGGAGAGAGCCTGGACGCCGTGGCCCGCTACACCAGCCAGAACGCCGACAGGATGTTTGGACTGAAGGACAGACCTACATTGACTCAGAGGGACTAGCTTGGCTACCACGTCCGCCGCCACCGCTTTCGCTCTCGTGCAATCGGAGTTGCAGACGCTCGAGCAGATTCTTGGGGAGGCCGCCCGGCCTTCTGACCCTGTGATGGGCCAGTTGCTCGGCCTGGTCCTGCCGGGGGGAGGCAAGCGACTTCGCCCCCTCCTGGCGCTGTTGTGGGGTAGATCTCACAACCATCGGAGGGAAAGGCTGATCCCCTTCGCGGCCGCGCTGGAATTGCTGCACACGGCGACGCTCGTCCACGACGACATCGTCGACGAGGCCACGGTGCGGCGCGGCGAACCGACGCTTAGCGCCCGTGTAAGGAACTCGATCGCCGTGCTGGTGGGTGACTACCTGTTTGCCCAGGCGGCCGCGCAGGCTGTATCCACCGACCACGTGGGGGTGATGAGGTCCTTTACTGCCACATCTATGGACATCATCACCGGACAGATAGACGAATCGATGTCGGATGGGGTACTCACCCTTACGCAGGAGCAGTACCTGCGGCGCATCGGCGGCAAGACCGCTGCTCTGTTCGCCCTTTCGGCCCGCGGCGGAGCCATGTTGAGCGATGCTCCGGAGCGAGTGGTATTCGCGGCCGAGCAGTATGGCTACAAGCTGGGACTTGCTTTCCAGATCGTCGATGACATCCTGGATGTGGTTGGTGACGCGCGCGACCTCGGGAAGCCGGTTGGCAGCGATATGCGCCAGGGTGTGGCCACATTGCCAGCTCTACTGGTGCGTGACCAGGTCCCGACCTCGCTGTTCCAGGCAGCTTACTCCGGCGGCGGGAAGCAGGAGGAATCGATACGGCTGCTGCTCGAGACCATCAGGTCTCGCGGAGGGGTGGAAGGCTCCTACGCCGAGGCAGACAGACTGAAGGCGGATGCTTATGCCTGCCTGGAGGTGCTTCCCCATGGCCCCGTGCGAGATGCCCTGCTGGACCTGGGGGAGTTCGTCGTCCAGCGCGTGAAGTGAGCGCCGCCGCGCCCCGACCGCATTTGTGGAGTCAGTAGATGAAAGTGACCTTTCCCCATGCCGGCCAGGCGTGGGTTCCCCTGTCGACGGTTTTCGCCAAGGCGGGGGTTGAGTGCATCGTCCCACCGCCCTGCAGTAAGCGGACCCTCTCCCTCGGTGTCAAGTACTCCCCTGAATGGGTCTGCCTCCCCTTCAAGCTGAACCTGGGAAACTTCATCGAGGCGATGGAGATGGGGGCGGATACCCTCGCCTACGTGTCTGGACCCGGGCTGTGCCGCCTGGGGTACTACTCCAAGGTGGCTGAGCAGGTCCTGCGGGATGCTGGATATGAATTCCGCATGGTGACCTTCGATTGGCAGGAGAAGCAGGTACTTGGGCTGGTGGAGTTCCTGAAGACCCTGTTGGGCGACCGGCCGTGGCACCAGATTGCCGGTGACATCAAGTTCGGCCTGACGCAACTGGCGGTTATGGATGAACTGGAGCGGCAGGCCCACTACCTGCGGCCCCGCGCCGCGAATCCCACTGAGATCACTCAGATCTTGCGGTCGGCAGGACAGAGGGTGTCCAAGGCATGGACCGATTCCGATCTGAAGCGGGTGAAGTCTCAGATCCTGAAAGAGTACGAGGACGTCCCGAAGAACCCCAAGGCCAACCCGATGCGCGTTGGCCTGCTCGGCGAGTTCTTCATGGTGATCGAGCCCTTCGTGAACATGGATATCGAGGATCTGCTGGGGAGGATGGGAGTGGAGGTGGTGCGCCACGCGTTCTTCACCAACTGGGCGAAGACCTGGCTGTTCCTGGAGGCGCTTGGCCTGAGTCACGACAAGAAGGTCAAGAAGGCGGCAGCACCCTATCTCAGCCGGGACGTCAGCGGGGATGCCATTTTCACCCTGGGAGAGACGATCCTCCACCAGAAGGATGGCTTCGATGGCATAGTCCACCTTCTCCCTTTCACCTGCATGCCCGAGATCATCGCCCAGAGCATCATGCCGAAGGTGACGAAGGACTACGAGATACCCGTACTCTCCATAGTGCTGGATGAGCAGATGGGCAGGGCCGGTTTCGTCACCAGGATCGAGGCATTCGTGGACCTGATGCAGAGGAAACGCAGACTCAAGAAGGCCGACTAGCCACTGGATGGCAGAAGGCAGCCTGACCCACACGATACGGCGGGAGCTGTGGCTATTGGGGTTAGCCCTGGGTTGTGGCTTGGTCGTGGGCAAGCAGACCGCGAGCATCCTCGCCCACACCGAGTTCGATGCAGTCGCAGAAGGTCGAGTAAATTGCCCTGTTCAGCAGCTTAGCCCACCAGTCGCTGGTGCTGGACAGGATCGCATGCTCGCGGCGCAGCCGCAACAATCGCTCGAGCCGCAAGAGGAAGAACAGTTGCAGTTCAGTGTACGGCTTGACCCTGCCCTGGCGATCGCTAGCCCGCTCCCGTATTGACTTGACGTTCCAAGAATCCACTCCGCTCATCGTATTTCCTCCAGCAATGGCTGCTGGTCTCGCGCCTATTCCACAGTTTCCACAGCCAGGAGTGTCAGCGTCTTGGTGATCCCGGGCAGACCCCTCACCTCGTTCAGCACGAGCCGGCCTATGGCGGTGGCGTCAGCTCCCTGAGCCACCAGCATGACGTCGTAGGGCCCGGTCACCACGTCCGACGCCACAATACCGGGGATCTTGCGCAGGGTATCCGCTACTTCCTGGCTCTTGCCGCCCACGGTCTCGATGAGCACGTAGGCTCGCTGCATTGACACCACCTCCGATGCGCATAAGTTAGTAGACTCATATTAGGCTATCCGGCGGCGATGTCAATACCCAACTCCTGCTCAACTCCGATGCACCAACCGTGCCCGGTGGGCCAGGCGAGGGCATGGTTCAGGGACGGCATGACAGTGTTGGGGATGGAGGGGTGGGATTGGGGCATGAAAAGAGCCTTGGCTGATGATGACCGGGATCAACGGCATCACCAGCCAAGGAGGAAGCTGTGGGCTCCCCACTGTCAACAACGGTTTGAAATTCAG
>DIXP01000036.1 GCA_002436065.1 Chloroflexi bacterium UBA6077
ACCCCACATTATTGAGAAGATACCCCTCGTGCATGCTATGATAGGTGCAGACAGCGTGGACTCCAATAGAGTAACGAAGCTGTTTTAGGCGCATCGGTTTACAGCCTAAGGTGGAATACGATGACGGCTTTAGATCGTGAAAAGCTGCTAGACGAGGTCGGCCGGCGGATCCTGCAGGAACTCCAGGAGGACGCCAGGATCAGCTATGCCGAGTTGGGCCGGAGGGTCGGGTTGACGCTGCCTGCAGCAGCGGAGCGGGTCCGAAGGATGGAGGAGGCCGGGATCATTCGCTCCTACCGCACAGATCTGAATCTGGAAAGGATCGGCCTGCCGATCACCGCCTTCATCCAGGTCGCCACCCCCAACGAGTTGATGGGTGGCCAGCTCATGAGCGCAGCTAGGAGCCTTCCCGAGATACTCGAATGCCATCGTGTGACCGGTGACGACTCCTACATGCTGAAGGTAGCGGTGGCCTCGGTGCAGCATCTGGAAAAGCTGCTTCGCAAGATCATCGTCTACGGCCAGCCCACAACCTCCATCGTCCTCTCCTCGCCGGTTCATCACAAGCCGGTCTCGCCCTCGCCCTTAGGCGGCGCCGTCGAGGCCAGCGTCAGGCAGTAGGAACGGGCGCGGGGATAGGCTGAGTGACGACCGGTATCGCCACCATGAATCGGCTGCCCTTCCCCTTCTCGCTCTCCACCCACACGCGGCCCCCGTGGGCCTCCACCAACTGCTTCACTATGGCCAGCCCCAGGCCGGAACCTCCGCTCTTGCGGGAGCGTGACTCGTCGGCTCGGTAGAAGCGGTCGAACAGGTATGGAAGGCTCTCCGCGGACACCCCCTCGCCCGTGTCCGCCACGGTGAACAGAACACAATCCCTCTTCATCTCATCACCTGAGGGGCACAGAGAGCCGCCAAAACGCACCTCGGACAGGGCAACGCTCCCCCCGGGGGCGGTGTGGCGGACGGCGTTGTCCATCAGGTTCCCCAGAAGCTGCCCCATCCGCTCCGGATCCGCCTCAATCTCCAGCCCGGATGTGACCTCCCCCAACCGGCAGACAACCCCCTTTCGCTGGGCCAGCGGCTCCACCCTGGCCACCGCCCGGCGAGCCAGGTCGGCGGGGTCGACGGCTTCCTTCTCCAGTCGCAGTTGGCCGGCCTCCGCCAGTGAGAGGGTGCGCAGATCGGCCACCAGCTTGGTGAGGAGCGCCACCTCCTCCTTCACCGACTCCAGGTTGCCCCGGTCGAACTCGAACACCCCGTCCAGCATCCCGTCCACGGTTCCCTCGATCACCGTCAGGGGCGTCCGCAGCTCATGAGCGATGTCGGCCATCATGCGGCGGCGCGCCTGCTCGTTGCGGTCCAGGCTCTCAGCCATGGTGTTGAAGGCCGTCGCCACCTGCGCCACCTCGTCGGTGGAGGAAACCCTGACTCGATGGGCCAGCTTCCCTGAGGCCACCTCCCGAGCCGCGGCCGACAACTCCGCCAGGGGATGGGTGATCCGCCTGGACAGGACCAACCCCAGGGCCGTGGCGGCCACCGCCGAGAGCAGCGCGGCCACCAGGATGGCCCGATCCACCGAGGCCAGGTAGGCAGCTTCTAAAGTGGTAGTCCTGGGTTGAGCCATCCCGCCGATCAGACCGCCGCCCTCCTTAGTGCCCGCCCCCATGGCCCCTCGGCCGCGGCCCATGCCCACACCACCGGGCGTGAAGGACACCAGGTAGAGGCTTCCCACCTCCTTGCCATCCACCACCACTGGGAAGCGGCTCAGCCCCTCTAGCCCCTCCGCCTTTCGGCCCAGCAACGCACCGGTGCTGTCGGCCACCACGACACCCGAGGAATCCGCCAGCACCAGGCGGTCGGCAGGCCCGCGTAGCTGGTCCTGGAGAGTCGATTGCGCATTCTGCCAACCGCCCTCACTCCGATACAGCTCCCCCATGGTCTCCGCCACTCGGGCAGCGTACATCATCCCGCCCGACTCCAGGTAGCTCTGGAACCCCTGGGTCGCCTCCCGCCGCACCAGTATGGACACGCTGGCCACGCCCAGCACCACCACCAGGACGAAGGCCAGGCTCAATCTCGTTGCCAGGCTATTCATAGTCTTTATCCGTCTTTATCCGCCCGCAAATTTGTAGCCCACCCCAAAGACGGTCAGCACGTATCGGGGCTTGCGGGGGTCGGCCTCGATCTTCTGTCGGAGATTCTTGATGTGGCTATCCACGGCCCGGTCGTACCCCTCGAATGACACCCCCGCCGCCGTGTCCAGCAATTGCGCGCGGGTGAACACTCTCCCCGGATGCTCCGCCATGACCTTCAGCAGATCGAACTCGGTAGGGGTGAGGTGGACCTCTTTGCTTCCCACCAGCACCTCCCGCTTCTGTAGATCTATCCTGAGGTCGCCGGAGAGGATCGTCTCCCCCACCGGCTGGCGGCCAACCCGACGCAAGATCGCCCTAACCCTGGCCACCAACTCCTTGGGGTTGAAAGGCTTGGTAACGTAGTCATCAGCGCCCAACTCCAGCCCCACGATCTTGTCCGTGTCGTCGTCGCGAGCAGTCAGCATCAGGATGGGGATCGAGGTTTCCTGCCGGAGGGTCCGGCAGACGTCCCAACCTGAGATCTCGGGGAGCATCAGGTCCAATACCACCAGCTCCGGCTTCTCCCGCCGGGCCACCTCCAGGGCCTCCTTGCCGTCGTGGGCCTCCAGCACCCGGTAGCCCTCGCGCTCGAGGTAGGCCCTGACCACCCGAACGATCTTGACCTCGTCGTCCACCACCAGGATCTTCTCACTCACGGCCAACTCCCTCGCCGGCATAGTCTCACCCCTGAATTCTAACTCGTATCGACGCGCCCCGCGACACTATCGAGGATACCAATGGGCTGTAGAGGTCCCGTGGGGGAGATGTGGAGATCCTATGGAGATGGTAGAGAAGAGCGGGGAGCGAAGGGGCTCCATTTGCCGGAGTCCCTTCGCTCCCCGCTCAGGGTGACATCGTGGATGTCAGGGTGACAGCGTGATGTGACGCAGACTCGCCGGATGCGGTAGCTGGCCTACTTGCCAGCATACACGGGCGTGCACCACTCCAGGTACTTCTTGTTGTCGCCCTTGATGGCGGCCGAGTAGAGGTCCATCAGCTTGCGGGTCACCGGACCGATGGCCCCGCTCCCGACCTTCCTATGGTCGACCTCCAGCACCGGCGTGAGGTGGGCAGCGGTACCGGTCATGAACACCTCTTCCGCGGTGTACAGCTCGCTCTTGGCGACCTGCCGCTCCACGACCGGTATGTCCAGCTCCTTTCGCGCCAGTTCGATCACCGTGGTCCGGGTGATGCCGATCAGGATGCTCTCCGAGGCGGCAGGGGTGACCAGGGTGCCGTCGATGACCACAAAGATGTTCTCTCCCGAGCCCTCGGAGACGTGGCCGGCATTGGTGAGCATGATCGCCTCGTCGTAGCCGTTCTCCTGGGCATCAGTCTTCGCCAGGGCGCTATTGATGTAGATACCGGTCACCTTGGCGCGAGCCGGGATGGCACAGTCGTCCACCCGTCGCCATCCGACGGTGCCGCAGCGGATGCCGTTGCTGGAGTCCAGGTAGTTGCCGAAGGGCACGGTGAAGATGGTGAATCCATCCTCCACCCCGTGCAGCTTGACACCCACTACCGTGCCAGCCTTGTAGGCCAGGGGACGGATGTACATGTCCTCTCGGTAGCCGTTCCGCTTCACCAATTCGGTGGTGATCTCGCACATCTCGTCGGCACTATGGGGCAGCTTGATCTTGAGGATGTTGCAGCTCCGGAGCAGCCGCTGGTAGTGCTCCTTCAATCGGAAGATGTAAAGCTGCTCCTCCTTGGCGTTCCAGTTGCCCCGTATACCCTCGAAGCAGCCCGTGCCATAGTTGAAGGCGTTGGTCATAACACTTACCTTCGCCTCGCTCAGGGGAACGAAATCGCCATTGAAGTAGGCATACGGTTCTGACGCCATGCTCTCCTCCTTATGAATGAAGCCGGCCCATTCCGGAGTCGGCCGCCCGGCTGGGGATAGATTCTAACGTTTGGAATCTAGCACAACCGGGATCGGCGCTTCAAGGGCGATGGAGGAGCAGAGAGAGTGACCTCTTGAGTCGCACTGTGCCGTCCGCTAGAATGCCGGCCATGGAAATCGCTGCCATCTTCTTTTCGTCCCTTGTCGTCGGCTTCTCGGGTGCCCTCATGCCCGGGCCGGTGTTGACTGTCACCATCGCCCATGCCATCAGGCGAGGCCCGATGGCAGGCCCGCTGGTATCCCTTGGTCACGGTGCCGTCGAGGCGACCCTGGTGGTAGCACTAACCCTCGGCCTCAGTCAAGTGATTCAACTCCCGCTGGTCACCGGCCTGATAGGCATTCTGGGCGGTGTCTGCTTGCTCTACATGGGCAGCGGAATGATCCACGCTCAGGCACCGAGCGAGCTGTCGAGCGGGAAGCCGAGCGCGGAAGGAAGCATTGGGCCTGTCACGGCCGGCGCACTCACCAGCGTCTCCAATCCCTACTGGGTAATATGGTGGGCCACAGTTGGCGCGGCCCAACTCATCCTGGCCTTCAAGTATGGCATCCTGGGCGTGGCGGCCTTCGGTCTGGGCCATCTGACGGCAGACTTCAGTTGGTTCACCACCGTGGGGGCGGCAGTGGCTGCAGGACGCAGGCTCCTCACCCCGGGGGTCTATCGGGGCATCTTCGTCGTCTGCGGTGCCTTCCTGCTGCTGTTGGGGCTCTACTTCCTGGCCTCGGGGGCCAACTCGCTCCGCCAAATCTAGCGGTCAGCTATCAGCTTCTTTCTGCGTACCGTAGGGAAGGGGCTTGTCTCCTTCCGCCCGGGGGACATGGACGCCCGGCGTAGCCCATCCCCTACCACCTCGCCCGCCACCGCCGGGCGGCAGGGGATGAACCCCTGCCCTACGTCTACTCGACGGCACCTGGCCGCTCATCCTCAGCCGATCAGGATCACCCTGGCAAAGCATAGCCGGTCAGCTCCCGGCTACGCCCCCACAGCCTTCTGGAAAGCCTCGTCCCCAGGGCCGCACTCAGGGCACTCCGTTTCGATCAGACTGAGCCAATCCATGATTGACTGCTGGTTTGGAAGGTCGGCCGTGCTCCGCCCGAACATCATCGCCCGCAATTCGCCATACCGGTCAGCCACGAACACCGCCCCGACGGGGTTCTCGACCGGCGAAGTCTGCATATAGCTCTTCCTCATCTCGCCCGACTCATCGGACAACACTGGGAAGGGCAGTCCCTTGCTGCCGAGCCTGGACTGCAGTTCCGCAATCGGGATGGGCGTCACGACAAGAATCTGCGTCTCGAGGCCCTCGTATACGCTGTAGTTGTCGGCGAAACTCTGGAGGTAGTCCGCGCAGTCCGGACAGCTGTTGAGGTCCAGGTACACCACCACCAGGTTCGCCCTCTGTTTGTAGTTCTTCACGCTGACCTGCTTCCCCTGCAGCGAGGGGAGCACGAAATCGGGCAGAATCCGATGGAGTTGCACCTTCTGAGCTTCGATATGAGCCAACTCCAGCCTCCTCTCAGTTCTTACCGGTCCGTCCGGTGACTTCACCGCACTGTCTTGCCAATCGAGCTGCCATGCTGGCAGGAAGCGCGCCAGCCGCGAGCGTAAGAACTGTAAGGTAGTGTATCCAAGATTGCGCAAAAGTTGGTGGTGATTGGTCAGGCGGTAAGGAGGGCCTCTTCAAGGAGCTGCTCCCAAGGTTGGGAGGAGTTGTCAGCCAGGTGGCGATGGGCGATGACGAGTTGAATGGCTGCATCGACACCCTTGTCGGCGTGGAAGATCGTCACCTGGCGGGCCTTGTGCCTGAAGTGACGCTGCACTCGCTCCAAGGGGCTGGTCGTCCGCAGGCACTCCACCCTCCACTGTTCTCCTCTGCGCCCAGCCGCTGCCAGTGCTTTTAGATAGACCAGGGTTTGATCGAAGTCCCTCTCCATCGTCGCCACTGCCTTGGGCTCCCGCTCTCGCCACTGGTCTCGGAACTGCGCCATGCGCTGCCTGATCTGCCGCTCATCCTTGCCACGATAGACTTTGGCGGCATCCGCCACCACCTCGGCCCGCCGCTCCCTTCGCTCCTTCTGCCTCATCCCCTCTTCGCCCACCACATCCCGCTTCACATTCTGAAGTTTGTGGAAGATGCAGCGTTGATGCTCCACCCCTTCGCCGAAGTACACCAACTCCAGGGCCTTGCCCAGTCCAGCAGATCCGTCATGGACGAACAGGCTCAGTCCCCCCTTGGCCGACAGTCCCCTGGCTTGCAGCCTCATGAGCAGGGTGCGCCAGCTCTCGCTGTCCTCCTCGCGCCCCTTCTCCCAGTCGATCAGCCACCGCTCCCCACTCTTTGGGTCCACCCCATAGGCCACCAAGAGGGGGAACTTGCGCATCTTCAGCCTCTCTCGCACCCGCCCCTTCTTGTCCGTGTACTTCTCGCCGGTGGGCTCCAGCAGCTTGAGCCACACCCCATCGAGCATCACCACCGCCGGTATGCGTTCCAAGGGCCCAGCATGGAAGGCTTTGGCCAAGTTCCCAGCCCTGTTGACCAATCGGTTCATAGTCCCGATCGACAGAGTCTGGCCACTACCCCAGGCCAGGATCTCGACCCCATCCCGCAGGGAGATGCACAGCCCTGCCAGCTCCCGCGCCCGCTCTTCCACGTCGAACCACAGCCGACCGTATGGCACCAGGTGCACGAACTCGAAGTCCACCATCCCCCCGCAACTGCAACGCACCGGGGGTACCCAGATCTCGCTCCAGGCATCGAAGGTGAGCAGGGTCCGAGGGTAGAAGCCGCCTCTGGAGAAGGCACTGCGATAGCGCGTACTGCACCGATTGCAGCAGGCATCCACCCTCGTCCTGTCCCCCAGGTCCCGCCGCTCCCCCTTGGCCCGGCCAAGCAGTTCGGTCACGTCCCCCGCTAGGGCTTCCTCTATGGCTTCCTCTACCAATCGGGCAATCCCCTCCTTGATCCGACGCTGGACCTCGCCCTGCGCTTCTCGCCGACTCCTCGGCTCAACATGCCGCCTCTTGGAAACCTTGGCCCTGCGTGCTACTCTCATCATCGAGCCCAGCCACCCCCTATCGCTTGTTTTGGTCAACAAAACGATAGCCGGATAGCTGGGCTCTATCAATAACTAATGACCAATGAAGCCAGGCTAAAGCCGCCTGTTCCTCCAACAACGAGAGATGCTTGCCTCAGACTACTCGCCCTCGGCCTCCTTTCACCTCCCCTCCCTATTTACGCAATCCGGCATACCTGCGATTTGTTCTCTCGAAATGAGCGGCAAGCTCAAGGAAGGGAGGCAAGGCGAAGAACCTTGACAACTTGATGCCTGAAGCTGGGCGCAAGTCCCGGCCGCCGAGGTGAACG
>DIXP01000005.1 GCA_002436065.1 Chloroflexi bacterium UBA6077
CCGTCTTTGACCAGGACGATGTCGTCGACGGTGACCGTGGGGTAGCGGAAGATCAGGTCGATGTGGAGAGGGCTGTCCACCTTGCCGCCCAGGGTCTTGTTGTCGCCCACCCCCACGTGGGCCGTCCCCCATGCCTTCTTGGCCTCCCTCAGATTGGCACCGAGACGGCACTGCGGGTTGGTGCCAATGGCGAACTCGGCGATGTTATGGGCGGTGGGGCCGGCCTTCTCCAGAACCTGGGCGAAAAAGTCGGCCTCATATCCCCCGATGATGCTGGTGACCAGGCCATCCTTCACTTCCACCCGCACCGGTTCCTTGGGGAAAGCGATCTCGCGCTTCTCGATGGTGAAGGGGTTCACCATCACCCCCGTGGTCGAGCCCTCCAGCGGAGAGACCACGGCTTCGCCATCGGGGAGGGCGGCTATGTCGCCAGGGTTCCTGGCGATGCCGAAGAGGGTGGTGATCTTGCGACCCTCGATGGTCATGGTCAGGTCGGTGCCCTCCGGAGTCGTGAGGCGGGCGGTCTTGGCCTCCGCCATAAGCTCCCCCAACCGCTCGCTGGTGGCCCTCACCTCTTCGTAGTCGGCGGTGATGCCGCCCCTCAGCATCATGTCCTCGTCAAAGCCCCACATATCGCAGACCCGCACGCCCTTGGCTGCGGCCATACGGGTGGCGTTGGTGTGCATGGTGGAGTAGCCGGTTTGAAGTAGGACGGCGTCGGCAGCCTGCATCGCCGCCGCGACGGCGGCCGGCGGTTCCGCCCCGCCCATCGGCCTCGAAGTCATGGTCATCAGCAGGGTCTCGCCCGCGATAGCCCCTATCGCGGAGATCAGGGCTTGGGTGATGGTGGTTGGCCTCTCCGCGTCGGTGATGAGCAGCACCTGCTCGCCGGGCTTGATCCCCAGCAACTGCTCCGCGATCCGACGCGCCGAGGGGGCCATCTGCATGGTGATGGGGTCCATGGGCCTTCCTCCAAGGATGAGAGTATGGGCCTGGGAACGAGGTGTTTGTAGCCGGAGATTACTGCACAGGATGAGGAGTGTCAACCAAGAGGAGGCGGAGCGGTCTGCCCGCCGTTCACCTTGGACCGCGGCTGCATCTTGGACTATGATATGCTCGATACAAGGAAGCTGATCATGCTTCGATCACAGTGGGAGGTAGGTATGGCTGACACAGGAAAGCAGACCATCGGATTCATAGGGCTCGGGATCATGGGTCGCCCCATGTCCGGCCACCTCATCGACGCGGGCTATCCGCTGATCGTTCACGACATGGTTCGCGCGTCGGTGAAGGAGGTGGTGGCGAAGGGCGCCAAGGAGGCCCAGTCATCAGCCGAGGTGGCTGCGGGGGCGGATATCGTGATCACCATGCTCCCGGATTCGCCCGACGTGGAGGCGGTGTACCTGGGTCCCAAAGGGGTGCTGGAAGGAGCTAAGCCGGGGACCATCCTGGTGGACATGAGCACCATCTCCCCAACCTCAGCTAAGAAGGTCGCTCAGGCGGCTGAGGCGAAGGGTTGCCCGATGCTGGACGCGCCGGTGAGCGGCGGGGACGTGGGAGCCAAGAACGCTACCCTGTCCATCATGGTGGGCGGCAGTCAGGGTGTGTTCGGCAAGTTGGTGCCGGTCTTCGAGAAGATGGGCAAGCCGACACTGTGCGGGTCCAGCGGCGCGGGCCAGGTAGTGAAGGCCTGCAACCAGATCCTAGTGGCCGTAACCCTGGTTGGGATGGGTGAGGCGCTGGTGCTGGGCTCCAAGGCTGGGGTGGACCCCGCCGTGGTGGTGAAGGTACTGAGCGGTGGCCTAGCACGCTGCGGTGTTCTGGAGAACCGAGGCATGCGGGTGACCAAGAGGGACTTCGCCCCCGGGTTCCGGAGCCGCTTCCACTACAAGGATCTCAACATAATCCAGGACGCGGCGAAGGCGTTCGGCTGCTCGCTGCCGGCATCTGCCCTTGCGCATGAGCTGTTCGGGGCTATGCAGGTGAATGGTTGGGGCGAACTGGATCACTCGGGCGTGGTCAAGGTGATCGAGATGCTATCCAATGCCGAGGTCAAGTCCCCCGAGGCCTGATTGCGCCACGGAGGTACAGTGCCGAGGCGAGACCGCCGCGGTTTCCATAATCGCGGCGGTCTGGATGCCCTGACCCTTACGCCTCCCCCGGGCGATCTATCAGGCCCGTCCGCCTCCTGATCAGCTTCTCGATCTCCGCCATCCACAGTACTGTGGACGAGACCAGAATGATGGGCGCCCACTGCCCCAGCCCCAGGGATTCGGTCTCTAGGAGCGGTTGCACCACCGGGACGTAAAGGACCGCCAACTGCAGGGCGATGCCCAACGCTATCCCACCCAGCATGTAACTGTTGCTCAGCAGTCCCTTGGTGAAGATCGACTGGTTCTCGGAGCGAGCGTTGAGGGCGTTGAAGAACTGAAAGAACACCAGGGTCGTGAAGGCCACGGTACGAGCCTCTATCAACTCCACACCCTGGCTCAATTCGAACGCGAAGAGTCCCAGGGTTCCTACTGCCATCAGCACTGACACCAGCACGATTCGGAATAGATGCACCCTTGAGAGCATATCGCTCTTGGGATGGCGCGGTGGTCGGAGAAGGTACTCTCGCTCGCCCGGCTCGAAGCCAAGCGCGATCACCGGGGCACTGTCCGTCACCAGGTTCATCCAAAGTATCTGGACCGGCACTAATGGAAGGGGCAGCCCTATCAGCAGCGACGTCAGGATCGTGAGGACTTCACCGGCGTTGGTGGAGAGCAGGAAGAAGATGGCCTTCCGGATGTTCTCGAAGACCACCCGACCCTCCCCGATCGCCGCGAAGATGCTGGCGAAGTTGTCGTCGGCAAGCACCATGTCCGCCGTCTCCTTGCTGACGTCCGTGCCGGTGATCCCCATGGAGATGCCGATGTCCGCTGCTCGCAGGGCCGGGGCGTCATTCACGCCGTCTCCGGTTACGGCCACGATGTGGCCATGGTGCTGCAGTCGCTCCACTATCCTCAGCTTGTGCTCCGGTGCTGCCCTGGCATACACAGCGACGTTGTCGATGATCGCGTCCAACTGCTCGTCCGAGAGCCGCTCGAGCTCCTCCCCCTTGAGCACTCGTTCGCCATCGCGGATGATGCCGAGCTGACGGGCGATGGCGGAAGCAGTCTGTTTGTGGTCGCCCGTGACCATGGCAACCCGCACCCCCGCCCTCCTTGCCGCATTCACAGCCTCGGCTGCCTCTGGGCGAGGCGGATCGATGATCCCCACCAGCCCCACGAAGGTCAGCCCCTCCTCTGCTTCGGTCCGCGTGAGTTCAGCGCTGGTTGTGGGCTTGTAGGCGAGGGCAAGCACCCGGAACCCCTGGTCGGCCATTTTGCGCCCTTCGTCCAGCACCCCCTTACGATCGAGGGGGCCCCGACCGGTGTCCGTCAACTGGCTCGTGCACATCTCCAGGACCCGTCCGGGTGCCCCCTTCAAGAGGATCGCCGTTTGGCCGTCCAGTGGGTTCAGTGTGGCCATGTACTGCTGTTCCGACTCGAAGGGGAGCTCTGCCTTTCTCTGCTGGCTCTTTCGCAGCTTCCGCGGGTCCATGCCGGCCTTCTCGGCCGCCACCAGAAGGGCACCCTCTGTCGGGTCGCCGATTACCTTCCGCAGCCCCTCTTGCCTCGCCATCTCGGCGTCGCTGGCTAGCACGCCGATGGTGAGCAAGGTCTTCAGCGCGGGAGAGTCGTCCACATCCACCTTCTGCTTGTCCAGCAGCAGTTTGCCCTCGGGTTCGTAGCCGGAGCCGGTGACCTGGTAGCATCTGTCGCCGCAGTAGATCGAGCTCACGGTCATCTCGTTCCTGGTGAGGGTGCCGGTCTTGTCGGTGCAGATGAAGTCGGCGGTCCCCAGCGTCTCCACTGCGGGCAGCCTGCGGATAATGGCGTTGCGCCGGGCCATGCGTCTTGTGCCGATGGAGAGGATGATAGTTACCGTGGCGGGCAGCCCCTCTGGAATAGCCGAGACAGCCAGTGACACCGCGATAAGAAACATTTCCAGCAGCTCGAACCCGACCAGGAGCCCCAACGCAAAGACCACCACCACCAGGCCGAGCACGAGCAGCCCGAGGAACTGGCTGAACTTGTGCAGTCGGACCTGCAAGGGGGTCTCGGTAGCCTCAACACCCGTGACCTGCTGGGAGATCTTGCCCAGCTCCGTGTGCTGCCCCGTTGCCACCACGATGCCCACTCCCCGTCCTGAGGTCATGGCGGTGCCGGCGAAGACCGTGTTGGTCTGGTCTGCCGGGGGGAGGTTGTGCTGGCGGATGGCGTTGACCCCCTTGGCCACCGGCACGGACTCTCCCGTCAGTGGGGCCTCGTCCGCGTTGAGGCTGTGCGCCTCCAGCAGCCGGATGTCGGCGGGAGCCTTGTCCCCGCTGCTCAGCAGCACGATGTCCCCAGGGACGACCTGTGCCACCTCGATCTCGATGGTGTGGCCGTCTCGAACCACCGTTGCCGTCGGTGAGGTCATCCCTATTAGAGCTTCCAGTGCCGCTGCCGCCTTGGTCTCCTGCACGTAGCCTATAACCGCATTGGCGATGACCACCACCAGGATCACCACGGTGTCCTCGATGGCGCCTACCACGGCAGTGACGATGCCGGCCACAAACAGGACGTAGATCAGCGGGTTCTGGAACTGTCTGAGGAAGAGGGTGAGGCGGCTTGGGCCTTCACGACGTTCCAGTTCGTTGGGTCCGTACTGCTGCAGCCTGAAGGCCGCCTCTCCGGCTGTCAGCCCCTCTCGCCTGCTACCCAGGCGGCTGGCGACTTCGTTGGGCGAGAGCCGATACCACGGCTCGGTGGTGGCGGTAGAGTATTCGGGAGCGGTTGCCATCCTTGCGCCTTTTCTCCCCATCGAATGTGCTGGTCTGCTCTTGGCAGTTCCACCTGCGAGGGGTCCAAGCTGCTCGCAAGCTACGGCCATCCCTCGGCAGGGATCTGTCTGCTGGCAGGTTATATGCCAATATGGAGGCCTGAAGGCATGGTTCACAGAGCTGCTCACACTCGGAGCTTCGCTCTCCCCCAAACTGTTGCTCCGCTTCGAGGGCTTCGTGAACAATGCCGGCATGAAGAGAAGGAGGCGAGAGACCGGATATGGAGCTGCGCAAGATCGACAAGATACTGGTGGCGACGGACGGATCCCAGGAGTCTATGGACGCGGCGATGTACGCCTCGGAGCTTGTTCGGCGGATGAGGCTGCAGGTCACCCTGGTCCACGTGGCTCCTTCACCTGCCATACCAGTGGCAGGCACCACCCAACTCACGGCGGCCGATGAGGTTCAGATCGAAAGGTCCGTGTGGGAGGGCGCTCAGGTTATACTAGATAGAACAAGAAAGCCCTTCGACCAGGTCGGGCTGCAGGTGGAGGGAGTTATCCGCCGGGGTGACCCCGCCCAGGAGATCCTTGCGATGGTCCGGGAAGAGGGATTCGATCTCATAGTGATCTCCAACCATGGGGTGGGCCGAGCCGGACTGGCCAATCTGGGGAGCACCAGCGACGCGCTCGTGCGCTTCGCCCCCTGTCCCGTTCTGGTGGTCAGGCGGGGAACGACGGAGGAGTGACGGGGAGAAGGGGAGAAGGATGCAAGTCTTCCATAGGGGGCGCAGACAAATCCCCCTCCCTCAGGGAGAGGGAGTAGAAGGGTTGCCTCTGCCGGAGGGGGAGAGGACTTGAGATGCTGGGAGGAGTAGGGGAGTAGATGGAGGAGACAACGGGCCAGACGCTGGCGGAGCTGCTATTGTCGCAGCTCCAGGGTGCCGAAGTGGAAGACGTCTATCTCGATCAGGACGAGGATGGCAACTACCTGGGGGTAGTGTTCTCTGATGGAGAAACCGAGTATCACCTCACCTTTCAGGAGGACGGCACCGTGGAACTTGCCAAGGGGCCTGTGGAGGGGGAGAGCCTGGAGGAGGTCGCGATCTTCGACCTTGGAGAGGTGGAGCCGCCATTCTCAGAGGACAGCGCATTCCAGATCTAAGCGCTGCAAAGAAAGCGGGTCCAGGGGCGCAACTCCTGGGGAGTGTGGGGTGTCCCCACATAACCACACATGCATTGTGTCGGAGTGCTCAGCTGGAGTGAGAGGCGGCTGCCAGTCTTCTCCCACTCCAGCTAGGTCGTTCCTATACCAGGGCGCTGCGGCTTGCCACGTTCAGATCCATGCTTCGGGCGAAGACGACGGCTGCCTCTGCCTCTCCCATCAGTTCGTCCTTGGTCACGCCGTCGTTGGGGAATTCCGCCACGCCGCCGCGGAAGCGAACGGAGGCCAGGCCCATGATCTCCCTGCACATCCGGTCCACCAGTGTGGCCGCGCCGCTGCCCGTCGTCTCGGGCAGGAGCACCAAGAAGAGGGCCTCGTCGTATCGTGACACAGTGTCCATGACCCGGACGCCCTTCATCACCACGTCGCCGGCGACGCGCATGACCTCGGCGGCGCCATCACGGCCTCGGTCCTTGACCACCGCGTCCCAATTGTCGGCAGTGAGCACGACGATCGAGAAGGTGCGTTTGTAGCGCCTGGCCCGCTCGATCTCTCCCTGGAAGATGACCTCGCAGTAGCTGCGCTTCATAGCCCCCGTCAGGCCATCGCGAATGGTCAACTCCTGGATGACCATGGCATCCTGCTCCATCTGGGCCTTCGTCCCCGTCATCTGCCCGGCAACCAGATCCCCGAGCAGCCCAGCCACTAGTAGAAACACGGCCGAGAGCAGCAGCCTAGTGGGATCCACAAGGCTGCTCAGTGAGCTTCCGATGGTGGACAGGGCTAAGCCGTTATTCTGGACGGCGCTGCTCGTCGTAGAAAGGGCCTGGTAGAGCTGGATGGCGAAGAAGACCAGACCAGCAACCACTCCGAGTACCAGCCCAGCCCTGGGGAACGGGCGGGCAAGCGCCGTTATCAGCACGGCTCCCGCCAGCGCCCAGCCCAGGAAGGCGGTTTCTCCGACGAAGGCTATTGCCATCAGGCTGGCGGTGGCCAGCCCCCATAGAACCAGGAGGCCGGTGGTGAGTTGGGTGAGCGCGACTCGGTTTCCGTTCAAGCTGCAATGCCCCCGTTTCTGCCAAACATTGGCGGTCCTCCTTCAGGCTTAGGGTCGCCTGGCGCTCCTAAAGATCATGAGTCCCAGCATGCCGATAATCAGGAACACCGCCGGTATGGCGGCGATGGTGTAGAGCCGCCGTTGCCGTTGCGCGGGTGAATCGGCGGCCTGGCGCACGGTCTTGCCCGCCATCTTGATGCTCGCTACCTTATTCTCGCCTTTCTCGTCCAGGGTGATCAGGGCGATATTGCCGGCTGGAAGTCTGCCTTCCAGGGCCTGAGGAGATCGACGTGCTGTCTCGGCCGAGGTCCCGGACACAACCAGCACGGCCTTTTCTGTCTGATTCCAGGGCGAAGGGATCAGCTCTATGATCCCCAGGTTGGCCGCGTCCTTGACGCCCAGGAGCACCGACTCCGGTTTTTGCAGTGACCTCTGGGAGTCTCCTCCCAGCTCCAGCGGGAGTTGGGGACCCAACTCGGTTAAGATGCCGCTGTTCGGTGAGACCCCATAAATGGCCAGTTCGTACTTCTTGCGGATCTCTTCGGTAAGCTGCGACTCCAGCCCCGCTTCCATCTCCGTGCTGTCCCCCAGCGACTGGCGGCCGAGGGCAGCCGCCACGTTCAGGCTATCCTGGAACATGGTCGGGTCTTCCGGCAGTACCAGGTAGGTTCCCAGGGGACTACCGTTCTTCACAAAGGGGTAGGGGAAGTTGGCCAGGTCCAGGGTCGGCGGATCGGGCCCCACCGGCAACACGAAGGCCGAGTCCCTGTGCAGCACGCCCCACGCTCGCTCGTCGGCCAGCGGCATGCAGTACCACTCGCTTCCTCTCAGATAGAGCGCGAAGAGGATGGTCACCGAATTGGGCCCCGGCTTGAGGCTCCCCGGCGGAAGAGTGATACGCTGCACCGTGCGCTGGCTCCCCTCAGGCTTCAAGTTGAGCGACCGCACCTGGACGCCGTTTAGGGAAACGGTGACCGATGAGAGGACCGGGTCCAGCAGCGGGGAGTAGCTGAGGTTCATATCGAAGTAGGCACCTGCGCCGCTATCGATGGGTGGTGTATCCATGGTGAAGGTTATGGCCTTGGGTCCCGCTCCCTTGGCAGGGAGGTCATCGAACCCCAGCTGCTCCAGGGTGATGCCCATCTGAGAGCCCACATCGCTAGGTTTCTCGCCTCGCCTCAGCTCCTCCTCGGCACGGGTCACCACCGCGTAGGGGCCTTGCAGCGCCTTCATGCCCAGTCGAGAGCTGAGGGTTCGCACCGCCCGGCGCAGCCCCTCGTCGTTGCCTCCACTGACTATCAAGATGGAGCAGCGCTCGTCCCAGGGGGATATGATCTCCTGGATGATGCCGCTGTCGGGTGCGACGATCGAACCGGACTCGTCAACGTAGTCCCGCCCTTGGTCGTTCTGCTTAGCCTTGAGTGGGAGCTGCGGCATCAGTTCGTCCAGCACCGAGTTGGTGCCGGGGCGGCCGATCACCACCAGGTCACGGCCGGACCGTAGCTGCTTACCCAGTTGCCCGGCGTAGTAGAGGCTGGTCTTCAGCGGCTTGCCAGTGGCCCACTGCCCGAAACGGGCCGCCACGCTCGCCGCCGCGCTGAACTCCACCGATGTCGGCTGGTCCGGGATCACCACGGCTATGTCGTCGTCCGCCACTGCCTTCCGGAAGAAGGGTTCAGGCAGCCGGGCCAGGTCGGGTGCCGGCAGCGCCAGGAACTGCGGGGGCGATTGGTACTGGTAATGGATCGAAGTGGTATCGAAGATCGTGCTCCAGAGGCCCGGGTTCTCCTGGTTGACGCAGTCGTCGTCCCGAATCCTCATCAGGTACTTCAGCTGGACGTGGTTCAGGTCCCTCTTCAGCTTGTCTGATGGCAGAGGTATCCGCCACACCGTACGCTTGGTGTTCTCCGGAGTGAGGAAGACGCTGCCAACGGGAACGTCATTCAACAGCACGGTGAGCGTCGAGTCGCTCGGTCGTACCAACTCCGAGTGGTCGTACTCCAGCGAGAGGTAGCTCCTGTCCTCGGCCAGACGGTAATCCCCGTAGCCGGTGAACCAGATGTCCATGCTGGGCAGATGGCCGTGGACTGTGAAGTCGCTCAGCTTCATGGACCGCAGGCTGACGTCCGGCTGCGGGTCCAGCCTATCGGCGAAGGCTGTGGGACTCTGTACCCACATGCACAGTGCCACCAGCAACGCCACGCCGAGCCCCGTTCGCGCCGCAAGCTTCATTCGCTTATCCCCCTCAATTGATTACAGATCTTTTCAGACCACAACAGCCTATTCACTGCCCAGTCTGTAGAGTCGCCAACCGGCCCCAGGCCAGTCACCCACAAGCTCCGCCCCGCTGCCCCCTAGTGCGTAGAGGGCCGGGTAGCGGGAGGCTACCAGGTCATGGACCCCCTCGAGCTGCGGGTCACGGACCAACAGATGGTCCACCCGGCCCGAGGGGGCCTTCAGGGTCACGGGAAAGGCTGGTGTACCGCGTGTCACGAACAGCTCTGGCCTGGCGCTGAAGAAGAGGACCCGATAACCCTCGAAGTCGTCGACCAGCACACTGGAAGCGCCGTCTCGGGATTGGATGTAGCCGGCCACTGACCTTTCCTCCTGCCAAGGGCTGGCGATGCTGTTGGCTGACAGGAGGCCCTCCACGAAGGGCGCGCTGCTGTTGCCACTGGCAGGGGCATTGGCCATAGCCGAGGCTGTAGTCCCCGTGGACAATGCGCTGGCGGAGAGCAGAGCCAGGCCAACCATGAGGGCCAGCGGCCCCTTGGCCGGCTCGAACGCTCGAGCTTGCTGGTATAGCCGCCCGCCCAGCGCCACGCCCAGCACGGTCGTGAGGAACAGTCCACGCAGGGGCGGTTCAGCCCCGCCCAGCGTGGGGGCGAACCAGTAGAGCATCGGGAAGAAGGCTGTTGCCACGATGAGGGAGGCCGAGAGCCTATCCATCCTCCGCCAGCTAATCAGCAGCAGCAGCGCTACGCACAGGGCGAAGAGGGGCGACATCCCAAGGGCGGGAACTCCCTCCAGGATTGAGCCATTCTGGGGGGAGACTGCTTGGGGCAGCGGGCTGAAGGCCGCTAGGTCCGATAGCAACTGGGGAAGCTGCAGCGGTGCCGTCCGCTCTCCCTCCACCCAGTACTGAGGCGAGGACTCCACCATCAGCCCCACTAGCGCGCCGAGCCCCAGGGTGGAAACGGCAGGGACGAAGCAGGTGGCGAGTACGCCAAAGGCCCGCTCTCCGGTTTGGTCTTTCCGGCTGGAGGGGGCAAACAGGAGGAGCAGGGGGAGCAGCAGAACGTAGGGTAGGGCCTCGTATCGGGTCAGCGAGAGCAGCCCCAGGGTGAAGCCAAGCTGGATCAGCGATTGGAGGTTCTCAGCCTCGTACCAGTTCGAGACCAGCTGTAGAGAGAGCAGGATCAACAGGGCAGCCAGCATCTCCGAAGAGCCGTTGCCTCCGTTGAACAGCACGATCGGGTTCAGGGCAAAGAGGAGCAGTATTGGATACCGGAGCAGCCTCGGCATCGACCATCGGTTGAGCATCCGGTTCAACAGGACGCAGAGTAGTGCCCCTGCCAGGGCGGATAGGATGCCTGCTGCGAGGCCCTCGTATCTCAGCGCGGGGACCAGCAGCAGCGGCGCCTGCAGTACCGTCGGGAACGGCGGCATCGGGGTGTGGAACATCGATAGCCGCGAGACGTCGCCGGTGAGCAGGGACCAGGCCTGAACCGTGTACCACTGGGCATCGGGAGGGAAAAGTCCCAGCCTGCTGGTGAGGACGTAGCCGCCCGCCAGGCTGAGGGCAAGGGACGCCGACAGGAGAAGCCAGTCCTCCCAGCCACCCAGCCGGAGATCAGCACGCCTTGATGCCACCCGATTCCGGCTCTGGCGAACCCCATCAGGCAGACTACAAGCGAGTGCAGGTTGATCGATGATACGTCTCATGGTGAAACCAGAGAGGAGAGAGATAGAATTAGGTTGAAGGACCTCATTATAGCATGCAAGCGCGTCCAAAGCCGCGCCTCCCCATCTCCCTGTACTGAGGCATTGGCCAGCACCTGCCTATCTTCCTTTTCTATCGGCATCAACGGCAGTCTCCTTGATAGGCCGGGGCCAATTGCTGCTAGAAGAGGGGCTAGCTGACCTAACGGCTGGGTCGCAGTTTGACGACGATGCCTCGTACTCTGTCCGATCAGCGTGTCCGTGTCCGTGTCACTATAAGGAAAAACGCGAGGGCTGAATGCCGATCGGCGCTCAGCCCTCTTCGTGAAGTTGGCCGCTATTGCCAGCTAAGGAGAGACGGTCACCGGTGCTGCGAGCAGCTGGTCAAACCACTGCACCCCTTCCTTCAGCATGCGGAAGCGCAGCTTGTAGGTGCCTGGCGCAGGTGGAGCGGTCACGTTGACCGAGAAGGTTGTGGGACCGCCCGGAGCCACATCTGCGCTAAGGTTGTACCTCTGGTCGCTGGCCCATCCGTCGTGAGGGATATCGCTGTCGGTACCGAAGTGGATGCCAAGGCGAACCGGATTGGGATTTCCGGCATTCCAGCTACCCGCGCCGGTGTTGTTCACGGTAACGCTAACCGATCGCGTCTCGCCTGCTATCCAGATGGAAGGTGCATTGTTCAGCTGGTATGACGCTGCCAGCAGCGGACCGGCTACCGTGACGAGCATCTTGGCGTCTGGGTTCTGTTCGAACCAGGCGGAGCCCTCCTTGACCATGCGGAAGCGCAGCCAGTAGGTACCTGGAGTGGTTGGTGCGGTCACCGAGATGGGGATGCCGACCATGGGGGCGTTGCCTGGCATGGAGGGAGCCAGGTATTCGGGTATGACTATGTCGCCTGGCACAGACGGGATGTCCGCGCGCTGGTCGCTGGCCCAGCCATCGTGTGCGACATCGCTATCGGAGCCGAACTGGACGCCAACGCGGACACGGTTGTCTCCTCCACGCTGCCACGTCTCGGTGCCGTTGTTGAAGACCGGCACGGTGAGGCTGATGGTCTGGCCTGGGTTCCAGGAGGTAGGTGCTAGAGCCGACATAGGTGCAGCCAGCCGGTAGCGCAGCTCAGGGGTGCCTGCTGGAGCCCCTACTGTCACTGGGAACTTAGCGAAGCCGCTAGTAGTGTCCAGGTCAAACCATTCCACTCCCTCTTTCACCATGCGGAAGCGGAGAGTGTACTGGCCGGGATCGGTGGGGGCGGTGACGGCCACCGTGGGCAGGGTCTGGCTCCCGCTCGCCGGCACGTCCGAGATCAGGTAGAAGCGCTGGTCAGTGGCCCAGTCTGCATGGGGCACGTCGGAGTTCCTGCCAAAGCTCACGCCGAGCCTGACGTTGTGCTCTCCGCCTGCGTTCCAGGCTTCCTGGCCTGTGTTGTTGATCTGGACTGACAGGTTCCTGGTCTCGCCGGACTGCCAGGTGGCGGGCATACCCCCGACTGGGGCAGCCAACTGGTACGCGCGATTGGAGCCTTGCACCTGAATGCCGGTGCGCTTATTCAGCCCGCTGGTGTTCTGGTCGAACCATCCTGCCCCCTCCTTCACCATCCGGAAGCGAACGGTGTAGCTGCCGGTGGCCGGAGGCGCGGTTATTGCCACACCAGTGAACAAGCGGTCGGTCCCTGCTGGGACGTCTCCACCCGGGATGTCGAACCGCTGGTCGCTGGACCACCCTTCGTGGGGGCTGTCGCTGTCGCTGCCAAAGCTGATGGCCAGGCGGACAGGGTTGTCGCCGCCGGCCTGCCAGACCTCGTTCCCGATGTTCTCAACCCGAATATTGAAGTTGCGGGTCTCGTTTGGCAACCATGAGTCGGTGATCGGCTTGCCGGAGGCGGCGAAGCCGATGACGTTGTAGGACCGGCTGACTGTCTGAACCTGGACGTCCCACTTGCTGCCGCCGTCCTGGTCGAACCAGGCGCTTCCCTCCTTCAGCATGCGGAATCGCAACTTGTAGCTTCCTGGATCCGAGGGAGGATCGATCCGCACGTTCGGCACCGTCACCTCGGCGCCAGGAGCGACGTCGTTGGGCAGGTCGAATCGCTGGTCGGTGGCCCATCCGTTGTGAGCGATGTCGCTGGCCCCGCCGAAATGCACGGCCAAGCGAACCGGGTTGTCGCCACCGGCGTTCCAGGGCTCCTGACCGCTGTTCTTGATCTTGATGTTGTAGCTTCTGGACTCGCCGACGATCCAGGGATCGAGGAGCCCCTTCGTCGTGGGCGGCACGGGGGTCCGGCTCACGTAGCTGTAGCTGCGTGTTAGCCCTTGCACTACGGTGTTGGGTCTCTTGAGTATCTGGTCGAACCATGCCGAGCCCTCCTTAACCAACCGGAAGCGGAGGACGTAGGTGCGAGCCTCCATGGGCGCGGTCAGGTCGAAGGTGATGTCGGCAGACTCGCCGGGGTTCACATTGTTGGGCAGAGACACCCTCAGGTCGCTGGCCCAGCCATCGTGGGGGGTGTCGCTGTCCGACCCGAAGTGGACGCTCAGACGGGTCTTGTCATCTCCGTCCCTGAACCATCGATGGGTACCGTTGTTCTTGACGTTGAGCTTGAGGGTCCTGGTTTCTCCTGCTGTCCAGGTATTGGTCCCCGGATAGGATCTCATGGTGTACTCAGCGACTAACTCGCCAGCCGCGTCGACTGGCGGCGCCACGGGTAGCAGCACCAGACCTCCCAGCAGGACGGCGGTTACGGCCACGGCGCGGATGAGATGCCTGAGTTTCGTACTCATGCCCTGTTTCCTTTCTCTAGATGAGGTGGCGACTATGCCAGGGTATTGCTGTGCTGGTTTGGCGATGGACCGGGATCCACGTGGGGCCGCCGTTAGGGTTAGCGACCCTCCCCACAGTTGATGGTCGGTTACGAAACGGTTACGTCCAATTCTACTACAACTATGTTCTAGATAGAAGGGGGGTCCAGGGAGAGAATCGGACTGGGCGCTCCTATCCCGCGATACGGTGGTGGCGAACGCATCTGGCCGGAGTGCACGGAGCAGTTACAGTGTCGGTGAGGGTGATGGAGAAAGCGCGCCTTTCAATAGGGGGAACGCGATTTCGCTCAGGGCCGCACGACGACCTGAGCCTTGTACAGTTGGTCGAACCAGCCGGCCCCTTCCTTGACCATGCGGAAGCGCAGGACGTAGCTGCCCGGCCGAGTGGGGGCTGTCACGCGGAGGTTGGTGAAGGTTACGCTGCCGCCGGGTAGGACGTCCCCTTCGGGTAGAGAGAATCGCTGGTCGGTACCCCAGTCGTCGTGAGGGAGGTCGCCATCCTGTCCGAAGTGGACTCCCAACCGAACCGGGTGTTGCCCTCCGGCATTCCATGCCTCTGTGCCATCGTTGGTGACGGTGGTGCTGGCGTTCCTCGCCTCCAGCACCACCCAGGGCTCATTGGACAGGATCGGGCTGGTGTATGAGGCCGACCTTGGAGTTCCCGTGACCGTGACGGCGATGCGGTGGATCTGATAGAACCAGCTTACCTCGTCCTTCACCATCCGCAGTCTCAAGGTGTAGGCCCCAGGTGCAATGGGTGCAGTGATGCTCACATTTCTTAACACGGCGATGCCGCCGGGCGGCACATCCTGCGTCAGGTCGAAGCGCTGATCCGTCGCCCAATCGGCGTGGGGGAAGTCGCTCTCTTTTCCGAAGTGAATGGCGAGCTTCACGGGATTCGGTCCGCGTGCGTTCCAGGACTCTGTGCCTTCGTTCTTGATGGATATGGCGCTCGCGATCCTCGTCTCGCCGCCCCGCCAGCTATTGGCGATGCTCGGATCGATGGCAACCACGCTCGCCACCCGGTCACTACCGGAGACCATGGCCTCCGTCTTGAGGGTCTGGCCAAACCATGCTACCCCCTCTTTCACCATCCTATGGCGGAGCAGGTAGTTGCCAGGAGAAGACGGGGCAACGACATCCACCTTCAGGGTGGTCTCCTCTCCGGGGGCCAGGGATCGAGGTAGGTTGAATCGTTGATCGGAGGACCATTGCTCATGGGGCGTGTCGTCTTCTCGACCGAAATGGATGCCGAGCCGTACAGGATCAGGCCCCTCCGAGTCCCAGGTCTCGGTGCCAGCGTTAACCACGGTGATCTCGTAGCTCCGAGTTTGGCCGAGCGCCCACGACTTTGGTGCCGACGCCGAGTAGGTTGCGGCCAGTGCCAGTGGGGCAGCGGGCTTAGCGGAGGGGCCGGACTCTGGGGGTGTTGCGGCCGCGATCCCCTTTACCACTACCGTTGGAGCAGGAATGGACGCACGGGTCGCCGCCCTCTCACCATTGGAAGCGGTTGTGGTGGGCGATTGGCCGGGGACAGCTTGCAGCGGCCCGGGGAGATCCAGTGCCAGGATCATCCCCACCAGCAGGATGGCAGTCGTGGCTATGGCCGCTATGGCTAGCTGCAGTCGACTCATGGGCGAACTCAAGTTCTGTAGGTTATTGGGTACCGTAATGAGCGCGAACACCGAGACATGGCGTGCGGCATGGATCGAGGTGCCGCGGTGCCACAGGGATAGCTTCCGCACGGTAGATGGTAATCTACTACTCTGGATGTAGAAGGGCAAGGGCCTCTCAGCATCTGCGTCGTCCGCCTTTCTTGTTGTAGTAGATCACCCATGGCAGTATAATCCCAGCAGTCTCAGTCGGGTGCAGTAGGGGGAGGGCTCAGTCGGGCCCTCCGGTTCGGGAGTCGAAGCAATAGCATTACCGTGTGCGTCGGGGTGGAAATCGAGTATTCTCTCAGCAACTTCCCCTTTCTACCACGTCAACTCGCCGCAGTCTGGGTCTGTCGAAATCAGAGAATCTGACCGAATATAATGAATCAGTGGAGTGAGTGCTGCGTTCCCTCCAGACTCCCTGAGTTGGTCAAGGTCTGCAACAGTCTGCCCGTCTTGGCTTTCATCGCTTGACTCAGCAAGATGGGACCTGGGAGTTTGGCGCGTCCTCAACAACAAGCGGTGTACCGAGTAGCGGTTTAGAGGGGTGTCTGGTATGGATCTTCGGCCTGGCACCGGTGGCAGGCCTTATGCTGGTGCGGCAATCGGATCGGATGGTGTCCATGGTTCTGAACTCTCGCGCAATGATGCGACCAGCCGTGAGTTGAATGGAGTGAGGCTCGACGCGAAGTATGCCACGGATCGACTGTCTTCTCAACGCGTGGCGCGGGTTGGTCTTTGGCGAGAAGAGCCCAACCTGGTTTTCCTGTTCGGCTTCCTCTTCTATGCCCTGCTGGGTTGGGCGGGAGCTTATCTGGTAGAGACCTACAACTGGGATGGTGTGACTCGGATTGCTCAGGCCCACGGCGTAGTCTTCAGCCGCGATCCACATCTGGCCGCCCTGGGGTTCATCTGGCCCCCACTACCGGCGCTGGCTGATCTACCCCTCGTCGTCCTTCTCAAGCCTCTTGGGTTGGTCCTTCTGGCCGGCCCCATGATGAGTTCCATCTACGGTGCCTTTGGGTTGGCCATGCTTTGGGTCATCCTGAGGCGCTTGGGCCTGCCCCTCCACTGGCGGCTACTCTGGGTATCCTTCTTTGGTGTCCACAAGCTGGTTCTCCACAACAGCACCATGGGGCTGTCTGAGGCACCATTCATGGCGTTTCTGCTGCTGTCGCTCTATGGGTTTGTCGTGTGGGAGCAGGAACAGCAATCGGGCGGCCTCGTCTGGGCCGGGCTCGGGGCGGCGATGGCGGTCTACTGTCGATATGAGGCAGTGGCCTGGGCCGCGGTTGTGGTCGTTGCCATAATCTGGCGGCTGCTAGTTCAGACCCGTAAGCTGTGGACGCAGACCGCTTCGGGGAGTGTTATCGCCTTCATAACTCCACCAGTGTGGATGCTCTCCCTTTGGGTGCTTTTCAACTGGCAGATAACTGGAAACCCCATATACTTTCTGGTTGGGCCCGGGTCCACCGCGACGACGCCTGACACCGCCCACATCGTGGGTCCATCTCATCCTTTCTTCTACGCCCAGGGGTCCGTTGTGGGGTCTCTATCGCTGGTGCTGAGCCAGCTTGTCGAGCTGGGCCCACTACTCTTGCCGGCCTCGATCCTGCTTGTTCTGATAGTCTTCAGGACACGAAGGTGGGACAACCTTGCATACCTGGCTTTAGGTTGGTCGATTGTCGGCTTTACATTTCTCATTGCCCTGCAGGGTGCGTTGCCTCCCTGGACCCGCTACTTCTTCTGGATAATCCCAGGAGGGGTGATAGTGGCTGCGTCGGCTTACCGCATCTGCCCCCCAAGCCGCTGGCGCGAATTGATGGCCTTTGCCGTCGCGCTGCTGCTGTTCGGACAGGCCGCGGTCCTGCATTTCCAGGCCTGGCCAAAGCTGGAGCAATTGCCTCTGCTGCAACGGGTGGTAGCTACGCTCGTAGTTGCTCCTGAGGCTGCCCACTATGCGGGTACCGGCGACCAACTGGACGAGTTTGTTGCGATTGCGGATTACCTAGACGCTCAGCCTCCAGGGAGACTGACCTTGATAGACGCCTCGGTCGGCTCGGGGATCGTGTTCTTTCTCGATCGACCCTGGGACCTGGCCATCACCACCGATGCGGACTTCTTCCCGATTCTTCGCTCGCCAGTCGGTAGAGCCCGGCAGGTCCTAGTGCCTCTGCCTACGTTCGATTCCCGAGGACGGTCGGAGATACTGAAGGAGTACCCCAACATCTACGAGGGCAGCGAGCACTGGACTCGGCTATCTCATGAGTTCTCAGGACCCGGCGCGTGGCGGTTGCTTGAGATAGTGGATCCCTGAAGTCATCGCAGAGGATGGGGAACTGCGGCGGTAGCGGGCGATTCCTGCCACCCCATCAGAGGAAGCCCGCAGCGCCATAGAGAGAACACACCCATCAGCCCGAGCGATAGTGTCATGGTCAGGTGGATCACGAGGGCGTATCCGAGGGATGCTTCCTTCGTCTCCCCAAAGGCCATCATGGAGAGCACCACCAGGTAGTGGAATACGCCCATGTAGCCTGGCGAGGAAGGAACCACCATTCCCATGCTGGTTGTGGCAGTGACCAGCATGGCTGCCCACAGCGGGACCTCCAGATGGAAGGCCAGTTGTCCGAAGTAGAACATGAGCACCGTCACCAACCAGATCACCACGCTGTTGGCCACAACTCGCGTCATTGGCCCCGCACCCTTCAGCCCCTCTACGCCCAGGCACAGTGCATCTGCCCATTTCTCGATAGCGGGCTTGCCGGGGAAGCTGGGTAACGAGCTCAGGCCACGAAGGAAGATGCCCCGCCCCTTGGGGTAGGCGATTAGCAGGCAGAAGAGCAGCAGGACCAAGCCTCCCGCCCCCACCAGCAGCCCCGACCTGGCGACCCAATCGGGCAGAGCTGCCATCGGGAGGACTATCGCTAGAAGAAGGGCAAGTACGACCAGGTCCAGGGTTCGATCCACGGCCACGGTAGAGAGGACGGTCATCACGTTGATGCTCTCCATCCTGGCGAGAAGGGAGGCCCGAGCCAACTCCCCCAGCCGACCCGGCAGCACCGTGTTGACCAGGTATCCTATGGAGATGCCGTAAAACACGTTCGGAGGGGACGTTCGCTTAGCCGGCAGCAGAAGCATCTGCCATCTCTGCACCTTGAGGGCCACGGCTCCCATGAGGGCTAAGAACGAGAGCAACAGCCACCGGTAGTCGGCGCTGCGTAGTGCAACCCAGAATCGGTCCCATTCGACGTTCCACAGGAGCAGCGCGAGAGACGCTGCCGACACGACCAGACCGGGCGCCAACTTGATCCACCGTTGCCAATCTGCTTGCCTCTGCGCCACCGAGCCCATATTCCCAATGTCTCCCTTCAACTGGGTCTGACTCCGCGATCGTGGCCGCGTTGCGCACGCCTATCGCGGTTACTCCTGCGCCGATCCCCGGACGATCCGGACTGGTTACATGGGCGGCCATAGGATAATGTGGTCGGCAATCCACCTCGATCCCACCGATACCGACAACCGACCGCTGCAGTCTTCTACTACATAATCCGGCAATGGTTCTCTTGCGCCAATGGCTATTGGTCCTTGCCGCTGGTCCTGAACATGGACGGCCCTGGTCCTAGGGTGAACAGCCCTTTCATCGCCCGGGCGACGCTACAACCCGGAGCAGTCTCCACTGTCCCCAGTCCTGCTCCACTCGAGCGAAGGACATGGATCCCATGAAGATGCTGTAGTATCGGTTATTGATTGCGTCCAACGTCCCCAGTCCCTCTGGTTTGGGCACGAGGATGTAGTCCACCTTGCCATGGGGATTATTGAGGGTCTCCTGGAAGTCGGGATCGACCCCCGCGACGAAGAGGTCGGTGCCTCCTGCCATCCGAATCAACTCTAGTCCAGAGAAGTCGTCCAGCAGGACGCTTCGCTTTCCGGCATGCTCCTTCAGATAGGCAAGTATCCGCTGCTCCACTGCATCAGACCGTTCCACCCGCGTGTCAGTCAGCGCCGCCCTTGCCGCCGGGAATTCCTCGCGCCCAATTGATGGATCAAGCATCGCGATGCCTGTCAACAAGCCGCCTGGGATGGAGAGGACGAGGAACGTCCCAACCAGCTGCCGAGAGAGCTTCTGGGAGAACAGTCCCGGACGCGTCAGCAGCGGTATGCCGATGGCCAAGCCTGGAACGGCGTAGATGAAGAACCTGAACCAACCGTAGGATTGACCCTGGAACTGGTTCAGCCAGCCGAAAGCCAGCAGCGAAGCCGGTAGCAGCAGCAGCCCGAACGCAGTGGCATCCAGTCGGAGCAGCGCCGCTACAGTAACGAGGAGCACTACTGGCAGGTAGGCAGGGGCCATAAGCACGATGCGCTCGGCCACGTAAAGTGTGGTCAAGACTGGGTTGTGGGTGAGGACTGCCAGTTCCTTGGGGAAGAACGCTATCTGAGCCAGGTTGGAATATGCCCCTCGATAGAAGTACAGCGGGTCTCCCATAATGCTGTAGTTGAGTTGGACCCATACTAGCAGCGCGTAGACTGGCGGCGCCAAGTAGGCTAGCAGTTCGCCCCCAACCCTAGCCCTGCTAGCACCGTGGCGGAGGTTTACGAGCGTTACCGCGACCGCACCGGCGGCTACCAAACCGAAGCCCTCGTATCGGGTCATGACCGCAGATCCAGCGCCACACCCTAGAAGGATCACATAGCGGGATTGGCCACATCGGCACCACCGCAGGAAGCTGTAACACATCCAGAGCATCACGCAGATGAGCATCGCCTCGCTCATACCGTTGGCGCCGTACATCAGTATCATGGGGTTCAGTTGGAAGAGTGCTAGCAAGGCCCATCTCGTTCGTCGGCTCGTACGTAGGATCCTCAGTATCCCATCCAGGAGGGCGAAGGCGACGGCCATGCAGAGGGCAGACTGCAACCCACCGGCCAGGCCGGTCTGGGCTAACGGTTTCCACAGCACTAGTGGCAGCTGAACCACGGTCGGGAGGGGCATCCAAACGAAACCAATGGCCGCTAGATGGGGAGCCCCGTATCCCCAGAACACGTAGAGCGCATGCATGGTGCGGGCAATCGAGTCTACGAAGATGTACTCGACGCGCAGGAATAGGTGGGTGGCAAGGGCGCAATTGAGGACAAGGGCGAACAGAAACAGGCGAAGGCTTGGCAGCCTCGCCTCTGCAATGAACGTATCGATGTGGTCCCAGCTGCGGCGGCCAGGGAATACGCCGGAATGCTCCTTTGAATCTGCCCCGATTGCCGGCCCCAGGCTGCCCTGGACGTCCCGCCGACGGGATTCTCCTCGGGCGGGGTAAAGAGTGCGTCGCTCCGCGCCGGGTGCCCTGGACGGTGGACTCTGCTCCATTGACACCTGTGCCTGTTCTCCCGCGTCGCCGACCATTCTCGGTCGAACGATGCGTGGCTGCATGCTAGCCGTTTCCTAGATGGCCGTGGCCGACAGGCTGACAGGAGTCGACGGGATTCCCCACCAGGACACTGGCAACGCGGGTTCTTGAGCGCACCACGTGGAATCCCTGCCACCAGGCGCGGGCCAGGTAGCCAGCGGCTTCGATCACGATGCCGGCCGACATCGTGGACTTCCCCAACAGGACGTCCAGGGCAGGATCCTGTGCCAGGACCCTCTCGACTATCGATTGGATGGTTTCAGCCTCGTTATAGGTCGGGATCACCACAAGGGCTTTCATCTTCGAAGGCCTCCTTCCGAGCTGGTCTCGATGACCTTGTAGAGCCTCCAGGCTGAGCCGCTGCGACCTGGGAACTCCTTCTCCAGGGAGAGAAAGGGAGTGCCGTGCTCGAAGACGTCGGGGAACGCCTCGATGATCCTATTTACGTCGCCTCCCACCCTAGGCACCAACACATAGTCGGCTATTCCCACCGGATTCCCGATTATCTCGATGAACTCGGGGTTTCGAGTGGTGATGAAGCGGTCGAACTGCTGAGTGAGCAGGATGATGTAGTCGGCCTGGAGGTCGTCGGTGAGGACCTTCTTGTCTCTTGGCAGGCGCGAGAGGTACTGAGAGACCTCCCGCTCTGCAGCTAGGTTGTCCACCCGCTGGCCGTCCACCACCGCCCGGACGAAGTTCATCTCGTCTTCCTGATGGATAGTCGGCGAACTGATGCCGTAGAGGGTAATCGTGGAGGATGCGGCAATCGCCAGCAGCAGGGCTGTTCCCCAGAACGCGTTCCGCGCGGAACGCATAGCTGGCTTCAGGGCGTGGGCAAGGCCGATGACTGAAAAGGGGATCACATATATGAAGAACCGGGTCCATCCGAAGCTCTGGCCCGCGGCCAGCAGCCCTACCTGAAAGAGTGGAAACGAAAGAGTCACTAGGAAGATGCTCATCGCGAAGGCGTCGCGTCGCCTGAGGGCCAGGAAGAGCAGCAGACTCTCCGCTAGATAGAATGCGGGGAACAGCAGGGCCAGCGCGGTTGCGCAGTAGGCCAGGCTCGCCAGCACATTGCCTCGGAGAGTTCCGAATAGTTGGCTCGAAGTGGCCAACGCCGCGGACTGCTGGACGTTGGACCCCCTGCCAAACATGAAGTAGAGCGGATCGCCCATGATCGTCCAGTTTGCGAAGAGCCACAGCAGTATGGCATATACGAAGGGTGATAGGTAGGCCAGGGAGTAACCCTCGATCACCATCATTCCCTGAGGGTTTGCGGTCATCTTCCCTCGCCGGCCAAGCGCGACGAAGATGCCGAGCCTGCGGCCTCGCGCCAACAGGGCGATCAACAGCACCAGAAACATGACCATCCCGAAGGAAGCCCCCTCATATCGGGACAGGAAGGTCAGGCCTGCCAACAGACCCATGGCTGCCACCGCGAAGACCCCGTTGGCATGGGCCAACTCGTCCCAAAGCCGTTGAAAGTAGTACCAGCAGGCCAGGGCCAGGACGACCAGGATCATCTCCGTCATGCCGTTGATGGAGTAGTAGAAGATCAGGATGTTGCCCTGGTACAGCAGTAGCAGGGACCATCGTAACAGCCGCTCGGGGATGAACCGGCAGAGGATGCGGTTCATCAACAGCAGCGACAGGGCGCCGCATAGCACGCTCACGATAGGGCCGGCGAAGCCCTCTATCAGCAGCGGCTTGTAGAGGGCCAGAGGGAGCTGCAGCAGCGATGGGAAGGGCGCCCATATGAAGCCGATGTTGGCCAACCTCGGCACCTGGTCGTACAGTACGATGGCGGCGTTGTAGGTCCTGGAGAGGGCGTCGCCCTGGAGTATCCGATAGTGGAAGGTGAGTAGCCCAGCCCAAACCATCAGGACGAGGAGTGCCATCGTGAACAACACCACCTGTTCCCATGGGGAAGGGACCGTCTGGGTTGCCTCCTCGGACTCCCTTTCGAGCCAGTCCGAGGCTTGCCGCTCCTCCACTACTGCCTGTGCTGCCTGCAAATCAGAGCCTCGTTACTTGGTCTCTCGGGCGGCGGCGACGGAAATCGCCTGGCCGATCTCGCCCCGATATAGACCGTGTTTCGTCTTTTCCCAGTAGGACGCCTTGTAGAAAAGCTGGATGAAGCCCTTCCACGCTCCGATGCTCATCAGGGCCCAGTAGAGGGGGCTAATCAGGGCGTACTTCACCATATCGTAGTAGCGCCGCCGCATGCACCCCGCGACGTTGGTGTACATGAAAGCAAAGTTGCCGAAGTAGAGCGCCAGGGACCCCAGGTAGAAGATGGGCCTGGGGAATATCTGCTGGATCAGCTCCCAGTGGGTCAGGAACCATGCGGCGGTCAGCGCCCAGTAGATGGGGTTCATCAAGAACCCGAAGAAGGTCCCTCCTATCACCATATTGAAGCTGAAAAACTGGTAGAAGCCGATCTCCCTGGCCAGCTTGACGGGATGGCGCATGTGAACCAGCCAGGTCTGGACGTATCCC
Organism: Chloroflexi bacterium UBA6077; assembly: GCA_002436065.1. Taxonomy (GTDB): domain Bacteria; phylum Chloroflexota; class UBA6077; order UBA6077; family UBA6077; genus UBA6077. The sequence goes on from DIXP01000005.1 coordinate 23,391, forward strand.
TTGACCCAGCGCGATCGCTGCCTGATCCAGTTGTAGACCTCGGAGTTGGCCTCTTCGTAGGTCGTGGAGTCAATTACAGCGGTCTTCCCGCCTGCCTTGAACAGCCGCACGCCCAGGTCCGCGTCCTCGGTGACGTTATAGGGATCCCACGCCCCCAGGGCCTTGAGCTGCGCCGTCCGGAAGTGGTTGGAGGTGCCACCCAGCGGAATAGGGGAGTTACTGGCGTCCAACCCCGGAATGAACAGGTCGAACCACATCGAGTACTCGGTAGTGAACCACCGAGTCAGTAGATTCTGGTCGCGGTTATAGTAGTTCAGCTTCGCCTGTATGCATGCTACGTGCTCGCCCGCCTTCCGGAAAGCCGCGACCGCCATCTTCAGCTGGTTGGGATCCGGCACATCCTCGGCGTCATAGATCACGGTGTACTCGCCTTCAGCATGGATCAAGCCGTAGTTGCAGGCCTTTGGCTTGCCCTTGGGCAGGCCGTGGGGCACCACGAGCGGCTTGAAGTGGGCTGGCAATTCGGTCTTGCTGACTACCTCGATGGTCTCGGTATCGTCCTCTTCCAGCAGCAGCTTCACATCGAGCTTGGTCTTCGGATAGTCCATGGCATCGATGGCTCGCACCAGGGTTGGAAGCACCTCGGACTCGCGATAGAGGGGTATCAGGACGGTATAGATCGGCAGATCCCGCTCATCCATTTCCCCAATCTCGTCCAGGGCTACGTCCACCTCCAGTTTGTGGGACAGAGCCTTGTATATGAGGTAGAACTTGTAGGTGGAGAAGCACAGGTAGAAGAGGGTGCTCGCCGAGACCATGAAGGTGATGAATGCGATGGGTACGATGATCAGCAGTAGCAGCGACACCGCCGCCACTCCGATGAAGAAGACCTTCTGTCGGCGGGTAAGCACCCTCGATGCGGACTCGTCGGGATAGCGGTACACCAGGTCGTTGGCGCTGGTCCAGAGGTACTCATCGCGATAGAGGCCCTCCAGGGCGTGCTCCAGCTCGTCGTCGGTGGTGATTACCGGTTCCACATGGCATTGGGTGAGCTGCTCCACATCCTTGACGGCGTCGGTGTCCAGGGGGTCGGTCATCGCCAGGGTCAGGACGCCATTTCGCCTGGACAGGGGCAGCACCCCTTTCTGTCTGCAGAGGTTCTCCGGAATGATCCGGGCGATTTCATCGGAGATCTCCACCCCAGAGAGGGTGAAGTAGGGTAGGTTCATCTGCTCGGAGAGGCAGGTCACAAGCTGGTCCTGCGTGACGTGGCCGAGGCTCATCAGCGCCTTGCCCAACCGAACTCCGGTGTTGCGATGGAGTTCCAGCCCTTCCTGTAGCTGCCGGCGGCCAATGTAGTCGGTCTCAACCAGGAGGTCCCCGAGGGTCCTACGGTTGTGAACCCGGCGGATCGCTTCCGTGATCCGAGACCTGTTGGCAATGTGAATCGAAATGGGAGCCTTGAGCAGCTCCTCAACGGCGAGGCGAGCGGCCTCCTCGACCGGGATCGCGAACGCCACCATGATGGTGTTCCCGTCCTGCCGGAATGGGATGGCCCCGTAACGTCGAGCGGCTTCTTCGGGGAGGCGCTGCGCGAGTTCCGAGTCTACAGGCTCGATCCACTTCAGCACCTGCTGCTGACGCCCCAAGCCGTCGATGACGGTCGATGGTTCCATCCGGTAGGCCAGCTCCACCGTGGGCATGCGCAGGAACTGAGACAGGGCCTCGGCCATCTGCTGTTCGGTGAGGTATCCAAGGGCCGTCACGGCCATGTCGAATGGCAGACCGGTGTGCAACTGTTGGGCCCACGCCTGGAATAACTGGTCTCGGCTGATCAGCCGCTTCTTCACCAGTTCATCCCCAAAGGACTGCAGCTCCTGGCTGATGGCGGACAGGTCCACGCGGTAGAGGCGGTCAATGGTCTCGGCAAGAGCCTCCTCTCCGGCGAGGATCGGCCGCACATGGAGTCCCGTGTGCTGCTGGACGGCCTGAATGGCCGACTCCTGTTGTGGGTTCGACAGGGCCAGGGAGAGCATCTGCCCTTCCCTGTAGAGGGGCAGGACTCCATGTTGGCGCGCCAGCGGTTCGGGCAAGAGGTTGAGGGTCTCAGACTTGATGTTGTAGCGAGGAGCCGTGACCGAGGGCATCTGACGGTGGAGGGCTAGCAGCTCTGCCAGACCTTCCCCATCCAGCAGATCCAACTCGATCAGGCAGGCTTCCAATGGGCGGCCGTTCTTCTGCTGGAGATCCAGTGCCTCGGCCACCTGCCCTGCAGCAAGCCGACCGCTCCTGACGATGAACTCGGGGAAGGGGAGTTGCCTTGAAGCCTCGGTATCCTGAGGGGAACCGTAGGCCAGGGTGATGGCCTCCTCCAGGCCGGCCTGGGTGCACATCAATAGACGAATCGGCTGCCCAATGAGGAATCGGAGCATCTCGCGCGTGTCCTCGTCCCCTGGGTCTACCGTGGCTATCTCTACATAACGCTTGGCTCTGCGCAGGACGATGAAGCGGTAGTGGCGAGCAAGCCGTTCCGGGACGCTGGTTGCGAGGGTGAAGTCGATCTCCAGTGAAACGGGCCGCACCAACTCGGTGTCGTACAGACGAGCCCGGGCATTCAATAACTGGATGGGGGTTACCCGGCCAAGCTTGACCAGGAAATCCTCAACAGACAATCCAGTCTGCTGCTCTACGGCGAGGGCGCCGGCCGCCTGCTCTTTGCTGATCAGGCCGTCTTCCACCAACTGCATCCACAGGGGCCGAAGGGCCGGTTTCCCCTCCGTAGCGAGAGGAGGGTAGGCTCGCTCCATAGCCTTCCACTGCTCGGATGCCTTGCACAGCACCAGCCGCGGCTCGTATCCGGTCTGCTTTCTCAGCTTGACCAGGGTCTCGGGGGATGGCACTTCGGCGCAGGCCACCATTAAGTCGCCGTTGACAGGGAACAGGGGTACGATCCCTGCGCGCTCAGCCATCTCCCGCGGGACCACCCTGGCGAAGGCCGGCTCGATCAGGTAGTTTTCAAGGTGGATGTGGGGCAGGTAGAGGGCCAGGCCGAGCGCTTCGACGAAGTCGTCCTCGGATAGCAGGCCACCAGCGGCTCCCTTGGAGACCTCTTCCGGACTTGCCGGTGCCCCCTGTTGTTCTATCCAACTCCGCTGGTGCGACGTTAGCACGCCGGTATCTACCATGGCCCCGGCGGCGGTCTTCCATGCCTGAGTCGCTCCATCAAGAGAGAAGACTCTGTCGATGGTCGCGTCTATCTCGCCCTGACTGCTCAAGACCGGCCAGATGTTCCGAGATGTTATCTTCCGAAGGGCCAGTACCGTCTCGCTGTCGCTGGGATCGGCCATGGCAACCACCAGGACGTCCCCTCGCTGTACAAGTGGGACCACCCTGTTCGAACGAGCGAACTGCTCGGGAACCAGGCGTGCAAAGTACGGGGCTACCGAATAGCGGCTGGCCGGAACGTACTGAGGTGCCGCCGCCGTCTCCTCCTCCTCATCACGTATGCTCTCGTTAGCGATCTGCGTCATCGCTCAGACAGCCCCTTCCGTCTCAGATCAAGAAGCCTGACCATGTTGGTGTACAGCCGGTAAAGGGCATAGCCGAAGATGAACGAAAGGATGAAAAGCAGGGGAACGGTGAAAAAGCCGAGGAAGACCGATACAAAGAGGAGCAACCAGACTGCCAGGACGAAGGACACCCGGAACAACACCCACAGGATGGCCCAGAACAGGTTGACGCTGGGCGCACCCTCGTCGCCCAGGATGGTCGCCTGGGAGAAATCTTGGTCGATGCTCTTTCCGTTTCGCGCCGTGTCCTGACCTGACAATACGGTGTCCCAAATGAGAGGATCCTGCGCTTATTCGCCCGTCGGCGCCGGTGTGGTTTCCCGATCTCCAGGGGTGACGCGGAGCTCGAGAAGGCCCGGCTTGCTGCTAACCAGGCGGGGCGCGAACTGGGTCAAATCCTTGAGCCGCTCCTCGAGGGAGATGGACCCATCGTACCTGACTATCATGTACAACGTCCCCTGATGGAACCTGCGGAGCCTCGCGCTTCTCACCCCTTCCAGCCCCTGCAGTGCCTGTTGGAAGACCCCCAGAGATCGGAAGCTCCCAAAGGGAGAGACGATGAGATTCACCGTGCCCGCAGGTGGGAGGAATTCCCTGGTCGTAAGGTCTACCCCAGCGACAGGACTTTCCTCCGTGGTGGGCTCTGGTGGCTGGGCAGGAATTGGTGCTGGCGCCGGCTTGACCTGTTGAGGCTCGGCCCTTGCCGGCAACTCGACGGGCAGCCGAGGCGCGGCCGCCTCGACCGATGGAGTGCCGGTAGCGCCCGATGGTTGAGTGGCCTGCACTTGAGGTGGCGGAGTGCTTACAATGTCCCCGAGAGGCACTCTATCCCCTTCCTTGGTATGGAGAGCCTTTCCCTCTGGTGCAATGGTTGTTGGTGCCTGGCCGGCTACGTCGCGGGCCGGCCCTTCCAGCGACGCCGAGGATGCAGGCGGTTGCCTCGTCAGCATCGTTGCTGGGGGAGTCGGCAAAGGTGGAGCCGTGGGCAGAGGCGTCCTTACTAAGGTGATCGGCTGACGCGGCATGGTGGGAGGCGCCGCCGGCCGCGACCTTGAAGGGCTCATCATCGGTCCGGCTTCCGCATCCTGGGTTCCCAAGGGCTTCTCGTTGGGAGAAGCCGCTGCCAGCAGCGTGTCCAGCATCTCATCAAACGGCTCTGACTTCAGAACCACCGCATCCAGATGAGGCAGGAGCGCCCGATTCACCTCCATCTCGCCGACGAGCCCGACGATGGCCATGGGCAGGCGTTTGAGCCGCACAGTCTTCAGGACCGTTACGGTCCCGTCGCCGGAGCTGTCGGTATCTAGCAGGAGCAGGTGAGGGGACAAGCTGCGTATCAGAGTACCGAGATCTCTCCAATCCTCGGCTACGCCGACCACTTCTATCTCTGGTCTGCTCTCCAAGACCACCGCCAACAAACGACAGCAGTCAGCTGTCTCACCACTAATGGCAACTCTCACCATGCGGGTCATCTGAGCTCTCATTCTCCAGGGGTGCTTGTACAGCCCCTTTGGTTGGCGCCCATTCGGTTGACCTACCGACAGACGACAGCTACATCTATTTGGTCACGAGTGGAAGACACTCGCTGAAGCTCGAAGTTGGTCATTTCGCTGAGCATCTCATCCAACTGTACGGCGCTTTGGTAACGTACCAGAAGCCTGATGGTGCCCGAGTGGAACGACTCGGCCTGGACCGCCAGGACTCCAGGAAGCTTCTGCACGGCACGATGGAACGACATGAGATCGCTGAAGCTGTTGAGCCCCACGGCCACCAGTCGCACCGACCTCGCAAAGGGCGCCGGTTCCACTGCCTCGTCGTCAGTGCGCAGGACCTTTGCGTCCTCACGCGGGAGGTAGGAACGGATCTCTTGCTCCTCGTGACTGCACGATCGGCCGTTAGTGCCGTTGGTGGTATTGAGGACTTGCAGCGCTTCCGCCACCTTGGACGCTAGGGTAGAGTGTTCGTTGTGCGATGATGCGCTCTTGGCATCCATGATGAGCCGGCCATAGCCTGCTTTGCCGCTAGCCTCGCCGTACTGAGAGTCCGCCGGCTGCTCTCTCGGATCGACGCCGGAGACTGGGGGCGTCGGCGTTGCCCTATCGGCTAGGGATGGGGGAGGGGGCGACATTCGGTCGAGAATGATCCGATCCAGGCTCTCAGCCATGGCCAGAATGGAACGCTTGCTCTCCATCAGGACGTTGATGGACCTCTCGCTTGCTTCCTGGTTAAGCTTGGTGTTCTCATCGCGCGTCCTCTGGAGGAGGGCGAGAACCTCGTTCTGGGCCTCCATGACCCGCCGCGTGACATCCTCGTATAGACTGCTTGTCTCGGTTTTCGCAGTCAGCCGGATAGAACTCACGATGTCTTCAGCGCTGACCAAGATCTCAGCAGCCATGTTAAGAGCGGCCTTGCTGGCATCAGCATCGCCAGTCGGAGTCTCCCCAAGCTTCGTCATTCGGGCGTTGGTTTCCTGGAGTTCTGCAAGGAGTTCCATGTTTCGTTGTTCCAACTCCCGGTTCTTGTGCTCCAATTCCCTAAAGCCGGAGACCAACCCCTTGAGCAGCTCTGAGACATAGGGATCTTCGGTACGGCGGCGGTCCGTGACGAACTTCACCAGGTTGGAGTCCAGGATCTCTGAATTTCCCATCACATCGTCCTTACGCACTAGCTGCGTACAAGCAGCAAGCCCCCGGAGTCCGGGATACAGAAGAAGTCCACTCTCAGTCGAGACACCGCTAGGATAGACTCCCTGAGATACCGTGGGGAAGGGGGCTTTAGTCCCGATTATCTGGGCCTATGGGCCCACACTTAGTCCAATGGAGGTCACCGCATTGGACCCTATCGGTGAGGCCACGCCCCAGGAGGAGCCGATACCATTGGCTCGAACATACAGGCAGGGGTCTGGCGGGGGTCCCGTCCGGACGCAGATAGACTAGTGCTACGACACTCGCATTGCTCACGCTCCCCTATTCTGACACTAGGGAGAGGCCAACTTTCCTGCGTAAGTGTAGCATCTTCTTGACACATGGAGCAATGGGGGATAGGGGAGTTGGCCAAAGTGGCCTTCCTCGTCCGCCTGGAACAGATGGCCCCGTGATGGTTCTTGCCACGGTCGTCGTGGACCGGGTGCTGGATGTGAGGGTAGGGCTCTAGTAGCGCTTGCCCTTCTGTCGGCGGATGTCGAACTTGGCGGTGCTGGCCACGTGCATCACCGTCATCACTCCGGCCTGGACGGGGTCGGAAACCACCAGGTCCGCCTCGTCGGGGACGCTTCCTGCCATGTTGAGGGACACCACAGCTATCCCCTTTTCCCTCACCTCCCGCACGGCTTCAGTGATCTCTCCACCCATCAGTGACCCCGCCAGCACCAGCGCCTTGGCTCTGGGGAGCCGGCCCACCGCTCTCACCGCCGCGGCCAACTCCTTCTCGCCCACCAGCGGGATGGTGTCGATGGAGATCCGCTCGCCCCGGATGTTGTGGCGGTCGGCCTCGCTCACGGCCCCCAACACCACCTGGCCTACCTGGGCCCCGCCCCCCACGACGATGATCCGCTTCCCGAAGATCTTCCAGAAGGAGGGCATCTCTTCGGTGGAGATCACTACCTCCAGTTCGGAGAGATCCCTTATGAGAGACGATGGATCCGCCACACCCTCCAACTCGAAGTAGGTAGATGCTTCTCCATCTTGCCGGTCGGTGATATCCACGTAGCTGATATTGGCGTTGTGCCGGTAGATCACCTCCGTCAGGTCGTGCAAGACCCCCGGTTGATCGTGGGCGCGGACAAGGATGGCGAGGACTCTCGGTAGGGCTTCGCCCATGGGCGGACTCCTAAGCATGATAGTGGATGCGCTGTGAATGGGCGCGATTCTATCACCTTGTCCGCAGGAGCGAGAAGCCGTCGGCGCGGACATCCGCTTTCAGCGATTCCAGCTTGACCTGGACACGCAAGGTTGCCCCATTGCTCGGGATCGTCAGGCTTGAGGAGGCCGGAGCCCACCCGGCGGTAGTGGCAGTCTTGGAGAGGGCGGTGCTGGTGGATAGGGTGCCGCCGTAGCGGTTGAGCACGACTACTTGAATGCTGGCCCTGAACCAGCCCGAGCTGGACGGCACGTTCAACTGCCCGGTGAAGTCGTAGCCCTCCCCAGGGGTGATCGGGACGTCCTGGTAGACCACGAACGACTCGCCCTTGGTGGAGTTGGCGCGCAGCGAGTAGGAGCCTTCCCAACGAGCGTCTGAACTCCTGGACACCAAACTCGCGTATCCGGCGCTCATGACCGACCAGTCATCGGGGAGGCTGTTGCCGTCCGCGTCCTGCTCGAACCCGCCGTTGGTTATCAGGTTCCCGCCTGGACTGCTGGGCAGGGTTGGGGTGGCGGTGGCAGTGGGCACGGCCGTATTGGCGGTCGTTGTTGGTGTCCGTGTCGCGGTTGCCTGTGCGGATGTGGCAGAGGGGGTTGGTGTCACTGTTGGAGTGTTCGTGAGCATGGGTGTCGTCGTTGGGGTTTGGGTGGGCGTGGCAGTTTTCGTGGGCGTGGCCGTCCGTGTAGGTGTGGCGGTTTTGGTGGGTGTGGGTGTCCGTGTCGACGTTGGTGTGGTAATAGGCTTCGGCAGTTCCAGGGCGAAGGCGGCCTTCTCGTCCACCGGAACGTAGAGCGTCCCGTCGGCGTCCAACGCGAGCTGTATACCGGGGTAGGACGCGTCATCTAGCCCCGTGCCGTATTTCCACAGCACCTCTCTAGTGCCGCTGCTGACGGCGTACACGTTCTGGTCCTTCCCCAGGAAGTAGAGGGTCCCTCGAGAGTCCAGCAGGAGATTGCTCTTGACTCCGCCTGCCCACCCGACTCTGGTGACGTATTGCTGCTTCCACTGGAGACTACCGTCTGGGTTGAGCGCATAGATCACGCCGTCGTCGCCCCCAATGAAGACCGTGCCGTCCGCGCCGATGGCCGGGGTGCGGTCGAAGGCGGTGGCCCCGAGGCGATACTGCCACTTCAACAGCCCGTTCGAGCTAACTGCCACGACGACATCCGAGCCGATGAAGTAGAGCGTCCCGTCGTTCCCGACCGCTGGTCCCACCAGGTACTTCCCGCTGGGCAGGTCCGGGAGTTGCCAGCGCAGCTGGCCGGTGGGGGTCAGCGACCACACCGCATTGACCCAGCAGAAGTAGATGTTGCCGTTACCGTCGTAGGTCACGGGGATCCTTCGGCCCGTGGCGTACACGCCCCACTGAGCCAGTTGATAGCGCCACTTGAGGTTGCCGTTCTGCCGATCCAGGGCGTGTATGAAGCCGTCCTCGCTCACGAAGTGCAGAGTCGCCCCGTCGGGGCTGATGGAGACGGGGGTGTGGAGATGATCTGATCGGTAGTACCACAGTATGCTGCCCTCTGGATCGAGGGCGTAGATGTAGTCGTTCTCAGATGCCACATAGAGGGTGCCGTCGGCGGCCACCGTGGGGGGGAACTCCACCCAGGTCTCGTGGCCGGTCGCCCAGGGGCTGAAGAGCCACTTCATCTGCCCCGTCTGGGAATCGATTGCGTAGACGCCTGCCATTCCTGCGGCCAGATAGACCGTGTTGTTTTTCCCTATGCCCATCCCCCGGTAGTCCGTGCCCCAGTGGTCGTTGTTCCGGGTGAAGGACCATCGCCTGTCGGGGCGCTCCAACGGCCCGGCAAAGGGGCTGCGGCCGTTTCGCTGGCTGTTCTGGCCGTAGGTGGGCCAGGGGCTGTCGGCAAGGGGGCCTGATGCAGCGTTGGCATCCCAGTTCATGAACCACAGAGCCGCCAAGAGGGCGAATCCAACGGCGATGTAGCGGGCGAAAACCCTTCCTCGATTGCCTTCTCTCTCGTTCATTCTCACTCCTGGCCGGCATCGTTGGTGTCCATGGCTTCGCAGCCTCATGGGCCGAGGCGGTCAGAACGAAGATAGCCTTGAACTGCTGCTCTGTCATGACAGAGCTGTCACAGGGAGGCTGACGGAACCGTTGGGATGCATCCTGGTGGGGATCGCACCGAATACCAGCCGGAGTTGGCGGGACGGCCGTCCCGCCAACTCCGGCTCTTGACGCTACACGGCCTGTTTCAGCAGTTGGCGTGCTTCCTCGTCGACTTCCAGTTCGATGCAATCGCAGTAGGTCGAGTAGATGGCCCTGTCTAGCACCTTGAGGATGCTGTCCTCCAATTGTCCAACACAGCTACGCCGCAGCCACAGCAACCGACGGAGTCGCAGCAGAAACATGCGCTGCTGCCCCTGTGGCCCGTCGATTTTACTCTCACTGAAGATCGAGTCAGCACCGCGCTGCCAGGCAGAATATGATCCCCCCATCATCACCCCTCCTCTTCGGCGCACTGTGCAGATCCCCGACCACTCCTTGATGAGCTGCCTGGGGACGGTTGGCGGCAGGATGACTGCGCCTACCGCGACACCTGTTCTGCTTACAGGCACGTGGTGTGCCAGGAATAGGGCTGAATCTCCCTCTGCTTTCCCCTTCCAAGCCGCATGCCTCTGGGCTTTATGGTCGCTAACAAATAAACCTGACAGTAGCCCGAGGAGGGCGAAGCTCCTGCCCGGGAGGGCGAAGCTCCTGCTGAGCCGTCCAGTAGGGGGAGCAGGCGACAGACTCCAACAGGTGGCTCGCCAGGAGGCTCGCCCTCCCGCAGTGTGGACACGCCTGTTAGCCATACCGTGTCAGGTTTATTTGTTAAGGTTCTTTTAGCCCAGAGGCATGCGGCTTGCCTTTTGGACTCGTAGGGCGATGACGAGAGTCGCTGAGAGGTGGCAAGGTGGCGTAATGAGGAACCATTCAGACTACTTCACTCAGACCTCCGTGGAGCAGGTGACGGAGCAGGACGAGGAGATCATCGACTGGCTCAACCGGGCGCTGGCGTCGGACCCGCGGACGACGGAGAGCCTCATCATGATAGAGGTGCACAATGGTGAGGTTGTTCTACGGGGCGAGACTGTGGTGCCCGGGGTAAGGTCGGCTGCCGAGTATGTCGCCTGGGGGATCCCAGGCGTGCACTCGGTGGTGAACCAGATAGTGCCCCATGGAGCCGCGGCAGAGGAGTGAGTCTGGTCCAGAGCTAGCACGATTCTTGCGCCAGGGTACAGCGTAGAAGCCTGTCGGGGGGACAGCCTTCTCGCCATGCAGGGCCGGTAGTCCCACATACCGGCCCTGCATGCACTTTTACCACGTGTAGTGCAGGACGCTCTGCCCTGCCGTCCGGTTGCCCTGCCCCGCGGCGCTGCCCATGGGTCCGGGCGCGGGTAGAGCAGGTGGTTATGTGAGCGTACGCCAACGAGTGGCAGGGCAGAGCGCCCTGCACTACGGAGTCGGGGGGGCCGGGTCCTTAGTTTGCTCGAACACAGGAGTGGCCTTCGGGCTCAAGGGCGTCTCCGCAAAGGGGGCAACGAGGCCTGCCAGCTGCTATCACCGCCGGTATCTGTTGGCCTAGCTGTCGCATTTGGATGACGCTGGTCGCGCAGGTGAAGGTCGGCGGACCTTCGGGGTCAGCATCGGAGTCGTGAACGAGCAGCACGAAGGTCCTGGAATCGCTCTCGTACCCCAGGGATAGCTGCCCTACCTTGAACTCCACCAGAGGGATGGCCGGGAAGCCCTCGCTGGGGCAGAAGGGGTTGGGTGGAGCGCCGTACAGCTTCCACTCGGATCTATTCGAAAGCCGTGCCAATAGCTGGTCGATGGCGACGCCCAGGGCCTGAAGCTCTTCCTTCTCCAACCAGAGACAGGCTGCCCCCTCCTGATTGGCTGCGAGCAGCCTGAAGGTCCGCTGGCCAGGTGGTCCCACCGCGTCGGCCTCTAGCCGAAGGGTCGGTCCGAAGTTGTAAGGTGAATCCTTCATCCGCCTCTAATGCTCCGGGTGCTGTAACCAAGGATAGCACAGCCAGTCTGAGGTCTCCACCATTCCGCCAGGGCCTTTTAGTTCTGCGTCTGGCCCTCACCCCGACCCTCTCCCAGAGGGAGAGGGGGGAGTCAGAATCGCATCTCCCTCTGGGAGAGGCCGCCCGAAGGGCGGGTGAGGGCGGCGCTAGGAGCAGAGAAGCAGGAGAACTAAAAGGCCCTGACCATTCCGCGTCGTGACTTGTCGTTAACTGCTTATGGCCATATAATACCGCCAACTCTCCCTTTCATTTCCCAAGCTAAGAGGTCAAGTGAAAGCGCTACTATCTGGCAACGAGGCTATCGCCCTGGGTGCCTACCACGCCGGCGTTTCGGTGGCCGCCGCCTATCCCGGCACCCCAAGCACAGAGATTCTGGAGAACCTGGCCCGCTATTCAGACCTGCACGCCGAGTGGGCCCCTAATGAGAAGGTCGCCATGGAGGTTGCCCTGGGGGCTTCCTACGCTGGTGCTCGAGCCCTGGTGTCGATGAAGCATGTGGGGCTGAACGTGGCGGCCGACCCCTTCTTCGCCGCTTCCATCACTGGAGTGAAGGGTGGACTGGTGGTGGTGGCTGCCGATGACCCCGGCATGCACAGCTCACAGAACGAGCAGGACAACCGCCACTACGCCAGGTTCGCCAAGGTTCCGGTCCTGGAACCATCCAACAGCCAGGAGGCGTATGACCTGGTGAAGCTGGCTTTCGCTCTGAGCGAGGAGTACGACACCCCCGTTATGGTCCGCCCCACCACCAGGGTATCTCACTCCAAGACGATAGTGACCTACGACGAAGGTCTCCTCCCCACGCGGCCGGAGCCCTCCTTCACCCGGCAGCCCGAGAAGTACGTGATGATCCCCGCCTACGCCCGTCGCCGTCACCCTCTGGTGGAGGAGCGGATCGCGAAGCTGGCGGAGTACGCTGAAGACTTCCCCTACAACGTCGTGGAACTGCGGGACAGGAGCCTGGGCATCATAGCCAATGGCGTCGCCTACCAGTATGCTCGAGAGGTAATGCCAGGGGCCTCCTTCCTGAAGCTGGGTATGGGCTACCCCCTTCCTCATCGGATGATTCGCGAGTTCGCGGCCGAGGTGGATCGACTTATCGTGGTGGAGGAACTCGACCCTTTCATCGAGGAAAGCCTGAAGGCGCTGGGGCTCCAGGTGGAGGGCAAGTGCTACTTCTCGCCCATAGGCGAACTCTCTCTGGAGCGAGTTGAGGCCGGCTTCCGGCAGGCGGGTCTGCTGGAGACACCAGAGGCTGCCCCCGCCGTAGTGGAGAGCGGCCTCCCATTGCCGGCTCGGCCTCCGGCGCTCTGCCCGGGCTGCCCTCACACGGGGCTGTTCCACACCCTGAGGCGTCTCAGTATTCGGCGGAAGGGGCAGGCGGAGGACCCGAAGGGCACCACCGAACGGCTCGGGGTGGTGATCGCCGGCGACATCGGCTGCTACACCCTCTCTGTCCTGCCGCCCCTTCTGGCGATGGACACGACGGCCTGCATGGGCGCCAGCATCGGGAAGGCCATGGGCATGCAGAAGGCCGGGCTTCCCAACCCCGTGGTGGCGGTCATCGGGGATTCCACCTTCCTCCACTCGGGCATCCCACCCCTGCTGAACGTGGTTTACAACGGCGGCACCATCACGACAGTCATCCTGGACAACAGCACCACGGCTATGACCGGGCACCAGGACAATCCTGGCACGGGCAGGTCGGCTCAAGGGGAGACCGCCCGAGCGGTCGACTTAGAGAATGTGGTGAGGGGGCTCGGCGTGGAGGATGTGAAGGTGGTGGCAGCCTTTGACCTCGCGGCCATCAAGGCTGCCTTGAGAGACAGCGTCGAACGGGATGAGCCATCGGTGGTTATCGTGCGGGGTGACTGCTCCCTGTTGTCGCGAGTATCCACGGCGCCGCTGGCGGTGGACGTCGACCTGTGCAACGGCTGCGGAAGCTGCCTGCGGCTCGGTTGCCCTGCCATTAGTCGCGTCGAGGGCAAGGCATGGATAGATCCCTCCCGGTGCGTTGGATCCCGCTGTGGGCTGTGCATGCAGCTCTGCCCAACAGGAGCGATAGGGGAGCGGTCAGCTATCAGCAATCAGCCGTCAGAGGGCAGCAATGGATAAGATCGATCTGGTTTTCTCGGGGGTCGGCGGCCAGGGTATAGTCCTGATGAGCGATCTGGTGGCCGAGACGGGTCTCTCCGTGGGCTACGATGTCAAGAAGTCGGACGTCTTCGGCATGGCCCAGCGGGGCGGGAGCGTGGTGAGCTACGTCCGGTTGGGGCGTCAGGTGCTCTCCCCCCTTCCTAAGGAGGGCGATGTTGACCTTCTCATTTCCCTGGAAAAGCTTGAGGCGGCTCGGTGGGCGGGAAGCCTTCGGCAGGGTGGAGTGGTGGTGGTGAACGACCGGGTGATGTTCCCTCCCTCGGTGAGCGCCGGCACGGCGCGCTACCCATCGGATGACGAGGTGGTGGGCGCGCTCAAGGCTAGGACGGAGCGGGTGTACCTGGTGGATGGCACGGGACTGGCGGCTGAGCTGGGGAACCCCAGGGTGCTGAACGTGGTAGTGCTGGGGTTCGTGGCGTCCCTTCTCCCACTGCCGTGGGAAGCCTGGTTGGAGACGGTCAAGACGCGCGTGCCGGAGAAGTACAGGGAGCTGAACCTGAGGGCCCTGGAGATGGGGCGGTCCGCCATGGTGGGGCGATTATACGCGGAGGGGGCGTAGCTATGTATTGGGACGAGAAGAGCGAGACGGCGTCGAGGAGCGAGATGGAGGCCCTTCAGCTTGAGAGGCTCCAGCGGAAGGTGCGGGATGTCTACGAGAGGGTGCCCTTCTACCGTCGCGCCTGTCAGGAGCAAAAGGTCACTCCAGGCGATGTCCGTTCCCTGTCGGACTTGAGCAAGCTACCCTTCACCGTCAAGACCGACTTTCGGGACAACTACCCATACGGGATGCTGGCCGTGCCGCGCAAGGAGGTGGTACGTATCCATGGTTCCAGCGGGACCACCGGGAAGCCCATAGTCGTGGCCTACACGAAGGCGGACGTTGAACTGTGGGCGGACATGATGGCCCGCAGCCTGGCGATGGGCGGTGTGACGGACGAGGACGTGGTGCAGGTTGCCTACGGCTACGGGCTGTTCACGGGAGGCCTGGGGGCGCACTACGGAGCGGAGCGGCTGGGGGCCACGGTAATCCCCATGTCAGGTGGCAACTCCAAGCGGCAGATCATGCTGATCCAGGACATGGGCACGACCGCCATCTGCTGCACCCCCTCCTACTCGCTCTTCCTCGCTGAGACCGCCGAGCAGGAAGGAGTAGACCTCAGGAACAGCACTCTCAAGGTCGGTTTCTTCGGCGCGGAGCCCTGGTCCTACCGCATGCGAGATGAGATAGAGTCGAAGTTGGGGATGCTGGCGCTGGATATCTACGGGTTGAGCGAGATAATCGGTCCCGGCGTAGCCCAGGAGTGTCCCCACAAGAACGGTCTTCACATCTTCGAGGATCACTTCCTCCCAGAGGTGGTGGATCCGGTGACGGGCGAGCCGCTGCCTGAGGGGGAGCGGGGTGAGCTGGTGTTTACCACCATTACCAAACAGGCCCTGCCGGTCATCCGTTACCGGACCAGGGACATCACGAGCCTCCACCGTGAGAAGTGCGCCTGCGGCCGCACCCTCGTGCGGATGGAGAAGGTGCTTGGCCGGACCGATGACATGCTGATCATCCGCGGCATCAACGTATTCCCCTCCCAGATCGAATCGGTGCTGCTACAGGTGGAGGGACTGGCTCCTCACTACCGGATCGTCGTGGATCGGCAGGGTTCCCTCGACGACATGGAGATTCATGTGGAGATTTCGGAGACAGCCGTCTCCGATGTGGTGGGCCGTCTTGAGTCGATGACCAGACAGGTCCGGAAGGAGTTGGAGAGCGTCCTCGGGATCTCCGCCGTGGTGCGGCTGGTGGAGCCAGGTACAATCCAGCGGAGCGAGGGCAAGGCCAAGCGCGTCGTCGATAAGCGGGATCTGTAGGAGGACTGCTATGAGGATGAAGCAGGTTTCGGTCTTCATCGAGAACAGGCCCGGCAGGCTCAAGGTGCTGCTGGAGGAGTTGTCCAAGGCGGGGATCAACCTCAGGGCGCTATCCATCGCGGACACCGCCGATTTTGGGATCGTTCGGATGATCCTGACGGACACAGAGAGGGGGCTGGCGGCGGTTCGGGCCGCCGGGTTCGCTGCCAGCACCCACGACGTGCTGAGGGTTGAGGTCTCTGACCAACCCGGCGGGCTGCTGAAGGCTATCGCGGAACCGCTGGCTGCCGCCGGAATCAATGTGGAGTACGTCTACGCCTTCGCAGATCGTCCCCAGGAGAACGCCATGGTGGTGCTGAAGGTTGACAACGTCGACGCCGCGGAGAAGGTGCTCAACCACTAGCGGCGGAAGGCGACTACACACCCGTTGGAGGGACAGTCCAGCCAGATCATTCTGGCTGGACTGTCCCTCTTGTTACTTAAGCTAAGGAACAACGGGTGTTGAGTTGGTTTGGCCCCACTACTGGGCGTTGGGAGCCCATCGCCCCATGCCTGGGCCCATACCCTGGCTGAACTGTCCGGTCCCTCGCTGCGACTGGCCGCCCATGCGCCCCGCGTCGCCCCTGGGTCCGGTCTCGGTCCTGTTCAGGCCATCCTTGACCCGCTCGGTCATGTTATTCAGCATGTAGTCGGCCCTCTCCTGGGTGATCCGGCCGGCCTTCACGGCCTCGTCCAGGGAAGCCTTCCTGGCAGCCAGCACCTCTTTGACCACGGCGTCTTCGGCAACACCCTTCTCCTTGGCGATCTGCACCACGGACTTGCCTGCCTGCCTCTGGGCGATGACGTCCTCGGATTTCATCCCGGTCAGCTTCTCAAGCGCTTGGGTTACGGCGCTAGAGCCCCAGCCCGCGCCCTGGTGGAGGGCGTTCATGGCACCCGCTACCGGCCCTCTCGGACCCGCTCCCGGGGCGGGCGTTGGGTCGGCCGCGAAGGCCGTGCCCACGACGCTCACGGTGAGCAACCCTGCCACTACTGCGCTGCCAGTCAAGTACTTTAGTCCTCGTCTCATCTCTATTCTCCCTTTCAGAAGTGCTTGCTTGATCGTTGGCTCGTGGCCAACCTTCGAAGGGAATGATAGGGCGTGCGTGTGGAGATGGTATGGAGTTCCTGCGAAATCGTGTGGAGAAACGGAGGTGGACGCTTAGCTTCGTTGCGGCAAGGATCGAATGGGCAACGGATAGGATCGCGGCGGGGCATGACTGTTGCTTCCATATAGCTGGAGTTGGATCAACGTTGGCGTGCGTCGAAGTGCATCATGACACTATGAGACCTGGATGCGGTCCCCACTGAAGCTATTCCGAAAATTGCGGTCCGGACTGGTAGCGGGAGCCTCGGACAACGATCCCACGCCTATGTTGGCGCCGGCTTCGCCGCGAAGCCCGATTGGTTGGAAGTGCTACGCCACACCGTCCTTCCCACCTTCCAGTTCACCCCTGACTATGTCGGGGGAGCCCTGGCACTGCTGGGGACGACTCTGACCAGCTACGTCTACTATTGGGAGACCATCGAACAGGAGGAGGAGCGCCCATCTCGCCGGGAGTTGGGAGCAGTGCAATGGTATGCGGCGGCAGGAGTGGTGTTCACGACCCTGATATTCTGGTTCATTCTCGTTAGTACAGCGGCCACAGCCGGCGTTCAGGGCACGAGGGTGGAGACGGCCCAGGACGCGGCTGCAGCCCTCGTGCCCCTGGCCGGGACCCTGGCGGAGGAGCTGTTCGCAGTAGGACTCTTGGCCAGCGCCCTCCTGTCACTTCCAGTACTCGCAGCAACGACAGGCTACGTGGTCATGCAGGCGTTCGATGGCACGCCCAGCATCGAGGAGCCCGTCCGGTCCGGTACCAGGCCGTTTTATGGAGTTATGGCAGTAAGTCTGGCCGCGGGCCTGGCTCTGTCGTATATGGGCATAGAGCCCATACAGCTTCTCTACATGGCAGGGATCGCGGGCGGAATTGGGAGTCCGGTGCTGCTGGTTCTGCTGTTGCTGGCTGCCGGCGACCGAGAGGTGATGGGTGAGACCAGAAATTCCGGCTTCCTTCGTGCCTGGGGTTGGTTTGCCGCTCTGGCCGTTAGTGCGGCCAGCCTTCTATATGTGTGGATGCAACTCACGAGTTCAATCTGATCGCTTCACCCTCTAAACCAGGGGCCAGGGGATGTTCCGGTTGGGATCCAGACGCGGGAACTTCCGCTTGCGCAGAAGCTTCTCCAGCCGCGTGAAGAAGATGTTGACCTCCTCGCTGTTTAGATCGCCCTCCAACTCCGCGCGCAGTGCCTGCCGCCGATCAGGGTCATCGCGTAGTTGCTCGAGGCCCTGCAACAGTTGATCAGGAATCGATTCGCCGCAGTATTCCCAGAGAACAGTCCGCAGCTTTGGCTCCAGGTTGAAGGTGAGCCCATGGTCGATAGCCCAGATGCGTCCATCGGCACCCGGCAGACAGTGGCCAGCCTTCCGATCGGCGTTGTTCACCAGCAGGTCGAAGAGGGCTACTTCGGCCAACTCCGATCGGTAGTGGCGAACGAAGGCCGAGAGGTCTCCTCGAAAGCCCTTGCTGGGAACGTATAGCTGAACGCTGCCGAGGCCAAAGGGGCCATCCCTGATCACCGTTGCGGGAATGTTGGGCCAACCGAGGTGGTTGCTGGCGACGTAGGCCGCGTGCTCCCGGCGGTGCAGTGTTCCATGGGGGAAGTCCCAGAGAGGACGCTCGCCCTGCTGAGGCTTGTATATGGCCAGGAATTCGCCACGGCCCTCGGCGGACATCTGGACCACGAAGGTGTAGTTGCTCCCGGATAACATCAGTTCGTGGGCGGTGATCTGCGCCCTATGCAGTAGCGAGGCAGCCTCCTCCCTGGTGACGGCGATCGTCCGCTGCCTGGCCGTCGGAGTCTCTTCAGCCCCGGGCTTACGCCGCGCGGGGTCGCGCCGTTCGTCTCGCTGCCGTGCCATCCTAGCCAATTCCCTGAACCCTCAAGACGTCGTCCCCACCGGCCGATAATGGCGGTGAAGGGTACGACAATATGGTAACCGGCTTTCGGTGTCCCATCAACGCCTCTGATACTCGCGCGATGGTCTGATCGCTGCCCTGTGCCACGTTTGACCCGCTCCAAACGTTGTTGATGAGCAGCAGCTCAGGTGCCGAGACCGGCTACAGGATCAGGACCGGTTGCTGGATCGGCCGACAACCGCCTTCGTGGCAGTGGCCGCGCCAAACGTCATAGCGGCAATTGGACAACTCTGGTGGACAGGGTAAAGGCGCCCCACCAGGCCCCGCCTCCCCATGGTTTGGCGGATCCTGGTGGGGCGCCTTCGGTCTCAACTACGCACGGCAGAGCCCACGGAAGGTTGTAGGCCGATCACAGGCCGGGCAAGCAGTCAGCGCGTCGACGAGCGTCTCAAAGCAAGGCCGCCACCGGCAGCCAACACGCCTGCCAGCCCCAACAGTAACCAGGCTGAGATATCGCCGCCCTCTGCCTCACCTGCAGCCGGCAAGGCGCCGGGCCCCTGTCGGACTGCTGGACCTGCTCCAGCTCCTGGACCCAGTCCGCTACCGGGGGTTACTCCTGGCGGGGGTGTTATGCCCGGTGGGGGACCTCCCCCTGGACCCGGTCCGGCTCCGGGCGCTGTTTGCTGGGCTGCGGCGATGGCGGGAGTGAGCAGCAGGACCGCCACCAGCGCCAGCATCCACACGTGGAAGTGACTTCGCATTGGCGTCCTCCAAATGTTGTCGGTCTGCGCCGACTGTGAAATGGGGGCCGAGGCTCCGTGGGCCGCGCGAGGTAGTGGCGCTGCAAGCCCCGCGCCACTTTTTTGTTCTAGTGGCATGGGGCATGGCTCACAGACTGGGTGACAGTTCGGTGCGCTTCTGCAAGGCGGGCATGCGATTTGGCTCGGCGTGGGGCCAATTTCACGAACCATACCACGTCGAGTAGTCGTAAGACTGTTACCCTATCTCCCCTTGCTTGTGAACCATGCCCATCAGGCACGGCGCCGGCACAAGAATTGCGGGCTCGGCGGGGCAACTCGGCGGGGCAACTTCGCCACTTCGACGTGAATGTTGCCGGGACAAGACCTCTGCGGTTAGAGATGCGTCGGTGAGTTCGGTCGAGACAACGTACGCCACCCTGCAACCACCGTGGACCTCCGGGAAGAGGCGACCAGACATCAGGTGGAAATAAGGAGGCAACACATTGCGGAAGGCTCCATTGGTGCTGTTGATTGCCGGCGCCTTGTTTGGCGTACTCGGCTCGGGTTGTGCGACCTCGACTGCGCCGCCCACGCCGACTGCTACACCTACGGCGACGGCTGCCCTCGGCGTCCCAAGCGCAGGTCCATTCGGGACGCCTGGAGCAGGCCCTGGTCCGTCCGGCACTCCTGGCGCCGGGCCAGGCCCCATCCATACACCCGGCACCGGCCTGGGGACACCTGGCGCAGGGTCCGGTCCGGGTCCGTTTGGCACACCCGGCACTGGGCCAGGCCCAGGCCCGTTCGGAACGCCCGGTACTGGTCCAGGGATTGGTCCGATTCACACCCCGGGCACCGGCATGGGGACGCCTGGGGCCGGCCCTGGACCAGGACGCGGGCCCGGGGCAGGACCAAACCGCTGACCTCGGCCTGTGATGCCGCTGGCACTTCGCAGGCCTCGGGTTCGACCCCACTCGCAACTGCGACGCCCCGCCCGAGCGGGCGGGGCTCCGAGTGGCCCGCGGCTTGCTGCTCCCTTCTTGATCCGGCGGCGAGGCCATGCCTGGCAGACGTGGAGGGGGGCGTTGGCGACCTGGTGGAGGGTTTGGCTCCAGGTGGCAGTCCTGCTGGGCGGATTGTTGGCGTACCGGGCATTTCAGCGTGGCTCCGTGGGGCAAACGGTGCTGGTGGATGGACTCCAGCCCCTCGGCAAGTCGTGCTTGGTGACGGAAGCCCCGGCGGCGCGCCCACCGCAACCGAGGCTAGCGATCCGAACGGGCGTGGGCTTTCTCCCTGGAGCTCTCCCCCGACCCTGTCGCGACCGTCGCGGCAGGATGCCCGCCTGGGCCGTGCCCCAGCGATCTGGAATTCGCCGTAAACGGCTGCATCTGCGCGTGCCAGCTGTACGATCAGACGCGAGTTCACGCGTCCTTCTGCTGCCCCAATGGCTTCTCGGAGACGGAGTGCGCGGAGGTGCTCAGGGACGATGCCCTGCTGGCCTCGGTGTTCGGCGGATCGGAGTCAGAAGTCGTGTCACAGCTGGTGGCCGTCGAGATGCAGGGCCGGTCCGCTCTAGTGCACCAGAAGGCCCTAGCCGCCTTCGAAAGGGCGGCAAGGGCTATCGAGGGCTCCGCCTACAGGATCGTGGAAGCGCCGGAAACCTACTCCTATCGCGTGATCCATGGCCGCCAGCTTCTCAGCCTTCACGCCTACGGTATTGCGGTGGACATCAATCCGAGCGCGAACCCCTCGTGTGGCGTAAGTCAGACCTGCCGCGCTACAACGACCTCGTCACCGACATGCCGGCGGATTTCGTCCAAGCATTCAAGGACGCTGGCTTCGATTGGGGCGGCGACTGGGTCGCGCATCCGGACCCTATGCCCTTCGAGTGGGCCGGTTGGTTGAGCGAACTGGTCCCATAGTCACGAGAGCAGGCAGCCGCGTCGTGCTGGCTGGTTAGGCCGAGGGTCGGGTTTGGGGTACAATAGCCCCTCCGTAAGCTACACGCAGGGAGGAATGATGTACGACCCCCAGCAGTTGGTGCGGATGGACCTCGATCACATCCTGCACCCGATGCACAACCAATCCCACAACGCTAACGGCCCCATCGTTTTCTCCAAGGGCCGGGGTGCTGTGCTCACCGATGTGAATGGTAAGGAGTACATTGACGCCTTCGCCGGCCTGTGGAACGTCAATGTGGGTCACGGCCGCGAGGAGCTGGCCGAGGCGGCGGCGGAGCAGATGCGGGAGTTGGGCTTCGCGTCCGGCTATGCCGGCAGCTCCAACGTGCCTGGTATCCTGCTGGCCGACCGGCTGGCCAAGATCGCCCCCGGCGACCTCAATGCCACCTACTTTACCACCGGCGGGGCGGAGTCCAATGAGACGGCCTTCAAGGTCGCCCGCTTCTATTGGAAGATGAACGGCAGGCCGGACAAGGTTAAGATCATCGGCCGGCAGAAGGGCTACCATGGCCTGACGGCGGCGGCGATGAGTGCCACCGGCATCAGGAGTTTCTGGAGGAACTTCGACCCGCTGCAGGCCGGCTTCCACCACATCCCGATCCACTACTGCTTCCGGTGCCCGTACCACATGAGCTACCCGCAGTGTAACGTGCTCTGCGCCGACGCCCTGGAGCATCAGATTCTGGCCGAGGACCCGGAGACCATCGCCGCCTTCGTTGCCGAGCCGGTGGCCGGCACCGGCGGTGTGCTCGTCCCCCCGCCGGAGTACTTCCCGCGGATTCGGGAGACCTGCGATAAGTACAACGTCCTGTTCATCGCCGACGAGGTGATCACAGGCTTCGGCCGCACCGGCACCATGTTCGGCCTGGAGCAGTGGGGCGTTGTGCCCGACATGATGAGCTTCGCCAAGGGCGTTACCAGTGGGTACCAGCCGCTAGGCGGCGTGATGCTGAGCGAGAAGCTGTTCCGGACCTTCCAGGAGTTGCCGGCGGACGTTACCTTCAGCCACGGCTACACCTACTCCCAGCATCCGGTGTGCTGCGCGGTGGCGCTGAGGAACCTGGACATCATCGAGCAGGAGGGGCTGGTGGGGCGCGCCGCCGCCATGGGCAGCCGCCTGATGGCCGGATTGAAGCAGCTGGAGAGCCTATCTCTGGTGGGCGAGGTGCGAGGCATTGGCCTTATGGCCGGGGTGGAACTGGCCGGGGGCAAGGCAGGGGCGCCCTGCTTGGCGGGTGTCAGTGCCAAGGTGCTCGAGTATACGGAGTCGCACGGGCTGATCCACCGGATAAGAGACGACTCCATCATGCTCGCGCCGCCGCTGACCATCACGGAGGAGCAGATCGACTCCGTGGTCAACATCCTGGGCGAGGCGATCTCGGCCGCGGCCAAGTAGTCGTCCGGCAGGCTGGTGAGAGGGGCGGAGACCCGAACGGTCCCGCCCCTGCTCCCTCAGGCACCCACCGGCTGCGGCGGGATGATCGCCCACAGTATCACGTACAGCAGGATTCCAGGGATGAACCCCGGGAGCGTCAGCAGCACGAAGATGATCCTGACCAGGGTTGGGTCGACGTCGAAGTACTCTGCGATTCCTCCCGCGACTCCGCCGATGATCCGCTCTCTTCTCGATCTGTACAGCTTCTTAGTCACCATCCACCTCCTCCGCCAGCCAAAGGGCGGGAGAGGGTGGGCGCAATCTGCGTGCCGCGGCCGTTTGCCCATGAGGGCTGGGTAAACTATAATACCCCTATCGCTAGGAGACTGCGGCGAGGCCACCTTGTGAGTCGTCCGTGATGAGGATGGTTCCGGGAGCCTCGCCAGTGGTGTTAGCCTCGAAAGGAGAGCGGATGATCAAGATCCGGTTGAGGAGAACCGGCGCCAAGAAGCAGCCCAGCTATCGTATTGTGGTTGCCGACGCCAGGGCTCCCAGAGACGGCAAGTACATCGACATGGTAGGTCACTACAATCCCCTTACCGAACCTGCGACCATCCACGTTGACGCCGACAAGGCTGCCAAGTGGGTCCAGCAGGGCGCCCAGATGACCGAGACGGTGGAGAGGTTGTTCGCCAAGGCAGGGGTCCTGGAACAGGTCCGGCCACCGAAAGCGAAGGCAGAGTAGTCTCAGAAGGACACGCTGTAAACTATGAAAGAACTCGTGGAGTTCATAGCTCGATCGCTGGTGGACGCCCCTGATGCCGTTCGCGTATCCGAGATCGAGACGGATCAACTGACGACCTACGAGATTGAAGTGGCTCCGGAAGACGTGGGGAAACTGATCGGGCGGCAGGGGCGTATCGTGAAGGCTATCAGGTCCGTAGTCAGGGCCTCGGCGGCCCGGCGGGGCGTTCGGGTGGCCGTCGAAGTCGTCTGATCGAACCCAAGCCTCAGAAGGCGGCTGAAAGCTTTGTATTTGGTCGTTGCTCGCATCGTCTCACCTCAGGGAAACAGGGGCGAGGTCAAGGCGACGGTAGTCACCGACTTCCCCGAAAGGTTCGATACCACTAGAGCGGTATTTGTGGGCCCGGAGCACCAGCGATACGAGGTGGAACACCATCGCTATCTTGCTGATGCGGTGGTGCTCAAGCTGCGTGGCATCGACACCATCGACCAGGCAGAGCAGTTGAGGGACCAGATGGTAGAGGTGCCGGAGGAGGAGGCGGTGAGCCTTCCTCCGGGCCACTATTTCTGGCACCAGATCCTTGGTCTGCGGGTGCTAACTCCTGAAGGCGAGGATCTGGGAAGGATCGACGATATCCTCCAGACAGGTAGCAACGACGTCTACGTGGTACATGGTAGCAGGGGCGAACTGCTCCTCCCTGCGATCAAACAGGTGGTCAAGACGGTCGACCTGGACCAAGGCACCATGGTGGTGGAGTTGATGCCAGGGCTCCTAGGCGACTAGCCTCGGGGGTCCAGAGGAAAGCTCCCCATGGTGGGGTTTGGGGTGTCCCCAAGCCCTCAACTACTGTTCTCCTTCTCCTAGAAAGCCATGACCCATGCCAGAGCGGCCGAGAGTCTATAGAACCAGGGCGGTCGTGCTGAAAAGGGTCGACCTCGGCGAGGCCGACAAGATCCTCACCCTCTACACACCCCATTTCGGGAAGTTGCGAGCCGTAGCCAAGGGCGTACGTCGACCCAGTAGCAGACTAGGTGGCCACGTCGACGAGTTTGCCTATGCCGACATGCTGCTGGCCAGGGGCCGAGACCTGGACATAGTCACTCAGAGCCAGACCCTCGAGACCTTTCGCAGGATGCGGGAGGAGTTGTGGCGGGGAAGCTGCGCATACTATATCGCCGAACTGGTGGACTGTTTCACCGAGGACCGGATCGAGAACGGTCCTCTCTTCGACCTGCTGGTGGTCACGCTCCGCGGGCTCTCTGAGAGTGATGACCTGTGGACCACGGTCCGCTTCTTCGAGCTGCACCTGTTGGAGTTGGTAGGGTACCGCCCGCAGTTGACCCACTGCGTCGGGTGCCGCACCGATATCAAGCCCGAGTCCAACTACTTCACGCCATCGCTGGGTGGGGTGTTGTGCCCTGCCTGCGGAAGGAATGAGGTCAGCGGTCTCCCCATTTCCCTCAACGGCATGAAAGTCCTAAGGTATCTCCAACGATTGCCGGCCCCGCCCGCTGGTGGGCTGCGGCTGGAACCGGCGGTCAGACGGGAGGTGGAAAGCGCCTTGCGCTCCTACGTGGAATGGCTGTTGGAGCGGGCCGTCAAGTCCTGCGCCTTCCTGGACAGGCTGCGCTTCGAGGGAATGGCTAGCTGACCAGTCCACGCTTCTCCAGCTCGGCGGACGCTTGGCTCACCCGGTCCTCGGCCGTCTGGCCGCGTACCCAGTCCACCAACTCCTCGATGCCCTGCTCAAAGGCAACCTTCGGCTTGTAGCCAAGAGCGCTGATCTTGCCGATGTCTGCGTAGCAGTGCCGGATGTCGCCCTTGCGGAACTTCCGAACTACCTCGGGACGAAGACCTGGAGGGCCTACCCTCTGGCAGATGAGGTCGGCCATCTCCAGCACGCTCAGCGCTCGCCCCGTTCCCACGTTGAAGAGCTCGTAGTTGGCGGCCTCGCTCTCCATTGCCAGCAGCAGCGCTTGCACGATGTCGCTGACGTGGACGAAGTCCCTGGTCTGCCGGCCGTCCTCGAACAGCAGTGGTGGCTTCCCATTCATGGCCCGAGATGAGAAGATGGCGGCCGCCCCAGTGTAGGGGTTGGAGAGCGCCTGCCGCGGCCCGTACACGTTGAAAAAGCGCATAGCCACGGTGGGGATGCCGTATGCCCTTCCTATGCAGAGGGACATCTCCTCCTGGTCCTTCTTTGAGATGGCGTATATCGAGGTGGAGTTGAGGGTCTTGCTCTCGGGAGTGGGCAGCGCCTCCAATGGCTTCTGGCATCGCGGGCACAGCGGCTCCCAAAGGGAATCGCGCATCTGCTGCTCGCTACGGGACAGCGGTTCCACCGGGCCGCATCGCCGGCACCGGTAGCTTCCCTCTCCGTAGATAGACATGGAGGAGGCCACTACCAGCTTGCCCACGCTGTGGGTGTGGTTGGCGAGCAGCTCCAGCAGGGTCGCCGTTCCGAGGGTGTTGACGGAGACAAACTTCTCGATCTCATACATCGATTGCCCAACGCCCACCGCCGCGGCCAGGTGGAACACCACTCGGACGTCCTGGAGAGCGCACAGGAGCAGTTCTCGGTCCCTCACGTCTCCCACTATCAGCTCTGCCCTGGGGTCCAGGTAGGGAGGAGGTTGGCGGTCCGGCCCATGGACCTGCGGGTCCAGGCTGTCCAGCACCCTCACTCTGAGTCCTCGTTGCACCAGAGCATCCACCAGGTGAGATCCAATGAAGCCCGCTCCGCCCGTTACCAGTACCTTCTCCACTGACTCATCCTCCACCCGAAGCCGTCCAACCCCCACGGTTGACGCGAATTGCGTGGTCCGCATCGATTGGCATCCCGAGCATTCCCACCCGCAAGATCCGTGCTGCTACTACTTACATCCTTAACGAATCGTCTTTGGTGGAAGATGACAGTCCGTGAATGGAGGTCGGACGCACATGCGACCGCCCCAAAGCGATACTCGCAACGGTAGCCCCGTCCTAGCCCGATGGGGCTTCGCGCTCTTAGCCCGGGGCTGCAGCCTCGGGCTGCCCCTGGCGTTTAGACTGCCATTGCTGGTACGATTTGTGCTAGGCACGGTGTAGTTGCTGCCCTGCGACCGCGGATCTCCAGTGCCCATCCCAGGGGATCCTGGCGCAGACTCCCCGCGTTGAACGCTGTTGCGTTGGGAGGGGTTATGCCTCGCGGCCTGTCAGAACCAGCCGAAAACCCAGCCGTCCCGGATGGTGTGGACGGGTTGAACAGGACTGATCCGCTATTAGAGGTGCACCAACCGGTCGGATCCCCGCCTGTGCCATACGACGTGGCCGAGGTAGCCTCGCCGCTGATCCTCAGCCTCGCGGAGGTCCTGGATGGCAATCCGGTGGCTGTTGCCCTGCCCCCCACCCTGATGATGGACCCGAAAGACCGGGATCGAGTGGCCACTCTCTGCGCCCTCACGCCTGAGGCGGCGCGGCAGGGATGGACCGATACCCTGGCCGACATAGCCCACGAGGTTAGCCACTACGTTGCTGCCAGGGGCAATGCGGCGATCCTACCGTCCCGCCTGGAGATCTCGACGAAGCGGAGCGAGGGCATGGTTGATGTGTTGGTCTGCCCTGTGCCGCTCGACGGCGAGGATCTGGGGGCCCTGATAGTGGTGGGGAGCAGCGCGGAACCTCCGTCGGACGGGCGCGTCGCTTTTGTGACAGGGGTGGCGAAGACTCTATCCGCCGGGCTGAGAGTTATCCACAGCCAGCGCCGTCGTGAGCAGGCTGCTATGGCGCTGTTGGAGGTAGCCAGAACGGCCGGCTCGACCCTCCAGTTGGAGGAAGTGCTCTCCCTGGTGGCGGAGCGCACCGCCAAGCTGGTCGGGGCGGACCGCTGCGGTGTGTGGCTCCTCGGGAAGGACGGCCGCACCCTCTTCCCCTCCGCAATGTACGGCATGCCGTCTGATTTCGTTCGAGTATGGAAGCAGCGCCCCCTCTCATTGGAGGCTGAGCCCCTGTCCAAAGAGGCCATCCAGACAGAGAAACCGGTGCTTGTGTCCGACGCTCCGAACGATCCACGCACGGACAAGGATGCGGTCCAGTTCTTCAGCGACAAGACCTTCTTGGTGCTGCCTGTGATCGCGAAGGGGCAGGTGCAGGGGAGCCTCTTCATCAACCACGTTCACTTCCACCATCGTTACTCCAGGTCGGAGATCGAGACGGCTATGGCCATTGCCAACCAGGCCGCCATCGCTATCCAGAACGCCAGACTGTACCGAGAGGTGGAGGAGTGGAGCGGCCAGTTGCAGCGGCTGCAGGCCATAATGTCCAAGCTGAGCCGTTCGCGAAGCGTCTCCTCCATCGCCAACATCATCGCGGACGAATTACGCAACCTGCTCCGGTACGACAATTGCCGCGTCTTCGTACTGCAGGAGGATACCAAGGAACTGGTTCCTCTTGCGGTGGTTAGCTCCAGCCAGGACTACTGGGTGGAGAAGATGGAGAACCTGAGGCTGGAGGTGGGGCAGGGGCTGACAGGGCACGTGGCAGCCAGCGGAGCCCCCTTGATTGTGGGCGACGTGGAGAAGGACGCCAGGTCCTACCACATTCCCGGTACGCCGATCCTGGATGAGTCGATGATCGCCGCACCAATCAACTTCGAAGGACGGGTAATCGGGGTCATAACCCTCTCCAGGCTGGGGCTGAACCAGTTCACATCAGACGACCTGCGGCTGCTGGACGTTTTCGCCAACGAGGCGGCCATTGAGTTTGAGAATGCCAGGCTGTACCAGGAGACACAGAACAAGAGCAAGGAACTGCTCGCTTTCTTTCACCGTGTCGGCGATGCCCTGGCTACGGGACTCGATCCCAACCAGACTCTCCAGATAATCGTGGACCTGGCGGCGGAGATGGTGCGGGCCAGGGCCTGTGCCATCTTGCTGACCGACGAACCGAGCGGCGACCTGGTTTTCCGGGCCTGGAAGGGGTTGCCGTTCGAGCCGGGAAAAACCGAGCAGAGCGGTCTCGGCCGCGGCATGAGCTGGCAGGTGGTCAGGGAGGGGGTCCCAAAACTGATCACCGATATCTCCGCGGCGGAGCGGTCTCAGTGGATGCGCGAACTGGAGACTGAGGAGCTGCGCTCCTATCTGGGCGTCCCGTTGACGCTGCAGGGTAAGGTGATCGGGGTGCTGTCCGTCTTTGGGAGCCGGGTCGGGCAGTTCTCCCCCGCCGATGTGGAGCTGCTGTCCTCCTTCGCCCACCAGGCGGCCATAGCCATCCGCAACGCTCAGCTGTTCACCTCTCTTCAAGAGCGAGTGCGCGAACTCACCGGGCTGGCCGAGGTCTCTCAGAGCGTGGCAACCCTTACCAAGCTGGACGATACCTACAGCGAGCTGACGAGGTCTATCGCTCAGCTGCTCCAGGCGGATTGCTGTGCACTGTTGCTGGTAGGGGAGGACGGGGAGTTGGTACCCCAGCAGCCCTCCTATGGCTTCGATGCCGACGAGCTGTCCGGGATACGGCTGCGGTTGGATGATGCCTCTGATGGCAGGTCAGATGATGGCCAGTCAGATTCCGCCTGCCCCATTCAGGCGGTGGATGGGCAATTGGTGCTGTGTAGTGGAACGTGGGCCAGGCGGCCATCGCTGATGGCGCCGATGCGGGCTCAGGACCAGCTGATTGGGGCCGTCCTGGTGGGAGGGCGGCCGGAGGGGTTCGAGGGGTTCAACGAGAACGACGTGCGGCTGCTGACCATCCTCTCGGCCAACGCGGCGGTGATAGTGCAGAACGCCATCCTGTATCAGAGCGTGGACCGGGAGCGGGATGAGCTGGAGGCTATCATCAGCAACACCTCCGATGCCATCATCATTGTGGATATGGAGAACCGCGTTGCCAGAGTAAACGCCGCGGCAGAGGCGCTCACCGGCTGGGTTACCGACGACATGGTGGGACGCGGATGCGAGGATGTGCTTGTGAGCCGCTCGGCTCCTAGCACCGCTACCTCCAAGGCCAGCTTCTCGCTTCAGGAGATCGTCGAGAAGCGGGAGCCTACACCCTATTTCGAGACGGTGGTGACCACCAGGGATGGCAGCGAGAGGGATGTGGCAGCCAGCTACTCCTTCGTGCGGCCCGCAGGCCGGGGCGAGGGGCTGGGAGTCGTGATTGCCAGGGACATCAGCAAGCTGCGAGAGGTGGAGAGGATGAAGTCGGAATTCGTCTCCATGGTCTCACACGAGCTGCGCACCCCCTTGGGGCTCATCAAGGGGTACGCATCCACGCTGCTTAACCCTCAGCTTTCTTTGGATCAGGCCACTGTTCAGAGATTCCTGATGGGTATCGACGGCGCGGCCGATCGGCTGGCCAGGCTGATTGAGAACCTGTTGAGCGTTTCTCGCATCGAGTCAGGCTTGCTTCGGCTCTCCACTCAGCAGGTTGACCTGACCCACCTGATCTCCACTGCGGTGTCCACGGTCAGGGTAACGGCGAAGGGCCGTGAGGTCTTGTTGGAGCTTCCCAAGAAGCCGGTCAAGGTGGAGGGTGATCGCGTTCAGCTGGAGTTGGTGATTGACAACCTGCTTGGGAACGCAATCAAGTACTCGCCCATTGGGAAGCCGATCACGGTGGCGCTGGAAGCCAAGCCCACCAGGATCACCGTGAGAGTAGTAGACCGGGGGATCGGTGTCGCCGCTCATCACCTGCCGAAGGTGTTCGACAAGTTCTACCGAGTGGAGGGAGGCTACAGTAAGAGGACGCCTGGGAGCGGCCTGGGACTGTTCATCTGTCGCAACATCATCGAGGCCCACGGAGGACGGATCTGGGCCGAGAGCATTCTTGGCGAGGGGAGTACCTTCGCCTTCGAGCTACCTACAACTCAACCTCGCCAGAAGTCGACCCCTGGCGATAACGAACCGAGTCTTGAGCCGGGAGAAGGTCGTCCATGAGCAAGAATCGCATACTTGTTGTAGACGATGAGCCGGGGATAGTGGACATTGCCAGGGCCAATCTGGAGGGCCAAGGTTACACTGTCATTGGGGCCTATGATGGAGAGGAAGCCCTGGAGCTGATTCGGGAGGAAAGGCCCGACCTGGTGATCCTGGACATCTTGATGCCCGAGATGGATGGCTGGGACGTATTGGAGCGGATCGAGTCGGATCCAGACCTGTCTGGGATCCCGGTCATCATGCTCACAGCCCGGGTCAGCGACGAAGATGTCTTGAGGGGCCTGGAGACCGGAGCGGTCGAGTATATGACCAAGCCTTTCTACCCCCAGGACCTGGTGGCAGCGGTCAAGATCAATCTCCACGTTTTCGATCCTCAACTGCGCCAACAGCATCGGAGGTTACTGGCGGAGAAGAGGCGCAGGTTGATGGCTGCCCGCGGCCACGCGAGATAGTGCGAGTCACGCGGTCAGTGTTGATAGAACTTCGAGCGTGGACGGAGGCAAGGATGCAACAGCGAGTGATAGTGGTGGAAGACGAACCTGAGATGCTCGACATAATCCGTATCAACCTCGAGCAGTCGGGCTACGAGGTGATAGCCGCCCGGGATGGGGTTGAGGCATACGAAGTCCTGGAGGGCGAATCCCCTGATGCCGTCATCCTGGATCTGAACCTACCCAACATGTCAGGCTTCAGGCTGCTGAAACTGCTCAAGCGGGACGAGCGCTTGAGCAGGATACCCTTGATCGTGGCTACGGCCTTCGCCTTCGAGGAGGTGGAGGACATCGCCCATGAGGGCATAGATTGTTTCATGACCAAGCCCTTTGACCCCGCCGATCTGGTCAACAAGCTGGAGTATGTCCTGTCCAGAGGCGGCAACGCCGCTGCTTGAGCGTTTGTCTGAGAGAGGTTCAAAAGGGGGGCCGGCATTGTTGCCGGCCCCCCGTCGTTGACAGTATGCGAAAGGGCTACCTATAATCGGGCGATTGGGAGGGTAGCGGAAATGGATTTGAACGAGCGATTGATGGCTGACCTCAAGGACGCCATGCGTAATCGGCAGGAGGTACGGGTGTCCACCATCCGGCTCGCTCGGGCCGCCATCGGCAACGAGGCCATCGCAAAGCGCAGGCCTCTCGAAGAGAGCGAGGTCTTGGCGGTGATCTCGCGCCAGATCAAGCAGCGCCGAGAGTCGATCGAGGAGTTCCAGAAGGGTAACAGACCCGACCTGGTTGCCCGGGAGCAGGAAGAGCTGGAGATCCTCCTCACCTATATGCCCGAGCAGATGTCTCGGGAGGAGATAGCCAGCGCGGCCGGGGTTGCCATCCAGCAGGTGGGAGCCCAGGATTCCAAGGACTTCGGCAAGGTGATGTCCAGGCTGGCGCCACAGTTGAAGGGACGCGCCGACGGGCGGTTGGTCGCGGAGGTAGTCCGCGAGCTGCTGTCCCAGTAGCACTTCGCCAATGTGATCGTGATAGGCGGCGAAGCCGCCGTCTCCCGGGAGCGCGGGCGTCTCGCCCTCCCGTCCCTGTAGGGCAGGCCCTTGTCCCCCCTGCCGCCACCGTCGCCAAACGCGACGTATCATGCACAGTGCCGGATGACAAGCAATCTGGATTGACGGAAGGTGGTGCGATCGTGGCTCTGATGGATTCGCCTCCCAACCACAGCCGGCCCGACTTCAACAAGCATAGGATGGCTCGCCTGGTTCTTCTCACTGCGACGTTGGCCATCGGTCTCACCTTTCTCTTGTCTGCCCCCCTTCGCCTCAGTGGATACCAACTCCACGAGGGTGATGTCGCCCAGACCAATATCAGGGCACCTAAACGCATCCAGTTCGAGTCGGCCATAGCCACCAGGGCGGAGCGCGATAGGGCAGCCAACAGCGTGCAGGAGCAGTACACCTCGGACTCAGGGGTCGCGCCCCAACAGCGGAACAAGTTGGGTGTCCTGCTCCAGACCATTGGTGGTATTCGCAACACCCCCTCCATGGCCTTGGACGTGAAGAAGTCTGCCATTCAGAAGGCGCTGGAGTTCGATCTTACCGATGCTGAGCTGTCTCTCATGACCACCATGGACGATGCGCGGTGGCAGGTGCTGGCACTGAACACCCCGAGGGTGCTTTTTGAGCTGCTTAGCGAGAGGGTCACTGCCGAGCGGTTGCGAGGATTGAAAGGGGAGGCGCTGGCACGGCTGGTCGCGATACCCGCCGACCAGGACAGGGAGTTGGCGGCGGAGTTGGTGGCGCGCATGGCGAGGGTCAACTACTCGCCCAACCCCGCGGAGACGGATAGGCTTCGGCGGGAGGCCCGCGACTCGGTGGCACCCGTCACCAAGACTGTCGAGGAAGGCGAGGCAATCCTTCGCGAGGGTGACGTGGCGAGGGACACCGACCTTGAGAAGTTGGAGGCGCTGGGACTGCGGAATCCGGCCGCCGACTGGCCCAACATCGTCGCGTCGGCGTTGCTGGCCCTGGTCGTGACATTCCTGCTGGCTGGCTATGTCTGGATCTTCGAGCCGTCCCTGATGGTCCACGAGAAGCGTCTGCTTTTGGTGGTGCTGGTGGCTTTCGCCACCGTGCTGGCCGCCAAGGTGGTCCTGCCAGGCCGACCCCACTGGGCCTACATCTTCCCCATCTCGGCGGTGGCAATGCTGCTGGCTACCCTGCTGGATGCCCAGCTTTCGCTCGCGGTCACCGTCTTGCTCGCGCTGCTGGTGGCCTCCATCGCTGGGAACTCCCTGGAGCTGGCCATAATCGGGGTTGCAGGCGCGGTGATCGGATCGATGGGGGTCCGCCGAAGCGAGCGGCTCCACTCCTACTTTGTCGTCGGCGGCCTCGTGGCCCTGGCGAGCTTCGCGGTCATCCTTTCCTACCGCCTCACCTCCAAGACCGAAGACTGGGCCGAGCTACTGAAGATGGCGGGCTACTGTACCGTCAACGGTCTGCTCTCCGCTTCGCTCACCGTGGGCTTCTTCAGCCTGCTGGGACGAGTGTTCGGCATCACCACCACCCTGCAGCTGCTGGAACTGTCGGACCCTACCCAGCCGCTGTTGCGGAGGTTGTTGAACGAAGCCCCTGGGACCTATCATCACAGCATAATGGTGGGCAACCTGGCGGAGAGGGCCGCGGAGCGGGTCGGCGCCGATGCCTTGCTGGTGCGGGTGGGAGCCTACTACCACGATGTGGGCAAACTTGCCCGCCCCTACTTCTTCATCGAGAACCAGTTCGACGGTAAGAACGTCCACGATACCCTGGACCCAAAGACCAGTGCGAGGATCGTGACGTCCCATGTACGGGATGGCGTGGACCTCGCATCAAAGTACCGGCTGCCGCCCCGCATTCGGGAGTTCATCACCGAGCACCACGGCACCAGGCTGGTGAGCTACTTCTACAGCCGTGCTACCCAAGAGGGGGATGGTCCTGTGGACGCATCCCTGTACGCCTACCCCGGGCCCAGGCCTCGCAGCAAGGAGGCTGCGATCGTGATGCTGGCTGACTCGGTGGAGGCCGTGGTGCGGTCGGCCAAGGACCACTCGCCGGAGAACGTGGCTAATTTGGTGCGCAAGGTGGTGGCCGAGAGGGTGGCTGAAGGCCAGTTAGATGAGTGCGACCTGACCATGCGCGACCTGGATGAGATAGAGAAAGCCTTTATCACGATCCTGATGGGGATGTATCACCCCAGGATCGAATACCCACCTGCCACACTACCCCTGAGTGAGCCCGAGAGGGAGGCGCTCCCGGAAGGAATAGTCGGTGATGTCCAACAGTCTGCCTGAAAGTTCACGCTCAGTTGTTGTTGAGTGGGATGTCCTGGAGAGCCTGGAGGCGGCCGTCGACCGCCCTTTCCTGGAGTCGGTGCTGGCGGAAGCCATGGCAGGGAGGGATCTGGGTGGCCCCGTCTCCGTGGGGCTGGTGATCACCGACGATGGGGACCTCCAGCAGATGAACCGCGAGCACCGTGGCATCGATGCCCCAACAGACGTGCTCTCCTTCCCCCTTCAGCAGTACGAGACCCCCGAAAAGCGGGTGTCGGTCTTTCCCCAGCCTCCGGGAGAGCCCCTTCCCCTGGGAGACATCGCCATTTCCTACCAGAGGGCGGCTGAGCAGGCGGTGTCCTATGGCCACTCCCTGGATCGCGAGCTGGCCTTCCTTGTGGTCCACGGCGCCATGCATCTGCTGGGCTACGACCACGAGGATCCCGACGACCAGCGGCGGATGAGGCAGGAGGAGGAGTCGGTGCTGAGCAGGATGGGCTTGGGGCGGGGAAGTGATGAGTGATGCGTCTCCCGTTCTTGGTTCTCTGCGCCCCCGTGTCCCCGCGTCTCCGCGTCCGGGCCATATGATCCGCTCTCTCGCCTGCTCCTTCAGATACGCCTTCCAGGGGGCCTACTACGTCCTGAAGACCCAGCGCAACGCCCGCATTCAGATGGGCATTGGGTTGTTGGCGGCAGCGGTGGGATTGTGGGTTGGGCTCACGCCGATGGAGTGGGCGGTCCTGGTGCTGACCGTGTGCCTGGTGCTGGGCGCGGAGATGGCCAACACGGCGCTGGAGGCGCTGTCCGATGCGACCTGCCCCAACCCTCACCCTCTGGTGAAGGTGGCGAAGGACGTTGCCGCGGGGTCCGTGCTGGTTATGGCTGCGGGTTCGGTGGTGGTCGGGCTGCTGATCTTGGGTCCGCCGCTGCTCAGGCTGCTGGCGAGGTAGCCCTACCCCTGCCAGCGCCACAGCACCGAGGCCCAGGTGAGGCCCGCCCCGAAGGCCACCATCGCCACGATCGCTCCGTGTCTGACCCTGCCTTCGTCGATGGCTTCGCTCAGCGCCACGGGGATGGATGCGGCCGAGGTGTTGGCGTAGCGATCCACGTTGACGTAGACGGCCTCCTTCTTTACGCGGAGGCTCGGCCGGGCGGCGTCGATTATCCTCATGTTGGCCTGATGCGGTATCAGTAGCTCCACCTCCTCGGGGCTCACCCCCGCCTTGTCCAGTGTCCTGTTGAAGGACTGCGGCAGGATTCGCGAGGCGAACTTGTATACTTCTCGCCCGTTCATCTTCAGGTAGTGAAGACGCTGCTCCACGGTGATGTGGCTGGCAGGCATTCGAGCGCCCCCGGCGGGGATTACGAGATGGTCGGCGCCGCGACCGTCGGCGCCCATGTCGAAGGCCAGGAGCCCCCCCTCCCGCTCCGTGGCGCGCAGGACGACGGCGCCAGCCCCATCGCCAAACAGGACGCAGGTGGCGCGATCCGTCCAATCCATTACCCGAGAGAGGGTCTCGGCACCGATGACGAGGATGTTGCGGTAAGCTCCGCTGATGATGAACTGGCTCGCTGTAATCAGGGCGCTGACGAAGCCGGAGCAGGCCGCGGTGATGTCGAAGGCAGCACAGTTGCCCGCTCCCAGCGCCTGCTGCACCAGGGGAGCGGTGGCGGGCAACCCCGGATGGTCCGGAGTCGCGGTGGCCAGGATTATCAGGTCCAGGTCTCTCGCGTCCATGCCTGCCCTGTCCAGGGCGGCCTGTCCGGCATTGGCGGCCATGGTGGAGGTCGATTCCTCCTGCGCCGCGATCCTCCGCTCGGAGATCCCACTGCGGGTCAGGATCCACTCGTCGGTGGTGTCCACCATCTTTTCAAGGGCTTGATTGCTGAGGACGTGGAGGGGCAGGTAGTGGCCCCATCCGGCGATCTCCACGAACCTTCTCGCCGGCTCGCCCCGGCTGCTCTCCGCCGGTTTTCCCGTGGGAATGGTGATTCCGCCTCGGCCGATTTCCAGAAACTTGGTCACGAGAACGCCCCTTAGCTGTTAAGTACTACCGGCTGAACTCGGTGAAGACCAGGGAGCAGTTGTGCCCCCCAAAGCCGAGGGAGTTGGAAAGGGCAGCATGCACCTTCATCTCACGGGCTACGTTGGGCACGTAGTCCAGGTCGCATTCTGGATCCGGCACTTCATAGTTGATCGTCGGTGGGACGATGGAGTGCACGATTGCTTTCACGCAGGCCATCGCCTCGACGGCGCCGGCGGCCCCCAGCATATGCCCGGTCATGGATTTGGTGGAACTGATAGCCACATCGTAGGCCCGTGAGCCGAACAGGTTCCTGATGGCCATCGTCTCCAGTCGGTCGTTCAGAGGGGTCGAGGTGCCGTGGGCGTTGATGTAGTCGATGTCCTCGGGTGCGAGCCCGGCTTTCTTGAGGGCGAGGGCCATGGCCCTCATCGCGCCCTCTCCGCCCTCGGCTGGGGCAGTGATGTGGTAGGCGTCGCCGGTCGCTCCGTAGCCCTTCACCTCGGCGTAGATACGCGCCCCTCTGTTCAGGGCGTGAGATAGCGACTCCAGGACCAGTATCGCCCCGCCCTCTGCCATGACGAAGCCGTCTCGCTCGGCGTCGAATGGCCGGCTGGCCCGCTGCGGCGCATCGTTTCTAGTAGAGAGGGCGCGCATGGAGGTGAACCCCGCGAGACCGACGGGCACGATCGGCGCTTCGCTCCCCCCGGCGATCACCGCATCGGCATCGCCTCGCCGAATGACCTCGAACGCCTCGCCGATAGAGTGGGCGCTGGTGGCGCAGGCCGAAACGACGGAGTAGTTGGGGCCCTTTGCCCCAGCGTAGATCGCCACCTGGCCGGCCACGATGTCCACGATCATCATCGGCACGAGGAAGGGGCTTACTCGGTCGGGGCCCCGGCTCTCCAGCACCTTGGCCTGCTCCATCAGCGAGCCGATGCCGCCAATGCCGGAGCCTACCAGCACCCCGATCCGTTCGGCGTTGGAGGCGTCGATCGTAAGCTTCGCATCGGCTAGTGCTTCCTTCGTCGCGGCGATGGCCATCTGGACGAAGCGATCCATTCGGCGGGCTTCCTTGGCCCCTACGGCCGCCGCCGGATCGAAGCCCTTCACCTCAGCCGCGATTCGGGAGGGGAAGGCCGAGGCGTCGAATGCCTTTATGCTGTCCATGCCGGATTTCCCGGCGATCAGGTTTGCCCAACTGGTTTCAACATCGTTGCCGACGGGGGTCACTGCCCCCAGACCGGTTACCACAACGCGCTCGGCCACCGTTCGTCCACCTCAGGAAGGAATAAGCAATGAAGAGGGTTGATTACGGATGATTACAGAATAGCGGTGGCTGAGTATACCATAGATAGCCAGCCGCGGCACGGCAGTTGATGATGCTGTGCCCTTCGCCGCGCCGCCGGCTCCCTTTCCTGCGTCCTATTCCAGGTCCTTGATCATGTATATGCAGGTCTCGGTTGTGGGGCGAGCTGTGCCCAGATCATCGATGCGGTAGACGTAGTGAGTATACTCTCCGAAGTCCGTTTTGCGGTACCCGCTTCGCTCGTAAAGGGTACGGGCGCGAGGGTTGTCGAGAGCCACCCCCAGTCCCACACGGGAGTGTCCCCGCTGCCTTGCCAGATCCTCCAAAGCCGCAAGCAGTTGAGCCCCAACTCCTTGTGAACGGAACCGGGGCATCACGAAAAGATCCTCGATGTCCGGGCAATCCTTCAACTGAGAGGCCATCGGTTCGTCGGGAGCCCCAATCCAACTGATCACACCGTGGCCCACGGGTAGTCCTCCGTACCAGACTACCAGACACTGACCATCGCCGTCCTTTTGGAATAGGTAGCGCTGCCTATGCCGATTGGCCGGCCCGGAATGCAGATGCTGTTCGAGGATCGGTATCTCGTCTTCAGCCAGAGGCCGTATCTCAACCCTGGCCGGTGCCTTGCGAATCGCCATTGATCCCTCCCGTTTCCGGTCTGCCTCGATGCACCGGCCCCTTGGAGCAAGATCCGTTCTAGGGGTCGGTCAGATAGATCAGGTCGACCTATCTGACCGTCGCACCCTCATCTACTACGTGCCGAATGCGTCGTATACCATCCGGCTGATCTCCGCCTCCGCAGCGACTGCCTCGCCGGGGTCAGCCTGACTCATCACCACTATGATGTAGTCCCCGTTGGGGCCGTAGACGATGCCCCCATCGTTGCGGACGCTGGGGAGTTCCCCCGTCTTGTGGGCCACCGTCGCCTCAGGTGGCAGCAGGGCCGGGATCCGGTCGTTCTTTGTCTGCGCCATCAGCAGGTCGATCATGTAGTCGCTGGCATCGGCACTGACCAGGCTCCCGTTGGCCAACTGCGCGAAAAACAGCTCCATGTCGGCGGGGCTACTCCAGAACTGCCCATTGAAATAGGTGTTGGACATCCCCAGTTCCGAGGCGGCTGCCTCCACGCTACCCCATCCGCCCACCTCTCGCGTCAGGGCGTAGGCGGCGGCATTGTCGCTGTAGGCTATCATCGCGTGGAGGGCGTCCCCTATGGAGAGCGAGGTGCCCTCCGCCATCCCGTCCCCATCGGTGTTCTCGATGGTGTCTGCTTCCGTAATTGTGATGGTGTCCCCCAGCGACAGTTCGCCGGCTTCCACTGCTTCCATCACCCTGTACATCACCAGCACCTTGTACATGCTGGCAGTGAGGAACTCACCATCCGCGTTGATGTATATGCTATCCCCTCCAGACAGGCTTTCGACGGCGATGCCGTACTCACCGTCCAGACCGGCCAGGTAATCCTCCAGTTCGGCCGACAGTTCGTCGTCCGCGGTATAGCGGGCGACCGGGTTGAACTGTTCTGATGCAAGGGCCGCTGGTGCACTCACTGCCAGGCTGAAGGCCAGCAGCCCTGCCAGCATCTTTGCGATCATCGCGGCTCCACCTCTCAGTTGATTTGGGAGTAGCTGCTCCTGCTCCCGCAAACGTCGCAGATCGTCGTCAGTGCGCATAATCGGTACCCAATTACCAGCCTCCATTTCTGAAAGGACTGTCAGTCCTAGTCCGTACCCAATGGCCCCTCTGTAATCACTGCACCTCTCTTCGCCCCTCATAATCCCTATCAAGTAGTGCATCCAACAGCTCCTCGACAGGAGCCGCTCAGTGCTATTCCGTCGAGTGGCGGACATACTTGTGCCGTGGGTTTTGACCGTGGGGTGTGACGATGAGAATTGGTAGTAGCTGTCTGGTAGCCCTGGCTGTGTGCGCCTTCCTATTGCTGCTATCCGGCCCTTCAACAGCTGCGGTGAGCAGCGCCAGCCAGGAGAGCCACATATACATGGGGGCTTGGGTCGGCGACAGGGTGAACATCCCGGGAGACCTGGAGACCTTCGAGTGGGCCGTGGACAAGAAGATGGCGATCGTCCATCGGTACAGCGGGAACCCTCCCTATATCCAGGGGGAGCACTTCAATGTGGAGTGGGCCAACTGGGTGCACGCTCGTGGGTCCATACCAATGGTATCCTGGGAGCCCCGCCTCGATGCCGACAACAACCTGGCCCAGGCAGCCTCCGGGTCGCGGGACGAGTACATTCGGCTATGGGCCAGGGAGCTGCGGGATTGGGGTCACCCCATCTTCTTCCGCATAATGTGGGAGCAGAACGCCACCTGGTTCCCCTGGTCGGCGATGACCGAGCCGGCCATCACCCACTACAAGACGTTGTGGCGGAGGATCGTGGGGATCTTTCGGGAGGAGGGGGCGAACAGGGTCACATTCGTGTGGAGTCCCCACGTGAGCGGCTACGGGGCCTCGCCGGTGATGGACACTTACCCAGGGGATGAGTACGTGGACTGGGTGGCGCTGGATGGCTATCCGTATAGGGGCGGGAGGGGAGGATTCTACGACACTTTCAAGCCCGATTACGACATCCTGGCCTCCCAGGTGGACAAGCCCCTCATGATCGCCGAGACGAGTCTGGATGTCTCGAGCGATCTGGACAAGTCCGCCCAGCTCACAGATATCCTCACCAACCAGATACCGAACGAATTCCCCAGGGTGAAGGCGTTGGTGTGGTTCGATGAGATAGACTGCGAGGGAGTCAACTACAGCATCATGACCGACTGGGGTCCTCTCTCCCAGCAGGCATTCCGCCGGGCGCTGGGGTCCAGCTACTATCTGGGCAACTCATCTCTCGACCTCGACTCCTCTCCTATCCCGCCGCCGGGAGGGGTTACCCCTCCCTCAGCTTCTGCCACGCCCACCGCTACGCGGACGCCGACCCATACCATGACACCCGGCGCCGACCCCTTCCCTGGCATCCAGGGGAACCTGGTTTCCAACCCTGGGTTCGAGAGTGCGGGTTCAGGCAGCCTACCCGAGGGATGGGCCGTCAACGCCCACACGGAGGCGGTCTCTCTGGACTCTGATGTCTTCCACACTGGATCTCTGTCGATGAAGCATCAATCCTCGAGCGGGCCTTCCTATCTCGCCTACCAGGAAGTTCCGGTCACCGGTGGACAGAGCTACAGCTTCCTTGGGTGGGTGAGGGTTTCCAGCATCACCGGCTATCCCAGGTTCTCCCTCCAGTTGCTGCCCATGAACGTCAACGGGGGGGTCATCAAGACGCTGAACCTGGTGACCTTTACCGCCGTCACCAACGGGTGGCAGGAGGTCAGAGTTCCCAATTTGGATTTGCCGGCCGATGCGGTGAAGGCCCGATTGGCGATGAAGGTGGATAACTTGAAGGGTACGGTCCATGTGGATGACTTCATCCTGCTCCCTGCCAGCGTTCCGCTTCCGACCCCGGCAGGGACTCCCGGTACTGCCACCCCAACCGCCACCTCCACGGCCCAGCCGACCCCCACCATGACCGCCACTGCCACGGTGGCCGCCAGCGCGACCGTGACGCCGACGATGGAGACGCTGCCCGCACCGAGCCTCCTGGCTAATGGGTCCTTCTCCAGCACGGTGCCCGGCACCGACGATCCCGCGGGATGGAGCATCTCCTCCTGGGCGAACCCGGCCTATGTCTCGGTGGACCCCTTCGCCTCCTACGACGGGGTTGGCTCAGGGTTGATAGTGGCCGGCGAGAACTCCTCCTATGCCGTATTCCAGGACATTCCGGTCCAGCCGGGCGGACGCTACATCTTTACAGGTTGGGTCTATGTGCCCAGCCGGCCGGCGGGCGCCTTCAAGGTGGAGGTGGCGCCCATGAACCAGAGCGGGGGCATTGTGGGGGTAGTCGCCAGCAAGGGCTACTACCTGGCAACGGCGGGCTGGGAGAGCTTCAGCCTGGATGTGACGATGCCGGCCCAGGCGACCGTCGCCAGGGTGCAGATCAAGGCCGACAGCTTTCGTCGGTCCGCCTTTGTGGATCGGGTGAGCTTCTACCCTGTGCTGCTACCCACAGCGACCCCTGTGGCTACTACAGTGCCTGGTGCGACGGCGACGATGACCGTGGGTGCTACGTTGGGACCTACGTCCGCGCCGACGATGACGATGACTCCCAC
>DIXP01000029.1:0-57754 GCA_002436065.1 Chloroflexi bacterium UBA6077
TTCGCCCTCCCGGGCAGGAGCTTCGCCCTCCTCGGGCTACTGTCAGGTTTATTTGTTAGCGACCATAAGGGTCCTTGAGCGTCTCAGCCTGGTCCGTTTACGGCCAGGCGTCGAAGCCGGCGCTTCCCGAAAACTTGAGCCGCACCCGTTGGACGCGGAGACGCAACGAAACGGTTGGCAAGGGCATCTTGTGCATAGTTCTTGCTATATTTATATCGTGAATCATGCTTGGGCGCCAGCCCTTGAAAAC
Source organism: Chloroflexi bacterium UBA6077 (assembly GCA_002436065.1). Taxonomy (GTDB): domain Bacteria; phylum Chloroflexota; class UBA6077; order UBA6077; family UBA6077; genus UBA6077. The sequence continues at coordinate 251 of DIXP01000029.1, forward strand.
GACCAAGGAGGTACCGGAACCATGGTAGCTATCGCGAAGGCAGTGCCGGTTCTGGAATCCATCAATCCAGCGACCGAAGAGGTCCTGGCCGTCTTTCCCACGACCTCCCCCCAGCAGATCGAGCAGACCCTACAGAGCACCCTGAAGGCATTCCGGCACTGGCGCGACCAATCCTTCGACTATCGAGCCGACTTGCTCCGCCAGGCAGCTGCCTACCTCCGCTCCAATCAGGAGAGACTCGCATCCCTGATCACTTTGGAGATGGGCAAGCCCATCGCCGAGGCCGAGGCGGAGGTGGACAAGTCAGCCTGGGTGCTCGACTACTACGCCGATCGTGCCGCTGAATTCCTAAACGCCCAGCCACACCCCTCTGGAGCCGCGGAGAGCTACGTCTCCTTCCAGCCCATCGGGACGGTGCTGGCCATCATGCCCTGGAACTTCCCCTTCTGGCAGCTATTCCGTGCCGCGGCGCCCGCCCTCATGGCCGGCAACACGGTAATCTTGAAGCACGCCTCAAACGTGCCCCAGAGCGCCCTGGCCATTGAGGAGCTGTTCAGAGCCAGCGGCTTCCCCGAGGGAACCCTCCGAACCCTGCTGATCTCAGGATCCACAGCTCAAGCCCTTATCGCCGACCCTGGCATCGCCGCCGTGACCTTCACTGGCAGTGAAGCAGCGGGGCGGCAGGTTGCGGCCGCCGCCGGAGCCGCACTGAAGAAGAGCGTGCTCGAGCTAGGGGGCTCGGATCCATTCATCGTCCTAGCCGATGCGGACCTGAAGCAGGCAGCGCAAGTGGGCGCCCGAGCGCGGACCATCAACTCGGGGCAGACCTGCATCGCCGCCAAGCGATTCATCGTCCTGGAGTCCGTCGCCGAGGCATTCTTGGAGCAGTTCGCAGAGGCCATCACCGCCCTGAAGCTGGGAAACCCGATGGATCGCTCCACACAGGTAGGGCCACTGGCCAGGCCGGACTTGGTCCAGACCCTGGACAGGCAGGTCAGAATTACGCTGGAGCAGGGCGCCCATCTGATGCTGAGGGGCAGCCCCCTGCCCCGCTACGGCTTCTTCTACGCCCCGACGGTCCTGGCAGGGATCACGCGTGAGATGCCGGTGTATCGCGAGGAGACCTTCGGCCCAGTGGCCGCAATCCTGACGGTGCGCAACGAGAATGAGGCGATAGCCGTGGCCAACGACACGCAGTACGGTCTGGGCGCTGCGATCTGGAGTCAGGATCTGGACCGGGCCAAGGCGCTTGCCAGCCAAGTGGAGGCCGGATTCGTGGCGATCAACGGCATGGTGTCTGCCGACCCGCACCTGCCCTTCGGTGGAGTCAAGAACAGCGGCTACGGCCGCGAACTCTCAGAGTACGGCATCCGAGAGTTCACCAACATCCAGTCCATCTGGGTCGGCCCTCCCATCGCCCCCTCGCCGCCCAAGAAGTAGAGGGCGATGGCACGAACAGGCCAGGCCGGGTAGGAGACTTCGATGCGAAGCCTCCTACCTCGCGCTAAAGCCTCGCAACAGACAGGGTGAACCGGAAGCTGCTGCCGTGGCCAAGCTCGCTCTCGACCCATATCCTGCCACCCTGTGCCTGCACAAGCTGCTTCACGATGGCAAGCCCGATCCCGCTGCCACCGGTGGACCTGGCCCGAGAGGGGTCCACCCGGTAGAACCGCTCGAATATGTGCGGCAGGTGCTCGGCCGGTATCCCGGAACCGGTGTCGGAGACACTCACCTCCACCTCTCGGCCCCGTGGTTCCGCCTTCACCGTAACCACGCCCCCTTCAGAAGTGTGCACCAAGGCATTGCTCAGCAGGTTGTGAAGCACCTGCCCGATGCGTGCCGGGTCGATCTCCACAAGGGGCATCTCCGCAGGCAAGTCCGCCGCAAGCTCGATCCCCTTGCCCATGGCCTGCGCCTTCGCGCCGCGGAGGGCTCGGTCCACCACCTCGGAGAGGTCGGTGGCGCTCACGTCCAGCCTCAACTGTCCAGCCTCGGCCAGCGACAGCTCCTGGAGGTCGTCCACAAGACTGCTCAGGCGAGTCGCCTCTTCGTGCACCGACTCCAGAGCCTGCGTGTCCGGAGCCAGCACCCCATCCTTCATCGCCTCCAGATAGCCCTTGATGTTGGACAGCGGCGTCCGCAGCTCGTGGGCCACGTCGGTGACCATGTTCTTGCGCAACTGCTCGTTCCTGGTCAGGCTATCGGCCATGGCGTTGAACGCCCTCGCCAGCTCACCCACCTCGTCGCGCTCCTCTATCGCGACTCGCTGGCTCAAGTCTCCCCGCTCCATGGCCCGCACCGCGCCGGTAAGGGCGACCACCGGGCCCAGGATGCGCCGAGACAGCATCCAGGTAAGCCCCAGCGCCATGGTTATTGCGGTACCCGCGGCGATCAGCAGCGATCGGTTGACCGAGGAGAGGAATGCGTTCTCGCTCATCGGATCAAGCCCGGGAGGGTTAAGATACACGGTCCCCACCAATTCCCCCTGCCGAGTGAAGAGCGGTTCCCCCCGCAGCTTGCCCGCCTGCTGCCCCACCAGCTGGCCATCGGAGTCGGCGACCACTGTACCATGGCTGTCGGCCAAGACGATTCGGTCGCCCGCCAGCTGCGCCAGCCGCGCCACCAGCGGCTGGACACCGGGCCAGCCCTGGTTCTCCATGTAGTAGCCCTGCAGCACGCCGATGAACCTACCCTGGTCCTTCTCGATCCGGCGCTCCACGTAGCCACGGAACTCGGTGCTGGTGCTCTGGCTGGCAAAGATAGAGACACTACCGATGGTCACCGCCGCCACCAGGACGAAGGCCAGCAGCAACCTCACCCTCAGGCTATGCACCACAATCGGCCTCGTTTAGCTTGTAGCCCACCCCATACACCGTGGAGAGGTACCTGGGATGGGACGGATCGGGCTCGATCTTCCGCCGCAGGTTCATCACGTGAACGTCTATGGTCCTCTCGAACCCCTCGTAGCCCGCGCCGAGCACCTGATCGACCAGCTTGGAGCGGCTGAAGGCCCGGCCCGGCTCCGATGCCAGCACCCTCAACAGCTTGAACTCGGTTGGAGTGAGCGCCACGGGGTCGTCTCCCGCAGTCGCCTCGTGCCGCAAGAAGTCCACTACCAGGGAGCCCAGCACGAGCAGTTGGGGGCCCTCCTCCGACTCCTGCTCGGCGATCCGCCGAAAGACGGCCCGAACCCTGGCCGCGACCTCTCTAGGGCTAAAGGGCTTCGTCACGTAGTCGTCGGCGCCAAGGTCCAGACCGGTGATCTTGTCGCCCTCCGTCGTCCGAGCGGTCAACATTATGATCGGCACCTTCGAATCGGCCCGCAGGAGGCGGCAGACATCCAGTCCGTCCAGTTCCGGCATCATCAGGTCCAGCACCACCAGGTCCGGCTGCAGCTCTCGTGCGGATTGGAGGGCATCCTTGCCGTTATAGGCCGTGATGACCTGGTGGCCGTCCCTCTCCAGGTACAGCTTCAACAGCTCAACGGTCTTCTTATCGTCGTCGGCAACCAGCACTCTCCTGATCACAGCTTTGTCTCCTTGTCCTCGCATCCCTGCGACTGTAGAGGCCGGCAGCGCCGCCGGCGGCCTCTACAGTCGCGCGAGACACCCCAAGTATCCTCTGCAATAAGTATAACAGCCAATTGTTAAGATCCTGCAAAGACGCCCAGGGCTTACTCGTAGTGCAGCGCATCGATGGGGTTCAGACCGGCCGCCCGCGTGGCTGGGTAGATGCCGAAGAACACCCCAATGGCGGCGGAGACGGCGAAGGCGAGAGCTACCGACTCCGGTGCAACCACCGTCTGGAGCGCCTGTCCCCCCATCGTCATCCCCGACATCAGCTTTGAGAAGCCAACCCCGACGGCCACCCCAATGCCACCACCCGCGACACTGACGACAACCGCCTCAACCAGGAATTGGGTCAGCACATCCTGCTTCGTGGCCCCCACCGCCTTCCGGATACCGATCTCGCGCGTTCGCTCCGTGACGGAGACCAGCATGATGTTCATGATCCCAATGCCTCCCACCAGCAGGGAGATACCTGCAATGGCCCCCAGCAGCATAGTCAGCGTTCCCGAGACCTCGCTGGCCGTGGACAGCATGTCCTCCTGGCTTCGAACCTGGAAGTCATCTTCCACCACCTTGTGGCGCTCCCGCAGCAACTCACCGATCTGCTGCGTAGCCTGGGTCATGGCGCTCTCGGAGGTCACCTGGACGTTGATAGTCTGGACGGTACGCCCCCCCTGAGAGGTCCTCAGCATGGAAAGTCTGTCCTGGACGGTGGTGATCGGCACGAAGATCACCTCGTCCTGGTTCCCCATGGCCTGGCTTCCCTTCGACTCCATCACACCCAGAACCTTGAAGACGAACCCGGTGCCGCTCCCGGCGCTGAGCCGAATACTCTGGTCCAGCGGGTCGGCGTCGCCAAACAGGGTCTTCGCGGTCTCGCTGCCCAGCACGCAAACCGTCGAGTGGGAGTCCACATGCTGCTGGGTGAAGAACTCCCCCTTGCCCACATTGAAGCTTCTCACCTCCAGGTACTCCGGGGTCGTGCCTGTAACCCGACTTCGGGTGTTGGTGGAACCGTAAACCGCCTGCACCATGGAGGTAGTCTCGGGCGCGACGGCCGCCACCGTCGAGATCTCGGACTTTATCGCGTTGCCATCCTCGACGGTGAGCGTAGCCGCGCTGCCGGACGCGGTTCGGACGCCAGACGACTGGGTTGAGCCAGGGCTCACGAACAGCAGGTTCGTGCCCATGCTCTGAATCCGGGAAACGATGCCCGCCTCAGCCCCCTTCCCCACCGACATCAGGGCGATCACTGAGCCAACGCCGATTATGATCCCCAACATGGTCAATCCGGTACGCATCTTGTTGGCGGACAGCCCCCTCAGAGCGACCTTCAAGCTGTCTATTAGATTCATTGTGGTTCTCCAACTTCCTCGGCGCGTGCATGGGCTACGGCGTAGCCATCCGGCTGGGCTGAGAGTGGAGCGGCATAGGGACACAGCAGACCCTTGGGGCAGATGAGCTTGCCATTACCCGTGTCGCCGCCACCCGGAGTCGCCGCCACCCGCCCCGTTCGTCGCTCGTCCTTGGAGATCAATCCGTCCCGCAGGTAGATTGTGCGGCGGGTGTGCACCGCGACTTCCGGCTCGTGGGTCACCACCAGGACCGTGATGCCCCGCTCCTGGTTCAGCCTCTTGAAGAGCTCTATGATCTCGTCCGTGGTCTTCGTATCGAGCGCACCCGTGGGCTCGTCGGCCAGTATCAGCACCGGGTCGTTCACCAGCGCCCGCGCGATGGCGACCCTCTGCTGTTGCCCACCGGACAGTTCCGTGGGAGTGTGGTGAACCCTCTCACCGAGACCGACGGCATCGAGCGCCTCGAGTGCCCGTTGGCGCCGATTGGAGGCGCGGCTGTAGATGAGCGGCAACTCAACCTGCTCCAGCGCGCTGGTGCGCGCCAGCAGATTGAAACCCTGGAAGACGAAACCGATCTTGCGGCCCCGGACCCAGGCCAGTTGCTCGTCAGAGAGCTCGCTGGTCTCGATCCCATCCAGCAGGTAACTCCCGCTGGTGGGTTGGTCCAGGCAGCCCAGGATGTTCATCAGGGTGCTCTTGCCCGAGCCAGACGGCCCCATGATCGCGGTGAACTCCCCCTCTTCTATCTCCAGGGAAACCCCCGCTAGGGCAGCCACCTGGATCTCACCCATCGTGTAGATCTTCGTCAAGTCGCTGATGCTGATGATCGTATCGTTCATCGCTCGCCCCCTATCGCCCCCCAGAAGGCGGGCCGCCTCCCATAATGCCACCTCCGATCGACATGCCTCCACCCATCTGATTGGTGGTCGTGGTGGTTGTTGTGGAGGAGCTGCTGGATATGACCACCTGCTCCCCCTCGGACAGACCCTCCAGGATCTCCGTTGTCTGGTCTCCAACCAGCCCCACCCTCACGGTTCTGGTCTCCGGAACGCCGTTCACCAGCACCTCAGCAGTCCTGGCCGCACCCTGGGTCTTGATGGCCTTGCTGGAGACCGCGACCACGTCGCTCTTCTGGGCGGTGTAGATGGTAACGGAAGCGGTCATGCCCGGCTTTAGCTGTTCCCTGGCCAGGTCGCTACTGCGCTGCCGAGTCCACACTCGCGCCGCTTGGTCTCCGTAAGCACCTATGAAGGCATCCCTCACATCCTGAGGCTGCTCCTGGAAAGTAGATCCATCGCTAGCCCTGGGCGCAGCGCCCTCGGGAGCCTGGGCAGTCTCACCTGGTTGGCCAGTGGCGCTTGCCCTCTGACTCGCCTGAGACGCTCCGTCTGAACCCGCAGCCGACCTTTGCCCTGTCTGGACGGCACCACCCGCCGCCGTCCGCTGGCCGGCCTGTGCGGAACCTGCTCCAGCTGTTGAAGCCCCGCCTTGGACCAGGTCGTTCACGCTGAGGGACACGGCATAGGTGGACACGCCCGATGACACCGTGGCCACGGGGGTGATAGCGATTACCTTGCCGGAGAAGCGCTGGCTCTGCAGGGCATCGAAGGTGAGTTCGACGTCCTGTCCCACCTTCACCTTCGCGACGTCAGCCTCCGCGAGGTTCACGTCCACCCGCAGCTCCTTCGGATTGATCATACTCACGACGGTGCCTTCCGCGTACTCGCCGGACTTGGTTGCCACCTCCGATATTATTCCGTCGAACGGGGCAAGCAAAGTCGCGTTCTCAAGATTCTCCTTGGCTTGATCCAGAGACACCTCCTTCTGAAGGAGTGTGGATTCATACGACTTTATGTCGCTGTCGGTGTAGGGGTTCCTCTTCAGGGCAAGCGAGGCCTCGGCCTGTGTCACGGAGGCCTGCGCCTGCGTCACCTCCTCGGAGGTAGGGCCAGCCTTGAGTTGGGCCAGCTTCGCCTCAGCGCTAGCGAGCGATGACTTTGCACTCTCCACTGACTGCTCGGCCTGCACCAATTCCAGTTGAGTGGCTCCCGCCTTCGTCTGCGCCAACTTGGTCTCGGCGCTGACAAGACTGGCCTTCGCCGAGTCCACACTGCTTTGCGCGGACTGAAGCTCGTCGCTCTTGGCGCCCGCCATCACCTCGTCCAGCTTCTGGACCGCCGACTCGTAGTTCGCCTTGGCGGTCTCATAGTTCTGGAGAGCGGCCGACACGCTGGAGAAACCCGAGTTGGCCAGCGTACTGTTGCCGCTCGAGTCAACACCCTTAGCGGTCTCGTACTTGTCTTCAGCCGTTATCAGAGCCTGCTTCGCGGAGTTGACAGACGATTGCGCACTGGCAACCTCGCTCTGGGTTGGCCCCTTCTTCAGCTCCGCGAGGTTGGCCTCGGCCGTGGCCAGGCTGTTCTTGGCCTGATCCACGCTGACCTGAGCTATGGTCACGTCTTCCGCGGTTGGCCCCTTCTTCAGATCGGCCAATTTCGCATCCGCAGAGGCCAGGTTGGTGCGCGCGGATACCACGGACGTCTCGGCGGACTGGAGGTCCGACGCCGTCGAGCCCTTCAGCACCTTGGACAGATTGGCTTGAGCTGTCGCCAGCGACGCCGCCGCACTGGTGATCTCCTCGGGCCTCGATCCGGCCTTCATTCCGTCCAGTTTCGCCCTGGCCGCCGTCACATCGGCCTCGGCCAGCTTCACCTGGGTCTTGAGGTCGGAGTCCAACAACTTTGCGATCACCTGCCCCTTCTTGACCGTGTCCCCAACCGCCACGGATACAGACTCGACTCGGCCCTCGGTGAGAAAAGCCAGCTTGGCCGTGGTCTGGGCAGCAACCGATCCAGTGGAACTGACGGTGACGGATACCGTTCCCTTGGTCACTGTCGCGGTCTGCGGGGCAGCGACTGGAGTTGTCGCGGGAGACAGACGAGTGTAGCCGACGTAACCACTACTCGCTAGCAGCAAAAGCGCTGCTATCACAATCCATCGCTTGCGCCCCGCACTCTTTCCAGGTATCGCGGAACTGGCTCCCCTCGCCTTTCCAGGGATCGCCAGTCTCCCGGGTTGGGTTGCATCCGCCTTCACTTCTCGCCTCCAATACGCATTGTCTCGATCTAGTCCGAACCTGACCAGACACCGAAGACAGCTGGACCGTCGCTGGGAGGACAGTTGTCCTCTCGACACGACGTGTACCAGATGCCCGGTACTCTTGAATTGCCGTCAGTATATGTTGGAGGTTGTTAGGAAGCCGTGAAGAACGGATAAGGATCTAGTGAGGTATTGGAGAGGAGGCAGCCGACTGGAAAGGGTATTCTGGGTCGGTACTCGACCAATGCGGTCGTGATATGCGCCGAAGCCGTCGTCTGCTGGGAGCGCGGGCCGCTGGCCCGCCCGTCCTTGCGGGCCAGCGGCCCGCGCTCCCAGCCTCGGGTCGACTCTGGAGTCAACCCGAGGCGCCAGCGTGATGGAACGTTAGGCCATCCCGTCCCTGGTCTCGTGGAGGTACTTCAGTATCCCTTCCGCCACCCCCTTGGCCACCAAATCAGGCTGCTGCATGAGAAGTGTACGGTTGGAGCGGTTCGTGAGGAACCCCATTTCCAGAATGATCGCAGGGGTGTTTGGATCCACCGCATGGGTCAATCGCCGATTATTGAAGGCATAGTACGCCCTCATGTTCTGGGTGATGGTCTGCGGATGGTCCGTCAGCCCCGTCGCCGCCTGGTACGCTGCCTTCACAGCTTGCACCAGGGCATCGTCCTCCTCTGGGATGCGACTGGCAGTGGCGCGAGCTGCCTTGTAACCGGAAGCCGCGGTGTTGCCATTGGCGTCGCCATGGAGCGCCACGAAGGCATCGGCCTTGTACCCCTCTGGAACCGTGGCCGGCAGAAGGTCCGCCTGGACGCCGGACTGGCCCAAGAGCGCGACCACACGTCTAGCAACGACGAGATTTATGTCAACCTCTCTCCAACCCAAACCCGCTGCCCCTGTGGCAGTCCTCAGGCTCGCCAACTCGGAGGGAAGCTCGTTGGTCTTCCAGTGGCCGGCCTGGATCCCTACGCGGAAGGGGGCTCCGTCGGCTTTGACGAGAGGCGCTGGTGCCGCAGCTTCGGAAGCCGGATCGAACACGGTCTCCTGGGTAGATACGATCGATACGGACCCGCTCAGAATGCTCGCCGAGAGCGCCGCCATCGCGGCTGCGGCGGCCCCGGCGCGCAGTACTGTCGAAAGGCAAAGCAGGTTGCCAACCCGAGCGAAAGCTCGACCAAATTCGGATGTCGCAAACATAAGGGGGGACTGCCTCCTCTTTGGAATATGCCGCGGCAGGCTCGGGCTAGGACGCCGGCCAGCACAGCGGTAGTGGGTGGCTGCCCTACTCACTCGCCAATAACAGTGGCTTGGAGAGACAGCCTTGCTCCCAGGGCAGATCGGGGAGCAACACGCCTGTGCGTGAAGCACAGGGCTATTCGTAGTCAGACTCGCTCAGACTCGACAGTCCGAAGAGTCCGGCCGCGTCCCTTGTGGAAAGGGGCCTTCGGGCGAACCCCAAGGGAGCGGAGGCGTAATTCCGACCTGGGCACAACGACGGACCTCGACGGTCCGGCCACCCTCTCCCGTCCAGGCTGCGGAAAGAGAGCGTGGAGTCACTATAACAGATGGACTATGGAGGAGGCGTGAAGAGCCTGTCAGGATCCCGTTAAGGAAACGCTGAGCCTGCCCTTTTTGGTCTGCGTCTTGCTCGCTCCCAAAGCATAGGGGCAACGACTGGCATTCCGGATCGGAAGCCTATCGATACATCCATCTGTAGACCAGAGGCTAGCGCTGGCTGTGATGAGAAGAACGGTATCGCACTTGGCCATTCTAGCCTTTCTGGTCGCCCTCCTGGTCGGTCGCTCCTGTACGGAAGGCCAGGTCAGCCGGCCCGAAAAGCTGCCGCTGCCTGGCGTGGCAGAGGAGACGATACAGGACGAGCAACTGCCAACCACCGATGTCCCCAACCCCATCGCCACCACCGCGAGCACGCCCGCGCCAGCGCCAACACCCTCCCCGATCGAGGCCGTATCGCCCTGCCTACCCACGCCCACCATCGATCAGGCCTACGGTTGCCCACAGACCCTTTGCCCCAGGTCATTGGCCTACGCCGTTAACGGATGCATCTGTGGCTGTGACGTCTACGATGAGTCGAGGGTCGAGGAGCTGTACTGCTGTCGCAACGGTTTCTCCGACGAGCCATGTCCCGAGTCGGTCCGGGATGACCTGCTGCGGGAGTCTGTCTTCGGCAGGACCCAATGGGAGATCGAGTCGCAGTTGGTGTGGACGGAGCTACAGGGCCAGCCAATTCTGGTCCACCAGCTGGCGGCTCCCGCCTTCGAGCAAGTTGCCCGCGCCATCGAGCACTCCCCCTACCGGATAGTGGAGCCGGTGGAGAGCTACTTCTTCCGCAACACCGAGGGACACAAGCTGTTGAGCACGCACGGCTACGGCATCGCTGTGGACATCAATCCGAGCACCAACCCCTCCTGCGGGGTCACACAACCCTGCCGCTGCTACAACGACCTAATCACCGACATGCCCCCCGAGTTCATCCAGGCATTCAAGGAGGCGGGTTTCGCCTGGGGTGGAGACTGGACGGAGCACCCGGACCCCATGCACTTCGAGTGGGAAGGATGGCTTTCGGCCATCTTTCCCACCTCGTAATGCTGCGCAATATGAGTGGTGGCGCATATACAGCGTGAGGTCGTCGGTGCAGACGAAGAATATCTTGAACAGTACCCATGTTGCTCATCACCCCCCACACCCAGCGTGGAGCTTCCCTCGAGCAATGGCAACAATCCTCAGCCGTCGCCGTCCCGACTGTGTGTCCATCTCGACGGTGTCTCCCAGTTCGTGGCCGAGGACAACCCGCGCCACGTGCGACTCGAAGGAGACACGGTTGAGTCGTGGATCGGCCGACAGCGGTCCGGCGATGGTGAATGTCTCTCCTCCCTGCTCGCCAGCAAGGATAAGCTCGCTGCCTATAGCCACGACCAACCCGGTGTTGTCCACGACTGTCCCGCTTCGGAGGGCTTGCTTCGCCTGTGAGATCTGCTCCTCCAATGCCTCCAATTCGGTGAAGAGGACATCCTCGCGCTGCTCAGATCCATCCTCCATCTGGGCCAGGATCTCTTGCTGGACCTGCTCCATCCAGCACAACTCCTCGGCGAGCTCTAGTCTGCCGTCCCGAGTGAAGAGCATCTGTTGGTGAATAGTCTGCATAATCCGCGTCCCCCTTCCAGGGTTGTTGCTGACCATCCGGGGCTCGACGGCTCTCCCAATCCAGCCAGCGATTGCCTTCCATACTTGGGACGCTTACGAGTCCCGTGCAACACCAGGATAGCGGACGGCCCATCAAGTAACGATGAAGAGCCGGTCAGGATGCAGTCCAGACTCTACTCGTCCGGCCAGGCTGCCAGCTTGGCCAGGACACTGACCTGCTCCTTCCCACGCACGACCGAGAAGGTCACCTGGTCGCCCACCTGCTTGGTGTTCAGGTAGTCCGACAAATCCTCTGCGTCGCCTACTTTCCGGCCATCGATGGCGGTGATGACGTCGCCGCCGGCGGATGGCGATGCTGTCGCCCCACGTATCTGCGGGATTGCGCCTCGAAGTCCAGCCGAAGCCGCCGGGCTACCCTGGCTCACCTGAGCCACGAGGATGCCCTCCTGCACCGAGAGGCCAAGTTGACTGGCCAACTCGGAAGTGACCGTTACCGTGGAGACACCCAGCCAGGGGTGCTGGATCTGCTCGCCAGCAACCATCCGGGACAGGTACTGCTTGGCGGTGTTCACGGGCACGGCGAAACCGATCCCCACGGAAGCTCCAACCGGGCTCTCGATGGCGGTGTTTATGCCAATCACCTCGCCATCCGAGTTCAGGAGCGGTCCACCCGAGTTGCCGGGGTTGATGGCCGCGTCGGTCTGGACCATGTCGCGGATCGTACGCCCGCTGTCCGCCGGGTAGCTTCTGCCTTTTGCGCTGATGACCCCTGTGGTCACGGTGCCGGTGAGGCCGTACGGGTTGCCGATGGCAATGGCCAACTCCCCAACTCGTACCAGGGAGGAATCGCCCAGTTCCGCCACCGTCAGCTTCTCGGCCGGCAGGTCCACATCGATCACCGCCAGGTCGTTGCCGGAGTCGGTGCCAAGAACCGTCGCCTGGGCTTTGGTGCCGTCGGCAAGCGTTACCTCCAACTTGCGTGTGTCCTTCACCACGTGATAGTTGGTCAGGATGCGCCCCTCCTTGTCCACGATGAAGCCGGAGCCCGTCCCCTGCAGGCTAGAGCCGAGGGCGGTAGTGGCCGTTGTGGTGGTCACATTGACCACCGCGGGGCTCACCCGATCGTACACGCTGCTCACAACGCCGCTCTCGATGAGGTCGGTGTTGGAGCTATAAGCGGAAGCTATGGCGGCAGGAGCGGCCGGAGAGGCCCGCCGCGAAAGCTCCCCGTAACCTGCGAGCAGGCCGGCCGCGAGCAGTGCTGTCATCGATAGCATCAGTAGATTGCGTACAAGTGCCTTCATTCCTTTGTCCCTCTTGTCCATGGCCTGGCCCACATCGACGTCGGTTGGTTCCGACGGGAGAGTGAACTCAATGCCAACTCGTCTTAAGACCGCCTCTGTGCGCAGAGACAACTCAACCATGCTGAAGGGCCTTGCCAGGCAGTCATCGGCCCCGTGGTCCAGAACCCATATCGCCAGCTCGGGGTCTGGTTCCGGTAGCAGGGCGATCAATGGAGGTGCCCGCTTCAAACTCATCTGAGCAAACAGCTCCACCAGATCGTCATCCTCCGAGTCCAACTCCAGGATGAAAAGAGCCGCACGCTCCAGTTCGGCCATAGCTAGTGAGGCCTTCGGTACGTGCCTCACCGCAAGACCCTGCTGACTCCACTGGCTCCCCAGTGCGGAGGCCAGGCCCTGACTGTTCGATATGACGAGCAGTCCCCGCTCTTCCCCGTCCATACCTCACCTCCCCGATATCACCCCGACGGTGAAGGAGACCTATCGCTTTGGCGGGATCGTCACGTCTCATGTGCGACACCTGCTGTCCTGTTCGGGGTCCCCACTCCTCTAGATAGAAGGGTACCAGGCAGGTCATAAAGAACCTGTTAAGTCACTGTGAGAAAGACATGAGGATCCGCGTATTCGAGATCGCGGACCTGGAGCTGTGCGAGATCCCAGGTTGCGGAGGCAGGTCGGAAGGAGCAGACATGGGCGGCAAGGCAAACAGCGGCACAAAAAACGGCCCAGGGAGCGCGACTCGTCTTCGCGTGCCCCTGGGCCGGGAAAGTGAAGCGTTTTCGGTTAGGCCGCGACAGCCCCGGACTCGCCGAGGTAGTCCAGAATACCAGCCGCGATCCCCTCTGCCACCTTGTCGGGCTGCTGCGTCAGCAGATCACGATCGGATTTGGTGGTCAAGAACCCCAGCTCCAGGATCACTGAGGGCGTCTGATCGCCAACAGCATGATCAAGCTTCTTGTTGAAGGCGTAGTACTGCGTCATGTTCTGGGTAATGGTCCCAGGGTGCTTCTTGAGCCCCGTTGCCGCCTGATACTCACTCTCTATAGTGCGCACAAGGGCATCGTCCTTCTCAGGAATGCGGCTCGAAGTGGCTCGCGCCGCCTTATAGCCGGAAACCGATGTGCTCCCATTGGCGTCGCCATGTATCGACACGAATGCGTCGGCCTCGTACTGAACCGGCACGGTAGCCGGGAGCAGTTCCGCCCTAACGCCAGACTTGTCCAGGATCGCGACGACCCGGCGAGCGATGTCCAGATTGACATCCACCTCTCGCCAGCCGGAGCCCGCGGCCCCTGTCGAGCTTCTAAGCTTCGCCAGCTCGGCCGGGTACTCGTTGGTCTTCCAGTGGCCCGCCTGGATGCCCACCTTGGGGGCATCGGCGGGAAGCTCAGCGCCCGGCGCCGAAGCCGCTCCATCAGCCATCTCGGATGACAGGGCAACCGCGGATTCCGGGGTGGAGGCGGCAGGTTGAGACCCGTTCGCGACGCCCGCCCAGACCGCTGCCAACAGCAGCACTCCCAGGGCGGCTCCGACTCCCACCTGCATTGGCGCGGTTCTCGATAGCTCTCGCAGGTCGAGACGGCCAATGGCCACCATTAGCCTACGCGCTGAACGGCTCAGTTCCGCCACCCAGGGCCGCGAACCAAAGTCAGCCCATCTCTTCTGAAGCAGCGTGAGTTGGTTCGTGGAATAGGCCGCCAAGAGGGCTGCCCACAGGGAGAGCAGGTTGCCAACACGAGCGAAGGCTCGATCGATTCCAGACTTACTATGCATGTACTAGGATGTCTCCTCATTGGAAGGTGTCGCACTCGATGCACCACAGTTCAGACCATCACCGCCTACAAGACAGGCAAGCTGACTCAGTCTGAATGCCCCATCCGCTCGACTGTACCCATCATGGGGAGAAGTCGGCGGGGGGGCTCCGCGGCATCGAATGCGCAGATCCGCTTTGGATCCTATAGCGGGTCTCTGAGAACCCGCGAGCCTCCTTCCACTGTCATCACGGAAGGAGGCTCGACAGATATTTTACCATCAGACGCGCCCGAGCGCAAATATGTAGGGCGACCATTGTAACTAAACCCCGACCTGGGGCGCGGCGTTGCCACACCCCAGGTCGCTAGAGGCTGTCAGTTGCGACCTTGGCCAAAACCAGCTCCGGCCCCCCGATCACCACCCGAGGCGGGTTGCCCTCCCTGCTTGCCATCCGACGGCGGTTCGCCGCCGCTCCCACCGCCCGCCGCGGGTCCGCCGCGACCAAGGAAGCTGTCCAGGTCGGCATTCTTAACCCGTTCGAGCATCTGGTCCGCCTGCTCCTGGGTCATCTTGCCATCCGCAACAGCCTGGTCAAGCTGCGCATCGACGGCGGCAACGATGGCATCTTTCACAGCCTGCTCCTTGCCCTGCGCCAGTTCAGCCAAGCTCTTTCCAGACTTGATCTGGCTGGCCAATTCATCCGTGCTTATCCCCAATGCCCCGGCGATGGCCTCGTTGATCCCGCTTCCACCCATGAACATCAGCCCACCGTCGCCGCGATCGTCGTCTCCCCCCATGCCTCCAAAGCCGGCAAAGAAGCTCCCGCCCCGCGCCTTGATCTTCTCGGCCTGCTCCGAACTAAGTTTGCCGTCGCTGACCTGCTGGTCGATCGTCTCATTCGTCGCCTGCGTGATCGCACTGTTCAGAGTGTCGCGGGTTGTCCCAAGAGCACTGGCCAGGTGATCCATGAAGTACTCCTGGTAAGTGGTATCCCCCTGCCGGTTCGGTGCAGACGTCTGCGCAAAGACAGAACCGCTCGCAAAGAGCGCGACCATTGCTCCAACCACTCCCAAGATGCCAAGCCGCTTTCGCAATCCCATTGTTGACTACCTCCATACTCTCCAAATCGTCGGCTGCCGCTTCAAGGCTGCCCCGTTTCTGCCGTGCAGGGCTCCGGAACCCCGCAGCAACAAACTACCACTAGGGTGTTGAAGAAGTGATGAAGCGACCATTAGGTTGCTGTTAAGGCTCCCTCGTCTTCTACTCGCCTCGAATTTCACTTGACGGTGGACCGCAGTGTGACGAATGGAGAAGCCGGATGCGTTCTGGTACGCATCCGGCTTAAGAGGGGGGTGAATGGGGCGGATGCTGGAGTGGATGCTAGACTTGCGCTCCCGATGCCCCTCAAAGAGGATGAGAGCCACCACCCTCCCCGTATATTCGATAGTATTGAATCGGCGGTGGACTGGTCGATCTTGCCGTCCTTGACTGCCCGGTCGAGGCGAGTCTTCACCGTGGCGGCGGCGTTATTCAGCTCCTGCTCGGAGATGCCTTTCTCCTCAGCTAGGTGAGGCAGTGGCTGAAGTCGGTGATGATGTGGCAGTCGGTGTCTCCAGGGGCGGGACCGGGGTCAGATCCTGGGGCACGAGGTAGTCTATGAGCATCCATCCCTCGTTCCCCTCCGGGTCCCTAACGTTCCTCCAACTGTTGCCTTCGACGATCTGGTCCCCGCCAACAGCCGTCATGATGGCCCCGTCAAGCCATGCTTTGATCCTCTCGCCGATGGGGGTGCGGCGGAGGAAGGCGCCCTGGCTGTCGGTGTTGCCGACGGCGAAGAGCTGGGGACTCGGCTGAGGGGTTGGGCTGGGCACTGCGGTAGGGGTTGCTGCTCGTACAGTGGCGGTCGGCAGCGCGGGCTCTAGAGCTGTTGCGCATCCCGAGGACATGCCGATTGTACTACCTGCCAGTATGATGAACAGGAGAAGCCACGCGGGCCTCGTGTTAAGGCGGTTCATCATTACATCCTCCTAGAGATGGGGATGAGCGGATGGGCGGATGCGACAAGATATGCCCTCGTTGCTCTCCACCGCGACGATCGCGGGGCGCCAAAGGGCCCCGCGATCATTGAGGTTAGCAGCCACCATGTAAATGATTGATGAAGAAGCGATCAGGATGTGATGAAGTCCGCCGCGCACATCCTCACCTCAGGCGAGGGCCAGTCTACTTCGACACGCGGCCCAGCTCAGAAGCGTCACCGGCTTGCGCTCGCAACGACCTGATAGAGGGTTATCTGCATATTCCCGCCGCCCTGGGACTGGCCACCATCCGCCGTGCCCCCAGGCATCGTCCCATCCGGCGCGCCGCTGTTTCGGGTCTGGGTACCGAAGCCCTGCACCGGCACGCAATTGGCCTCCACCCAGGAGGATATGTCAGATTGGCCGCCAAAGCCACCGCGGCCGCTCCCGCTCCAGTAGATGTAACGCAACTCGCCATCCGCAACCATCTGATCCAGGTCGTCACCGGTGACAACACTGTCCTGCCCCATGAATCCACCCAGGTACAGCACCGGCCGCCCCGTGGCCAGCACGTAGTCCGCCCCCTGCATCGAACTGGGCACGGCCATCAAGTACTTCGCGCCCTGCGTGTTCCTCGTTAGGTAGTCGAGCAGCGCCTGGTTCAGCTCCAGCCCGCCGCCGTTCGACGGCCTCGACGGCCGGCCGCTGTATGCGCTCGGGAGCGACTGGTTAGAGCTGGAGTTGAGGGTGGTTAGGCCGGACCAGATCGCGGGCGTAACCAACATCGCTGCGACTACCAGGCCAAACCCGGCCACGGCAGCCCGACGCCACTGCTGGCGAATCGTCGCCACCACCAGGACCGCGGCGCCAATAGCCGCCATCGCCAGCAGCAGGGGCTGCCACCATGTCGTCCCGGCGAACGCCGTCGCGGTGGCTATCTGCATCCTCAGCGTTGCTACCGCCGCGGCCACCAGCAGCCCGGCGGCTATCCAGGGATGCCTCTCGCGCATGCCCCACAGCTCCATCGCTCCAACGCCCACCAGAGCGGCGAGTGGCGGTCCCAACACGGAGAGGTAGTACTCGTGGAAGAAGCCCGCAACGCTGAAGAAGGCCGTACCGACCAGCAACCAGCCACCCCACAGCACCAACGCCTGGTGCTTGGGGGCCAGAGGCCATCGAGGGCGGGCTCGGAACGCCAGCAGCACCGCGCCGAACAGGCCAAAGGGGAGTAACCAGCTAACCTCCTTGCTCAGCGGAGGGGTAAACAGCCGCATCAGCCCAGCCTGCCCGGCGCCGCTCATCCCGCCGCCACCGAAGCCACCCTGCACTCCACCCGTACCCCGCTGACCCTGCTGTGGGGAGGGCGCAGTGGCACTCTGCCGGGGCTGCTGAGCGCCGGCCGCCGGACTCTGACTCCACGATGGTGGCTGCATTCCCCCTCGGGGCGCGCCGTCCTGGCCGCCGCCAAGCAGCCCGCTCAGGGCTCCCCCCCGACCTCCCATGCCGAGCAGCCGCTGCGTCCCGTTGTAGCCAATGGCAAGGCTCATCACCGAGTTGTCCCCGCTGCTCCCAACGTAGGGACGTTGGTCGGCAGGCGTAAGGTCCACGACCACTGCCCACGAAAGCGACACCACCAGCAGCACCACCGTGGCCAGCGCGAGGTTGGCACCCTTGCGCCACAGCCGCTCGGGCGAGCCAAGGAAGTACAGCGCATAAAAGGCAGGTAGGGGTAGGTAGGCTCCGAGCATCTTGATGTTGAAGCCAATGCCCACAAGGACCACCCCCAGCAGCAGGTGCCGTAGGCTGCCCCTCTCGGTCGCTACGATGAACGCCCAGGCAGCGAGGAGCAGCGTGAGGATCAGCGTGCTATCGATGGTGTTGTTGCGGTCGGTGGCGACTACCACGGGCGTGATCGCCAGCACCAGCGCCGCCAGCAATCCAGCCATGGCGCCGAACCGTCTCGTGACCAGGTGATAGACGAGCACCACCGAGAGTATGCCCGCAATGATCTCCGGAAGCAGCAAGCCAAAGTCGTTCACGCCAAAGACGTAAGCCGAAGCTGTCTGTATCCAGAGGCCCACAGGGGGCTTGTCCACGCTCACCGCCCCACCAGGCTCCGCCGCCACGAAAAAGAAGTTGTGCCAGGACTGCAGCATGCTCCGCACCGCCGCCGCGTAGTAGTGGTTGGCGTAGCCGAGCACCGACAGGTTGGCGAAGCGGAGAGCGGCGGCAACCAGCACGACGGCTCCCAGAGCCGCCAGCCTTGGCCAGTCGTCGGATGCTACTGGAAGAGCCCTCCCTCGGACGGCCCTGAACCAGAGCGTTTGGAGATGCATGGTTCTCATCAGGTACCTCGTTTAGCGCGAGAACGTTCGGCTGTGAGCCATGCGCATCTCCTGGCTCAGCCGCAGGCGGAAGCTCAACAGCTCCCGAAAGGCTTTCAAGACCACACGCGGGTTCGCCCCTGTAGCCGCCCCGGCAGTCCGGGACAGATGCGTCACGGGGACCTCGGCTATACGAAAGCCCCGTGCGTGCGCGCCGGCCAGCAGCTCCGTGTCGACCATCGCACCATCGGAGGGCAGCGGCACCCGATCCACCACCTCTCTACGCAGCAGCTTGAACCCGCAGTCGATGTCCCGGCAGAGGTACCCGAACAACAGCCGGACCAGGCTGTTCCAGCCCCAGCCGTTCAGCCGTCGGAGCAGGTTGTCTTGCCGGTGGGCGCGATAGCCGCAGACAAGGTCGGCCGTAGCGATCCCATCCAAGAAACGGTCGATCTCGGTGAAGAGGAACTGCCCATCCGCCGGCACGAAAGCTATAACCTCCTTGGAGGCGGATTCGAAGCCCGCCTTCAGCGCGCCTCCATACCCCCGGTTGGGGTAGTGCTCCACCAGCCTCAGCGCAGGGATCTCCGGCACAAGTTCGCGCACTATCTCGCCGGTGCGATCGCTGCTGCCGTCGTTGACGACCAGGATCTCGTAGTCCAGCCGCAGCTGCTGGGCAACGGTGGATACATCTCTCACGGTATCCTCTACATTCGCTTCTTCGTTGTAAGCGGGAAGAACAATTGAAAGGGATGCCATGGTTATCTGTTTACCTCTTGAATACCAGGGTCTTGCTCGCTCCGAAATTCCACACCAGGGTAACCCCCGTCGCCATGGCGAGGGCAAGAAGCTCTGACTGATTGAACAACCGCAGTCCCAGATACATCGTGGCAGCGTTTACTGCCAGGGCTGCCAGGTTGACCATGACAAATGGGAAGAAGGTAGCCCGCATACCGGCCCTCGAGTGGAAGGTCCAGGAGCGGTTCCAGCAGAAGCTGTTGGCCACCCCCGCGGCGTAGGAGATGCCCTTGGCCAGGATCCTGAACCCGCCAAAGCCCAGCCAGTGAGTGAGTACCAGGTAAAGTGCGGCGTCCAGGGCAGTGTTGAGGAGGCCAACCACCGAGAACTTGATTGCCTGCTGGACCCAAGCAGGCCGAACCCAACCCACCAACTCGCGATGTTGGCCACCCTGCTGAGTGTGGTCGAGCAGATCCAACTGTTGAGGTGCCCTCCACGGCGTTCTCTCACGCGAGCTGCGAACGATCATCTCGTTACCTCGCCTATCCATTCAGGCATCCGGCTCCTCGGAGTCCGGTGACAAGAGGTTAACAGGTGGGCGGTAAAGAACTCGTGAAGCTGCTGTCAGGAGGCTGTTAGGGGTGGAATGGGGGCGAGGTCGGACTAACTCCAACCTCGCCCCCGCTGATGGGTGAGCT
Source organism: Chloroflexi bacterium UBA6077 (assembly GCA_002436065.1). Lineage (GTDB taxonomy): Bacteria > Chloroflexota > UBA6077 > UBA6077 > UBA6077 > UBA6077. The sequence continues at coordinate 20,267 of DIXP01000029.1, forward strand.
GGCTTAGTTAGAGAGAGTTCGTCCTGGAACCCACCCTCCCCGAGGATGGCTTGGCGGTGGGAGTGGGGTTCCGGTCACTCTTGGTCCCGTCCCTGCCCCAACGGCCGCCGAAGCTGTTCAGGTCGGCACTCTTGACCCGCTCAAGCACCTTGTCCGCCTGCTCCTGGGTCATCTTTCCGTCCTTCACGGCTTGGTCCATCTGCGACTTGACGGCGCCGACGATGGCATCCTTAACCGCCTGCTCCTTGCCAGCAGCCAGATCTGCCAAACTCTTGCCCGACTTGAGTTGGCTGGACAGCTCGTCCGTCGTTATACCCAACGCCCCAGCGATGGCCTCGTTAAGCTGGCTCCCACCCATCATGAAGGGCGCTCCGCCGCGATGCTCGCGGTCAAAGCCTCGGCCACCAAAACCGAAGGGCATGGTGCCCTCCTGGGCCTTGATCTTGTCGGCCCGCTCCTGAGTGAGCTTGCCATCCTTGACCTGCTGGTCGACGGTCTCGTTCCGCGCCTGGGTGAATGCGCTGTTCAGTTTATCTTGAGTGGTGCCGAGGGCGTTGGCCAGCCGGTCCATGAAAAGCTCATGGCAGCTGGTCTTGCCCTCTTGGCTGGGCGCCGGGGTCTGGGCGAAGGCGGTTCCAACCACCGACATCGCCGCCACGGTCCCGACCAGCCCGAGGATCGCTAGCGGTTTACGCAACTTCATTCCTGTAACCTCCATAGTCTTGGGGGACTTGCCTCTCGAGTGGCATGGGGGAAGGATAGCAGCCGGGCGATGAAGAACCGATGAAGCAACCGTTAGATTAATGTGAAGTACAGGCACTATAACCGACAGATCCAGCCTCCTGCGGAGATCCTACCGGCCTCTGCTTGGGGCGCTAAACCGTATTGGTGAAATGAGTGCCATTCGTAGGGGCGACCGGCCGGTCGCCCCATACAGGTCGTTTAGGCACCCACGCGGGGATCAATAGCTTGCCGATGGGCTACTGGGTGCGCCCAACGGCATAGTATCTGACCTGGGAGATCGCGGGCACCTGTGGGTTCTCCCGGTCCAGGGCGCTCTTGACCACGACGGTGCGAGACTCGCCAGGCTGGAGCGTCCCAGGGAGATAGGTGGTATCCGCCCAGACTACACGGTCCTGGTCATCCAGGAACCACACGTACACGCCGCTCACGGTGCTTGGCTGGCTACTTCCGCTGCCCACCGTACTCGTGAACTCGTACCGGATGTCCCCATCGCCATTAACCAGCTTCTCGTTCTTGCCCCAGCTCACCGGAAGCTTGAGGAAACCACTCGGCCCTCCAGCCGAGGCATCCAGCACGACTGAGGCCTTCTCATAAGAAAGATCCCCCCTCACCTCCATACGGAAGCCAAGGCTGTCCCCAGGGCCGAGGTAATCGAACTTCTGGTTGGCAGTGCCGACCGTATCGCCCGACGAAGATAGGAGGCTCGCGGTTGCCTTTATGTTGTAGGCCGGCTGGGATCCATCGTTGTGCAGCTCTCCCATTATCCAGTTTGTACCGTGCTCCAACTCTTGCCCAGCAACAACGTTCACCCCCGAGACCCGGAGTATGGGGTTCGGGAGTGGCACGGGGACAGTAGGAGCGGGAGTGGCGGTCGAAGCAGGAGCTGCGGGAGCAGCCGGCAGGGAGGCCGTGCCCCCAGTGTGGGACGGAGACTCGGATGCGCTAGCTGTTCGCTCCCAATCGAATCGCTCACTGTTCGGCCGATGCTGGAGTCCATATGGCCCGTTCACCCATGTCAGGGCGCCATCGGTAAAGGCCGTCCAATTATCCGCGTTTCGCCACACCATCAAGCCCTTTGTAGTCCCCTGAACGCTGTCTCCATTCGTGGCGTAGTGCTCGTCCTCGACAGGCTGACCCGCGACATCGGGGATCAGTCCAGCGAGCACTCCAAAACCCAACTTGAACTCTGGTCCAGCTTGGGCAGCCGCAGTCCCCGAGGTGAGGATGGTGAAGGCTGCCAACAGTGTGATGCATAGTGATAGGCGTACCAATGTGTTGAACCCCCTCAAAGGAACGATCATTGGGGGTTGCCGAACAGCGACAGGGATCTCTCCAACGGCAGCCCACGCGAGGAACAATACAAAAGAGCCAGTGAAGAAATGATGAAGACTCGGTGAGAATGCTGTGAAGAGCCCACCGCACCGTCATGCCGAGCATGTATTATGTCCTGCTGAGCGTGGAGTGAAGCATCTCCTGTTGCTGGAAACCCTTCGCTTCCGCTCAAAGTGGCAACCTGATGTGCCGCGGGCCCGCGGGATGCTCCATTTTAGCAATCATTTAACATACGGGAAACGGTCCCTTAGTACCCATGCCTCATAATGCGGTGAAGGTTGTGAGCACTCAGGCGAGTCTCCCATTCCAATTTTGAGGTAGCGCTTTGAACAGAGGATTCCTACTGCTGCTGGCAGCGGTCGTGGCGGCTGCACTCGCCGTGGGCGCGATACTGGCTGCCCTTACGGCGCCACCCACGCCGGCGGCCCAGGCTGGCGGCGCATCGCGGGCTACTCCCGTCGCGGGCCAGCCAGCCACCGGAGCCGCGGGTCCTGCACAGGGACAGGGCGTACAGACGACGGGCACATCCGCCCCCGCGAGCACGGCCGCGCAGGGAGCACCCGGCAGCGGCGCCCAGGGCTCGAGAACCATCGGCACCATCTCCTCCGTGGACGGCGACACCGTTACCCTGAGCACACCCCAGGGCGACGTCAAGGTGAAGGTAGCCGAGGCCAAGGTCCAGAAGACTGTCGAAGGGACAATGGCGGACCTCACGACCGGGCAGCGAATCACGGTCCAGGGCCAGCGAAACGAGGACGGCAGCTACAGTGCTACTCTGGTCCAGATAGTCCCGGAAAGCGAGCGCGCCCCGCAGCAGGGCGGCGAGCAGGGGCGCGAGTCCGGCCGTGGACCGGTAGCAAGGCCCACCGCCGCAGCTCGATAGTGGTATGATTTCGTAGATAATAGCCGTAGATACCAGCTTTGCGGGGAACCATGCCCAACAACACCATCCTGGTGGTAGACGACGAGAAGAACATTGTCCAGCTTGCCAAGATGTACCTCACTGCCGAGGGGTATAGCGTGGAAGCGGCCTTCAACGGTGTGGACGCCCTCGAGAAGGCCAGGACCGGCAAGCCAGACCTGGTGGTGCTGGACCTGATGATGCCGGAGATGGACGGCTGGGAGGTATGCCGGCGGCTCCGCCAGGAGAGCGATGTCCCCATCATAATCCTGACGGCTCGAGACGACGACGTGGACAAGATCATCGGCCTCGAATTGGGCGCCGATGACTACATGACCAAGCCCTTCAACCCTCGGGAGTTGGTGGCTCGGGTGAAGGCGGTCCTTCGACGCTACAACGCCAGCGAACGTCCAACACGCAGGCTGACCGTGGGCGACATCCAGATAGACCAGGACCGCCGTGAAGTCACGGTCGCGGGCAAGCAGGTGACCCTCCGCGCCAAGGAATTCGACCTGCTGGCGGCCTTCGCCAAGCAGGTGGGTGTCGTGCTGGATCGTGAGAGGCTGCTGAACGTGGTCTGGGGCTACGAGTACGTGGGAGACTCCCGAACCATCGACGTCCACATCACCTGGCTGCGAGACAAGATCTCCGGAAGCAAAAACGTGCGCATCCAGACCATCTGGGGAGTGGGCTACAAGTTGGTGACGTTCGACCAGGAGCCTGGGAGTGTTCCACAGCCTTAGGATCAAACTTGCGGTCTCCTACAGCTTCATCGTGCTGCTCTGCTTGCTGCTTGCGGGTTCGGCCTTCGTCTACCTCCTCCGGGACCACCAGAGGCAGATCAAGCTGAACCAGCTGTCGGACCTGGCCCAACCCATCGCTTGGCAGGTGCGAATGCTCGAGCGGGCGGGGGCCTCTCAGGAGCAGGTAGCACTCTTCCTGCGGGATCGCGCGTCCGAAATGGATGTCCGCATACTGCTGGTCGACCCCGCGGGCACCGTGGTTGAAGACACAGGGAACAGCCTGAAGGGCGACCAGATCACTGCTCCCGACCCCCATCCCACACCCGAGCGAGTCAGCGGTCCCATTGCTGTCATCGTGGAGCAGGTGGGCCCTCAGAGCTTCGTCTTCATAGCCGCCCCCGACCGAGTGGCTCCTCCGGCGACGGACCGCTTCGCCGTCCGTGTTCCAGCCTACAGGGTGATGCTGGCGGTGCCGGAGCAAAGCTTGGGGGCAAGTTGGCTGGAGTTGGCCCCAAGCCTCTCCTTCGCGGCCCTGGTGTCGTTGGTCGTCTCTATGGGGGTCGCCTTCCTGCTCTCCCGCTCCATCTCCAGGCCCGTGACCGAGATCACCAGGGCATCCGAGGAGATGGCTCAGGGAAGATATGAGCAGTACATCGCGGCCCGGAGTCGAGACGAGGTTGGCAGGCTGGCCGAGGCTTTTAACCACATGGCTAGCCAGGTGAACAGCTCTCATCAGACCCTCAAGGACTTCCTGGCCAACGTCTCTCACGAACTGCGCACCCCATTGACCTCGGTACAGGGCTTCTCCCAGGCGATGCTGGATGGCACCGTGAAGTCACCAGAGGAGTACGGAGAGGCCGCACAGATCATCAACGACGAGGCAGCCCGGATGCGCAGGATGGTGGAGGATCTGCTCCTTATATCGAAGATACAATCTGGACAACTGCCCATGGACCGCTCCCGTCTCGATCTGAGTGAGCTGCTGAAGGCATGTGTCAGGCGCACCATCCCCAAAGCCCAGAAACAGGACATCGCCCTGACACTCGAGGCTGAGCACCCCTTTGACATGCTGGGCGACGAAGGGCGATTGGAGGAGGTCTTCCAGAACCTGCTGGACAACGCCGTGGCCCACACGCCGAAGGGAGGAGAGATCACCGTACGGACCGAGCCCACTCCGACAAATCGCCCAGCGGCACATGGGCGGGGCAAGGACATCAAGCGGCCAAGCCCCGGCGGCATCCAGGTGAAGTTACACAACACTGGATCCTTCATACCTCTGGAGGATCAACCCAGAGTCTTTGAGCGGTTCTACCAGGTGGACAAGTCACGAGCTCACAGTGGCGAGGGGATGGGGTTGGGGTTGGCCATTGCCCAGGAGATCGTCCACGCCCACGGCGGGACCATCTCAGTAGAGAGTAGCCCAGAAACCGGCACGACCTTCGTTGTGGCGTTCAGCTTTCAGCAGTCAGCCACCAGCTAGGCCGCGATCTCCCTCTCCCTTTGAGATGGGAAGATCGCGGCCTAGTCAAGATTTAACACAGACCTAACACCTCTTTAACAGCGGGGTGCTAGCATTTTGATTAGGAAGCCTGGCCTGTCAGGGCCAGTGCAAAAGCCCTATTCCATGGAGGTAACCATGACTTCGATACTCAAGAACTTCGTGATCGTCCTACTCGCTATGTTGATGGGAGCGGCCACGGTGATCGGATACCTGCAGTACCAGCCGTTGACAGCCGCCGCCCCATTGGTGGCCGGCGTGGAAACCACGGTTGCCAGCAAGGCAAGCCTCTTTGATGAAGACACCGTGGTGTCAGTCTACGAGAAAGTCAGCCCGGCCGTGGTCTTCATTACCCGGAAGGGTGTGACTCAAGATCCTATCCTCGGACAAATGCCTGAGAGGGGATCTGGTTCGGGCGTCATAATCGACGACCAGGGCCACATCCTTACCAACAACCACGTGGTGGACGGGGCCGACAGCCTCGACGTTACCCTGGCCAACGGGGAGACCATCCCTGGGAAGCTGTTGGGGAATGACGCAGGGAACGATCTGGCAGTAGTTAAGATCGAGGTGGACAAGAACCAGTTGACCTATGCCCCACTCGGTGACTCCAGCAAGCTGAAGGTCGGCCAGTTGGCCATTGCGATAGGGAATCCCTTTGGACTGCAGAGGACGGTCACCGTGGGAGTGGTAAGCTCCCTGGGACGCAGCTTCGCATCCGACAGCGGGCGTACGATCAGGGACATGGTCCAGACCGACGCGGCCATCAACCCCGGCAACTCGGGTGGACCGCTCCTGAACTCGAGCGGCGAGGTGATCGGCATAAACACCGCCATCGAGAGCCCGGTTGGAGCTTCCGTGGGGATCGGTTTCGCCGTGCCCGTGAACACGGTTCAGCAGAGCCTTTCCACCATGCTCGCCGGCAAGTCGGTTTCCCACCCCTGGCTCGGCATCACGGGCGCCCAGGTGACCGCAGACCTGGCGAAGGAACTGGACATCCCGGTTGAGGGCGTCTACGTTGTATCGGTGGTCCAGGATAGTCCAGCCGCGAAGGCAGGGGTGAATGGTGCCTTGCGTCGCTCCTCACAGATTCCCAGCGCGAACGTGGGCAAGGGTGGTGACGTGATCCTGGCCGTGGACGGCCGAAAGATCAGCAAGGTGGAGGAGATCTCCTCCTACCTGGATACCAAGCTATCCGGCGATACGGTGAAGCTTTCCATCCGCCGCAACGGCGCCGAGCAGGAGTTGACAGTCACTCTGGCCGACTGGCCGGATCAGGTCGAGCAATAGAGGCGAACCCACAGGCAAGCGTCCGCTGGAGCCAACATGTTGGCTCCAGCGGCGACACCATAGATAACCACTCTCGAAAGGAGCGGCTCACGATGAGATTTCGGAAGACGGTAGCTCTTGGGGGGATAGTAGTGGTAGTTGCCGGACTAATCCTTGCCAGCACTGCCCTGGCTCAGACCCCCACGCCAACACCCAACAAGGCATCCGGCAGTTACGCAAATACCTTCATGGACCGGTTGGCCGGTGCCCTCGGGGTGAGCCGCCAGAAGCTGGACGAGGGGCTTACCCAGGCCAGGAACGACACCCTGGACCAGGCTGTGAAGGACGGCAAGCTGACGCGCGAACAGGCCGACAAGATAAAGGCGCGGCAGCCTCAGGGGTCCGCCCCCGGGATGAGGGGCATCCCCTTTGGACCGAAGGGTGGCGACCGCAAAGGGGTGGTAGTCCTGTTCGGTAGCTCGATGCACGAGGTCATCGCGAAGGCGCTAGGGATGACCTCCGACGAGCTGACCAACCAACTTCGCTCCGGCAAGACCCTGAAGGAACTGGCTGAGGGCAAGGAGCAGGCGGTGAAGGATGCCATCCTGAAGGCCCAGAAGGAGCGGCTTGACCAGGCTGTAAAAAATGGTAGACTCACGCAGGCTCAGGCGGATAGCGCCTACGAGCGCCTTCAGAAGGCGGATCCTCTGTCGATGATGGGCAGCGGCCCTTACGGAACTGGACATGGCCCTGGAATGGGCCCTATGGCACCGGGTAAGGGACCAATGTGGAAATCCGCGCCTCGCAAGACTGCTGCATCCTGAGTGCGACCCTGGCAAGAAGGGCGGGGCCAATGGCCCCGCCCTTTTCCCGTGCTTGCTTCTATCAATTGGTTGAGCGTCTGGCGATCCTTTGCGCGTTCTCCCCTGTCCCCAACCGTAGTCATCGACACTAGCCCAGACACACGGCAATTCGCATCACTCCAGATCTGGTTCGAAAGGAGTCTCCTGTGAGGCGGGTTCTCTTGGGCATCACGGCTCTGGTTGTCCTCTCGGGTGGCATCATCTTCTACATCAGCAGTAACACCGCAAACGCCGCGCCCGGAGCGCAGCAGAAACCTCAGCAACAGCCAACGGGGCAGGCAGCCCAGAAGGCGCCCGGAGCTCAGGGTGCGGGCAGGGTTGTGAGCGCCGTCCAGGCGACTCAAGGGGTGATCAGGTTGGTCTTCACCTACAACGGCACCATTCAACCCTGCATGCAGGTGAATCTGGCTCCGCGGTCCACCGGGCGCCTGGAGCAGGTGCTGGTAGACGTGGGCAGCGAAGTCAAGCAGGGGGACCCCATCGCCGTCCTGGAGAAGACCTCCCTTCAACTGGCCATCCAGACTGCGGAGGCCAACCTGAAGTCGGCTGAAGCTAGACTGGCAACGGTGACGGCTGGTGGCCGAGTCGAGGACGTCACCTCGGCGCATGCGGCCCTGGCCAGTGCCCAGGCCAGGTTGAACCAGCTGCAAAGCCCTTCACCCGCCGACCTGCAGAACGCGCAGACTTCCCTCGACAAGGCCCGCTCTGACCTGGTCGCGGCCCAGGCCAGGCTCGAGACGGCGAAGCAGCCCTACCTTCAGACCGACTGGGCCAAGGCGCAGTCGGACGTGGAGTCCTATCAATCGGCTCTGAAATACGCAGAGGCAAAGCTGGCCCAGGTGAAGGCCGGCTCCACCCAAGCAGACATCCAGGCCCAACAAGCGGCGGTGGCCTCCGCGAAGTCCACCCTCACCAGCGCCGAGGACAAGTACGAGACGGCCAAGGGAGTCGATTCGAATGGGAACAGCACCCTCGCCGCTTCAGGCTTCACCAGTGTGTCAGCCGCTCTCCAGAACTACAATACCGCCAAGGCCAACTACGACGCGGCTCTCCAGAAGCTGAACCAGATGCTCGCTGGGCCCACCGCTTCCGACCTGCAGTCCGCCCAGAAAGACTACGATGCCGCCCTGGCCAACTACAACAACGCCATGGTGAAGCTGGACCAGATGAAGCAGGGACCCACGATCCAGGATCTTCAGGCGTATAAGACCACGGTGGAGAAAGCCGAGGCAGATCTGGCCTATGCAGAGAAGCGGCTTGCTCAGCTCACCTCGCCCACCGAGAATGATGTCGCGGTCCTTCAGGCTACCGTAACCCAAGCCACGCAGGCCGTGGCCAAGGCCAGACAGCCCTACACGGCTCAGGACGTCCAGACCGCTCAGGCCTCGGTCGATGTAGCCACGGTCGCCCTCACCACGGCCAAGACCTCGCTGGAGGACGCAACCCTAGTGGCCCCCTTCAGCGGCATCATCACCGCGCGGAACCTGTCTCCGGGTGCCGTGGTCTCCTCCTCGTCGCCAGTGGTGACCCTCGTCAGTTCTGACGTGGAAATCACGGTGAACATCGAGGAGTCCCGCCTCGCTCAGCTGAAGCCAGGTTTGGCCACTGCCATCATCACACCCGCCTATCCGGAGCAGAGCTTCCAGGGAAAGGTGGTTAGCATCGCACCCACAGCCGACACCAGAAGCCACACCTTCGCCATGAAGGTGATACCCGATCACACCGGTGGCAAGCTGAAGGCAGGGATGTACACAGAGATGAAGGTCACAGCCGAAGAGCGCGCGGGGGTCCTGATACCGCGAGACGCCGTGATCCAGCGAAATGGAAAGGACGTCGTGTTCGTCATCGTCGATGGCAAGGCTCAAATGCGAGAGGTGCTGCAGGGCCTGCCACAGGACGGGAATATTGAGATAGTCACAGGGATCAAGTCAGACGAGCAGGTGATCGTGGTGGGGAATAGCGGGCTCAGCGACGGAGACGCCGTTCGCACCACAGGCGGCCAGGGCGGGCAGCAGCCGGACGGGCAACAACAGCAGAGGCCACAGCAGGGCGCGCCCGCCAAGACCGGGCAGTAGGGAGGGAGCCGTGGGCCTTACACGCTTAGCCATCAATCGTCCCCTGGCGGTGCTCATGCTCATCCTGGGCATCGTCATCATGGGCATTGTCTCCTACAGCCTGCTAAGGGTCGACCGGATGCCCAACGTATCCGTGCCGTTCGTGTCGATCAACGTCAGCTACCCCGGCGCCTCTCCGGTGGATGTGGAAAACCAGATCCTCCGGGTTCTGGAGCAGACGGTGTCGGGCGTCTCCGGCATCGAGACCCTTGAATCCGATGCTTCCCAGGGACGTGGGAGTCTTCGGATCCAATTCGTCGAGGGATGGGACGCCGACAAGGCCGCGATCGACATCGACCGGCGCGTCGCTGGCGTACGCTCTCGGTTGCCGGCCGACGCGGGCACGCCCACCGTCAACCGGATGGACCCCAACTCCATGCCGATCATGAACATATCGCTCACCGGAACCCTGCCCCAGGACGAGCTGTACACCCTGGCGGCCGAGAGGATTCAGCCTCGGCTGATGGCGGTGCCGGGGGTGGCCGACGTCTCGGTATCGGGCGGCCTGCAGAGAGAGGTCCGCATCAGGGTAGACTACACCAAACTGGAAGCGTACGGCGTCACCCTGACCACGACACAGAACGCCATCAGCAGGGAAAACGTGGACTCCCCGGGAGGCACGTTCCAACAGGGTCGCACCACGCTCAACGTCAGGTCTGTCGGTCTCTTCCAGAGCGCCGACGACCTGGCCGATCTGGTGGTAACAACCACTACCAACGGGCCGGTTCGTCTGCGCGACGTCGCGACGATCACGGAGGCGTTCAAGGAACGCACCAGCTTCCAGCGGCTCAACGGTGAGGAGAGCGTTGGCCTCAGCATAGCCAAAGCCGCCGAGGCCAACAGCCTGAAGGTGGTTGAGGACGTCAAGGCCACCATCGACAAGATCAACCCCACGCTGCCGGTGGGCCTCAAGCTGGTCATCAGCAACGACACTTCCCGCTTCACCAGGAACGCCCTCGAAGCTATCGAGAGGGACCTGGTGCTGGCCGTCTTCCTCTGCGGGACTGTCCTAATGCTGTTCCTGCACGCCTGGCGCAACACCCTCATCGTCATCCTGGCCATCCCGACCTCGTTGATATCTACCTTCCTGGTGATGTATCTCCTGAACTTCAGCCTCAACACCATCTCCATGATGGCTCTGGCCCTCACCATCGGGATCCTCGTTGACGACTCTATAGTGGTACTGGAGAACATCCACCGGCATCTTCAGAAGGGCGATGCTCCGAGGGAAGCAGCTCTGAACGGCAGAAGCGAGATCGGTTTGGCCGCCATGGCCATCACCTTCGTGGACATCGTGGTGTACCTACCGGTAGCCTTCATGTCCGGGATGATCGGTCGCATGTTCAGGGAGTACGGGCTTACCATCGCCGCGGCCACCCTCTTCTCCCTATTCGTCTCCTTCACCCTCACCCCAATGCTTGCCTCTCGGTGGCTGAAGAAGGATGAGGAGAACGGTGCGAACGGTGCGAGGGGCCACATCCTCTCCTGGTTCCCGAAGTGGTGGGAGCGCAACTACGAAAGGCTGGCTCAAGGATACGGACGCGTGCTGGGCTGGGCTCTCGGACACCGCCCCCTCATTCTCTTCGTGGCGGCGGCGGCCTTTGCCGTCAGCCTCTCCCTCATCCCGTTGAAGCTGTTGGGCGTCGAATACGCGCCACAAGAGGACGACAGCCAGATGAACGTCTCACTGAGCCTGCCGTCCGGCACCTCTCTGCAGGCTTACAATGCAGCGGCCACTCAACTGGAGGCTCAGCTATTCCAGCTACCCGAGGTCCAGAATATCTTCACAACCGTGCGAGGCGGGGGAGGAGGCGGTTTCGGCGGTGGGACCAGCATGACGGTCCAGTTGGCGGACAAGAGCGAGCGCCAGCGCTCCATCTGGGACATTCAGAACCAGATTCGTCGTATGGGGGCCACTATCCCCGACGCCACGGTGCGCTCCAACGTGCAGAGTTCCATGGGCGGTGGTGGCGGAGGTATGGGACTGCGCATCGACATCATGGGCGAAAACCTGGATACGCTGAAGGAGCTGGCTGCCCAGATCGAGCAGGTCGCAAAAACCGTCCCCGGTGTAGCCGAAGTCCGGAATCCCGATGTGGCGGGACAGCCCGAGATCAGGGTTAAGATGGACCACCGGAAGATGGCTGAACTGGGTGTTACCTCCCAGCAGGTATCCTCCACCCTTCGCAGCCTGCTCGCCGGCATCACTGCCGGACAACTGAGGCCCGAGGGCCGTAGTGAGATGGACATCACACTGATAGCCGGAGACATCGATCGCTTGGACTTGGCACGGCTGGAATCGGTCCCTCTTGTCCCCTCGACGACCGGTGCGACAACTGCCGGCACTACGGGTACCACATCGACCTCCGCGCCCGCCGTGGTGCGGTTGGGACAGGTCGCCACACTGGAGATGGCCACAGGTCCGCTCTCCATCTCCCGCTCCAACCGTCAACGAGTGCTATCCATCAACACCACCGTGGACGGGAGAGCCCTGAGCGACGTTGCGGCGGACATGCGAAAGGCACTCGCGGATGTACCGATGCCCGTGGGATACAGCTATGTGCTGGGTGGGTCCGTGCGTCAGATGGATGCAGCAACCAGCGCCCTGTCATCGGCACTGATCCTATCCGTCATTCTGATCTACATGCTGCTGGTGGCCCTGTACGAATCCTGGCTCTACCCATTAGCCATCATGTTGGCGCTACCGGTGTCGCTGATTGGGGCCTTCGGCGGGTTGATTGTCACAGGCAACACCTTGAACCTCTTCTCCATGATCGGCATGATCATGCTTATGGGCCTGGTAGCCAAAAACGCAATCCTGATCGTGGACTACACCAATACCCTGCGGGCTCGAGGCTACCAAAGGTTCGAGGCCCTAGTAGAGGCGGGCCGCACCCGTCTTCGCCCGATCCTGATGACCACCGCCACCATCGTGTGCGCCATGATCCCATTGGCCATGAAGTTGGAGTCCGGCGCGGAGTCGCGGGCTCCCATGGCGGTGGTCATCATCGGCGGAGTCCTCTCTTCCACGCTGCTGAGCCTCTTGCTGGTGCCCTGCGTCTACACCTACCTGGACGATTTCCAGCAGCTCCTGGGCAACCCAAAGCCATTCTTCCTCAGGAGAAGGAACCAGCAGGTTCTGGAACAGGTGCCAGTTCACACATCACCACGGCAAACCCAGGCGTAGGAGCGACGGAGGGGCCGGCAGAGTTGCCGGCCCCTCGTGTCTCCGAACCATAACTCGGCCTTTCAGAAAATCCGGGGCACCCATCCCCGGCTCCCCGGTTCCCATGTTGGCACCAACCCGGCCGAGCCTGCCGGCCGTTCCGGCAATTGCCGCCAAGGAGAAGCTGTTCACCACTGACTTCCTGCCAGTAGGGAAATCCCTATTCAGGATTCGGCCCACTCTACCGATACTCTCACGGGAGGGCATTGTAGAGTGGGATCGAGAAGACTGCTTCCGCTGATCTTGGCTGTATTGGCGCTGGCTTCCACTGGTGTAGCCAGCGCATCCACTCTGCCCTCGGGCCACGGCGCCCTCCAAGCCTCTCCCGCCCGATCGGATGGATACTGGCTCCCCAACCTGAAGGAGCTGCTGCTCTTCGTGCCGGAAAACCCGACCGAAGAAGAGATCACCGCCGCTCTCAGCATCGCCGCGCTTGCGGCCAGGAAGACGGAAAGCGGCCGTGACATCCTGGTCCGAGTCCAGCATCCTCGGCACAACGACCCATCGCACCCGGAACTCAACACCACCGAGACGCGGACCGTAGCGATACAACGCACTGTTACCGCCAGGATCGAAGGTGGAATCACCACGGAAGGAGGCAGCCCATCTCCGCTCGTCATCGCCAGTCCACCAGGCAGACTGCTGGGGCTCGTCGATGAACTGCTGAAGGAAGCCGACGGACACGGAGCCCACGTCGGGGACCTGCCACCTGAAGCCAGATGGCCGTTGTCGCGGCTGTGGGACAGCCCTCCCCTGCGGATGACCGAGGACCACGGTGATCTCCTTTGGGCGTTCTCGCAAGCGGACCTTGGAGGCCCGGTCTCGGCCGCCTCCCTGCGGCTGCGCGGCACCTACCGCTCGGGGGCAGCGGACGCCGACGCGGCACTGCTGGTCCTGATGAACGGGAGCCTGGTCCAGGTCATCCCCCTGCGGGAGTCGGGACTCTTTGACGTCCAGATCGCCGTCCAGCCACTCCTGCTTCATCGAGACAACCAACTCGCCCTCCGGCTCGTGCGCGCCGCGAACTCAGATGCCCGACAGGGAAGGATAGAGTTGCTGCTCGCCGAGCTGTCTCATCTGGAAGTGGAGTGGGGGCAGCTGCTTCAGGCAGGGTTCGAACGGTTTCCACAAGCGCTGCTCCCCCAGTTCCAGGTGGCGCTGGACAGCCCATCCGCGGACGCACTGGAGGGAGCCGCGCAACTCACTGCCCTGCTCCAACACGCGACTCGCCGCCCTCTGCGGCCATCTGCCGTCCGTTGGGAGGACGCCCTCGCAGGGAGCGGTCCCATTCTGCTCGTCGCCCACAACCCCGTCAGCACCGATCCCCTGAAACCGCCATTGCGGACGGAGCCTCTGAGGCTGGTGGGCAGAGACGGGACGGAGCTGCTTCGGGTATCCGCCGGCGCGCGGTTCGCCCTGTTGCAGGCCTTCGACCACGGCGGAAGAGACGTCCTTCTGCTAACCCAGCGGGACTATACACCCGGTCTCTCGCATCTGCCCCACCAGATTGCGCTGGATGGCGGTTGGTACAACGTCCAAGGGCAGAGCTGGCTCCAGCTCGCGGATCACCCTCCCTTCTCCATCCCAATTCAGGAGGGAACTCTCCGAGTCAGGGTCGAGGGGTTCGACCGCGTGCCCTGGTGGAGCTCGGTCCGGCCGATCTTCTACGGCTTCGTGGCAGCCCTGATCGCCCTTGCCCTGGCCTGGATGTACCCCAAGACAGTGCGCAAACAGATGGGTCAGCAGCCATGACTCAGCTTCGCGACGAGACGTGGATGGAGTTGACGGACACGGAGACCGGCCGCAAGGCTGCCCCTATCAGGCTGGGCGATCGGCTGATCGAAGCGGGGCTATTGAGGCAGCAAGACCTGGACCGGGCGCTGGCACTTCAAAGGCGCACCCGCGAGCCACTCGGCCGCATCCTAATCTCCCTCGGGCTGGTTCGCCGTTACGACCTGTTCCGTGTGCTCGCGGAACAGTGGGACCTACCCTTCGTGGACCTCTTGAAGGAACCGCCCGACGCCAGCCTAGCCAAACGGTTCATCCCAGATGTCCTGATCCAGCAGAAGTTCATGCCTCTCCGGGAGACCGCGAAGGGCATATTCGTGGCCGTGGCGCTCCAACCGAGCGCGTCGCTCGAGGCGCTGCTGAGCAACGTGCTCGGACCCGGCCCATTCCACTACTTCGTCACGACGGAATGGGACATAGACCAGGTGGTGCGGGGGATATTCAGGCAGGAGTTGCTGGATGGCGCCGTCTATGGGCTGTACTACCGCAACCCCCACGAGTCGGCCTACACCACCTTCACCCCCAAGCAGTTCTGCTTCCTGGCGGCCACGCTGTTCGGCCTTTTGGCCGCGATGTACGCCTTTCCGACACCAACGTTGATCGTCCTGAACCTGCTGGTGAACCTGGCCTTCCTGGGAAACATCCTCTTCCGATTCGTGATCTCCCTCGTGGCCTCGGGTCTCGAGAAATGGGAGGCAGTCAGCTCCGACGAGGTGAAGGCGCTACGCGATGGAGACCTGCCCACCTACACGATACTGGTCCCGGTCTACCGCGAGGCCAACGTGATCGGCCTCATCCTGCGGAACCTCGCAAAGCTAGACTACCCGCAGGAGAAGCTGGACGTACTGGTCCTCTTGGAAGAGGACGACATGGAGACCCTGGAGGCGGCCAAGGCCGCTCGCCCACCCGGCAATGTGCAGTTAGTGGTGGTGCCGAACAAGATGCCAAAGACGAAGCCCAAGGCGTGCAACGTCGGCCTCTACTTCGCCCGCGGAGAGTACCTAGTAATCTACGACGCCGAGGACCGACCGGACCCCGACCAGCTCAAGAAGGCCGTCGTGGCCTTCCGCAAGGGTCCGCCGCATCTGGTGTGCGTGCAGACCGCGCTCAACTACTTCAACGTTAGGGAGAACTTTCTCACCAGGATGTTCACCCTGGAGTACTCCTACTGGTTCGACTACATGCTCCCTGGGCTGTACCGGCTGGGGCTTCCCATACCGCTTGGTGGGACGAGCAACCACTTCAAGACGGAGATGCTGCGCGAGCTGGGCGGGTGGGATCCCTTCAACGTGACCGAGGATGCGGATCTGGGGGTCCGCGCGGCCACACGGGGCTACACAGTGGGCGTGGTCAACTCCACCACCTACGAGGAGGCCAACGCCGACACGCACAACTGGATCCGGCAGAGGTCTCGTTGGATCAAGGGCTACATGCAAACCAGTCTCGTCAACCTGCGCGCACCCTCCCGACTGGTCCGGGCCATAGGGATGAGGCAGACAAGCGGCTTCTTGCTGCTGGTGGTTGGCACGCCGGTCAGCCTCCTGATGGCGCCACTGATGTGGCTGCTGTTCGTGGTCTGGCTGATCACCGGCACGCAGGACCTGGACTTCCTGTTCCCGCCGTTGACCGCCTACATCAGCATGTTCAACCTGCTGCTCGGGAACGGCATCGCGATCTACACCAACATGCTCGCGGTATTCAAGCGGAAGTACTACGACCTCACGGTCTGGGCGCTCTGCAACCCGCTCTACTGGCTGTACCAGTACATTGCGGCGTACAAAGCCCTGAAGCAGCTCCTCATCAAACCGTTCTTCTGGGAGAAGACCATCCATGGCATCAGCAAGCAGCTTGGAACTACCAGGGGCCACTAGGGCGAAGAGCGGCATGTGTTTGAGAGTCACTCGGCTCTCGGGTCTGCTGAGAGCGGCGATCTGGTCGCTCCCATTCCTGGGGATGGGCTACCTGGCCAACAGAGGACTGTTCCTCAGCGACGAACACGCCCGCCTGCTGAGCAACACCCTTACCGTCGTCGACCGGGGCAGGGCAGAGTTGTTAGGCTTCGTGTACCCTCCCCTGCCCTTCTTCCTGCTGTTCCCCTGGCCCAACATGGTCGCCTTGACTGTCCTATCGGCCATGGCCGGAGGCTACCTGGGGCAATTGCTGTGGAGGCACCTTCGCACCCTGCCCATGCCTCCCCTTGCCCGCGCGGCCCTGCTCGTCGGTGCATTGGCCACACCGGCCAGCCTCTACGTCATTACCGAGTCGCTGACGGAGACTCTTGCCCTCCTGCTGCTGGTCACCTCCTGGGCCAACTACCTGGCGTTCGTGCGCGAGGGGGAGACCAAGGCCGGCTTCACAGCGGGGTTGTCGCTGGGCGCCGCCCTCTTCGTAAGCCAGTACGCCCTTCTGTACACCGCCGTCTACGTGCTGCTCACACCAAGAATGGCCGCCGGCCGAGGGCCGGGACTGGGGACTTCAGCCGGCCTCGTCCTGATTTTTCCAGTTGCCGTATCCGCGGGCGCGTGGGCCTACATCAGCTGGGCCTTCACCGGTGACCCAGTGTACTTCCTGCGCTCCGCAAGCCCCGGCCTCCTGGCTCACGCGCAGCCACACGCCATGGACCTCTCACCAGGCTGGCGGCTAGCCATGCAATCCACCCTCGGCGACCTGCTCGCGTCGCCGCTCTATCTGGCCATCGGGCTGATGCTCGCGGCCCTCCGGCCGATTCGCCTGCTGGTGTTCCTGGTGCCCGCGCTCATCATCACCGCTGTGCGCATGCTGGGGTGGGCGTATCCGGACCATTTCGCGATCTGCACATACACAGTGACGGCCCTGATAGCCATGCGCCCCGACATGCCAAGGAAGCTATGGCCCCTGTTGATGGCGGCTGCCGCAATCCACGTCGCCGTCGGACTCACCGCTCCGATGCAGGGAGAGATGGCGCGGTGGGCGCGTGCAGCTACGTCAGGCGTCGCGGGGGTAGGAGACCAAGAGGAGGTGACGATTGGGAGGCATCTGGGCCAGATGCCTCGCCGGAGCGTGTTGGCGGACGACCGCATTGCCTACCGGCTGATGGCGAGGGCAGGCACGGCGGAACCGTTCCTCTTGCCCGTGGATGGGTTGTACCGCGTGGCGGAGAGCCAGCCCTCCCTCTTCGTTCCCTACATCCTAGTCCCTTCCAAGCCGGTGCCCGGACTGGACAGCCGTGTCGCGGCTGACTTCGCCTCCCGTCCACCGGCTGGCTTCGAGCCACGGTCCTCCTGGTCCGAATGGCAGCTGTACCAAGGGGAAATGCGGCAGGGAGGGGCGTCGCTGTGGATAGGGCAACGCTGAAGCCAACGGGCGCTCCGAGACGGGGAACGGCAACGGCTAGACGTACGGCTCACCATGTTCGGGAAGAAGCCGGCTTGGAACGCATTGTGCTTTTGGGTTCTCCCTGCCAAAGTAGGCAGTGCCGCAGCCGGTTCTGTTAAAGGACCGGCTGCCCGCTGTAACAAAAGGGGCGGTGTCGCGGTGGCGATGCCGCTCCTATCGATTCCAGCAGGGAGAACAGTGGGTTAGGCTGGGCCGA
Organism: Chloroflexi bacterium UBA6077; assembly: GCA_002436065.1. Classification (GTDB taxonomy): domain Bacteria; phylum Chloroflexota; class UBA6077; order UBA6077; family UBA6077; genus UBA6077. The sequence goes on from DIXP01000029.1 coordinate 38,316, forward strand.
GAAAGCGCGGATTAGCAGCTCCAACGAGGGAGGGCAGGCTGGGGATCCTCTCCTGCTCCATGAACTGAGCGAGGCCATCGATCAGGCGAAGGGGAGTTGTGGGGTCCACGAAGAGGCTCGTGCCCACCTGCACCGCCGAGGCGCCGGCCATCAGGAACTCCAGCGCATCCTCGATGGAGGTTATGCCCCCAAGCCCGACGATGGGAACCCGGACCGCCTGGGCTACCTGGTACACCATCCGAAGCGCCACAGGCCGCACGGCCGGACCGGACAGCCCACCCGTAGAATTGCCGAGGAATGGGCGGCGACGCCGGATGTCGATCTTCATTCCAAGCAGCGTGTTGATCAGCGATATGCAGTCGGCGCCGGCCTCCTCCACCGCCAGTGCGATGGATACAATGTCGCCAACGTTAGGGGAGAGCTTGACCATCAAGGGCAGGTCGGTGGAGCGCCGGACGGCCGCCGTCACCTCCGCAGCCGCCGTAGGATCGCAGGCGAAAACCGCACCGCCGGCCAGCACGTTGGGGCAGGAGACGTTCAACTCGATGCCAGCTACCCCCTGTACCCCATCCAACAGCTGCGCGCACTCGCAGAACTCCTCTACAGTCTCGCCCGCCACGTTCACCAGCACGGGGACTCGCCAGGATGCCCACAGTGGCGCCTTCTCCCTGATCACCCGGTGGACACCGGGGTTCTGCAGCCCGATGGCGTTCAGCATCCCTGCCGGGGTCTCAGCCAGGCGAGGCATCGGATTGCCTTTCCTCGACCGCAGCGTCGTCCCTTTGGAGACTATGGCTCCCAGCCGCTGAATGTCTATCAGCTTGGCGTACTCTACTCCCCAGCCAAAGCAACCCGAGGCCACCATCACCGGGTTGGTCAAACGTAGCCCCTGCTTGTGGTTGGGAGCCAGTTCTACGGATAACTCTGCGTTCATTCCGCTACCGAACTGGGTATCGAGTGCTTGAGGAGAAGCATCGGCACTTCGTTTATCTCCACACAAGATCCCTCATCTCGAATACAGGGCCGTCCGCGCATACGCTCTTCATCTCGCCCGCGCGGGTCTCGACGACACACCCGAAGCAAGCGCCCACCCCACAGGCCATGTTCTCCTCCAAAGACAGCTGAACGGTCTTGTTCGAGTTGGCGCGACGCATTATGTCGAGCAGCGAGAGGAACATGGGCCGCGGTCCGCAAGCATACAGCGCATCAGCCCAACCGAGGTAGGTCGGAAGGAGATCGGTCACCAGACCCTGGTGTCCCAGAGAACCATCGTCGGTGGCCACGGAGTACTCCACCTCCGGCGACAGCAGAGCCGCCGGATACACCCCATCCGCGGAGCGCGCGCCAAACAGCAGCACTACCGACAGCCCTCTCTCCACAGCCAGGTCGGCCAACCCAACCATCGGCCCGATGCCGCAGCCACCGCCGATCAACAGGAGGTGCCTCGCAGAGGGATGGATGCTGAAGCCGTTGCCAAGAGGTCCCATGCAGTCCAATGTCTCGCCAGGCATCTTCCTAGCGATCTGCCAGCTACCCTTCCCCACGGGTCTTACCAGCAGATCGACTGTGTCCTCACCTATGCGGTGCAGGCTGATCGGTCGCCGCAACAGTGGATCCAGGCCGTCCCCCACCCTGACGTGCAGGAACTGACCAGGCCGCGCCTCCCGCGCGATCTGGGGCGCGCGCAACCTCAGCGCCCACATGTCGGCCGTAACCTGGCCGTTCTCCAGGACCTCAGCGGTTTCGAGCTTCATCTTGCCGCGTAGCGCCTACTTCCTTTTCTTCTCGAACTCGCGGTACTCCCTCAGCGGCCACACGTTGTAGTGGCGGCCGCGGGTCGCGAGTGATTCCGCCACGGCACGGGCAGTGTCCAGGGAAGTGAAGCAGGGCACACGGTGTTCGGCGGCCGCCCGACGGATCTCGAAGCCGTCGCGCATTGGGATGCGGTCGCCCGACATGGTGTTCACCACTCCCTGCACCTGGCCTTCACGGATCGCGTCCACGGAGTCGGGATGGCCCTCGCCCAGCTTCTTGGTCACCATCTTCACCGGTAGCTTCACTGCCTCAAACAGCCTGGCTGTCCCCTCTGTGGCATACAGCTCGTAGCCCAACTCGTGGAACCTACGGGCGATGTCCAGCGTCTCGGGTTTGTCCCGATCGCTGACGGAGAAGAGCAGCGCCCCGCTCGGAGGCAACATCATCCCCGAGGCCATCAGCGCCTTGACCAACGCCGACGAGAAGTCCAGGTCGACTCCCATCACCTCGCCTGTGGACTTCATCTCAGGACCCAGGTAGGTATCCACCATGGACAGCTTGCTCATGGAAAACACCGGCGCCTTGACGGCCACCAGGTTCCGCTCTGGCCACAGCCCACCGCCGTAGCCCTGCTCCGCCAGGCTCTGCCCCAGCATGATCCGGGTTGCCACCTTCACCATCGGCACTCCCGTCACCTTGCTGATGAATGGCACCGTCCGGCTGGCCCGAGGATTCACCTCGATCACGAACACCTCTCGCTGGTAGATCACGTACTGGACATTCATCAAGCCGAGCACGCCAAGACCCAGCGCCATGCGGGTGGTGTAGTCGACTATCGCCTCCACCTCTCGGACCGTGAGGTCCAGGGCGGGATAGACCGCCATGCTGTCGCCGGAATGGACGCCCGCCCGCTCGATGTGCTGCATGATCCCCGGGATCAGCACCTGCTCACCGTCGCAGAGGGCATCCACCTCAACTTCCTTGCCACCCAGGTACTTGTCGATAAGGAAGGGGCGCTTTCCGTTGAACTCCGCCGACGAGGAGATGTAACGCACCATCTCGCTGGCGTTGTGGACGATCTCCATGGCTCGCCCGCCAAGTACGTAAGAAGGGCGGATCAGCACGGGGTAGCCTATGGTCTGGGCCGTCAGCAGCGCCTCCTCCAGGTTGGTCACACCCGCGCCGGGCGGCTGCGGGATGCCAAGCTTGTTCAGGAAGTCCTCGAAGCGCCTCCGATCCTCCGCCAGGTCGATCGCCTCAACGCCACTACCAACTATACGTGCACCGGACTTCTCCAACGGTTCCGCCAGGTTGATGGCAGTCTGGCCGCCGAACTGGACGATCACCGATGTGGAGAGCGCTACCTCCCCCCCATCCATGGGAGGCTCCGTCGTCTCGTTCTCCAGGATGTTCCGCACGCTCTCTTCGTCCAGCGGCTCGAAGTAGAGGCGCGAGGAAGCGTCGAAGTCGGTGCTCACAGTCTCAGGGTTGCTGTTGACCATTATGCTGTTCACATGGGCATCCCGAAGCTCCATGGCCGACCGGACGCTGCAGTAGTCGAACTCGATACCCTGCCCGATGCGGATAGGGCCGGAACCGAGCACCACAATCGACCGGCCCTCCAGAGGAGGCGCCTCGTTCTCCACCTCGTAGCTGCTGTAGAAGTAAGGGGTCGCGGCGGCAAACTCCGCCGCGCACGTATCCACAGTCTTGTAGACGGGAGTGATGCCCCAGTGCTGTCGGATCGACCTCACCTGCTCGGGCAGCATGTCGGCCAATCTGCCGATCTGCCCGTCGGAGAAGCCTAGCCGCTTCGCCTCCCTCATCAGCCCTCGGCTCATCTTCTCAGTCAACAACCGCCTCTCCATGGTTACGATGTTTGACAACTTGGAGAGGAAGAATGGATCGATACCTGAGATCTCGTAGATCTCCTGCCAGGTCATTTCTCGCCGGAGGGCCGCCATGACAGCCCAGAGCCGCCGGTCGTTGGGGGATGCGATAAGGGAACGCAGCTTGGCCATGACCTCATCGGCGCACCCCTCCTTCCAGGTCGGATCCTCCCATAGAAGGGTCCGCCCGCCCTGCTCAAGGGAGCGCACGGCCTTCTGCAGCGCCGCCTCGAAGCAGCGGTCGATCGCCATCACCTCGCCGGTGGCCTTCATCTGCGTGCCGAGGGTCCTGTCGCCGCCAGGAAACTTGTCGAACGGCCAGCGGGGAATCTTGACGACCAGATAGTCCAAGGCAGGCTCGAAAGCCGCGGTGCTCTTCTGGGTGACGGCATTGGGGATCTCGTCCAGCCGGCGTCCAACCGCGACCTTAGCCGCGACTCGCGCAATGGGATATCCTGTGGCCTTGGAGGCCAGGGCCGAGGAGCGACTGACCCTGGGATTCACCTCGATCACATAGTAGTCGCGTGAGTTCGGGTCCAGGGCAAACTGCACGTTGCATCCTCCCTGGATACCCAGGGCCCGAATGATCTTGAGGGAGGCCGACCGGAGCATCTGGTACTCCCGGTCGGAGAGGGTCTGGCTGGGAGCAACCACGATGGAATCGCCCGTGTGGACCCCCATCGGGTCGATGTTCTCCATGTTACAGATGGTGATGCAGTTGTCGGCAGCGTCCCGCATCACCTCGTATTCCATCTCCTTCCAGCCGATGAGCGACCGTTCCACCAGCACCTGGTGGATCGGGCTCGCATCGAGGCCGCCCCGGACTACGGTCCGTAGAGATGTCTCATCATCGGCAATACCACCACCCGTGCCGCCGAGGGTATAGGCCGGTCGGATGATCAAGGGGTAGCCGATCTCCTCCGCGAACGCCTTCGCCTCCTCCACCGACTGGGCGATGATGCTCTCCGGAACCGGCTCGCCGATCTCCAGCAGCATCTTCTTGAACAGCTCTCGGTCCTCGGCCCGCTTGATCGTGTCAAGGGGAGTCCCCAGCAGCCGCACACCATACCTTTCGAGAATGCCGGCATCGGCGACCTCGACGGCCAGGTTGAGGCCGGTCTGACCACCCAAAGTCGGTAACAGGCCATCCGGACGCTCTCGATCGATCACCCTCTCCAGCACCTCGACCGTGAGTGGCTCGACGTAGATGACGTCGGCAATCTCGTCGTCGGTCATGATGGTGGCCGGATTGGAGTTCACGAGAACAGTGGTGATACCCTCCTCACGCAGCGCCTTGCACGCCTGCGTGCCAGCATAGTCGAATTCCGCCGCCTGGCCTATGACGATCGGTCCCGACCCTATAACCAGGACCTTCTTGATCGAGTTATCTAGCACGGCTTCCCCCGGCATCCTTGACCATAGAAATGAACCTGTCGAACAGGTACTGGTTATCCTGGGGGCCCGGACAGCCCTCAGGGTGGTACTGCACAGAGAACGCTGGCAGAGCAGAGTGGGCAAGCCCTTCGACAGAGCCGTCGTTCAGATTGCGGTGGCTGACGTAGAACCCGCTCTCCACGGGTATAGAGTCGGCATCCACCTGGAACTCGTGGTTCTGAGAGGTGATATCCACCCGTCCGGTGACAGACTCCTTGACTGGATGGTTGCCCCCATGATGGCCGAATTTCAGCCGACTCGTGGTGGCGCCGATGGCCCTACCGAGTATCTGGTGCCCCAGACAGATACCAAAGAGCGGCACCCTGGCGGAGAGCAGCCCTCGGCAGGTTTCAACCACCGCATCCAGCATTGCCGGGTCGCCCGGACCGTTGCAGACCAGCACGCCATCCGGTGCGAAGCTCATCATCTCGTCCAGCGTCGTGCGGTGGGTAAGGTTGGTCACCCGCGCGCCTCGCTGCACCAGAGAGCGGATGATGTTATGCTTGACGCCGCAGTCCAGCGTGATGATGTGAGGGCCGTCTCCCCGATATCCAACCTGGAGGACATCGGCCTTCGAGCCTGCGCCGCTGACCTCAGTCACCAGATCCTTCTCCGAAAGCGACCGCACCTGCTGAGTCTCGTTCAGCATGGCCTCCAGTTCGGAGTCATCCGGCGAAGCCTCCCGCAGAAACAGCCTCGCCCGCTGGGTACCCTTGGTGCGCAGCAGCTTGGTCAGCGCCCGAGTGTCGATGCCCTGTACCCCTGGTACCCCGTGGCGAGCCAGCCAGTCGCTGAGACTCTCCTGACTCTGCCAATGGTGGTGGTATGGGGCGTAGTCTCTCACAATCAGGGCAGCCAGCCAGGGCTGCACCGACTCGCTCACTTCGGCGGTAACGCCGTAATTACCTATCTGAGGGTGGGTCATCACCACCATCTGGCCACGATAGGATGGGTCGGAGCATACCTCCTGGTAGCCAGTCATGCAGGTGTTGAAGACTACTTCCCCCTCGGCTTCCACCTCGGAGCCGAAGGGAGTCCCCTCGAAGACAGATCCGTCTTCGAGCACTAGGATTGCGACTTTCTTGCTCAACGTAGCCTCGCAGTAACCCTGTTTACGGTGCTTGGTACACCACTCGCCCGCCAACCATCGTCGTGACCGCCTTGCCGCGGAAGGTGACACCAGCAAGCGGAGTGTTCTTTCCCTTGGAGAAGAACCCCTCTGGTTCCACCTTCCATTCCAGGTCAGGATCGACTATGGTGATGTCGGCGGGAGCCCCGTGGCGCAGGGTGCCGGCTGGTAGTTTAAAGGTGCGAGCCGGTTCCACCGTTAGATATCGTACCATGGTTGGCAGGTCCAAGTCGCCCCGGTGCACCAGCCACATCAGCGCTCCCACTGCCGTCTCCAGACCGGAGATGCCGCTGGCCGCGAGGCCATACTCGCAGTCCTTATCCACTGTGGTGTGGGGCGCGTGGTCGGTGGCTATGGCATCGAAGACACCATCCCGAAGGGCTTCCAATAGCGCATCCGCATCCTCCTCCCCACGGAGAGGTGGAGCAACCCGGGTGTTCGTATCGTATGGATAGGTGGGGATATGGCCCCACCTATCCAGGATCCTCGGGGATACCCACTTGCCACCGGCCACCCAATCGTCCGTGAGCGTCAAGTGGTGTGGGGTTACCTCGGCAGTGACCGGAAGCCCCTCCTCCTTGGCCGCCCGGATCAGCCTCACGGTCCCTGCTGTGCTGACGTGCTGGAAGTGAACGCGGCCTCCCGTGAGCCTGCAAAGGGCAATGTCCCGCGCGACCATGGTCTCCTCTGCCGCCGAGGGGTTCCCCCGGAGCCCGAGCAGGGCCGAGATGCGCCCTTCGTGCATGTAGCCGCCGGCCACCAGGGAGGGGTCCTCGCAGTGCTGCGCGATAGGACGGCCCAGCATGCGGGCGTATTCCAGGGCATGGCGCATCAGCTTGGCGTTCGTGATGGTGTGGCCATCGTCGGTGAAGGCCACCGCGCCGGCCTCGGCCATCTCTCCCAACTCGGAGAGTTCCTCGGACTTCTGGCCTTTGGTGACAGAGCCCGTCGTGTACACCCGCACGGCCCCTTCCCGCCGGCCGGTCTCCATCACGAACTCCACATCGGCCCGCGTGTCGATGGTGGGTCTGGTGTTGGGCATGGCGACGACGGTGGTAAAACCGCCGGCAGCCGCCGCCAGGGTACCGGTCAGAATCGTCTCCTTCTCCTCGTACCCCGGCTGCCTCAGATGGACGTGAAGGTCCACGAAACCTGGACAGACGACCTTCCCAGAGGCATCGATGATCTGTTCGGACGGAAGATAGCTGGGAGCCTGGATCGCGCCCACCTCCTCGACCTTGCCGTCGGCCACTACCAGGTTGGTGATCTCGTCGATGTCCTGGCCCGGATCGATGACTCGACCGTTGACTATCCACAGTTCGCTCATCGCCTCTCGCCCTCCACGGGAACGTCCTTGTTGGGGCCTATCAGCAGGTACAGCAGCGCCATTCGGACGGCGACCCCATTGGAAACCTGCTCCTCGACCACCGATTGCGCGCCGTGGGCCACATCGGCCGCTATCTCCACCCCCTCGTTCATCGGGCCAGGGTGCATCACCAACGCGCCTGACTTCGCCCTCTTGAGTCGGTCCGAGTTCAACTGGTACATGCGGACATACTCTCGGGTGCTCGGCAGCAGCCCCGCCTGCATCCGCTCCAGCTGGAGCCGCAGCGCCATCACAACATCTACCCCCTCTATGCACCGGTCCAGATCGTAGGAGACCCGGAGGCCGGGCATCACCACCCCGTCGTTCCTCGCCGCTTCCTGGATGAACCATGAGGGCATCAGGGTTGCCGGACCACACAAGGTCACATCGACACCCAGCTTGGTGAGTGCCCAGATGTTGGACCGGACGACCCGGCTGTGGAGGATGTCGCCCAGGATCACCATCTTCAAGCCATCCATCCGGCCCAACCTGGTCCGAATGGTGTATGCATCGAGAAGCCCCTGAGTGGGGTGCGCATGCCAGCCATCCCCCGCGTTGATCACCGAGCCCTTCAGGTGGCGAGCAGCTAGGTAGGGCGCCCCAGAATAGGAGTGTCGAATGACCACGGCATCGGCCCCCAGCGCCTGGAGGGTGCAGAGGGTATCCACCAACGACTCCCCCTTACTCACACTGCTGCTGCTAGCAGCGATGCTGGCGGTGTCGGCTCCCAGATTCTTGGCGGCGATCTCGAAGGAGACCCGTGTCCTGGTACTCGCCTCATAGAAGAGGGTGACCACGGTCTTGCCGCGGAGCGTCGGGACCTTCTTAATGGGGCGCCTGAGGATCTCCATCATGATGTCGGTGGTGTCAAGGACCCTGGTGATCTCCTGCTCCGAGAAGTCGTCCAGGTCCAGTAGGTGCTTGCGCCGGAATGGCGCAGGGCCATTGTCGGCCGAGCCGCTCCTGTATCCCACCGCGAGGGTGCTGCGTCCATCGATCACGGAGTCTGCCATTCTCGACCTTCCTTTCCTATCGACTGAGCACCACTTCGTCCACGCCATCGACCTCCACCACGCGGACCTCCACGTCCTCCTCGCGAGAGGTGGGCACGTTCTTGCCCACGTAGTCGGCCCGAATGGGGAGTTCCCGATGCCCTCGATCGACCAGCACCATGACCTGGATAACCTGCGGACGCCCAAGGTCGATCAGGGCATCCATAGCCGCGCGAATAGTCCGCCCGGTGTAGAGGACATCGTCCACGACCACAACCCGCTTCTCGGTGATGTCGACCGGGATGGCCGTGGGGCCGAGGGGCATTGGACCCCGTGTTAGCACGTCGTCGCGGTAGAGGGTAATGTCTAGCTGCCCCAGCGGGACGGGCTTGCCCTCGAACTCCAGGATCCGCGACGCAATCCTGTGACCCAGCGGCACACCCCTGGTGCGCAGCCCCACCAGCACCAGTCCGTCCGTGCCGTGGTTGCGCTCGACGATCTCGTGAGCCATACGGGTGAGAGCCCGCCGCACGTCGTCGGCGGTCATGATCACCTTATCTGCCATTCCATCCTCCCGCACTGGGCAAAAAAAATCCCCTCGTCCCGACTCGCTGCCGGGCAAGAGGATCGCACGTTGACGCTATCCATCGCCTACTCCTTCCCGGACTCACAGGACCGGATTAAAGGCCATCGGGCGCCTGGCGACGTCACCATCGCCACTCGCACTATACCAGATCATGGCAACCCATTCAAGGAGCTTTCTAGTGGATTCGTGGACTTCTACGCATCATCTCAGAATGGCACACCGAGTGCATTGAAGCTGATGAAGCCCGAAGCCGCCATCTCCGTTGGACACTTCGTCCGGCTTTGGAGCAATGAAAGAGCCCCCGTACGCGTCAATCGATCTGTTCTCAGGAGCATCGATGTATAGGGAAGCGGCGAGGATCCCAGGTGCATCAGATGCACCCCCGGTCTCTGGGCTAACATCGGACGAGGTCAGGCAACGGCGCGCGCGTGGGGAGGTCAACCGGACCGCACCCTCGACCAGCCGGCCCATCGGCGACATCCTCAAGGGCAACATCCTCACCATCTTCAACGCGATCCTGGCCCTCGCAGTGGTGCTGCTCCTGGCGGTAGGGCAATCCCGGGATGCTGTGTTGACTGGCGGCCTGGTCCTCTTCAGCGTGGGAATAAGCACTGCCCAGGAGATCCGGGCGAAGCTGCGATTGGACAGGATCGCCCTCTTGGCCCGTGTCCCTGTACGCGTTGTTCGAGACGGACGCGAGCAGAGCATCGACCAGGCCGAGGTGGTGCTGGGCGAGTACCTTGCCCTGTCCAGGGGTGAACCGATCATTGTCGACGGGGTCTTGGTTCGCGCCGAGAGCCTGGAGGTGGACGAGTCGCTCCTGACCGGCGAGAGCGAGCCAGTGGCCAAGACAGCGGGAGACAAGGTCCTCTCCGGCAGCTTCTGCGTCGCCGGGACGGGCGTCTACGTGGCCGAACGAATCAGCGAAGCCAGCTACGCCCAGCGATTGACCTCCGTGGCGAGGACGTACCGCCACCGGCGCACCCCAACCCAGAGACTGCTCGACAGGGTGCTCCGGGTGCTGCTGGTGATCGTGGTCACTATCACCGTGATCCAGGTCGTGGGCTTCGTTTTCCGGGGTGTGCCACTCGTCGACGCCATTCGGGCCACCGCCGTCATGGCCACCCTCGTGCCACAGGGCCTGCTGCTGATGTCCACGGTTGCCTACTCCGTCGGTGCGCTGCGACTTGCCCAATGCGGTGCGTTGGTTCAGGATCTGAACGCGGTGGAGTCACTCAGCCGTGCCGACGTCCTGTGCATCGACAAGACGGGCACGCTCACCAGTGGACAGCTCTCGGTGCGAGAGATCGTCCCGCTGGCCCAGGGGCCGCAGCCGATCGAGAAGCTGATTGGGCTGTTCGCGGCCAGTCTCCCGGAGCCGAACGCGACCCTTCAGGCCATAGCATCCAGTCTGCCATCGGAGCCCTGCCCGGTCACCTCGGTGATACCCTTCTCCTCCGAGAGGAAATGGAGCGCGCTGACCTTCACAGACAGCTGCCCCTCCTTGGGCAGCTTCGTGTTAGGCGCTCCAGAAGTCGTGCTGGGACAGTCCCGGGCTGCGACCGGCGCATCGGAGGCGAGCAAACAGCTGGTCGAAGCCGGCCGGCGCGTTCTCCTGCTTGCAATGGCGCCGGAAGGGCTGCCCCAGGGGGAAGGAGTTCCCCATCTACCGAACAACCTGGTGCCGCTAGCCCTGATTGCACTGGAGGACGAGGTACGCGCGGATGCCGCCTCCACGCTGCAGGCGCTGGACCAGCAGGGCGTCTCGGTCAAGATCATCTCGGGTGACCATCCTCAAACAGTGCAAGCAGTTGCGAGCGTCGCTGGTCTGCCCTCCTCCACGTCGGCAGTTTCCGGACCTGAACTGTTCGGACTCCCCCCCGAAGAGCAACAGAGGGTGATTGAGGACGCGGCCATCTTCGGCCGCATCTCGCCCGACGAGAAGCAGTTCATCCTTCGATCCCTGCAGTCCGGAGGGCGCAACGTCGCGATGATCGGCGACGGTGTCAACGACGTCCTGGCGCTGACACAGGCTGATACGGCGGTGGCTATGCGCAGTGGCAGCCCCGCTGCCCGCGCTTTAGCCGGTATCGTCCTTCTCACCGATTCCTTCTCCACGCTCCCCAAGGCGCTGACCGAAGGGCGCCGCATCATCACCAGAATGCTGTTGCTCATCATGCTGTTCCTCATACGAGACGTGGCCACCATCGGACTGATCCTGGGCAGCAGCTCGATCGGCGCCCCATTCCCGCTCTTGCCGCCCCACGCAGCGTTGATCGCCTTTCTCACAGTGGGTATACCCGCCCTGTTCGTCGTCGCCTGGGCAGGTTCAACAGCACCATGCCGCGAGAGTCTTGGGGAGTTGGCCGTGGTCGTCCTGGAGGTCGGCGCCACCAGCGCCCTGGCAGCCACATCGCTGTACCTGCTCACCCTGATCGGCCTCGGGGCGGACGTCGCGCAGGCACGCACGGTAGTGGTCACGACTGCGGTGATTAGCGGTGCGCTCGCCCTGATCCTTATCTGGCACCCGCTGGACGCTTCCCTTGACCAGTTGCTCTCCGACCACCGCATCGTGGCCCTCGCGGCGTCGATATGCTTCGGCTATCTCGTGGTACTCTACCTGCCGGCATTGCAGCACTACCTGGAACTGGTGCCGCTCCAAGCCTCGCGCTGGTTAATGATACTCCTGGTCGTGGCAGCCTGGTTCGGCGCCCTTCGGCTCATCGTTCGCCACCGAGTCATCGAGCGATTGCTCTCGTAGCAGGACACTTTCTGGCTCACCCTCCCCTTACCTCCATCTCCCTATGCAGGAGTCGTCCGGGCAGGACGAGCCATGCGGTAGTCCTCTACTGGATCCCCTCCAACGGCAGGCTGAAGTAGAAGGTGCTGCCCTTCCCCAACTCACTCTCCACCCATATCTCCCCGCCGTGGGACTCCACGATGCCTTTGCAGATGTGAAGCCCTAACCCAAGTCCGCCGGATATCTCCTTCGACACATTACTGGCTCTGAAGTAGGGTTCGAAGACGGATTGGAGCTGTCCCGGCGGGATCCCGACGCCCCTGTCGGACACCGCGACCACCGCCGACGCAGATGTGGCAGAACGCCCCTCGCACCCATCGACACCACCCTCCAATCTGAGGCCGGCGCCCTCTCTCCGCCCCACCTGTACCTTCAGCAGTCCTCCTGCCGGTGAGTACTTTATGGCGTTGGCGAGCAGGTTGGTGACGACCTGGTCGATGCGCTCCCGGTCCCATACGCCCACCAACTGGGTTTGAGGCAACTCCACCTTCAACTGATGCCGAGGGCGCTCAGCCAAGACCGATTGAAAGCGCTCGACCACGCCCACCACCACCGAGTTCAGGCTGGTAGGCCCCCTGCGCAGTCCGATGCACCCGGCATCTATGCGGCTTTGGTCGAACACATCCCGCGTTAGCTCAGTGAGCCAGTCGACCTGGCGCAGCATGGTCTCGAGGTGATGACTCACTCTGGCCACTGTGTCGGGGTCGTCTCGCCGTATCACCCGCAGGCTCATCTGGACCAATGACCTGGTTGTGGCCAGGGCATTCCCAAGCTCGTGCGAGGCCACAGAGATGGACATATCCCTGAGCTTCAAGGCTCTCCTCTGTTCGGACTGCACCCTCTGCGCCTTCAAGGCCATAGCGATCAGCTCTGAGAGGACGACGGCATGGGCGAGATCTGCCTCTCCCAGGGCATTGCCGCGTGGCGCGAGGCAAACCAACGTCCCGAGCCGCAAATGCTCGTGTCGGATAGGCACTACCAGCAGGGAAAGAGGCGTCGCCAAAGGCGTTGGGGCTTCCAGACTCTCTCCGGGATCCACCGCGTCCCCCTGCACGCCCCGACCAGACTCAGGAATCTCCAAATCCGGGAGTGTCACAATCGAGTTGGCGTCGCCCCCCGTCACTTCACTCGGCAACTGCCGCAGGGCGGCGATCACCCATGAGTCTGGCGGGTGGTAAACCATCGAATCGAAACGTCCTGGCGGTCCTTCCAGAGCAGGATAGATGGCACATGGTACACCCAACTCTTCGGCTGCAAGCCGCACTGCTTCCCACACAGTCCCTTCCGAATCGTCAGCGATCCTTAGCAGCTTGACCGCCCTGGCCAGCGATCTTGCCCCAGCCTCCCATTCGCTCCCGATGTGGCCGCGCCCGGAGAGCCGCTTCTCGCCTTGTCTGACTATCATCGACCCTTCCTCGCTACAAGTGGGAGCAGAGCCGATGGCCGGAGGGGAAGCACCCTGTCGTACCGATGGCATAGCCAGCACTCACCCCGACTAGACTCCCTCTGTACTGCCATGTCAGAGCTGCACGAAACATGCCGCGATCCGCCGCCATCAGACACGACGACCGCAACAGGGTGCTACGCCGAATAGGAGCCGGCCTTGACCAGCGTATCCACATGCTCGACCCTGTCGAGCAGTTCGTCGAGCATGCGACAGAGGTCATCGTCCTCTCGCTGAGAGGACTTGCCAAGCACCTGCTGAGCCTCTCGCAAGGCATGCCTGGCCAGATCCAGCCTGTCGATTACGAAACCCGCCGCGTCGAGATCCATTGCCTTCCTCCCTTAGTATCGTGCGTCACCTGTATGCCGCGCCATTCGCCCCATGGGTCTTCCGCCAGTTCCATGCCAGTGGCCGGCCGTTACGGCATGGTTCAGACAACAGGCGAGATGGCGTAACAGTAGGGGCGACCGGCCGGTCGCCCTGGCGGGGCAGGCCGGCGAATGGGCAGGGCGACCGCGGGTCGCCCCTACAGCAATGTCACCACAGTCGCGAACCATGCCGCCGTTACATCCCAAGTAGTTGCACACGTAACTCCTGGGTTTCTTTGGACGGCCAGGAGGCTCTCTTCCTAGCTATCTGCCTTCTCAACTCCAAGTAGGTAGCAAGAGTGCCATCTCTGTCACCCATCTGGTGATGGCAGATCATCAGGTTGCGGGCCATCTCCTCCTGAAGGGGGGCTATTCTCAAGAACCTGGTACCATGGTTGACCGCTTGACCCCACTCCCGCCGCGCCATGTAATAATCCACCAACACCCTAAGGGCCCATTGGAGTCGTGAACGCATCTCGCCCCGCTCCGATCGACACCAATCGAAATCGACGTCGGCCAGGAAGGCCCCCCTGTAGAGATCCACCGCCTCTTCAAGGAGAGACACCGCGGCCGACGGAATGACTGGATCACTCCCCTCTCCCAACTGCTGGTGAGCCCGCTCGATCGCCTCGCGGAAAGCCTCGGAATCCACAGAGCAACCGGCCCCGTCCCAGAACAGCACTCCCTCACCATCAAGAGCTGGGTCGATAGGTGGATAACCCGCCCCAAGGGTCTCACGTAGCTGATAAAGGCCCACCTGAAGACGCAGGTTGGACTGAGCCGCCTCCACACCGGGCCACAGCTCGCCAAGTGCTCGTTCGAGTGGAATAGGCAGAGACCGATTGACCAGAAGATAGGCCACCAGATTCCTGGCGTCCGCCGACGGCCATTCCGCCGCTTGGCCGCCCACGTATGGCACCAGGCCCCCGAAGGTCCGGAGGAACAACTCCGCTGGCTGATCACCCTCACCCTCAGGAAGCCCAGGCCACAACAGGCGCACCTCCTGCCCCTTTCCAACTCCCATATCGAGTCCTGCCATGGCCTCTTCGGCCCTCTTGCGCACGGCTGGCTTCTTGTGAGCGAAGTATGGAGCCAGGATGCCACGGGCTTCCTGAGTTCCAACGCCCAGGAGAGTCCCCACGGACTCGTGGCAAATGCCGGCCTGGACGGCCATTCTCAGGAGGGAATCCGTATCCAGAGGCAGGCCCTGCGGTGCTCCTACGTAGGGCTCTTCCGCCGCGATCTCCAGCGATTTCCGGAGGCTCCTCCGGGCAAGCCGGCCGATCCGCAGCCTCTGGTAACCCACGGCCATCAGTTGGAGCGCACCGGCAAGCCACCGACGACTACCCTGCCTTTCGAGAGTCCGCCGGAGCCCCCTAATCTGGAGCAGGGCGAGGAAGCCTCGTGGACCGTCCGCTTTGCCCGCCGCTAACGCCAATCGACACTGGTCTATCAGCACTGGATGAGAACTGGCCATCGCTGCCTTCAACGCCTCAGTCGCTTTCTCCTTCGCTTCCCTTCGTTTGCCATGTCTGAATAGGGAGGCAGCAACACTCTGAAGTACAAGGGCACGCTCAGGCATGTGAGAGGGCAGTCTGGCTGACAGGAGAAGAGCCTGAGAGAGCTTCTCCAGGGCGAATTCCCTCTGACCCAACCGCTCGCAGCCGTTCGCCAGCGCGAGACAGGCCCGCACCTGTGCTGAATCATCCCTCCGGCGCTCGCTCGCCTCCAGGGCCCTGGCTGCCACTAGCGCGGCTTCCTGTGGCTGTCCTCGGTCGAGATATGAAGCCGAGGCGATACCCCCAACCGAGCTGATGGGCAGGAGTTCCGCATCCGAGAGGGCTGAGCGATGTGCGGCACGAGCGCCAATGGCCAGCGCCACCTTAAGGTCACCGCGTTGGTAGGCCAGGCGACTGAGCTGCAGCATCGCCCTGACAACCAGGTCCTGCTTGTGGCTCCGCTCCGCGGCCATGAGCCCATGGCTGCAAGAGTGGAACGCGGCGTCCAGCTCTCCCATCAGCTCGAGGGCACGAGAGAGCAGCCAGTAGACCTCAGCACTGTCCGACGGACTTCCTGCACTGAAGTGACCGATCGCCCCTTCCGCAGCCTTCCAGGCGTCGCGGTACCGCCCCTCAAGTAGGCGCAAGGCGGCCCACCCACCGAGCAGTTGGCCCTTCGCCAACTGGTCATCCGACGCTTCGAGTTCGGCCTTCGCCGCCACCAGCAGGACGCGGCCATCGTCTACCCTCTCACGAGCCAGCGCCAGCTTGCCTTCCAGGACCATCAGGCGAGGGTGCTGCCGTCTGATGGAGGCGGGCAATGCCTGCACCCATTGGAGCGCCAGATCGAGATGCCCTTGGTCCAACTCTACATCAATTGCCCACTCCATGGCCTTGGCCGCTTCCTCAGCCTCACCTGCCTCCAGCAGGCATCTGACACCTTCGTCCCTGATCCCTGAAGACAGGTAGTTGGAGGCCACCCGCCGCTTCAGAGCCCGCTGCTCGTGGGGAAGTGACCGATCCGCCCACTCCTGCTCCAGGGCGCCTCGAAACTGCGGCTCAAGGCAGAGTGTTTCCCCGTCACCTTGCTCATGGGTGGGCAACAGGGATGCACGAAGGTTGGCCATGAAGGTTGATGGACTCGGCAGGTCAATGGCCTCGCGACACAGCTCAGGGCTGAGGTACCGCAGCAGTGAAACCTTCAGCAGTCCGTCCCTCAGTTCGGGCGACACCCCTGCTAGCAGTTCGCGAACCAGCCGCCGGTAGCCATGTTCCGATGTCCCCAACCTCTCGAAGGGACGGGCGGACTGCTCCCGAGCGGCAATCAGGGCTGCGAGATTGGCGGCCGACGGCCAACCACTCGTTTCCCGAAGGATAGCCTCCACCAACCGTCGCTTTGCCCCCGCCCCAGAGCGCGTCTCGAGCAGTTGTCGAGCCTCATCAGAGGAAAAAGCGAGGTCATCTGCCCCCAACTCCACCAAGGAATCGATAGACCGCAAAGGGGATAGATAGAGGCGCGGATCGGATCGGCTGGCAACGACCCATCGCAGGGGGTTCTCAGGATCACGGAAGGAGGACTCCAGGGCATCGACGATCGCCCTGTCCGCAAGGACGTGAAAACCGTCCAGCACCAGTGCAAGCCCCCCCTGCCCGGCCTCCCGAAGCTCATCACGGAACAGGGCCAGCAGGCCACGGATCTGACTCCGAGCGTCGGGAGTCCCTTTCAGAATCGCTCGCAGGGCCGTGCCGAATTCCGGCACTACCTGTCGCACCGAGTCCAGCAGTCCCGACATGAAGGCGGCTGCATCGTTGTCGGAACGGTCCAGGGTATACCAGGCGACCGAGGTCGCCGTAGAGGCGTCGGCGAACAGCTGCCACTGGGAGACCATCGATGCCAGGAGAGTGGTCTTGCCGTATCCGGCAGGCGCTGTCAGCAGGATGACCTTCCCTGACAAGCCATCGGCGAGGGCACGGGCAAGTCGTGGACGATCTACAAGACCGGGAGGCGGCTTGGGGGGAAGAAACTTGAGCGATCTGAACTTGTCTTCCTGCATAGCCATAGCACACGAACCCTCAACTACCAGCCACTACGCCGCCCTCGCCTGGGGACGCTCCCCCAGCAGCTTGACCACCTCTTCTCCACTCAGGGTCTCTTTCTCCTTCAGCAGCTCGGACACCGAGACAAGTCTCTCGCGCTGTTCTGTCAGCACCCTTGTCGCTTCGGCATGACCCTGGTCGATCAACCGCCGGATCTCGGAGTCCACCATGGCAGCAGTCGCCTCGCTGAAGTTCCTCGACTCCAACACATCGGTCCCCAGGTAGTCCACTACGCCGGTGGAGCCCAGGCTGACGGTCCCAACCTGCTCGCTCATGCCGTACATCGTTACCATCTTGCGAGCTATCTCCGTGGCTTGCTGAAGATCCCCGCTGGGCCCGGTGCTGGTCTCACCGAACACTATCTCCTCAGCTGCCATTCCTCCCATGGCGAAGGCCAGCATCTCCGTCATCTGAGACCTGGTCCAGAGGTGCCGGTCCTCAGTTGGCAGCAGCCTAGTGTGGCCGCCGGACTGCCCCCGCGCCACCACAGTGACCTTGTGGATCGGGTCCAAATGAGGCATATAGAAGGCAACCAGCGCGTGGCCCACCTCATGGTAGGCAGTGATGCACTTCTCCTCCTCGCTGATAAGCCTGCCCTTCCGCTCGGGCCCGGCTATCACTCGATCGACGGCCTCCTCCAGATCCGCCGGAGTGATGGTGGTCTCATTGCGGCGAGCGGCGAGAATGGCCGCCTCGTTGAGCAGGTTCTCCAGATCGGCGCCGGAGAAGCCAGGGGTCTGTCGAGCCGTCTTCTCCAGATCCACCTCCGCGGCCAGCGGCTTTCCCCTGGCGTGCACCTTGAGGATCTCGTGCCTCCCAACCAGGTCGGGACTATCCAGGACAACCCGTCGATCGAAGCGACCAGGTCGTAGAAGGGCTGAGTCTAGGATGTCCGGCCGGTTCGTGGCGGCGAGCACGACGATCCCAGCGTTCTTGTCGAATCCGTCCAACTCCACCAGTATCTGGTTGAGCGTCTGCTCCCGCTCGTCGTTCCCACCACCCAGGCCGCGACCTCGCTGCCTGCCGACGGCATCGATCTCGTCGATGAAAATGATGCAGGGAGCCGACTTCTTCGCCTCCTCGAAGAGGTCTCGAACTCTGGATGCGCCGACACCCACGAACAGCTCGACGAACTCGGACCCGCTGATGTGGAAGAAGGGAACCGAAGCCTCCCCCGCCACGGCTCTTGCCATGAGCGTCTTCCCAGTCCCTGGAGGTCCCACCAGGAGAACGCCCTTGGGGATCCGGGCGCCGACGGCGTTGAATTTCTGGGGCGACCTGAGGAATTCCACAACCTCCTGCAGCTCCTCCTTAGCCTCATCGACGCCGGCCACATCAGAGAAGTGTATGCTCGGTTGGTCGGCTGTGATACGACGAGCCCGGCTCTTGCTGAAGGAAAAGATGTTCCCATTACCTGGCTGCGAGTTGCCCTGCCTCATAAACATCATCATCATCAGCCCTATGAACAGCAACGGCAACAGCCAGAAGAGAGATCCGAACCACCCCATGTCCGATTGTCCCTTGACCTGCAAATCTATCCTGGACAACTGCTCATCGGTCACGCCGTAGTTGCGCAACGATTCCGTCAGTCCCGTGTCGGGCTCCTTTCGGGACTTCGCCACGGTGCCGTTGGCGAGCGTAACCTCCAGGTTATCGCCATCCTGTACTATGCGCGTGACCTGGCCGGACTTGGCATTGGCGGCCACCTGGCTGAAATCCATCTCCGAAGAGGCTTGCGTCTGCTGACTCTGCTCAGCCGGAAGGCTGGCCAAGACAAAAACGACCAGGGCCCCCACCGCGAACAGGAGGAGTGGCCGTCGCGAGGACCCCTTCCCTTCACCCCCGTTGCTCAAACTAACCTACCTTTCCTGCACCCGCCTCAAGACCGATACACCCATTCAATCATGTACGCTCCCCAGGGGACCGTCAGACTCCGTGAGGGCATTTGGCAACTACTTGGGCGTGCACCTTCGAACCGCATTCCATCGGGCTATTCCCCGTAGCCAACCTGGTTTGGGCTACTTTGCAATATCGATACCATCTACAGCGAGCAGGAGCATGGTTCACGGAAGTGGTCACC
>DIXP01000029.1:57827-96893 GCA_002436065.1 Chloroflexi bacterium UBA6077
TCCGACGGCTTCGTGAACCATCTCCGAGCAGGCTTTAGCACGGCATAACTGTTGCTTTCTCCCCGAGCATCAGCAAGCCCATCCAGATCCGCTCCTGAGCGGTGTCTGGATGGGGTATGAAGCAGTGGAGAAGCGAAGGGGGGAAACTTGAGGCAATGGTTGCCAGAGGCAAGCTGTTCAGGCTAGCAGCTACGGCGGCGATAGCTGTCTTCACTGTGGCCATGGCGCAGGGGTGTGTCTCAGGGCCTCCACCTCAAAGCGATGTTGTGAGTCCACCTCCTGAAGAGCAGACAATAGCCATCCCCACCGCCACATCCGAGCCCGAGGCCGCGAGTCCGGTGCCGGCCGGTAGCCCAACGCCGGTGCCCTCTCCAACGACCGATCCGGTGCCACGGACCATCAGAAAGGCCCTTTCCAACCTCTATGCCAACCTGGACTGGTTCCAGGGGATCGCCAGCGTATCGGTCAATCCCGGCACTTCGGATTCGACCAGCACGAACGTCCGGCAATGGTTCAGAGAGCCAATCCTGATGAAACTGGAAGTGGTTCGCGGCAGCGCTAACGCCGCCCCTGCCGGCTCCGCTTTCGTATACGATGGGCAGACCCTGACCTACTTCGACCCCATTCAGAACCATGTGCTGGAGCTACAGAGCAGCGCTCAGCTGCTCCTCTTTCTCTACCTGCCCCAGGACAGGCTTCTCCCTCAGATCCAACTGTTCCAAGCCCCACGCTTTCTAGCAGGGATATCTGAGCTAGGCGAGGTGACTGTTGAGGGTACCACCAAGGTAGCCAACCGGAATGCCACTGTCGTGAGTATAATCCCGAAGAATCCGACTCCACGCTACGCCATGGTCAGGCTGTGGCTGGACGAGCGGACCCTGGGACCCCTGAGGGCCGAGGCCCTCAGGCAAGACGGCTCGGTGCTGGTGCGCATCGAGTACCAGCAGTTCAGCCTCTTGAACGAGGTCGAGGCGGACGCCTTTGCCTTCAGCCCGCCTAGCCAGGTCGACGTCCTCTCGCCGAAGCCGGAGGATCTAGCAGGGATGCTCGACTACCGTTCCATGACGTTGGAAGAACTTCAGGATAGGGCTGGGTTTCCAGTACTTCAACCCACCACTCTCCCTCCGGGGGTTGCACGGCAGTCCGCACGGCTGGGGAGCTTTAGCGGTACCCCGATAGCCGCCTTCCTCTACGGAGACTCCCCCGAGAACCCTTCCACATTGCTGATCGAGAGACCTGCCCAACTACAACTCCCCGTTCTCAGAAACGCGGAGCCCATAGACCTGAACGGGGTGCCTGCGGAGATCCACCAGGCAGGCAGCACCGTGATCATCGACTGGGTAGTGGGGGACACGGCCCTAACCCTGGCAACCGATCTGTCAAGGGAGCAAGCCCAGGAGATGGCCGCGGCGGTACGCTAGCCAGACCGGACGGCAAGAGGGCTACCCGCGGACCCATCGCATGACGTCCGGTGCATCCTGGTACTGCTCGTCGGGCAAAGCCATGAGGGTATCCAGGGCCTCCTCGGAGGCTTCTCTCTGCCGGGCGTAGTCCAGCAACTGCTCTTTGGAACAGGGAAATGGCGCACCAGCTATAGCCTGAGCTACGTCCACGGGTGATGTCGTGGTCCTTCTATCGTCTTCCATCCGAGTGCTCCAACCTCCTCCACCAGGGATCACCGTAGCGCACAAGCAGGAGCTGTACCCGCCCGGACACACCGTTGAGGGGATGGGGATGGCCGGCTACACAATAATGACGCAGGCGGAGGTCCTGGGGCATTAGTCCCCCAGACCTCCGCCACGATCCCACAAGAAACCAGAAAGGAGAACGCTGGGCTTCGCGGAAAGCTGCGCCGCGCCTACTCCTTGTCCAACTCGGCGTGCAGCTCTCTCAGCCGCTCTATGTCCAACCCCTTCACGTCCGAGCGGCTGATCAGGTGGGCTATCACCGGCTCCACAGACCCAGCAAAGATCCGGCTCACTATGTCGTCCACCAGCTTGCCGCCCAACTCATGCCTGGGCACCACCGGAGAGTAGAGGTATACCTCCCCTCCAGCATCTCGCTGCAGGATGCCACGGTCGCTCAGCCGCCGCAGCACTGTCAGCACCGTCGACTGCCCAAGCCGCTTCCGCTCCCGCATCTTCTCGAACACTTCCCTGGAGGTCGCCTGCCCCATCTCCCAGATGACGTCCAGCACCTCCATCTCCAAGGGACCCAGCCCCTTCGCCAGGGCGGCAGATATCGGCTTGCGGCCGAACGGGACCTCAACCAACTTAGTCTCCTTCAACGCATAATTGGACAGAACCGCCTCGCGTGTGCAACACGGAGCTAGAAGTTGAGTGTACCGAGAGACTCACGAATTGTAAAGTATGTGAATTCACAGCTGAAAAACTCCACGCATTTCACCCACATAATATCCCGTACAGCGACAACGCAGCAGGGTGGAGTCTCCAGAGAGGCCGATCCGGAAGGGGCGCTTGGGGAATCTTAGCTGGACGTCAGACGATCACCGAAGCAATCCAGGAACGCATCCATGACCTTCTCGGCCCCGTAGCAGGCAGGCTCCATCACACCGCCGCACTGCTTGAGCGCCTGGTAAGCGCAACCGCCGCCGCAGAAGGTAGCCACCTCGCAGCTTCGGCACTTCGGCATGGTGAGGATGCTCCGCCGCCGCCAGGGGGCGGCTTTCTCCTCGTCGATCCGGAAGGTGGGGTAGAAGGTACCAATCGCCAACTCCGGCTGGTCCAGCATCTCGGAGCAGGGGTAGATGCAGCCATCGGCGCCGAGAACGTAGCTGTTCAGCCCGTTGGCCTCACAATACTGGAACATCTGCTGACCCCGCGTGCTGGTGATACCCAGCACGTGCCCCAAGTGCACAGCGCTTCGGAAAAGGTCTAGCCGGAACAGCTTGCGGGTGACCTCGCTCGCGGCCATAACCTCGGCAACCTCCCGCACCAACTGCTCTTCCGGCAGCCTCGCGCCGTAATCGCTGGTGCCCAGGTGGTCGGCCACGGGGGCGAGGGAGAAGCGAACGTTGGCCTTTCCGGTCCATCCCCGCTGGACCGCCATCTCGGCCAGTTCCGGCAAGTGCCGGACGTTGTGCGAGTCCAGGTTCACGCGGACGACCGTCCGCACCCCCAGGCTCGCCAGCAGGTCGATGCCCTCCACGATCACATCGTAAGTCCCCTTGCCCGAGCGGAAGGGCCGCCGCGCATCATGGACCTCTCGGGGGCCATCGAGCGTGATCTGGAAATGGCTGAACTGATCGCGATACTGCGTCATGAGATCGCGATAGGTGGTGGAGAGGTGGGTTCCATTGGTCACCACCCCGACGCCCATTCCGCGAGCCTTCGCCTCCTCCAGGGTCCGCCGAACCGCGTCCACGGTCGACGGCAGCAACGGCTCTCCCCCGAAAAGGCTGATCTCCAGCTTGCGCGAGGGCTGTTCGGCGCCGAGCCGCTCTATGACTTGGAAGGCAGCGGATACGGCATCGGGCCCGAGTACATGGGGACGGCTGCTGGTTATGGAGCCCTCGAAGCAGTAGCGACACGCGAGGTTACACGAATGGGTGGGGCAGAGGGCGAAGCCGAACGGCCGCTCCTGGATGCGGCGCTGCTGGCGCTCCCATTGCGCCAGGAGCAGCCGTTCCTCTTCGTCCGGTGTGTCGAACAGGTAGCCGCGGCGACGCAGCTTGGCCAGCAGATCCTGGTCCCAATCGCCGTGACCGTTGGAGGCCGGTAGCTCCAGCTTCTCCTTCGTGGAGTCATCCAGCAGGTCCACAGCTCCCGACAGTCCATTGATTGCCAACCACCCGCCCCTCTTGAGGCGGTGGGTCACCAGGTATCTGCAGCTATGCATCGCATTGTCAAACCCTTCTACCTAAATCCAGCACTCAACCCACCAGCAGCACAGCGGGCCCACTACGCCCTCATCGCAGGGCTCCTGTACTCCCTCGGCAGTCCACAGCTCGCCATCCACGTTCAGTGAAGTCATTCTCCGTTCACCTCCTTTCTACATGGACTCAAATATCCGCAGCTAGCAGGGCAGTAACGGTCTTGAAATGAGATGAGGAAAAAGCTATTCAAGCGAAATGCGGTGACCAAGCACAGAGAAGTGAACGTAGACACGCACCAACATCAGATAGACAGTCAGTAGGGCGAGACCCAGCGGCCTCAACCGCGAAGCGACCATTGGTCCTGCCAATAGCATGCGCACCCGTTCCTCCACCACCGCAGTCCCACCCATCAAATTCTCCCGGAACGACATTGCTCCGGGCGCCGGCCGAAGCGCCACACCCTTGGCCCAAAGAGACACCTCTACGAGAGCCAGGGCCATTTCCTTGGGACGCCCGGTCATTGCAGCAGCTCGCTGATCGGCATCCTTCTCCCGCTCCACCAACAACCAGCGAAACAGCCAGTGAGCCAGGGGATTGAAAGCCTGCAAGTCCCTCAGCAAGAGAGTCACCCAATGCCAGAACCCATCGGCTCGCGAGATGTGGGCCAACTCGTGAGCCAGCACCGCCTCCAACTGCTTCTCGCCCAATTCCTGCGCCAGTCTACGTGGCAGGATGATCGTTGGCGGCCTGACTCCTATAGTGCAGGGGACCAAGGACACCTCGTCCATAAGGATCACCCTGGGATAAGAAACTCCAAAAGCTGCTACCAGACAGCCAATAATGCGGTGCAGGGTGGGCATTTCCTCACGAGTCGCAGCCGGCCGCGACAGTAAAGCCCGGTAATAGAGCGTCAACCCTATCCATCGATATGCCAGGACCCCAAAGGCTGCCCCCAACGCCATGAAGAAAACCGCTTGCGCCACTGCCGCGTCCCAGGTGGGAGCAACGTAAACCCGTTCGAGTTTCGGCACAAGTTCATGGATTGCGACATCTGGAATGCGGAGAAGGGAAAAGGGATCATAGACCTGGAAGCCATACCTGTGGCGGTCCTCGAATCCGGGCATGGGCGCAGGCACTCCTCGTACCAGCACTATCAGACCCTTGATCAGTGGAAGGTGGAGGAGTAGGTGCTTGGTCCCAGGGTTGCGAACACGGAAAAGCCAGATCACCAGCAGCACGATGACGAGAGCAGTGACCGTGCTGCTGACGCTCGGAAGGAGCCTGCCAAGTAGCAGGTCTTCCCAGAGCATGAATCCCATCGTCACCTCAACATCAAGGGATGTGTCGCTCCTTCAGAGAAATGTCCAGATCCCTCAATGGAACGGCTACCAGAATCAGCCTTTTACCAACTCGGCGTGCAGCTCTCTCAGCCGCTCTACATCCAACCCCTTCACGTCCGAGCGGCTGATCAGGTGGGCTATCACCGGCTCCACAGACCCACCAAAGATCCGGCTCACTATGTCATCCACCAGCTTGCCACCCAACTCATGCCTGGGCACCACCGGAGAGTAGAGGTATACCTCCCCTCCAGCATCTCGCCGCAGGATGCCACGGTCGCTCAGCCGCCGCAGCACTGTCAGCACCGTCGACTGCCCAAGTCGCTTCCGCTCCCGCATCTTCTCGAACACTTCCCTGGAGGTCGCCTGCCCCATCTCCCAGATGACGTCCAGCACCTCCATCTCCAAGGGACCCAGCCCCTTCGCCAGGGCAGCGCCAATGGGCTTCTGAGTCTCACGGGTCTCTATCGCCATTGCAGCCCTCCTCTGCGCTCAGTTCGCCGTTGAATCACCTCAACGTCTACGACGATAAGGTTACGGCAGAGTATAGCCCATACACCTACGGATGTAAATACATTTTTCCAGCAATTTCTTTGAAGAAGTGTAGCACATCTCCTACGCCAGTGGGGCACGTGGTACAATCCTCCAACCACCGCGGCTCGAAGCTGAGAGAAAGGGGCGAAGCCATGCCACTAGGAAAATTGCGCCGCAAGGACAGGTCGATGGATACCGCCGAGTGCGAGGAGATCCTCTCTCGGGCGATGGTTGGGAGGGTCGGGACTGTCGGCGCCGGAGGCATGCCCTACATCCTCCCAATGAACTTCTACTACGACGCTTCCTCCCGCACCGTGATCCTTCACCACACCACCACCGGACATCTGCTGGACAACCTTGCCCAGAGCGCCTCTGCCTGTTTCGAAGTGGATGAACCAGGCCCCATCGTGGCTACCGGCATCCAGGCTTGCGACACGAGTCAGCTGTACAGGAGCGTCATCTGCTTCGGTTGGGCACGAATCGTCGATGAGGAAGCAGGGAAGATGGACGCCCTCCGCGCGCTGGTGCACAAGTACGTCGACAATCTCACGCCGGATCGCCACTACAACCCCGAGCTAACCGGCGTGGGGAAAACCACCGTCATCGCCCTCAAGGTGGAGGTGATGACGGGCAAGAAGCGAATATGATTTGGAAAAGGTCTTGCTGATGAAAACAGAGAGGTCGCGGCAACTCTTCGCAGAAGCCCAGGAACTGATCCCGGGCGGCGTCGACTCCCCGGTCCGGGCTTTCCGAGCCGTGGGCGGGCAGCCGCTCTTCATCGACCACGCTGCCGGTAGCCGAATTGTGGACGTGGATGGCAACAGCTACGTGGACTACGTGGGATCATGGGGCCCCCTGATCCTCGGACACGCTCATCCCACCGTGGTCAAGGCCCTGCAGGCCGCCTGCGAGCGCGGGACCAGCTACGGCGCGCCCACCCCCCTGGAGAGCGAACTGGCCCGCCTGGTCATCGAAGCGATGCCCTCGGTGGAAATGGTACGCTTCGTCAGCTCCGGGACGGAGGCGGTGATGAGCGCCCTGCGGCTCGCACGGGCCGCCACCGGACGTGACCGGATCATCAAGTTCGCAGGCTGCTACCATGGCCACTCAGATGGCCTGTTGGTGCAGGCAGGCTCGGGCGCCACCACCCTGGGAACCCCGGATAGCCCCGGCGTACCGGCCGCCGCGGCCCAGCTTACCATCTCCCTCCCCTATAACGACCTGCGGGCCGTGGAGGAGACGTTCCGGCTCTACCCAGGGGAGATCGCCGCGGTGATAGTGGAGCCCGTGGCCGGGAACATGGGTGTCATTCCGGCAGGGGAGGGCTACCTCCAGGGCCTTCGAGAGGTCACACGACGGCATGGGGCGTTGCTGGTGTTCGACGAGGTGATCACCGGCTTCCGAGTAGGGTTCAGTGGGGCGCAATCGCTCTACGGGGTCATGCCCGACCTCACCACCATGGGCAAGATCATCGGCGGTGGCCTCCCAGTGGGAGCCTACGGCGGTTCCCGTCAGCTCATGGAGAAGGTGTCTCCATCTGGCCCTGTCTACCAGGCCGGCACCCTCTCAGGCAACCCGTTGGCTATGACGGCCGGCATTCAGACCCTGAGGCTGCTCCAGCAACCCGGCAGCTACGAGTGGCTGGACCGAATGTCCGCCCGGCTGTGCGATGGGCTGGGGGACGCCGCCAGGATGGCAGGCAAGTCGGTATTCCAGACTCGGGTCGGCTCCATGTCCACTACCTTCTTCACCCCCGACCCGGTGGTGGATTACCAGAGCGCCCTGGCGTGCGATACGGCCCTCTACGGCCGCTTCTTCCGCGGCATGCTGGAGCGAGGCTTCTACTTCGCCCCATCCCAGTTCGAGGCCACCTTCGTATCCACTGCACACGCGGAGGAGGAGATCGAAGCGACTATCGCGGCAGCCAGGGAGGTCATGGCGGAGATCTGAGTTGGTAGCGGTGGCAGTTCGGGTCCAACCTGGCGCTTCAAGGGATGAGGTCATCGGCTGGGAAGCGGGTGTCTTGCGAGTCCGGCTGCGGGCCCGGGCCGTGGAGGGGAAAGCCAACAAGGCCCTCATGGAGTTCTTGGCCGAGCGGCTGGGTCTTCGCCCACGCCAGATCTCCTTGATTCGCGGAGAGCGCTCCAGGGAGAAGCTGGTTGAGGTGGACCTCCCCTCGCTGGAAGAGGTTGTAGCCAGGCTGTGACTGGGGGTACGGACCTAACCCCCGGTCCCCTTCCCGTGTCTGGAAGGGGAGCAACCAATCCCCTCTCCCCGAGGGTGAGGGACCAATCTGGTTGCTGCCCGAGCAGCCCTCACCCCGACCCTCTCCCAGAGGGAGAGGGAGCCCTCATCTCCCCCTCTCCCCTGCCCCACTCGTGGGGGAAGAAGCCGGGGGAGGGGGCCGGGGGGGTGGGGTCCGTACCCCGCCTACTACGGCAGGGCAGCCTGCAACAGCAGATTCTGCATGAAGCTGAGAAGCAGGATCGCCACGATGGGTGAGATATCGAGCATCCCTATCATTGGGATCACTCGCCTCATCGGCCCAAGGATTGGCTCCGTAATCTCATACAGGAAGCGTCCAATGGGGTTGCTGGGCCCCACGTTGAACCAGGAGAGCAGCGCTCGTCCCACAATGGCGTAAATCAATATGTTGAACAGTATCTCGATGAAACGGTACAGGTACAACCTTAGTTCCTCCCAGGCCTCTCGCCAAAGATGGCCCGTCCAATCCTCACAATGGTAGCCCCCTCTTCGATGGCGATCTCGAAATCCTCGCTCATCCCCATCGATAGGTGGCGCCACATCCCTTTGGGATAGCGGCTCGCCAGACGGTCTTGCAGGGATTTCAGACGCCGGAAGACGGCTCGCAGACCATCCTCGTCCAATCCCAGTGGCGCGACGGCCATCAAGCCCTGGACCTCCAGATTTGGGAGACCCACCAACTCGCCGGCCGCACCCTCCAGCGACTCGGGCTGAAAGCCAGATCGCTGGGGCTCCTTGGTGAAGTCCACCTGAAGGAGCACCGGCAGCCGCTTCCCCAACTCGCTCGCCTGTCGGTCCAGCACTCGCGCCAGCTTGACCGTATCGATCGATTGAATTATATCAGACAACTCGGCGGCCAGCCTGGCCTTGTTGGACTGCAGGTGCCCCACCAGATGCCAGCAAACCCCCACCATGGGGTCCATAGAGGCAAGTTTCTGCCGCTTCTCCTGGAACTCCTGCACCCGGTTCTCTCCGAAGTGCCGCTGCCCTAGCCTGTATGCCTCCAGGATCACCTCCGGAGACCTCGTCTTGGAGATGGCGACCACCTGGATCCCCTTCGGGTCGCGGCCAGACCGCTCCGCGGCCTCCTGAACGCGCCGGCAGGTTGCCGCCAGCCTCTCCCCCAAGCTACCCATCGCGAATCCCCGCCACAACCCCGAATCTGCCCGCGATCCCCTTGGCCG
The DNA here is from genome assembly GCA_002436065.1 of Chloroflexi bacterium UBA6077. Lineage (GTDB taxonomy): Bacteria > Chloroflexota > UBA6077 > UBA6077 > UBA6077 > UBA6077. The sequence goes on from DIXP01000029.1 coordinate 66,983, forward strand.
CCCGGTGAGAGAAGAACTGGTCGTGATGGCACCGCGTGCAGACCCCGGCAACGGCAATGTTCTCCTCCGCTACTCCTGCGCGCATGAGCGTCTCGGCATTCGCTCCCCAGAGATCCATCCTATGCGACCCATCCACCTGCTGAATCACCGTGGTTCCGGCGAACAGTGTGGAGGCCGCCGCCACCACCTCGGTGCCAACCTCGTAGCAGCAGGGCCCAATGGAGGGACCGATGCCGGCCAGGACGCTCGAGGGATGGCATCCGTACCGCTGCCGCATCAACTCGAGGGCAGCGGCCGGGGTCTCCAGCACGGTGCCCCTCCATCCAGCATGCACAAGGCCCACCACACGTCGCTTCGGATCCCACAGTACGATCGGCACGCAATCGGCGAACTTGAGCAGCAGCAGCACCCCTGGCTCGTTCGTTACCAGGGCATCAGTTTCGGGCAGGTCCGGCCCTCCCACCATAGCCCTGCTCACAGCAACCACCTGTCGGCCGTGCACCTGGCGCGCAGATACCACGCATTCCGGATCCCAGCCAACCGCCCTGATCGCCCTTTCTCGATTGACCTTCACCCTCTCAGGGTCATCCTGGACGGTGTAGCTCATGTTGAGCGTGTCGTAGGGGTGAGCGCTGACCCCCCCATGGCGAGTGAAGGCGGCATAGGTCAGCTCCGGCCAGGGCTCAAGAAGGCCGAATGAGTAGTAGGATAGGTTGCCTGCTGCCTTGATGTTCATCATCGCCCGCTATGCAAGTCCCGCGCCTCTATCGCGCTTCCTGGGTGACTCCCACGGACCACAACCTAGCACATCAATCATGCACGGCCGGCACCCTTCCCCCTCGCATGGAGGAAGGTGGAGAAAGGGAAGTGTCACAGGCCCTGCCGACGGCGGAGAAAGGCAGGCACGTCGTAGTCGGCCCGCTCGGGCGCCCTGGACGGCGGTGCGGGGGCCTGGGGCTGGGGGGCCGCCGGCCGTAGCCTCTCTACCCTCTCAGGATTCAACACGGGAGCGATCTGCCCGTCAAACCCCGTCGCTATCACGGTGATCCAGATCTCGTCGTCGATCCGCTCATCCACCACCGCGCCAAAGATGATGTTGGCCTCGGAATCGGCCGCCGAGAATACCACCTCGGCCGCCTCGTTGATCTCCGTCAGGGTGAGGTCCGTGCCACCGGTGACGTTGAACAGCACACCCCTCGCCCCGGTCATCGACACGTCCAGAAGGGGATTGGAGACGGCCATCCTGGCCGCCTCGGCCGCGCGGTTGTCGCCCTTAGCGCGACCGATGGCCATCAGGGCGGAGCCGGCATTGGACATCACCGTTCGGACATCGGCGAAGTCCAGGTTGATGAGGCCGGGTTCGGTGATCAGTTCGGAGATGCCCTGGATACCCTGCCGCAGGACATCGTCCACGATCTTCAGAGCAGACTCCACGGGCGTGCTCCGTTCGATCACCTGCAGCAGTCGATCGTTGGGGATGGTGATCAGAGTGTCAACCTTGGACTTGAGGGCTGCAACCCCCTCGTCGGCGACGTGGCGACGGCGAGCACCTTCGAAGAGGAAAGGCTTGGTGACAACGCCAACGGTGAGGGCGCCCACCTCACGGGACACCTGTGCGATCACGGGAGAGGCTCCTGTGCCGGTCCCTCCACCCATCCCCGCGGTGATGAACACCATATCGGCGCCGTTCAGTATCTGGTAGATATCCTCCATGCTCTCCTCGGCGGCCTTGGCCCCCATACTCGGGTTGCCGCCGGACCCCAGACCGCGTGTGACCTTGTCTCCGATCCTCAATCGCAAAGCACCGGGCTCGGTCCTGGAGAGGGCCTGCTGATCCGTGTTTACGGCCACATACTCCACGCCACGCACCTGCGCCTGGATCATCCTGTTGACCGCGTTGCCCCCGCCGCCTCCGACTCCGACGACTATTATTCGCGGAATCCCTTCCCTTTCCACCTGTTGCCCCCTATTGACCACTTCCCCACCCCCGGTTCAAGTACTGAGTTCTGAGCTCTGGATTCTGAGTGTAAGGGCCATGAGGCTCAGCACTCAGCACTTACTTGTCGTCGCATCGGCGCCCCTTCAACCTCGCTCAGGGGTCTGAGCAGCGGCCGGCGGTCACGGCAGGAACAGCCGAAAAAAGCCCCTGAGTTTGGCTCCCCAACCCATCTGGCGGCGCATCTGTCTGCTCCCCGCCACATCGCCGGACTGGGCAAGCACCCACTTGAGCAGGCCCGCACCCGTCGCGTAGCCGGGAATGCCGATGGAGTCCACGGAGCCAATCAGCCCATCAGGAGGTCCAACTCGAACCGGCACGTGGAAGGTCTGCTCGGCCAGCTCTCTGACCCCACGCAGCTGCGCCGTTCCCCCGGTGAGCACAACCCCAGCGGGCAGTACTCCATCGAAGCCGTTGGCCTCCAGCACATCCTTAACCATGCCGAAGATCTCCAGCAGGCGCGCCTCGACGATCTCCGCCATGAATCGCCGCGACACCTTGCGAGTCCTCTCCCCGGAGAAGGATCCAACGTCAACCGATTCATCTTCTTCTACGTTGTCTGGGACGGCACAGGCGAAGCGCACCTTCATCTCCTCGGCTCCGGGGAATGGGACTCCCAATCCCATGGCCAGGTCGTTGGTCAGATAGTTGCCGCCGAACGGCAGGGCGCCAACGTACTCCACCTCGCCCTCTCGGTACCACACCAGGTCGCTCGTCCCACCCCCCAGGTCCATCAGCAACACGCCCAACTGCTTCTCCGCCTCGCTGAGCACCCCATGGGCTGAAGCGAGACCCGCGGCCACGAAGCCATCGATCTGGATGCCTGCCCGCTCCACGCACTTGGCCAGGTTCTGTATGGGCGCCACGGCGGAGGTCACTACCAACCCCTGGACCTCCAGGCTGGAGGCGAGCATGCCAAGAGGGTTCTGAACCCCGTTTTCGCCATCCACCACGTAGCCCTTTGGGATCACATGGAGCACATGCCGCCCATCGGTGAACTCCTCCAGCCTGGCGGCATCCAGCACCTGAGACAGATCCTGGCGCGACACAGGGCGATCATCGGCGAGGCGAAGACTGCCGCGGGCGATCTCCGCATCCAGGTGTCCACCTGAGACAGCCACGAAGCCACCAATGATCTTATAGCCGGAGAACGTCTCGGCCTTACGGATCGAGGTGGCTATGGCTGCAGCGGCCTCCTCCATGTCCACCACGAGGCCCTTCTTCAGGCCACGGGAGGGCGAGATGCCCACGCCCACCACCTCGACCTGTCGAGGTCCTTTGACCTCGCCGATCAGGGTGCATATCTTGGTGGTCCCAACGTCCAAACCGACGACTACCTGCTCACTTGCCACAATTATCCTTGGCCCGCTCTGTATCTGTACCACTGGCGCAGCCGCGCAACAAAGTGCCGGCGCACAATGGCCAGATTATTGAACATCCGTGCTCCGAAAGCCACGATGGCCGCGAAGTACAACTCCACGCCCAGCCGATCGCCGAGAAAGGTAAGGGTACCGGCCAGCAGCATGTTGGTGAACAGCCCAGCTACGAAGATATCGTTCTCGTAGCGCCCATCCAGTTCGGCGCTGATGGCCCCCAGGATGGAGTCCATGGCCGCTAGAATGGCCATCCCTGTGTACCGAGCATAGTCGGCGGGCACCGAGAAAGAGAAGGAAAGCCCGACAACTACCCCAGTCAGCAGACCGAGTAAGGGCAGCCACATGGGAGAGAATCCTCCGACTAGGAACTAGCTCCATCAGTGCCATCCCCACCACCCGTCCCACCGCCGGCGGAGACAGCACCCTAGGCCCTACGGGCGAGAGGGGCCAGACTTAGCCGGAACGGGAGAAGCGAGGACGTACACAGGTCGACCTTTGAAACGAAGATCTATGGTTTCCGCTCGCGCCTTTGTCGCCTCCAGATGTGCGCGAATCGCACTGAGCGCAGCCAGCTTCTCATCCAGGTCGCTGGCATCACCGAACAGGATGGCAGGGCCTCCCTCAACCTCCACCGAAAGCCCTCGCTTCTCGGAATAGTCGAACTGGGATGGCCTGAACCCCGCCTGCTCCGGAAGCAGCCTCGCCAGCGACTCCGCGGCCGCCAGAACAACGGGATTCGCTCGTCCCCCTAGCTTCAGGGATGGGCCCTCCAGGTCTCTCACTACGAACAGCGAGTTGGAAGGGGCTCCAGTATCCAAAACAACCCCTTCCCTGTCCACCAAGAACGTCCCCTCTTTGGTCTGCCACTGCGCAAGGGGGGTCCTTTCCACCACCTCGATCTCCAGCCGGCCGGGTAGCGCCGTTACACCTCGCACACCTCTCACCGCAGTGAACTCCCGGACCGAGCGCTGGACCTCAGCCGTCTGGATCAACAGGACATTCTGCCCGAGAGAGCTGGATGCCTCCCGCACCTGCTGACCATCGAGCAGGCTGGTGCCCGTGACCATTGCATCCCGGACGGCGAAGTACGGAGATGTCAGAGAATAATAAAGCAGCCAGGCAGAGAGAATCAATACGGCTATGTATATTGTCACGGGTATAACTCGCAGTAGCCAGCGAAGAGACGCCATGCTGCTCTTGCGAAAGCCGGCCATGGAGGCCGGCTTGACCCGTCGCTTGCGCACCTTGCGTCGGGTGCCTACTGCCTGATCCCTCAATGGCTCTCTCCCAAGGCATCTTTCTTCTTCAGACGGCAGAGGACGTGCTGACCAACCTTGTATACGTCTCCGGCGCCCATGGTGATGACCAAGTCACCCTTGGACAGCTCCGACTCCAGCACTGCCGCGGCCTCCGGCAGCCCCCCCACGTAGCGAACGCCAGGGTGAACCATCCGCGCCACCAGGTCACGGCTGTCTATTGCCTCATCCTCCTCCCTGCCCGCAGGATGGTAGATGGGAAGGATCAATACCTGGTCCGCATCATCGAAGGCAGCAGCGAACCCGTCCATGAGGTTCTCAGTCCGGTTGGAGGTGTGGGGCTGGAACACGCACCAGAGGGTTCCCTTATGACGCTCCCTGGCCGCCTTGAGGGTCGCCTGGACCGCAGTGGGATGATGGGCGTAGTCGTCGATGAGCACCACATCCCAGGCCTCGCCCGTGAGTTCATACCGACGCCGTGTGCCCCTGAAGGATGCAAGGATCCCGGTAGAGTGCACGGGATCGACGCCCACCGCGTTGGCTGCCACGATTGCAGCCAGGGCGTTCAGCACGTAGTGCCGGCCCGATAGCAGCAGAGAGCCGGTCAGCCGCTGCCCTTCAGGAGTGACGAAGGAATATTCCGCGCCAAAGGGTGAGTTGGGTGTGTAGTCCTCCAACCGCCACCCTGCGTCGGGCGCCGCACCATAGCTCTGGCGTGGCACCGACAGCTCCATGCTCCTCAGGATGGGGTCGTCGGCGCAGGTAACCAGCAACCCATCGGCCGGAATGTGCGACGCAAACTGCTGAAAGGTGCGGATTATGTCATCCAGATCTGAGTAGCAGTCCAGATGGTCCGCCTCCACACTAGTGATGATCGCCACCTTCGGCCACAGCTGTAGGAAGGATCGATCGAACTCGTCGGCCTCGGCCACCAGGTAGCGGCTCTGGCCGAGAAGACCGTGGGAAGGCAAGTCCAGGGGCTCGCCTCCGATCAGGGCCGTGGGGTCCAAACCCGCGCGATGCAGTATGAAGGCCAGCATGGCCGTGGTAGTGGTCTTTCCATGGGTTCCCGCCACGGCCAGTCCCAGGCTGTCGGCCATCAGCCAGCCCAGCAACTCGGCCCGTTTCATCATCTGTATGCCCAGCCGACCCGCCTCCGCCAACTCGGGGTTGTCAGGCCTGGCGGCCGAGGTGTAGACCACCAGGTCGGCTCCCAGGACAGCCTCTGCCGCGTGCCCCACGTTGACCCTAACCCCCATGGACCTCAGACGTTCCACCAGGGTCGAGTCCTTGACGTCGGAGCCCGAGACAGTCTTTCCCCTGGCTCTGAGCAGCTCGGCCAGGGCGCTCATCCCAATGCCACCGATCCCTACGAAGTGCACCGCCGTGGCGGCTAGCAGCTTGGATTCGCCTTGCGGCAGGCGCTGAGACATCTCCTATCAGACCCCCCGTCGAGAACGATTACGGTGCTGTGAGCCAAGGCTCGCCTCGGAAGCAGCCAGGCGGGGTCTGGAGGGCCTTCGCTGGAACACCCTTACCACCGCCCCCCGCTGATCCTGCCGCTTCGAAATCGCCCGTTCGTGGCGCGACACCGACAGCAGCACCCCCACACTGGCCAGGCAGACCAGAAGAGAGGATCCGCCAAAACTGATAAAGGGCAACGTGATCCCTGTGTAAGGTATCGTGTTGGTGATAGCCGCCACATTGACCAACGCCTGTACCACTATCAGACAGGTAACGCCGGTCGCCAACAGCCTCCCGAACTGATCGGGGGCACGGAAGGCAATGCGAAACCCCCTCCACGCCAGCACGCCGAACAGGGCGAACACCAGCACAACCCCAACGAACCCCAACTCCTCCCCTATGATTGCGAAGATCGCATCGGTGTGGGCGTTGGGAACCCAATAGAACTTCTGACGACTGGCCCCAAGGCCAAGACCCGCTACACCCCCGGATCCCAGGGCAATCAGGGTCTGGATGGTATGCCAGCCGGTGTCCTTCGGGTCGGCCCAGGGGTTGATGAATGCCTGCAGTCGATCGTTTCGATAGTCCGACGCTACCGCGAGATAGGCGAATCCCCCGACCACACCCACTGCGATCAATCCGAAGTGGGCAACGTTGGCCCCCGCCACAAAAAAGATGCAAGCAGCTGTCGTCACCACGATAGCGGCTGTGCCCATGTCAGGTTGGACCATGATCAGGCCGGTGACTACGCTCATAGTGAATCCGAAGGGCAGCAACCCCTTGGCGAACTTGCCCACGTCGCCGCCCTTCTTGGCCAACCAATGGGACATGAAGATGATGACGGCCAGCTTGGCAAACTCGCTCGGCTGGATCGGCGGGAGCGGCGGCGGCATCCTCAACCAGCGCTGGGCACCGTAGTTGCCGACACCGGCGCCCGGGATCATCACCACCAGCATGGCCAGCACCACCAGCACCATGATCAGGGCCGACACCCGCTCCAGTCGATGGTAGTCTATGGCGGCAAGGAACGCCATCGCGAAGAGCCCTATAATCGCCCACAGCACCTGCTTGGTCAGGAAGTAGGTGCTGTCCTTGAACTCGGTCTGAGCCACGACGAAGCTGGCGCTGTACACCATCTCGATCCCAATCACCAACAGGACGACGACGGTCAGCAACAGCACCAGATCGGGGGTAGGTTTCGGCTGGACACGAGCGCTCAATCCTTCTCCTTACCACCCGCCCTCTGGGCGCGCAATGCCTGGACACTCTCTCGGAAGCGCGCCCCGCGCTCCTCGAAGTCCCTGTACATGTCGAAGCTGGTGCAACCAGGCGCCAGCACCACCACGTCCCCTGGCGTGGCAGCAGCGAAGGCAACGACCACGGCCTCATCCATGGAACCAACCCGGCAAATGGGTGGCAACGCACCCCCCGGGGCCTCGATGATCGCCTTCTCGATCAACCCGGCCGCCTCTCCCATCAGGACCACGGCCTTGACCCTGCGACGGATCATCTCTCCCCACTCCTCCATGGGGAGGTGCTTGTCCCGCCCTCCAGCGATCAGCACGATCGGCTCGTCGAACGATCTGAGGCTCGCCATCGCTCGCTCCGGGGCGGTGGCGATGGAGTCGTTGTAGAAGGCTACCCCTCCCACCTCCCCCGCCGGCTCTAGCCGATGTGGAACCCCCTCGAAGCCGCTAATGGCCTCGCGCATCGCCTCTACCGACACGCCGATGGCCGATGCCAGGGCGCAGGCCGCGACGACGTTGTACAGGTTGTGTCTGCCTCGCAGCCGGACCTCCGCCAGGCCGCACACGGGCTCCACGGACATCCCCCGGCGCAGCACTACCTTCCCATTCTCCAGATGGCACCCCTGGACCGATCGCTCTATGCTGAACCACAGGGTGTGTCCCGGAGCCTTGATGCCGTCTGTGGCAGGGTCGTCCGCGTTCAACACCGCCCAGCTATCGCTCGTCTGGTGCTGCACGATGTTCGCCTTGGCGGCGGCGTAGCTCTCCATGTCCGGATGGCGGTCCAGGTGGTTGGGGGTGATGTTGAGAATGGCCGCCACGGAGGGGCTGTAAGGCAGCGTCTCCAATTGGAAGCTGCTCATCTCCAACACCACCCAATCCTCCGGCCCTATCTCGTTCACCTGCTCCAACAGCGGCACCCCAATGTTTCCGCCTACGTAGACGGGGAATCCTGCCTTCCGCACCATATCCCCCGTCAACGCCGTCGTGGTGGTCTTCCCACTGCTTCCAGTGACGCCCATCAGGCGACCCTGGCAGAGCTCGAAGAAGAGCTGAGTCTCACTGCTGATTGTTACCCCACGCCTTCGGGCCTCAGACAGGGGAGGCAACTCCTGGGGCACCCCCGGGCTCACAAACAGCAGGTCGGAGCTGAGGAATAGCTCCGTGGGATGCTCCCCCAAGACAAGCCTCACCGGCAGCCCCTGCAAAGAGGCAACGGCCTCTTCTAGCGCAGCGGCCGGAGAGCGATCGTTGGCGGTGACCTCCGCCCCAACACTGGCCAGGAAGCGCACGAGCGACACACCCTCGCGGGCGAGCCCCACCACTGTCACCTTCGTCCCGGCAAACCTTTCCCGGGCGATCTCACTTGGCGTTTTCATCTGAACACCCATACAACCACGGAGAGCACGGAGACGACACTGAGAACTCCGCGATGTCTCCCTGTTCTCCGTGTCTCTGTGGTGAGCTTAGTCACTGGACTAGATTAGGGCCAACGCGATGCCGGTCATGCCGGACAGCATCGCAACCAACCAGAACCTCTGGGTTATCTGCGTCTCCGACCACCCTAGCAGCTCAAAGTGATGGTGGATAGGGGTCATCCTGAACAGCCGCCGTCCCCCGGTCGCCTTGAAAAAGGCCACCTGGGCTATCACCGATAGCGCCTCCACCACGAAGACGACCCCAATGATGGGCAGCAACAGGATGTGCCCAGTCATCAGCGCCACCACGGCTAGGCAAGCGCCAAGGGTAAGGGAACCCGTGTCCCCCATGAACACCTGGGCAGGGTGGGCGTTGAACCACAGAAAGGCCAGTGTGGCGCCCACCATTGTGAAGCAGAATGTCACCAGGTATGCCTGCTGCTGCAGGTAGGCTATGACCCCGTAGCAGGCAAAGGCAACCGCAGCCGTACCTCCGGCCAGCCCATCCAACCCGTCGGTGAGGTTCACCGCATGGGCGAAGAAGGCCACGAAGAGAGCGGCCACCAGCAAGAACCCAATGCCTACATTGAACTCCCCGAGCATCGGGAAGTAGAGGGTATCCATCCCAAGGATCTGATACATCACCCAGCCGGCGCCTACCCCAACCACCCCGATCAGGGCGAACTTGACTCGGACGCTGAGGCCATTCCCGCTGGCCCCAACCAGCGTCATCATGTCATCCGCGGCGCCGATGGCCGCGCAGCTCGCAAGCACTGCAAGGGGAAGAAGAATGGAGTACTTGCCCACCAGATTGGCCACCACGGTGATTGCCACCGCCGGCACAATAATGAGTATGCCACCCATGGTGGGCGTACCCATCTTCACGATGTGAGAACTGGGACCTTCCACTCGGATCTGCTTCCCAACGCGGTACTTCTTCAGGAGGTAGATCAACGGGCCGCCCCATATCACGGTCATCAGAAAGGTCAACGTGCCGACGGCTAGCGCGTAGGACATCTAATAGCCTCTACGATCTCCTCCATGCGCATGCCCCTGGAGCCTTTCACCAATACGCAATCGCCTGGACGGAGAATTCCCTTAAGATGCTGAATAGCCTCGCTGTTGGTCTGGGCCACAAAGACGCTCTCCCTGTCCCTGCCCGCGTCCAATGCCTCGTCACCGATGGTCTTCCCCAAGTCGCCCACTGCCACCACCAGGTCCGCCACATCGGCCGCCCGGCGGCCCACTCGTCGATGCCCTTCCTCGGTGTAGCTCCCCAGCTCTCGCATGTCTCCAAGGACGGCCACCTTGCGCCCCTCCAGCTCTGAGAGCAGGTTGAGCGCTGCGAGGGTCGAGGCCGGGCTAGCGTTGTAGCTATCGTCGATAACGGTGGATCCGTTGATGCCGGCCGCCACTATCAGCCTGAGAGCGCCAGACACTTCATGGAGACCCGCGGCGATCTCATCGAGCGTCATCCCAAAGTGATGGGCCACGGCCGCGGACGCCAGCGCAGCCTGCACGCTGTGCAGACCCAGCAAGGGCATGCGGACGTGCACCCATTCCTTTCCCCATCGGAGGTCGAACTGGGTGCCTTGGAGCCCCCTGCTCTGCACCGCGTCGGCCCAGAAGTCCGCCTGGGGTTCCATACCGTAGAAGGCCACCCGCGCCCTGGTCCTGGCCGCCATCGCCCTGACTCGCTCATCGTCGTAGTTCAGGACTGCCAGCCCTGTCTCCGGCAACTCCTCCACCAACTCGCCCTTGGCTTCGGCGATGCGCTCGATGCTACCCAGCCGCTCCAGGTGTGTCGGCCCCACATTCGTGACCACACCCACCTCCGGCATCGCCAGTCGGGACAGCGCCCGAATCTCGCCCAGGGCGTACATCCCCATCTCCAGCACTATGACCTTGTGCTTGGGGGTCGCCCGCAGAATGGTGAGAGGAACACCCGTCTCGGTGTTCAGGTTCCCCTCATTCTTGAGGACCTCCGTATGGTGTGAAAGGACGCTGGCCGCCACCTCCTTCGTGGTGGTCTTGCCAACACTGCCTGTCACAGCTACCACTCTCAAGCCCAGTCTCTCCCTCCACCATCGAGCCAGCCCCTGCAGCGCCTCCATGGTGTCGGGAACCCGAATCAGTGGCGGAAGCTGTCCTCCCGCCTGAAGGGAATCATCGGCTGGAACCCTCTCCACCAATGCCGCTCGGGCGCCCTTAACGAAGGCATCCAGAAGGAAGTCGTGGCCGTCGTGCTTCTGCCCCTTGAGCGCCACGAAAAGCGATCCGGGGGTCACCTGTCGCGAATCGACAACTACAGAGGTGATGGGCTGGTTGATTGAGGGCTCACCGACTGTCTGCCCGCCGACTGCCCCCGCGATCTCCTGAAGGGTTAACATCTGTCTCGGTCCTTCCATGCACAGGAACCCACCGTGCGAGACTATCTAGTAGCCGTGGGCTGCGCCGCAGCTGCCGTGGGCGGCACCCCCGTCGGCACGGACTGCCCCATAGTTGGAGTGGGCTGCGCCACGGCCGCTGTTGGTTGCGCCACGGCAGCGGTTGGCTGCGCAGCGGCAGGCGTAGGTTGCGCCCTAACCGGCGTAGGTTGCGCCCTAACCGGCGTGGGTTGCACCTTGACCGGTGTAGGCTGCGCTTTGACCGGCGTGGGCTGCGCCTTGACCGGCTCCGTGGGTGGAATCTTCATGTACGAGAAAAGCTGCTCAGATACGGTCTTGAACACCGGCGAGGCTACCTGTCCGCCATACATCTTCTCAGCCCCATCGATGCGGATCAACATAGCGAACTTGGGATCATAGGCCGGCGCGAACCCCACCTGGGATGCGTAAGTAACGGTGGTGTTGTACACGCCATTCATTGGGATGTCCGCGGTCCCGGTTTTCCCAGCGATTTTGTAGCCGGGCACAAAGGACATCCGCAGGGAGTTGTCCTCCACCACGCGGACCATCATGTCGGTGAGTGTCCTCGCAGTTTGAGATGATACCACCCGCCTCACCTGGACCGGAGGGGTCTCTCTCAGCGAATCCCCGCTCTGGAACCCCTTCACAACCATCGGCTTCATCAAGACGCCGTCGTTGGCGATTGCTGCCACCGCCGCTGCCATCTGCACCGGCGTAACGGCCATGCCCTGTCCGAAGGAGTTGGTGGCCAGGTCCACCCTGGTCCAATTGCTCTCACTGGGCGTGCGAACCCTTCCGGGTGACTCCCCGGGAAGATCGATCCCTGTGAGCTTCCCGAAACCGAAGCCGTCCAGGTAGTGATAGAAGCGCTCGGTGCCCAGTAGACCCGCCACGTATTGAGCGCCTATGTTGCAGGAGTTGATCAGCACTTCGGTCATGGTCTCCGTGCCGTGGGCGCCCAGATCCCAGTTGCGGATGACCGCCCCGTCGATGGTCACGATCCCCTTGTCGACGAATGTGGTGTCTGGGTTGATCAGCCTCTCCTCCAACCCTCCGGACATAGTCACGATCTTCATGACCGAGCCCGGCTCATACATGTCCGTTACGGCAGTTGGGCGGTAGAGGTCTTGCTTCTTGGGGTCGTAGATCTCCTCTGCCGTCAGGTCGTAGGTGGGTTGGCTGGCCATGGCAAGGATGCCGCCGGTCTTCGGGTCCATGACTATGATGACACCACCCCGGGCCTTGTACTGCTTCAGCGCGTCCGCCAACTCCCTCTCCACCATGCGCTGGATGTATCGATCCACAGTGAGGATGGCGTTGGAACCATCCCTCGCGGGTCTCAACTCCCGGCGGCCAATGGCTATCTCGCCCCCCTCCGTATCCTGCTCGGCCTCCAACAACCCCGGCTCACCCCCCAGTTCCCGGTCCAGGCTGAGCTCGAGGCCGGCCAGCCCTTTGAAGTCCATCCCTACAAAGCCGAGCACCTGAGCCATCGTGCTCCCCTCGGGGTATCCCCTGAAGGGCTCCTGCTCGAGGAAGACTCCGGGCAAGCTGTGGTCGGCAATTTTCGTGCTAACTTCCGCCGGCAGCTTCCTCTTTATCAGCACCGCGTTCTTCGAATCGGACTGCAGCTTCGCCAGTATCTCTTCCCGCGGATCCCCCAGGAGGGTCGAAAGGGTAGCTGCCAGCGAGTGGGGATCCTTTACAGCAGGCGGGTAGGCATACAGGCTTTCATACATGACGGAGATGGCTATGGGGCGCCCATTTCTATCGAGGATATCGCCACGACGAGGAACGATCTCCTTCTGGAAGTGGTGCTCTTCACCGGCCAGTTCGCGATACTTCTGATACTCCACCACCTGGTAGCAGTATGTCCGATAGAGTAACAGCAGGGCGCACCCCGCGAACAGCGTGCAGAGCAACATCAGCCGCCAGCGCTGATCGCGCACCTGTCCCCCCATGCTCAGTACCCGTCCGCCCACTAGTCATCGGTCCCTTGGTGCCGAGGTGCTAGGGCAGAGGACAGTAGCCGCTGGACCGACTCCACGGCACCCTTAGGTTCGCCCGGCACCGGCTTCTCCATTTCCGGAACAGGTCGCGATTCCCCTCTGCTTGCAGGACTGGCGCGGAGTGCCAGCACGGGGGCAGGCGGCTGCAGGTAGACGGACTCCTTGGCCCTCACCATACCCAGCCGCTTGGTCGCCTCCGTCTCGACCACGGCCAACGACTTCGCCCTGGCAACCTCGAGCGCCAACTGCTCATTCTTCATCCGCCAGTTGCTCTCTTCACCCTGGAGTCCCTGGATGTTGTAGCCCGTGCTGGCCAAATCGCTGGTCTGCACCAGGTAGAAAAGGCTGGCAATACCCAGCATAACCCCGGCCAGCGGTAGCCAGGTGGCTACCAAACCCGAGTTGTTGACCCGCGGCGGGCCAGCCGGCTCGCGACGATACGGGCTAATCACAGGAGGAGAAGAGAGTTGAACTGCCATAATGGACTCTCCTTAGTGCTCTGTTAGACGATCTTCTCCGCCACCCTCAGCTTGGAGCTGCGCGCCCTGGGGTTGCGCTGAAGCTCCTCGGGGCTGGCGGTAACGGGCTTCTTGTAAACGATTCTCAACGTGGGTTGCTTTCCACAGACACATATGGGTAGGCCGGGCGGACAGATGCAACTGGACGCCTCTCGGCGCATGAACTCCTTGACGATGCGATCTTCCAGCGAGTGAAAGGAGATGACAGCCAGCCTCCCCCCCTTGGCCAGGAGCTCCAGCGCCTGGGGAAGGGCCTCCCGCAAGCTGTCCAACTCCCTGTTGACGGCGATCCGTAGGGCCTGGAAGGTCCTTGTGGCAGGGTGAATGCTGCTCCTCTTCGAACCCATCGCCTTCTCGACAATCGATGCCAGATCCGCGGTGGTCTCCACCCTCCGGATGGACCGGCGCCGGACGATCGCTCGGGCGATCCTGGAAGCAGCCCTCTCTTCCCCATACTCGAACAGCATCTTCCTCAACTCCGCCTCATTGGCTCCGTTGACTATGTCCGCGGCGCTGACCGTCTGCCTTGGATCGAACCGCATATCCAGCGGCGCGTCGGTCCTGAAGGAGAAACCCCGCTTGGAGACGTCCAGCTGCATGGAGGACACCCCGATGTCCAGCAGAACTCCATCCACCGATACAAAGCCCGTGTCCTTCGCCACCTCAGCCAGATGCCGGAAGTTCTCGTTGACCAACCGCACCCTCTCGCCGTACGGGGCCAGGAGCCGAGACGCGATGGCCAGCGCATCCGGATCAGCATCGAGGCCCAACAACGTCGCCTCGGGGCCCGCCGCCTCCAGGATGCCCGCGGCATGCCCGCCCGCCCCGACTGTGCCATCGATGTAGCGACCACCCGTGCGCGGGCACAGGGAATCGATGACCTCTTTGAATAGGACTGGGATGTGAGCTTCCTGCATGGCCGGTGTTGGGGAACTAACCCTGGCCCCAGACGGGGGCGAGATGCTCAGCTAGGATCGAACTCTGCTCCTCACCCTGAGCGAGTTCCGACATCCACCTATCGTGGCTCCAGATCTCGATGTTGGCGTTGGCTCCTGCCACCACCACCTCGTCGTCCAGACTGGCGTACTGCCTAAGGAACTGAGGCAGGATGATCCTGCCCATCTTATCCATCTTGGTGTCCACTGCCCCTGAGAAGAAGTGCCTGGTGATCCGCCTGGCGTTCTCCTGGACGATGGGCAGCTTGGACATCCGCTGGGCCAACTCCTGCCACTGATCCAGTGTCCAGACGTATAGACACCTGTCTATACCACGAGTCACCACCAACCCCTCCGCCAGCGGCGGACGGAACTTGGCGGGAATCGCGAGTCTTCCCTTCTCATCGATTGTGTGCTGGAACTCGCCGAGGAACACCGCAGACTCCGGATTTCGGCGGAAGGAGGGCTGCGTTTTCCACTTTGGCCCCCACTTGTCCCCACCTTTATCCACATTCTGCCACATTGTAACCCTGAATGGCCCCCTGTCAAGGGATTCCAAGCCACTTTCTTCTAGCTGTAACCGCTCTGTTCCCCTTCCTGCCCGAACGGGCGGAAGGCGTGGGAATGGGATGACGCGGGGCCGCGGAGACGGGGAGAGGGGAGTCGGGGGAGGGGGCTTGGGCAGTCCATTCGGGCTGATCGGTCGGATCAGCGCGGTTGAAAAGGGGAAACGGCAAAGCCCTCTCCCTAAGGGAGAGGGCTGGGTGAGGGCGTCCGCGGCTACGGCACGTAAAGCATGCGGCCGCAGCTCTGGCAGGTGACCGGCTCCGTGCTGGACCTGGCGCGCTGGACCTCGCTGGAGGAGAGGCTGATCCGGCAGCCCCGACAGGCCCGCTGCTCCACGGCCACCACCGCCACCCCACCACGCAGCCTGCGCAGCGAGTCGTAGCTTCGCAGGGTTGGGGCATCCAACTGAACGGCCACCCGAGCGCGGGCAACACGGAGCCTCTCTACCTCGACTGTGAGGGCGCTGCACTCAACCTCAAGGGCACTCTGCTCGGCCTTCCAGGCTTCTTCCTTCTCGGCCAGGGCCCTCTCGGCCTCTTGCAGAGTGACGGCCTCGCTCTCCATGGCGTCCATGTTCATCAGCGCTTGGTCCTCGATCTTGCTGATCCGCTGGCGCTGCGCCTCCACATCCTGGGCCAAGCTGCTCAACTCCTTGGAATTCTTGATGCTGCCGTCGTACAGCTTCTTCTCGTCCTTCTTCCGCTTGGAGGTCTCTTTCTCCAGCTTCAGGTCGAGGTCGAGCCCCTTCGTCCGCAGCGAGCGCAACTGCCGGCGTGCCGTCTCCAGCGACTCACGGTAAGGGACCAACTCACTCTCGTCTCCCAACCGGGCATGCAGCTGCCGTAGCCGCTCCCGGTCACGGTCCAGGGCGCTGTCCAGCTCCTGCAGCTCGCGCAACAGCTCGATCTTTCTCACTTCTTAATACTCACGTAGGGGCTCGATCGGGCCTCGGCGACCCGAACGGCAACACCAGGCAGCTTCCGCTCCAGCGCCACCCGCACCCCCTCAAGCACCGGGCGCTCCGTGGCGTAGTGGTCCAGGATCACCAGGTCCAGTCCCCGGGCTACTGCCTCCTGGGCGTCATGGTACCTTATGTCCGCCGTTATGAAAAGTGTAGCACCACTGCGCGAGGCATCGCCAATGAAGGAGGCGCCGCTCCCGCCCACCGCGGCCACGCGCCGATGTGTGCGCCTCGGGTCCCCCGCCACCTGGCACAGGTCGCTGGCCAGCGCGGCCGCGGCCCTCCTCGCCACCTGGGCCGTGGTGGAGGATGCGGGCAACAGCCCCGCAACTCCGTACCCAAGGGGGTTCACCTGGTTGGCCAGCGGCAGCAGGTCGTAGGCGATCTCCTCGTAGGGGTGCGTCCTCCGCATGGCCGCCAGGACTGCCGGCAGGGTAGCCTGGTGGACCACCCCCTCCACCCTGAACTCATCCACCCGCTCCAGACGACCAGCCTCCCCCAGGTAGGGAGAGGCGCCCTCCTCACCCCTGAACTGCCCGGTCCCGAGCACCTGCCAGAAGCATTGGGTGTAGTTGCCAATCCGCCCCGCGCCCGCCTCGGCCATGGCGTCCTTCACCGCCTCCACGTGGCTCGCCGGGACGTACACCACGAGTTTGTATTCCCTGCGCTCCACGCGGGAAAGCAGCACCAACTCCTCAAGCCCGAGGGCCCGGCCCAGGGCAAAGCTGGTGCCTTCCGGCAGGACGTCCAGATTGGTGTGAGCGGCCCAAAGGGAGATGCGGCGGGTCAGCGCTTCGGCGATCAGATGGCCGAGGGGGGTGGCCAGGTCCAGGGACTTGATCGGTTTGAACAGCGCAGGGTGGTGGGTGAAGACCAGGTTGCAGCCGAGGGAGGACGCTTCCTCCAGGACCGCAGGTGTGGCGTCGAGGGCAAGCAGTATCCCGGACAGGGGCCGGCCGGGTATCCGTAGCTGCCAGCCGGGGTTGTCCCAGCTCTCGGCCAGAGAGCTAGGGGCAACCTCCTCGAGGACGGCCGCGACGCTATCGGTGTCCACGCTCACCTCTGTTCTATGCGGTAGAACTCCTCCGCCAACGGTAGTCCGTGGGCCTTTCCAGCCTGACGAGCCCTCTCTCGGATCCGATCGTCCAGCTCCTGGATCCTGGTGACCTGGCTCACGTGGGCTCGGATCGCGTCCAGCTTCCTATCTACGCTCCCCGAGATGTCCGCCCAGCAGTTGGCGGTGTCCGGCCCGTAGAGCAGGATCTCGGGCACGGCATGGGGCATAAGCCCTTCCCGAAACAGCTGGGGGATGTAGAGGTGGTCCCTGGCCGCCACCATGGCATCCAGGGCACACATCCCTACGTTGCGGTGATCGGGGTGGAGCTGGTAGCGCCTCCAGGGGTCGTGGGTGACGAGTACGTCGGGCGTCAGCTCTCGGATGTGGCGGGCGATCCTCTCTCGATTCCTTAGAGAGGGTTCGAACTCCCCGTCTGGCTCCCGCATGAAGACCACGTCCGCCGCCCCAATCCGCCTGGCGGCCTCTCGCTGCTCCCCCTCCCGAAGGGCGGCC
The DNA here is from genome assembly GCA_002436065.1 of Chloroflexi bacterium UBA6077. Classification (GTDB taxonomy): domain Bacteria; phylum Chloroflexota; class UBA6077; order UBA6077; family UBA6077; genus UBA6077. Next base: position 84,708 of record DIXP01000029.1, read on the forward strand.
AGCCGCTCGGAAGTCATCTCCAGATCCTTGGAACCCTTGTCCCCCGCGGTGCAGATCAGGTAGTGAATCCGGCAGCCCTGGTCCGCCCATCGCGCGAGCGTCCCGCCACACCCGAACTCAGGGTCGTCGGGGTGGGCAGCCACCACCAGTACGGTCTTTGGACTATCGATCTTCCCTATTTCCAACCTTCAGCCTCAGTCAGTAGCGGTAATCAATGGGATGCCAGACAGGCGAGGTTCGGCACCAGTTCGGAGTAGAGGTCCAGTGTCTTTTCGGCTGAAGCCTCCCAGGAATACTCACGGGCGGTCCTCACCGCGGCCTCGGACATCCTCCCTCGTAGCCCTTCGTTCAACAGGACCGCCTCGATGGCAGAGGCAAACGGCTCTGGCTCGCGATGGTCCACCAGGAACCCGCTGTCGCCGTCCCGAACGGTCCCCTGCAGCCCCCCTACCCTGGAGGCTACCACGGGAGTGCCGCAGGCCATGGCCTCCAACGCCACCAGCCCAAAGGACTCGTAGTGAGAGGGCACCACCACGACGTCCGCGGCCGAGTAGTAGGTAGGCAGGGCCTCATGGGGAATGGCCCCTCGGAAGATGACGTCGTCGACCACTCCCAGCTCCTCGGCCAGCCGCATCAACCGATCCAGCTCCATGGACTCGGGATCGGAAGGGTCCGTGGGATTGTCGCCTCCAACCACCATCAACCGCGGCCGCGGCCCCTCCACCCATCCTGCCGATAGGCGGGCGAAGGCTCGCAGCAGTAGCTCGATCCCCTTCAGGGGCTGAATGCGCCCGACGAATAGCACCAGCTTCCGAGAGTCCAATTCCAGGAAGGTTCGCGCATCTTGGATCGGAATAGGACGGAATGTAGCCATATCCACGCCACCTGGGATGACTCGTATGCGGCTCTCGTCGGCCCCATAACACTCGAGCATGTGCTGCATGTCCGTCGGGCTGGCGGCCACGAGCCGATCCGCCCTCCGCAGGATATCCCGCTCGACATCGATTCGGGCAGGACTCTCACGCTCGCTGTCATCCCTGGACACGCTGTTCTTCAACCTCCCCAGAGTATGGAACATGGCAACCAGCGGAACCTGCCACCGGTCCGAGAGCCACGTGCCAACCTGGCCAGACAGCCAGTAGTGGCTGTGGATCAGGTCGTACCGGAGGCTAGACTGCTCCGCGAAGTCGATCATCCCCTCCGTGAACCTCGGCAGCCGATCGAGAACGTCGTACTTGTCCATCGGGGCCAGCGGGCCCGCCTCCAGATGGATCACCCGCGCGTTTTCACCGAAGGGCATAATCTCCGCGGGGTCGGGATGCTGGCGCCGGGTGAACACGTCTACGGCAACCCCCCTTGCACCCAATCGCCTGCTCAACTCCCGGACATAAACGTTCATTCCGCCGGTCTCCCGGCTTCCCAAAGGGGCGAGGGGGCAGGTGTGCACACTCACCATAGCTACTCTCAAAGTCACCGCTCCTGTCCCTCCACCACGCCGCCGCCATGGCCGCCGTCTCGACGGACCACAAGGTTGTATATGGGGCTATCCTTGCCGCCAAGATCGTACTTGTAGGGCTCGGTCCCCCTCAGGAAGTCGTACCACTCCCTGCCCTCTTCGATGGCCTGCCGTATGTCCGCGGCGTGCAGGGCTATCCCCACGGAGTGGGTCCGGAAATCGGGGTCCAAGCCGGAGTTGTAGAGAAGCACTCGGTCTCCATGGGCAAAGGATAGGGTGGCCGCCACATCGTGCCCGTCGATGCGCATGAAGTTCAGCGACAACCACCCCTCCTGTGCAAACGCACGGCTCATGCCGCGAAAGAACGAAGCCATCGCCTCGTCCAGGAAAGCCGCCTTGTCCGAGCGGGAAACCCTGTGAAGGTGGATGAAGGAGTCGATGGTGGCGCCGACCTCCTCGGGCGACCGGTAGGAGTGGAGAGTATGCTCCCCCACAGCCTGCGATCGGCGGATCTTTCGGCGCAGCTCGTGGCGGTGGGTCTTGCCCAGCGTGGCAAGGAACTGGTCCCAGGACGCAGCTAGATGGACTGTTGGGCAGCTATTGCTCTGCTCGGCAACCGACTGGAGCCCCCTACCCTGAAGAGTCTCTCTGAAGGGGCCCAGGAGAGGGGACTCCTCGCGCAGACTGCGAAACTCCACCCTTTCCCATCCAGGGAGACCCCCCAGGACAAAATCGGCCAGGGCATCGCACAGGGTGGGAAGGTGGGTCGGATCCGCCAGGACATCGCCGTAGTCGGTGGTGCGGTCGCTGCCGATCAAGGAAAGCTGGAGATAGCCCTCTTCGGTGGGCTCCACCATCATGGGGACCACCCCCACCAACCGGCCCTGATGAGTGAGGGTGAGGAGCTGGAGCTGCTTGTCGGCGCCGAAGGCAAGCCACCACTGGCTGAACCACGGCCAGCTCAGAAACAGATCCCATCCGCCATACCGATGGAAGAGCGCCCTCCAATCCCCCTCCAGGCGGTGGAAGTCCTCAGGGTCGTCGTAGACCCTCACGGTCACGTCCGAACGTGTCAGACTCGCAGACATGCCTCTTTCGTCGCCTTCAGGCCCAGGAGCCTGGACGATAGAATCGCCGGCCGAGGGCCGGCGGGAATTGGATGATCCTCAATCGCGATTGCAGCATCCCGTACATACCAGAGGCATTGTAGCACCCCCATTTTGCCCAGGCAAACCGTGTTACGAACTGTCACCCAGTCGCTGAACCAGGCCAGCGGTCCAGGAGAGTGGCACAACCTTTGCCGCGATAGATATGATGGCCAGTATGAAGAAGGATAGGGAAACTCCGGACTCAGAGAAAGGAGTGTGACCAATGAGCCTTAGAACGGTTTGGGGCGTGGCCCTGGGAGCAGCGATAGCTTTTCTCCTGAATGCGACCCTGAGATTCGCCAGAGTGGAGGTTACCGAGGAGGAAGTAACCGTGACCCTCGGCCCCCTCGGCTTCGCGCGGATCCCCCGGCACCTGGTCATTCACTTCTTGCGAATCGTGCCACCAGAACTGTGACTCCACAATTTTCACTTGCCTCTAGGTCTCACCAGCAGCACCGGCAGGCCAGACTCCCGCAAGACCTCGTTGGCCACGCTGCCAAAGACCACTTGCGCGAGGCCTGACCGTCCATGAGTACACATGGCGATCATGTCGACCTGGTGCGCACGAGCAGCCTCAACGATCTCCGTCGCAGGCCTACCCTCGACGACTTCCCAGTCAGCGTCCAATTCCAGGGCCCGCCAGACAGTGGTCATGCTCGCGAGATAGTCCTTCGCAGCCTCTTTGTTCTTCTCGATGTCCGCCAAGATGATATCTATCATCTCAGGGGACTCGGCAAGCCCGGCATCCGCAGCCTTGAGAGTCGGGTCGACCACCTCGATGAACCGGACCTTCGCTTTAAGCTTCTTTGCCAGGTCCTGGGTAAAAGGAAGAACTCGCTCCGCCAGCTTGGAGCCATCCAGAGGTACGAGAATAGCAGTCACTCCAACCCTCCTTTCTACAGTCAAGGCCGTCTGATAGCCTGCGCTACCTCGACCAGCCCCGCAGTCTCACCCCCGTCACAGAGGGCGTAAACAGGAACCAACCATCAGAATATCAACCGAAGCCGTCTCTGCACGGTCCAGAGTAACGTCATCCAAGAAGCCGGGCGTTTCGTGATTCCATGTGGGTGAACACCGTGACATTCGGCAAGGCGTGGCGAAGGTCGGCTTCGATATGTTCCAGCAGTCGATGGTCACGCTGGACAGTCCACTCCTTCTTGCAGGTCGCAGGCGAGTTAGTCTGTGTTAGCTATCGGAGGGTGACTGATCCCTCTCCTCGTCGGCTATGAGACGCACCATGTCGGCCTGGCTCACTATACCTGCCAGTTGCCCCTTCTCCAATACCGGTAGGGCGTGAATGCGCTTCTCCATCATGAGAGTAGCTGCCTGCTCTACATCGTCGTCGGCATCGACCACGATGCATGGCGAGGTCATCACGTCGGCCGCCGTGGTGCCGAGCATCCGGCGCATCTCTCCTTCAAAATGCTTCGGATTCTCCAGGTAGATGCGGGCATCCAGAAACTGGAGAAAGTGAGGGAAGTGGATGTTGGCGTTCCGCACAATCAGGTCGGACTGGGTGACCATTCCCACAACCTTGCCTGTGACATCCATCACAGGGACACCACCGATGCCATTGTCTGCCATCATTCTGGCCACGGCTCCCACACGGGCCTCTGGAGAGACGAACAGTGCAGGACTGGACATTATCTCTCGGACCTTCATTGCCACTCTCCTCTTCGCTGAAATCCAATCACGCCCTGGCTGGCTAGACCGTCTCTGATTCTAACACCCGCCGTGATCCGGGTAAACAAAAGCAGAGGGACCCCGGCGGTGCACCATCAGTGCAGCTGTGTGCGGCGCGTTTGATGACCACGAAGCTCCCCAACCTGACGGAGGAGGAACTGACGTTTCTCGCCGCCAGCATGGACCTCCTGAAGGCCCGGAGGAGGATAGGCAGGAGGGACGGCTGCATTGCTGAGCAGGTGGTAATCGGCAGTTGCTGAGCAAGGAGTCGAACTAGCTTCGGGCCGGTATGATATGCTCTCGGACGCGACCTCGAAGATCTGGTCGCTGAGAGCCTGAAGGAAAATCGGGGACCCAACCAGCCACCGGAGGGAGGTGCATCATGACGAACGTGGGGTTGATCCTACGTCGCCGGAGACTTCAGCAGGGGGATGGAGTCCTGAGGAGTGTGCAGTGAGTCCAGAATTTGGCGGAGACAAGGCAACTACAGCTGATATCCTCCAGTCATTCGCCGTGATGCGAGCGCATGGAGTTCGTTTCTACGAATCGTTCATGTCGATCCAGGAGCTGGCTGATACTTCGGCGGTATGCGGGGCAACTGTGCCTGTGCGCCACAGGGTTCTTGGACCAAGAGGGTTCGTGGCCGCGGGTGTGCTAGCAACGCTGGCAGACGAGGCGCTCGCATCCGCACTCATGAGTGCCATCGGCGAGCCGAGCAGGCTGGCCACTATCGGACTGATGGTTCAGGTGGTCCGCGAGACTCCCGCGACACAAATTCAAGCCGAAGCGGAGGTGGTGTCTCTGGCCAGGCGGACAGGGGTTGCGCGCTGCAAGATGACGGACGAGCGAGGCAATATCGCGGCCATCGCAACCGGAACGTTCACCATTAGACGTGTGAAGACCGGTGATCCTCGTCTGTTCGCCGAGCAAGGCGACGCGACCGGCGATTCTCGGCTTCAGCCAGTCCCCCTTCACGATTTGACCCAGCAGGAACGCTCGATTTTTCAGCACATGGAGCGGGGCTTCGGTGCGACCAGCCAGGATGGGCCCTTCGCGGATTACCTCGGCATTGAGTGGAACAGGCGCGGAGACGGGGAGTCCTCCGGAAGATGGCCACTGGGTCCTCACATTTGGAACTCAACGGGCGCGGTCCACGGTGGATCCATATGCGGGGCATTGGGCGTTGCCGCTCTGGCCTGCATCCCAGGCGATCCCCCAGGACGTATCTTAGAACAGCACGTCCAGTTCGTGCGCCCGGGGCACGGTGACGAACTGCATGTGGAAGCTCACCTACTTCGCCAGGGTCAAAGCGTAATCTTCGTGCATGCCGCCATCACGGATGTAAGCCAGAAGAATATTGCCAGTGCGCTGGTAACCGTTAGAGGGACGCGGCCAGCCCGATAGCTGGGTCCACCCCCCACCCAATAGAACCCCTGCCTGTCTCCGGCGAGGGGGAAGTCGATGTCATCGCCATGACGGGAGTCATCCGCGTAGCGCACCCGTGACGCCGCGAATCTTCCCGGGCGCCGTCACCCACACGCCTGCCATGCTGATTATGCCCGCCATCGCGGCCATCACCAAGGCGAGGAAGTAGCTCCCCGTGCTGTCGAAAATGTACCCCCCCATCCAGGCCCCTGTGGCATTCCCCAGGCCGCTCGCGATCGTCACCACGCCGTATATGGAGCCCAACCGCTCTCCAGCGAACATATCCGAGGTCACCGCGGGGGTCAGCGGCGTCACCATGCCGTACCCAATGGCAAACACGACGGCGTACAGGAAGATCAGCATCGACATTCCAGGCAACCGGCTGGCCAACAGCGGCGGTATCGATGCGGCGATGCAGGACAGGGCGATGGTCCAGCTCTTCTCACGCCCCAGCCGGTCGGATATCCAGCCTGAGCCGATCTTCGCCCCGATGCTTACCAGACCGATCAGCCCCACGATGCTCGCCGCCAGCATACTGTCGTACCCGCCATCGACCATGTAGGCCACCTGATGGACGAGCACGGTCTGGATGGCGATGTGCGTGAAGACCGTCATCACCAGGAGTGCCCAGTAGCGCCGGGTGCGCAGCGCCAACGCGACGGTCCATCGCCGGTTCACCCACTCCCTGTCCACAACCCGGAAACGCTCTACTGGAACGCCGGATCCTGTCGTGCCGGCGGGCGCTCCCCCATCCTTCTTCAGGCCGAAGTCCTCAGGTCTGCCTCGCAGGACGAAGAATGCCACCGGCACCACGAGGAGCAGCACGGTTCCAGCCGTTACCTGGTAGGCGACCCGCCAGCCGAAGTTGGTGATCACCCATTGGGTGAAGGGGACCATCACCAGGATCGCCACGCCGATCCCGGCCGAGGCCACCCCCAGCGCGAACCCCAACCTGGCCGAAAACCAGCGACTCAGCATCGTGACGCACGGCACCCACCCAGCCGAGGTGCTGCCCACGGCAGCCACGACGCCGAACAGCAGGTAGAACTGCCAGAGCTCGCTGATCTGGCTGCACGCTACCAACCCAACTGCCAGGACTACACCGCCAGCAGAGGCGATCCTGCCGGGTCCGTACCGGTCGCTAAGAGCTCCCGCACCCGCTCCAGCAAGGCCGCTGACGATGACAAACAGGGAGAAGACACCCGCCGCCGAGGCCCTGCTCCATCCAAACTCCTGGATGAGGGCGACGAAGAACACGGAGAACGACTGCCAGGCGGTGTAGGAGACACCGAGAGAGAAGAAGCTGGCAGCAACGACGAACCACCCGTAGAAGAAGGGAAGCTTTGCCTGCCAGGTTATCTGCCGAGTCGCGGGGGCATGTTGAGTTCGGCTGTCGAATTCAGGGGGAGATACGGCTTTCACCACAACAATATACAGCTGAGCAGCCTCCACGTCTAGCTTATGCGCTGGCTGTCTGACTGTCTGGCTGTCTGGCTGTTGACTGCACCACAGCTCTGTGATAATGAAAGGGGTGAACGCAACGACCACGTTCCGCTCGTGGTTTGTGCTCTGGCAGTTCAGGAACCTGAACGACGAACAAATGTACTAGGGAACCTTGTTCCAGGGGAACACACTATGCTGCAACCGGTAGCCATAGCCACCAAGTCACTGCGGGATTACGCACCCTTCGTTGGCAATGACCTGATCGAGAAGATAATCCACCTGGCCAAGCCGCTGAGAGGCGCGCGGGTGCTCCACCTGAATGCCACCGCCTTCGGCGGCGGCGTGGCGGAGATTCTCACCTCGCTGGTACCGCTGATGAAGGACGTGGGCCTGAATGCGGAATGGCGTGTCATCTATGGTACCGATCCTTTCTTCAACGTCACGAAGTCCTTCCACAATGCCCTTCAAGGGGCGCCGCTCACTCTCACCAGTGAGGCCGAGCGCACCTACCTGGAAGTCAATCGACTCAACGCGGAGGCGTTTTGCGGTGAGTACGACTTCGTCATCGTCCACGACCCACAGCCAGCGGCCATGCGCCACTTCCTCGATCATCGCCTGAGCAGACACTGGATCTGGCGCTGCCACATCGACACCTCGCACCCGAATGAGACGGTGCTCGCCTTCATCAAGCCGTACCTGGAGCAGTACGACGCGTCGATCTTCACGCTGCCCGGCTTCGTGCCCAGCTCACTTCGCTTGCGCCGCACCTTCTTCATCACCCCCACCATCGATCCGCTCTCGCCGAAGAATCAACCGCTATCGCTTGACGAGGCTCGCCGCATCCTGGCCTCCTTCAAGGTCGATACAACCCGTCCGCTGGTAACGCAGGTTTCGCGCTTCGACCCATGGAAGGACCCGATAGGGGTGATCAACGCTTATCGAATGGCCAAGGTCGAGTTACCGCAACTGCAGCTGGCCCTTGTGGGCTGTATGGCGACCGACGATCCTGAAGGGTGGGACTACTACGCGCGCACCCTCCGCCACGCCGGCAACGACGAGGATATCTGCATCCTTCACAACTTCCAGGGTGCCGGTAATCTGGCGGTGAATGCGTTTCAGGTCGCATCCGACGTGGTGCTGCAGAAATCCACTCGCGAGGGCTTCGGGTTGGTTGTCACCGAGGCGTTGTGGAAGGGAAAGGCGATGGTAGCCGGCAACGTGGGCGGTATCCCGCTGCAGGTGATCGACGGCAAGACCGGCTATCTCGTAGACAACGCGCTCGGCGCGGCCGAGCGAATGTACCATCTGCTCACCGATCGCGATCTTCGCGACCGCATGGGCCGTGACGCTCGCGAGCATGTGGGGCAACACTTCCTCACCCCGCATCATCTCCTGAACTACCTGGATCTCTTCACTGCCCTGGATCGACAGCCGGAGACCGATGTCTCGGCAGAGGTGGGAATCGATGGGTTCAAGCTGACTACCGCTCTGGAGAATGGCAGATGAGAGTGATGTACATCATGACCCGTCATGTCATCATCGCTCGCCCGGACATGTCGGTGGAGGAAGCCAAGGAGTTGATGCAGCAGTACCACGTGAGCGGCCTGCCAGTGGTCAACGAGGATACCCGTGTCGTGGGGGTCTTCTCGCAAACCGATGCGCTGAGGAAGGATGGCCGCTACGTCCGGGAGTTGATGACCTCTCCAGCCGTTATGGTGGAGGAGGGAACGACGATCAAGGAGGCGGCCGCCATAATGGCGGCCAAGGACATCAATAGGCTTCCAGTCCTACGGCAGGGGCATCTGGTAGGCGTGGTCAGCCGCGCCGACATCGTGCGCTACGTGGCCACCCACCATGCCTGGGTCGAGCCTGCCGCGAAGTGAGCGGCGTCCTGGAGCAGCATTTATGAGCGCTGCACCGGCGTTTCGCCTATCACCACCTGCTACCATGGCTCACCTTGCCTTCCTCTTGGATCAGGGCCTCTGGAAAGAGGCGGCATACTCCTTGCTGCGCTCAACCTCCCCTCATCGGGCACTTGGCGACTCGATGTCAGTCCTGGCCCGATAGACGGATCTGGCTGCATGTATCGAAGGTAGACAGACAAGGAGTAGGTCATGAAGAGAGCAGCGTACGTTCTGGTGGCAGCAGCCCTCCTGCTGCTCGCGGCATATCCGGTCTTCGCCCAGCAAGGGGAGGCCATGGTCCGAGTGGTCCATGCTTCACCCGACGCTCCGGCTGTGGACGTGCTGGTGAACGGAAACCGGGCGCTCACCGATATCGAATACATGACCGTGACCCCGTACCAAACTCTGGACCCAGGTAGCTACCAGGTTCAGATGGTTCCCGCCGGCGAAGACCAGCCGATCGTTATCGACGCGATGCTGGACCTCCAGGCAGGAATGGATTACACGGCAATCGCCACGGGCCTGCTGAACGATATCCAGCCTCTGGTCCTGGTTGACGACAACACCCCGCCGGCCGCCGGCCGGACCAAGATCCGGTTCGTCCACCTTTCCCCGAACGCACCTGCGGTGGACATCGCCGTGGCAGGTGGACCGGTGCTGTTCAGCAACGTGCCCTTCAGAGGGGTAGGCGGGTACACCGAGGTGGATGCTGGCACATATAATCTGGAGGTTCGGGAAGCCGGAACCAACAACGTTGTGCTGGCCGTGCCCAACGTGGCCGTCAGGGGCGATAGGGTCTACACAGTCTACGCCATGGGCATTGTAGGGGGCGAGCCGCCACTCGAGGCAGTGGTCACCTTCGATGCGCAGGGGCCAACCGCCGCGGAGGTCGCCGCGGCCGAGCCTCCCACGATACTTGAGTCCACCGAGAACTCAATGCTTGGCGAGTGAACGTTTGACTTGGTTCCGATCGAGGCAGCGGTGCCTGCGGGCGGGCTCGCCCAGTTCAGACGATGCGCCTGACTCATCGAGCCTTGGGATACAGCCAGGGGTGGAGCCCAACCAGGCTCCACCCCTCCACCCGAGCAACTCGCCCATCGACCAGGCACAAGAAAAGGCCAGGCAACGATTTCGCCTGACCTGTTAGTGGGCCCACCCGGATTCGAACCAGGGACCAAGCGGTTATGAGCCAGGGCGTAGGCCCTGAATGGCCCCGACTAGACCGATTATGGCCCAGTCGGGGCCATTCTCTATCATTCGCAGTCGTCCACCGTTTTAGCCTAGCTGTAGCAGTCCCTAGCCCTTCTCTCTGCTCGTGCTGGGAGCGCGTCCGCAATCGTCCGCCTCCGTTCTCAACTGACCGCAGGGGTTGGGGGCAGCGTTGGGGGCGGAATGGCGAGCATATGCCCGTAACGCAGAAACGCCGGCAGTCTCCCACCGGCGCACGCCCTCCTGTCCACGTGGGCGTGCTACTGCACATTCCCCGCCAATCGGGCCGCTCTCCACGCGCTCATCCTTGCTCGTGCGACCGTAGAGCGCTACGACTTGGGGCTTACCGTTCTGTTCCAGCAGCATCTCTCCCCCTCCTGCCTACAGCCCCACGCTGGCGGCTGCGTTCTCCCTGAACAGGGATCCATCGCGGATGTATCGGCGCACCATGTTGACGCTCTTGTGGCCCGTCTGTGCCATGATGGCGCGCTCCGAGGCGCCAGCCATGGCTGCGGAGGTGGCAAGGCCTGCCCTGAGGCTATGGCCGGCGTACATGTCCGGATCTAGCCCCGCAGCCGCGATCTGCCGTTTGACCACCAGGGCTACCACCTGATCCGTTAGCCTGTCCTGCTGCAGCTGGCCATGTCGGTTTACCGACCGAAACAGGGGGCCGGACTTGATCCCCGAGGCCCCCAGCCATGCCCTCAGAGCACGCACGGGGCAGGTATTGAGGTTACTGCCAAATGGGACGCCAACCTTCCGGCCCTGCCCCTCCTGATCGGTCTTGGACCGTCGCAGGGTGACCACGGCACCCTCCCGTGTAAACTCCACATCCTCCACATCCAAGGAGACCAGCTCCGACCGCCTGAAGGCGCCGGCGAAACCCAGCAGTATCAACGCTCTGTCGCGGACTCCCAGCAGGCCAACAGGGAGACAGCCCACCATGGCGCGGACCTCGGTAGTAGTAGTGGGTGCCTTGCCATTCTGAGCAATGCCCCGGCTGCGCCGGATGCCAGCCCACACCGTCTTGACCTCCGCCCCCTTCGTTGGGGTCTCATGGCCGGCCGCCTGGTGGGCCTGGGAGATGGAGGCAATGCGCCGGTTGATAGTGGAGGGTTTGGCCGTCTCCGCCATGTCGGCGATGTACATGCCGATCGTAGCCGGCGTAGCTGGCATCGACACCAGACCATGGGCAGCACACCATCCCTCGAAGTGCGCCCAGTCCGACCGGTAGGCCCTGATGGTGTTCTCGGCCTTCGACTGGCTGATGTATTCGCGGGCTCGTTCCGCAACGTTGCCCAGATCCACCAGGTGATTAGCCCCTACGGTTGCCACCATCCTGCTGTCCATCCTGCCCCTCCATGCTTAGGTAGTGATAACGTTCACTTATCGCTACTTAGCATACTCCCTCCGGTGGATCTGTCAATGCACGGTTAGTAATGGATGCTCACAGATAGGCTTGAATATGCTTATATGATTATCTACATATATCTACGGTATTTTATAGACATGTGAGGCCAATAACGTTACTATGAGGTTGTTGTCATGTATCCTTGTTCCTCAGTACTCACTACTGGGGGTAGCCATGGCAGAACAGCCTCGAGTAATGACCGTCGATGAAGTTGCCGAACTCCTACGCCTGAGCCGCCGTACCGTGATCAGATTGCTAGAAACAGGGAAGTTACGTGGAGCCAGGGCGGGCAGGGTGTGGAGGATACCCCGGGAAAGCGTCGAGCAATTCCTGCGTGGAGAGCAGCAGGGCCAGGGAGACAACAGCTAGAGAGGTGAGCAGGCCAGAGGGGCTTAGCCAGCCCTGGCAGCATCCAGAGATCACGGTATAACCGACCGAACAAACGAAACCGGCGACCGTGTTACGACCACGATCACCGGCAAGCACCAAAGAAGGAGGGACCCCCAT
>DIXP01000115.1 GCA_002436065.1 Chloroflexi bacterium UBA6077
GGTTTCGGCTCTGCCGAGTTAGGAACAACAAGAGCAATGAGCACCGCTCGAGCGGAGCGAAGCTCCAAGGCGTGGCCGTATGGAGGACTCGTAGGCTGCCGCAGCCGTTCTCTTCTTGCTTTGGTGGGCAACGCTAGTAAGGCGGAGACCAGACTGACGGGGAGGTAATCATGTCTCTTTCAGCAGATCACCTGATCGCCAAGTGGTACAACCCTCCACAAACCGACAGTGTAGTTGAGCATCATTTTGCCTTGCATGATGCCATCTGGGTGCTGTACGCAGGCAGGCATCTGGATCCTGCTTACATTGAGGCGACTGAGATCCTTTGCCACCAGCAGATCAAGATATCCGAACTCGCTGCCATCGAGTATCGGAAGCTTCTTCACGGACAAGGGCTCCCTGTTCACCTCGGATATCAATCGCTCGCCATCTTTGAAGGCAATAGGGGAAATCACACTGAAGCGATTCGATTGTATGCCGAGGCTATGCAGCATGGATGGCGTGGAGAGTGGGCCCACTGGATCAGTCGTGAGCACTTTAGTACTGCCCAGGATCATCAGAATGCCGACGACTTTGCGGAGGCAACAAAGCTAGCCGAGATGGCCCTGTTTTGCGGCTGGGAAGGCGCTTGGTTGACACTACTTACTGACTGTTGTGCCAAGCTAGCCAGGCGACGAGAACAGGCAAGAGACCTTGTCGGAGCAGTCGAACTGGCAGATATGGCGCTGGCATTGGGCTTGTCGGGGAAATGGGTAGAGCGACTGACAAGATACCGCAGACAGCTAGCTACCAGCTCCATCCAGATGGAGATACGATGAAGAGGTGGAGACCGCTAGAGACTGCTGTTCTTATGACTCTTCGTCGCCTCGGTCTCGAGGCAAGGCTCGTCAATGTTCATGAGTCTTCCGAGCCGCCTCCTGCGCCTTCTCTCGAAATCCTCGATCCCGACTGGGGAATTGCCGCCTTCGTCGATACTGAGACGACGGGGCTGGATTATCACCATGACGAAGTCATCGAACTCGCCATTGTCCTCTTCGCTTTCGATCGCAACACAGGGAGCATCATCGGAGTCCTGGATGAACATGTTGGGCTCAGAGATCCCTCATGCGAGATATCCAGGGGGGCTACTGCCGTCAACGGCATCGAGTGGAAGATGGTTCAGGGGCATTGCCTGGACAAGCCACGCATCGAAACTCTGTTCGAGAAAGCAGAGTTTCTGATCTCCCATAACGCCCCGTTTGACCTCAACTTCGTGCATCATATCTTTCCTGCGATACAGCTCAAGCCATGGCTCTGCTCCATGAATGGCATCGACTGGTATGGAAAGGGGTTTCAGTCCCGAGGACTACAAGAACTGCTCGGCTGTCACGGCATCCGTCCACTCAAAGCTCACAGGGGATTGGATGACTGCAAGTCAGCGATAGCCCTTCTGGCCCTGCGCAGCCCCTCTGGAAGAACCTATCTTGCCGAGTTGCTGGAAGGCCGAGAAGCATCCAAGCTACAACGGACAATCCTTGATGACCACGCAGCCTATGGAGACATGATCCGTCACTACTACGAAGCTCGCGAGTCGGATCCCACAGCCTTCGAAGCCGCGATCAGGGCGTGCACGATGCAGATCTCCATCGCCCAGGAGGCGGCCAGAGAACTCAAGAAGCGGTCTCGTCGGGCTCCGCTTCCTGGTCATCCGGGTTTCGACCGTCTGACCCTTATACGTGAGCGGCAAGGTGAGTACAAGGAGGCCGTTCGACTGTGCCATCTGGCCATGAAGCAAGGCTGGGAAGGCAAGTGGGAGGCACGCATCAGCCGCTGTGAGAAGAAGCTAGAGAAGACAGCACCTACAACCACAGCAGAGCCAAAGAAGAGGGGCAGACCTCGCAAGTCAACGGCAGACAATGGCGCGTAGACAACAACAGCAAGTATGTAGCGGCTAGAGCATGGCCCGGTTTGCGTACGCCAGGAAGATGGCAATGCACCCAAGTATCCACAAGATCGAGCGGAGAACCATACCCGCGTTGTTGATTGTCTGACGCTACCCTTCTTCCCTATCGTAGCGATCCCTGGCGGCTTGGTAGGACGTCCGCTCCCAAGAGTATAGAGTCCAGTGCATCGAGGATGACCGCCCATCGTGCCATGCGGCTCTTCACCCGGCCGTCATGATAGGTGAACAGTGCGACGTGGTACGTATCGGGTAGAGATGCCGTTGGGTGATCGGGCATCTACTTCTCTCGCAGCAGACGCTCGTACTGTTCCACGCTGAGGCCAACATCTCTGAGGATCTTGCGGAGGAGGGGGCGAACGATCACGTGGGAACCGTGATCCGGCACCACGACAATTTGGCCGTGGGCATTACGGAAGCTGTTGTGGCTGCCCTCACACCGAATCCACTGAAAGCCCGCGGCTTCGACAACTCGCTTCAGGTCTCGGTAGGGCACAAGCCGCAGCCTTGTCAAGCCGCGACCTCGATCCTCCAGGTCCCGACAAACTCCGGTGTGGGCTCCAAAGGATCTCTCGTCTTGAGATAGGCGTTGATTGCTTCTCGGACGTTCACTTCAAGGGACTGCACGTCCGGCGCTTGCGTGTAGCAGCCCGGCAACTCAACCACCTCGCCGATCAGCCAGCCGCTTTCAGGATCTCGCTCGATGACTACGGTGAACGTTCGCTTCATTCCGCCCACTCCTCCCCATCTGTCGTCATCAGCGCCCCTCCACGAAAGAGGCTGCTCCCCAGCAGGGCGCCAACAGAGTTGCGATTCGGCTCTCCGTCTGTCGAGACAGCCGTGAAATGAAACAGCCATGGTCACCTATGTCACGACCATGGCTCAATCAGTCGATCTCGTTGGGTACGCCAGGAGGGATTCGAACCCCCGACACCCAGTTCCGAAGACTGGTGCTCTATCCGCTGAGCTACTGGCGCAGGAAAGAAGGGGTGAGGAACGGGATTCGAACCCGCGATCTCCAGGGCCACAACCTGGCGCCTTAAACCACTTGGCTACCCCCACCACGCTGGGCACAGCCCAACAAGGACATTATAGCAGCGGATCAGGCTCCGCCGCAACCGCAACGCGCCCTGCCACCCATCGACACGGCCCCTCCGCCCAGGGGAGAGGAGGCATGAACGTTGATGATGCCTCCCTTGACTTGACCATCAAAGGTGGTATTCTTTGCCTGCAATTCACTCCCACAGTCTTCCCCGGAGGAAAGCTCTCATGAGCTGGCGCAAGTGGTTCGGCTTGGAGCCGGAGCCCAAAAAGATCGAGGATCGTGCCCCTCAAACCCTGCAGGTCGGAGATGTCGTCTCCTACGAAGACGAGAACTACATTGTCGAGCAGCGGATCGAGTACCGCGGCGACGGTGGCGATATATGGTGGGACTTTCTCCTCGTGAACCCCAAGGACAAGTATTGGCTTGGGGTCGTCGAGGACGAGGGGCTGGAGATTACCCTCTACCACAACATCCCCTTCTTCCCGGACTTGCCTCCGTCCAAGACCCTCGCCTACCAGGACGAGAGCTTCCACCGCACGGAGTACGGCTTCGCCAACACCATCGTGAAGAAGAAGTCCAAGCTCACCACCAGCGGCAGGGTCGAGTACTGGGACTACGCGAGCGAGAGCGGCAAGAAGCTCTGTATTGAGCGCTGGGGAGACAATGAGGTCAAGGAAGACCAGACGCAGATGACAGGGACCGTTCAGTGCTCCCTCGGCTCGGCCATCAAGCCCTACCAGATCCAGATCTACCCTGGAAGCCCCGAGGAGTAGCCCAACGACACCGCACCTTGGACTGTCGCCCATACCCTCCGACCGAAACGACGCCACAACGATCACCTACGTCCGACAGCGATCGTCGGAGTTGCGCTACTACCTGCTGGACTCAGCGCCCCCGCGCCACGCGGTCCGGGTGCTGGTGGAGAAGGAGATCCGGCTTCCAGGCCTCAGTCTGGTGCTCGCTATCATCGGCAGTAGCCACTTCTTGGAGATTCGAAGCGGTGAGACTATCCTATCCGAACTGCTCACATGCCCGAATCCGGCGATAACGGCGGCCCTGGGCAGCGGTTCGGCAATCGGTAAGCTGGAGAGCTGGCGTCGCGGCCTGCGGCGGGATGGGCTCCGCTACCAGTTCGAGTGTTGGCATCGGGTTCACACGGACGGGCAGTTCGCCCTCGAGACGGCCAGACTGTCGGCCCCCGCGGCTAACCGACTGCTGTACGTCTTCCCTCCGGAAGACGGAGGTTCCGGCGCCGTGACCTGCCTTGAGTGGCAGCAGAGAGGTAATCAGGCCATCGTCGCCACCTACCACACCTTTCCCGACGAGTTGGCCATCATCCACAGCCGTTCGCTTGTGGACACTGTAGAAACAGGAGCACAACCGTGAACAGACGGGTTATGATCGCTGTCATCGCCGTGATCGGCATAATCTGGATAGCCGGAATGGCCAGCGCCTTCGCAGGGAGCACCACCGGCGGATACTGGGGCGGCCCCATCATTGGGACCAGCAGTAGTTGGGACCGAGGCGGGTGGGACCGAGGCACCACCACCAGCCAACCCAGTAGCAGTAGCAGCAGCAGCAGCCGGAGCAGCGGTGGGAGCATTCGCAGCGGCGGTATCAAGGGAGGAAGTGGAGGTAAGTAGCCAATGCCAGACGCAGTCGCGGTAGTCTCATCTATCTTTTCATCCATAGTCTGGGCCTTAGTCGGAGTCTTCTTGCTCATCCTGGCCGTCAGGATTTTCGACGCGCTCGACCCGATTCCCTATCGGGAGGAGGTCCGCCGAGGCAACGTGGCCGCAGGTATCGTCCTTGGCGCCCTTATCATCGGCATGTCCATCATCGTCTTCGCGGCGATCCGATAACGCCCTAGATCACTCATGCAACAGACACTCGATACTCCTCAGGCAGGGGGCGGTACCCGCCCCCTGCCACTGCTGTTTTCGGTTTTCGTCATAGCCGCCTGCGCCATCGTGTACGAGCTGCTGATCGCCACCGTCAGTTCGTACCTCCTCGGTGATTCTATCTACCAGTTCTCCATCACCGTCGGGCTGTTTCTCACCTCCATGGGCCTCGGCTCGTTCCTATCTCGCCAGGCCCACCGCAACCTCCTGCTCACCTTCGTGTCCATCGAACTGCTGATAGCTGTGGCAGGCGGTGCCTCAACCCTCCTGCTCTACTACACCTACGGAATGGCCAGGTGGGCCTACGAGCCCACAATGTACGCCGTCATCGCCGCCATCGGCGTGCTGGCGGGGCTGGAGATCCCCATTCTCACCCGCCTCCTCTCCCATATCTTTGCGCTGCGGGTGAACATCGCCAACGTCCTCTCATTCGACTACCTCGGCGGCCTGCTCGGATCCCTGGCATTCCCCCTTCTGCTGCTCCCCTTTCTGGGGCTGATCCGAACCGCGCTGGTGGTCGGGCTGTTGAACGCCGGGATCGCCACACTGGTGCTGATTGCCCACTGGCGGCAGATTCCAGAGCGACGATACGTCGCTGCGCTGTCTCTCGTGATTGTCGGGCTGCTCTGCACCGCCCTCGCCGACAGCGAGGACCTCTCCCGGCGACTCGATGCTCAACTGTACAGAGACCCTGTCGTCCACTCCCTCCAGACACCCTACCAGCAGATCACCATAACCCGCTGGAGGGACGACTTGCGCCTCTTTCTCGACGGCAACCTGCAGTTCAGCTCCCTGGATGAGCACCGCTACCACGAGTCGCTGGTGCACCCAGCCATGACTGCAGCTAGGGATCGGTCGGAGGTGCTGGTGCTTGGCGGCGGCGACGGGATGGTTGTCCGAGAGCTACTCAAATACCCTGAGGTGCGGCGCGTAACCCTTGTGGACCTGGATGAGGCGATGACCAACCTCTCCAGCAGCTACCCCGACCTGGTCCGTCTCAACAGGGGCTCGCTCACCGACCCGCGGCTGCAGATCGTGAACGAAGATGCCATGAAGTTCCTCGAGGAGACCAGCGGCTTCTACGGGGTCATCATCACCGACCTTCCAGACCCTCGGAACGAGAACCTCCAGAAGCTGTACACGGTGGAGTTCTACCGCCTTGCCGCGCGCCGCCTCGAGGCCGACGGCGTCTTCGTCACCCAGGCCACCTCCGCCTACTTCGCCCCCGAGGCGTTCTGGTGCATCGCCGAATCGATGCGCCAGGTCTGGCCCAACCTGGCGCCTTATCACACCAACGTGCCCACCTTCGGCGACTGGGGCTTCGTTATGGCCTCCCGCCGGCCCCTGAACCCGGACGGCCTGGCCATCACCGTGCCAACACGGTTCCTCGATGCCCTCACCCTCCGCGCTCTCTTCACCTTCCCGGTGGACATGCCGCGCCTCCAGGTGGAGCCAAACAGCCTCTTCCAACCCGTCCTCCCCGGCTACTACCGCGAAGGCTGGCGCCAAACACGCTAGGGAGAGGACTGGTTCCCTCTCCTTGAGGGAGAGGGTCAGGGTGAGGAGAAGCTTCGGTTGTCTCCCAAGTGAGCCCTCACCCCGACCCTCCCCTTACGCCGCCCTCTTCCTCTCTCTCCCCTCCAGCCTCTGGCACGCGGGGCAGTAATAGCTCTCTCGCCCGGCCGCCCACATCTTCTCCACGGTCCCCGTGCAGCCCTCGCACGGCTCGCCCGCCCGGGCTACCACCTTCAGCCGTTCCTGGTACCCGCCCTTCCGGCCCGCCACATCCCTGTAAGACCGGGTGGTGGTCCCCCGCAGGGCAATCGCCTCCCTCATGATGGAGCGAATGGCTGTGTACAGCCTCTCCACCTCCTCGGGGCTCAGTCCGTTCGCCGGCCGCAGAGGGTGCAGGCGAGCCGCGAACAGCGACTCGTCGGCGTAGATGTTGCCGATGCCCGAGACGACCCGCTGATCCAGAAGCAGCGCCTTGATCTGCCGCCGCGTCTTCCCAACCATGCGCCGGAATGCCTCCAGGGTGAACTCGTCCGAGGTCGCCTCCGGGCCCAACTCATCCAGCGGAAGCCGCTCCCTCAACTCCGCCTCGCCCCCCAGGTTCACCCGCGCCAGGTGGCTGCTATCGGCCAGCCTCAGTTGGCGGCCATTGTCCAGATCCAGGATCAGCCGCGTGGACTTCCGCCTGGGTACCTCCGGGGCCATCTCCAGCAGCTGCCCCGTCAGGATCAGCTGCACCACCATCGTCTTGCCAGAGGACAGACGGAACAGCAGATACTTCGCCTTCCGGTCAATGGCCAGGATCCGCTGCCCCCGCAGCTCTGCCTCGAAATCCTCCACCGATGGGTACTTCACCAGATGTGGGTCCAGCACCTGCGCCCGCTCGATCCGCCGGCCAAGCACGACCCCCCGCAGATCGTTCTTGATGGTCTCGACCTCGGGCAGCTCGGGCATTGGGCTACACCGGATGGTGGTTGTAGCGGGGCGAGAACAGGGCGCTGATGGAGCGTTCGTCGTGCAGGCGCCGCGTCGCCTCCGCCAGCAACTCAGCCACGGAGAGGACGAGCAGCTTCTTGACCCGCTTCTCCGGCGGGATCGGCACCGTATCGGTCACCACCACCTCCGCGATAGCCGGATTGGCCAGCCGATCCATAGCCTTCCCAACCAGCAGCCCGTGAGTTGCCGCGACGGTGATCTCCGGCCTGGCACCCGCCTCCAGCAGGGCACGGACGGCCTCGTCGATGGTTCCGCCCGTGGTTATCATGTCGTCTATCACGATCGGACGCAGCCCCCTCACGTCACCGATCACCTTGTGGACCTCCACCCTACCGGTCTCGGCCCTCTCCTTGTGCAGCACCACCAGCGGCAGCCCCAGTCCGTGGGCGTAACGCTCGGCCATCTTCACCCGACCTGTATCCGGAGATACCACCACACGATCCTCCCCCCGGTGCCGCTGTAGATGCTCGATCAAAAGCTGCACCGCAGTGAGGTGGTCCATCTCGATGTTGAAGAAACCCTGAATGGCCGGGGCGTGTAGGTCGACGGACACCACCCGGTCCACACCAGAGCAGGTCAGCAGATCGGCCACCAGTCGAGTGGTGATCGGCTCCCGCCCGGCGGACTTCTTCTCCTGGCGGGAGTAGCCGAAGTAGGGGATGATAGCGGTGACCCGCGCGGCGGCGGCCCGCCGACAAGCGTCCACCATCACCAGCAGCTCCATCAAGTGCTGGTCGACAGGGGGAGAGGTGGACTGCAGAATGAAGACATCGTCCCCTCGAAGGGTCTCCTCCAGCCGCACATGCACCTCCCCATCGGGGAAGCGCTGCAGCTTACGCTTCGCCAGAGGCGTTCGGAGCTTCGCGGCCACCGACTTGCCCAACTCCGGATCGGCCGAGCCACAGTACAATCGCAGGTCCATACCATCGCAGCCGGTTGCACTGCCCGTGCCAACCACCCGGCTACGTAGGGCTGGGGCTTGTCCCCTGCCGCCCGTTGACGTAGACCCAGACAACCACCTACTCCGCTCGCGCCAAGATCCCATGGGGCAACGGCTGGTCTTGCCATGTAGTGCACGGCCCTGTGCCCTGCCACGCGTTGGCGTACACTCACATGACCACTCGCTCCACCCGCGCCCGTCCCTGTGGGCTACGGCGCAAGGCGGATCAACTGGACGGCAGGGCAGAGCGCCCTGCACTACGAATTAGGGCAGAGCGCCCTGCGCTACCTGTCAATACCGCCTGGACAGAATGCTAAAGTCCGGTCACGGAACCCGTCACCCGATGCTTCTCCAGCCGCGCATAGGGCAAAAACGCGCCACCCACCAGGGGCGTGGCATACTCGAGGAATGCAGGCGTCACGAAGTTGCCCTCGGCCGACAGGAACTCCGCGGGGAGCCGCTTCTCCACATTAGCTATCTCCGCCAACGGGACCGAACCCGTCGTGCAGCGGTAGTCCGGGCCAGGCTCGCGCAGTAGGGTTACCATGTGGTCGCTGCGCCCCTCCAGGATGTAGCGCACGGCCATCTTGCCCACCAGGTATGCCTCATCGAGGTCAACGGGCGAGGCCAAGGCCATCGACATCCGCTGGATGGTACCGGGCTTGTCGAACCGGGCTCGCAGCCCCAACTCGCGGGTAACGACCTTGCACAGGTGCGCGGCCGGGCTCTCGTAGTACCCATGGCCGAATGAGTCGACGAAATAGGGACTCTCGCCTCCCACCCGCTGCCCCTTGCCATCCCGAATCGTCTCGCTCACTACCACCACCACGTACCCCACCGCCTGGTGCATCCTCCTGACGTCCTCCAGGAAGCGCTGCTCGTCGAAAGGCAACTCCGGTACGTAGATCAGGTGGGGAGCGTCCTGCTCGCTCTTCTTTGCCAGGGCGCTGCCGGCGGCAACCCAGCCGGCGTTGCGTCCCATCACCTCGATGATCTTGACCGGGTCGTACTGCTTCATTGCCTCCGTATCCAGGCCGGCGTCCTGGGTGCTCTGGGCCACGAACCGGGCGATGGAGCCGTATCCGGGACAGTGGTCGGTGAAGGGGAGATCGTTGTCTATGGTCTTGGGTACCGCGAACACCCTCAGGTCGTAGCCTATGTCGGCCGCGGCCAACGCCAACCTATGGGAGGTATCCGCGGAGTCGTTGCCACCAATGTAAACGAAATAGCGCACGTCGTGCCGACGAAACAGCTGGACCAACTGCTCCAGGTCGCCTTCCTCCAGTTTGTAGCGACAGGACCCCAGAGCCGCCGAAGGGGTCCGCCTCAACCGCTTGAGGGTGCTTCTGGCCTCCCTTCCCAGGTCTACTATCTGCCCCTGGAGAAGCCCCTGCACTCCGTGAAGAGCACCCAGCACTCCCTGCAGCTCTTTGTGGCTGAGCGCCTCCTCAACCACTCCAACAAGGCTGCTGTTGATCACCGCGGTGCATCCGCCCGACTGACCCACCAACAGCTTCCCACGTAACAGTTCGGTCACCGTTCCCTCAGCCTCCCACCTAACAACAGTTCCATCACGCCATTGTAGCTGTTCAAGTCCAGGCGGGGAAAGCGGGTCCTCCCTTGCCACTCCTTAGCCAGCGCCTCAGGCAAGCCAATGACGGAGCTATCCTGGAGGATGACACCGCTGAACCACTGGAGAACCACTGGAGAATGGGGATAGCGACCGGATCGGCCGTAACCACGCAAGTCCGGTGAAGGCGGTGACGCCCAGTTCGAGAACAGAATCGCCAGGCGAGTCCGCCTGGCCCCTTGCCAGCGACTTCACACAGTCTTAGTCTCGTTTTAATTGATTCTTTACTTTTTGTCACTCCATACCTGGTATGGTTATGTTTAATCCGGTCGAATCGCCACCTCTGAGGGCTCTCAAGGGCTCCAGGCGAGACCGAAAGAGATCCCCGCACCATTCTCAGGAGTGACAAGTGAAGCTACTCAATTTCTGGGTCAATGCTGCCTGGAAGAGGCGGCTAGCCATAGCGAGCCTCATCGCAGCAACCATTGTCGCGATGAGCGTCTCGGTTGCGGGGGCCCAAGAGATGAGCAGCCTGGTACTGCCGGTGCCTCAACGGAGTCAGATCGATGGCAGCACGTGGGCACTATCCAACTGCGGGCCCTCGTCCCTCGCGATGATACTGGAGGCATTCGGAGATAAGGTCTCCAACACCGACCTCCGCGAGAGGGCCAATCAGCTGCTGGGGATCTCCAACCCCAACACCGGTACGAGGATCGAGGACCTGGCCAGGATAGCCAGGGAGCGCGGCCTCTCAACCAACGGCCCTGAGGAGGACAAGAGGCTCCGGCGATGGACTCCACAGGAGGTCAGAGAGGAGTTGCTGGCGGGACGCCCGCTGCTGATCCAGACCTATCTCCCTCTGCTGCCCAACCATCTGGGCAGCAACACGGATACCGACCACTATGTGGTGCTGGTGGGTGTTGAGGGGAAGGATTTCATATTCAACGATCCGGCCAACTCCGGAAATGTCGGCTACCACCAAGAGATGACGGAGGCAGAGCTGCTGAGGGCCTGGGGTGCGAGCCAGTTTCCCTTCGCCGGCTTCTCTGTAGGTCCGGGCAGTGAAGGCAAGCCGCTGATCTCGCCGCCCACAGCCACGCCCATGCCAGCCACACCCACTCCAGCGCCGACCGATACACCCGTTCCCACGGCTACGGCTACCCCGACAGCTAGCCCGTCGGCATCGGAAGCGGCCGCATCGACACCAGCCAGCAGCGCCTCGCCGGCGGCAACCGGCACGCCTGCCGCACCGACCTCCACCTTGGAGGCAACGGAACCTCTGTCTCTCCATCCGGCCACTCCGGAGGGAGTCTCAACGATGCCCCTCCCAACCGCCTCCGCGACTACCATGCCCGCTTCGGTTGCATCGGAGGCCGGAGGATCTAAACCAACCCCCGGGGCGGCTAGCGCTACCCCAATTCCTGCCACTGCCACCGCAACCGCGACCAGCGCACCAGCACCGGTACCAGCACCGGTACCAGCACCGGTACCAGCACCGGTACCAGCACCAGCACCAGCACCAGCACCAGCACCAGCACCAGCGAGCCTAACAGATGCCGCCGCACCCCTCACTGCTCCGCTTCAGAAGCCTGTGCTGGAAATCCTACGATCCCGGCTGCTTGGAGAGGTTCGATAGAAAATGCTGCGTTGAACCTTCACTTCTGCTTCCTTCATGGCTTTGCGGTACAATATCGAACGTCCCTATCGTGATTCCATCAGGATAGGTTGCCGACGAGTTCCCACCCACCGCTTGAGAGGTCTGCCATGGCTCCGAAGACTCTGCCATTTAGCCAGGGTCAGCTCGAAAGGATCATCGAGAACTACCCTACGCCCTTCCACATCTACGACGAAGCCGGCATCCTGGCCAACGCCCGCCGCCTGAAAGAGGCATTCAAGGATATCCACGGGTTCAAGGAGTACTTCGCCGTGAAGGCCCTCCCCAACCCCTTCATCATGAAGATCCTGAAGGAGGAGGGCTTTGGCTCCGACTGCAGCTCCCTACCCGAGCTGCTGCTCTCCGAGAGAGTAGGCATCACGGGTGAGAACATTATGTTCACCTCCAATGACACTCCGGCTGAGGAGTTCGTCAAGGCGAAGGAGTTGGGGGCGGTCATCAACCTGGACGACATCAGTCACATCCCCTTCTTGGAGAAGACGGCGGGGATGCCGGAGCTGATCTGCTTCCGCTACAACCCGGGCCCCCTGAAGGAGGGCAACGTCATCATCGGTAGGCCCGAGGAGGCTAAATACGGCTTCACCCGAGAGCAGATCATCGAGGGCTACCGAATCGCTAGGGATAAAGGAGTCAAGCGCTTCGGTCTCCACACCATGGTGGCATCCAACGAGCTGGACTACCGCTACTTCATCGAGACGGCGGCACTCCTCTTCGACCTCGTGGTGGAGGTGTATCAGAAGGTCGGCATCCGGATAGAGTTCATCAACATCGGCGGCGGCATCGGCATCCCCTACCGGCCTGAGCAGGAGGCCGTGTCCTACGAGAAGATCGCGGCGGGCGTGAAGGAAGCCTACGAGGAGAAGATAGTCAGGAGCGGACTTGCGCCCCTCAAGCTGTTCATGGAGTGCGGCCGGGCAATCACCGGCCCCTACGGCTTCCTGGTGACCAGGGTACGACACCTGAAGGACACCTACAAGCAATACGTGGGGATGGATGCCTGCATGTCTAACCTGATGCGGCCGGCGATGTACGGGGCCTACCACCACATCACGGTAATCGGCAAGGAGAACCTTGCGCGCGACCACAAGTACGACGTCACCGGCTCCCTGTGCGAGAACAACGACAAGTTCGCCATCGACCGGATGCTGCCGGAGGTCGTTCCGGGCGACGTGTTGGTGATCCACGACACCGGTGCGCACGGCCACGCCATGGGCTTCCAGTACAACGGCAAGTTGCGGTCGGCAGAGCTGCTGCTGCGGGAAAACGGCGAGGTGGTCCAGATCCGGCGGGCCGAAACCCCCGACGACTACTTCGCCACCCTGGACTTCGAGGCACTGAAGGGCTTCCGGTAGGCCTCATACCGCATAATGGAGAAGAGGGCTGGCGATCGCCAGCCCTCTTCTCCATTATGCCTTCCCCTCCATCTGGTCCAGCAGCCGGTCGAAGCTTCGCAACGCCTCCTCAATCGGCTCCGAGGTGGACATGTCTACCCCGGCGGACTTCAGCAGTTGGAGGGGATAGTCAGACGATCCACCGTTCAGCAGTCGGAAGTACTGCTGCACCGCGGGCTCACCATCAGCCAGGATACGCTGCCCAAAGCTGGCTGCAGAAGCCAGGCCAGTAGCGTACTGGTAGACGTAGAAGTTCCTGTAGAAGTGCGGAATCCGGGCCCACTCGATGCTGATCCCCTCGTCCAGGACCACCCCCGGCCCGTAATACTTTGCATTCAACTCCCGATAGAGGGTGGACAGCAGGTCAGGTGTGAGAGCCTCTCCTTCCTCGGCGCGCTTGTGAGTCTCTAGTTCGAACTCCGCAAACATCGTCTGCCGGAAGAAGGCTGTCCGGAACGTCTCCAGGTATCTGTTGGTGATGTAGAGCTGCAGCTCCCTGGTCGGGTACTTCTTCAACAGGTATTCAGTTAGCAGCACCTCATTGGTGGTGGAGGCCACCTCGCCCAGGAAGAGGGCATAGTCCCCGTAGAGGTAGGGCTGGCTCTTCCACGTGAAGTAGCTGTGCATGGAGTGGCCCAACTCGTGGGCCAGTGTGTACATGTCCTCCAGGGTGTCCTCGTGGTTCAACAGGATGAACGGCGCGGTCCTGTAGGCGCCCCAGGAATAGCCACCGCTGGTCTTCCCTTCGGTCTCGTATACGTCGATCCAGCGGGATGAGAGGGCAGTCTTCACAGTCGCCACGTACTCCGCCCCCAATGGAGCCAGAGCCTCCACCACGATGCGCGATGCCTCGTCGAAGGAGACCTTCATGTCTACGTCGGGGACCATCGGAACGTAGAGGTCGTAGTGGTGAAGCTCCTCAAGGTTGAGCATTCGCTTCCTGAGTGCCATGTAGCGGTGCAGACTGGGAAGCCCCTGCTCCACGGAGCGGAGGAGGTTGTAGTAGACCTCGACCGGGATGTTGTTGGCATCCAGGGATGCATCCAGGGACGACGAGTAGTTCCGGGTCTTGGCGCCAAAGATGTGAGCCTTCACCTCGGCCGAGAGGCAGGCCGCGAGGGTGTTGCGGAAGCCATGATATGCCTGGTGGAACGCCTCGAAGGCATCCTTGCGCACCCGCCGATCGGGGCTCGACCGATACCTCTCGTACCGGGCACGGCTCAACTGCACCGGCTGGCCATCCTCGTCGGTTATCGACGGGAACTTCAGGTCGGCATCGTCCATCATCCCGAAGATCTTGGATGGTCCCTCCCCCACATCCGCCGCCAGGGCAAGGACCGCCTCCACCTCGGCAGACCGCACGTGAGCCTTGCTCCGCAGCAGCCCATCCAGGGCGTGGCGATAGACCCCGAGACCGGGTTCGGCGGCAACGAAGCCCCACAGCTTCTCCTCGGGGACGGCCAGGATCTCGGGGGCCGTGAAGGCCAGCGCGGCACCGAACTCCGTGTAGAGGGTCGAGGCCGTGTCGGCCATGCCCTGGTAACGGCTGTTGGCGTTGTCCTCGTCCTGCTTCATTCGGGCGTAGACATAGACACGATTTACCCGTTCACTGGTCTCGTCACTCAGTCTGAAGAAGGAGAGCAGGCTGTCCGGTGAGTCCCCAAGGTGGCCTTCCATGCCCTGGAGCTTCGGGAGGGCGTCCTTCACCGCCTGGAAATCAGCCTCCCAGCGGGCATCGTCCGGGTATAGGGGGCTCAGGTCCCAGGTATACTGAGGGGGGATCTCACTCCTTTTCCGCAGCCCGCTGCTGCTTTCTAATGAGGCCGGCACAGCCGTCGCCGTGGGAGGAACGGGGGTTGCCGTGGAGACCGGAGTGGACTCCACTGTCTGGGCTAGCGCAACCGCATGGGAGGTACCCGGCAGGCCCAGGGTACCGAGGGCGGGAAGCAAGGCAGCGCCGACCCCTACAGCGCCCAGCCCCTTCAGTAGGTCGCGTCGGCTGACCATGGCGACATCTGGCGACTCTTCGAACATAACACGAACCTCCGCAGGAAATGAGGAAGGCGGCAAAGGACCGCTACACGAATGGGGATACTCGATCCGCGGGCGCGGAATGCATCAACTATCCTATCCTAGCCTAGCCATAGCACCCAAGCAAGTTAGAAGTTGGTGAGACTACGAACTCCTGGTGGGAACAAAGAGAGCCAACTGCTTCAGATCGACCTCGCCGATGGGTTCGTGGCGGTGGGTGAAGCCAGCCGGGATGTAGATCAGGTCTCCGGCTACCACACGGTGCTGCTCGCCACCACCGCTCAGCAGCAACTTCCCTTCCAGGACGTACACCACCTGGTCTGTGTCGTGCCGGTGCTCCTGAGTGGCGCTGCCCGGCACCAGGTCTACTCGGGTTATGCTGAGGTTGGCCAGGCCATCCTCCGGCTTCATCAACACTCGCACGGTGGCCCCCAGCTCCTGCTTCACGGAGATATCCCCAACCCTCACGACTCTCACAGCTAGTCCTCCTTGCACCAGACAGATGCCTACCACTATTATCGAGATCCAGGCTCGGTTCCGCCAGCGTTACCTGGCTATCCAGTTGCGTTTCCACGCCCCTGGCCTCACAATGCCCACTTGGTCCAAGGGTTGCTCCATCCACACATCAGACTGAGCGCTGAAAGGTAGTACTTCATGGCGAGTAGGCCGACTTCAGACTACTTGCGACGGGAAGGCGGCATCCTGCTGCACCCCACCTCCCTGCCGGGTCCCCACGGCATAGGCGATCTGGGCACCGAGGCCCGTCGCTTCGTGGACTTCCTT
This sequence comes from Chloroflexi bacterium UBA6077, assembly GCA_002436065.1. GTDB lineage: Bacteria > Chloroflexota > UBA6077 > UBA6077 > UBA6077 > UBA6077. Next base: position 15,784 of record DIXP01000115.1, read on the forward strand.
GAGAGCGCTGGGCAGCGGCTGTGGCAGATGTTGCCCCTGGGGCCCACGGGCTCCGGCAATTCCCCCTACACGGCCCGGTCGGCCATGGCAGGGAACCCCCTGCTGATCTCCCTGGATACCCTGGCGAAGGAGGGTCTGCTCCATCCCTCTGAGCTGACACCGAACCAGCAACTACCGGCAGAGTTTGTGGACTACGACGCGGTGGAAGACTTCAAGCTGCCGCTGCTGAGACAGGCCTACCTGAGCTTCCTCAGCGTCGCCCGCGATGCGCAGCAACGGGAGTTCTCCAACTTCTGCCAACAGCATAGCCCGTGGCTGGAGGACTTCGCCCTGTACATGGCGTTGCGCGACGCCCACGGCGGCATCGACTGGCCACGGTGGGAGGGAGACATCGCCGCTCGCCAGGCCGAGGCACTGAGCCGGTGGCGGGGAGAGCTAGCTGAGGAAATCCGATTCCACCAGTTCGTCCAGTTCCAGTTTTACCGGCAGTGGTCGGTCCTGAAGCGATACGCCAACGAGCGAGGCATTCGCATCATAGGTGACATCCCGATCTTCGTGGCGATGGACAGCGCCGACGTCTGGTCGCATCCGGAGCTATTCCACCTGGACGATACGGGGAACCCCACGGTGGTGGCCGGAGTCCCTCCGGACTACTTCTCCAGCACGGGACAGCGCTGGGGTAACCCTCTGTATCGTTGGGACAGGTTGTCCAAACAGGGCTATAGCTGGTGGATAGAGCGCTTCCGGATGATCCTGACCCAGGTGGACGTGGTGCGGATAGACCATTTCCGCGGCTTCCAGGCCTATTGGGAGGTGCCGGCGCACTACAACACTGCGGAACGGGGCCGGTGGGTCGAGGGGCCGGGGACCGCCCTATTCGAGCTGCTGGAGGAGGCCCTTGGGCCGTTGCCCGTCATCGCCGAGGACCTGGGAATCATCACCGAGGACGTGACCAGGCTGAGGCTGAGGCTGGGCTTTCCAGGGATGAAGGTGCTGCACTTCGCCTTTGGCGACAACGCACGCAACCCCTACCTACCCCACAACTACGATCAGCGCTGCGTGGTCTACACCGGCACCCACGACAACGACACCACCGTGGGGTGGTTCGCCGCCTGCTCGGAACGGGAAAGGCAAGGGGTTCTCCGCTATCTGGGGACCGGCAGCAGGGAGATCCATTGGGATCTCATCCGCCTGGCCTTTGCCTCCGTCGCGGAGATGGCCATCGTCCCCCTCCAGGATATCCTGGGGCTGGGAAGCTGGGCGCGGATGAACATACCCGGCCTGCCCAAGGGGAACTGGATCTGGCGCTTCCTCCCTGGACATCTTCAAGAAGAGCACGCCCGGCGACTGCGGGATTTGACCACCACCTACGGCCGCTGACTATGTAATGAGTGATGAGTGGTAGGTAGTCCCGACTCACCACTTATCACTCATTACTGGTAGTGCGCCGCGTTCTTCTGGATGTAGGACTGCCACTTGTCTGGTACGTCGCTGTCCTCGTAGATGGCCTCCACGGGGCAGACAGAGGAGCAGGCACCACACTCGATGCATTCGTCTGGGTTGATGTAGAGTTGCTCCGCGGCCTCGAAGCCGTCCTCATCTCGCTTGGGATGTATGCAGTCCACCGGGCAGACATCTGTGCAGGCGGTGTCCTTCACTCCGATACAGGGTTCACAGATAACGTAAGGCATCCGCTTCTCCTTTCGCAGCTACAAGCAGTCAGCAGTCAGCAGTCAGCAGTCAGCATCTACTAGCAGGATACACGATCCAGGGAGTATCCAACAACAAGCCCACGCAGCAGTGCAGGGTGCGCACCACGACTCTACTCCGCTTCGAGCAAGCAGAAGGGGCGCGGTAACCACGCCCCACGAAGCTGATAGCTGACTGCTGATAGCTCTCAGCTAACCCCATGCAACCTCTCGGCCGTGGACACCAACTGGCTCACAGCCTGGGCTATGTAGCGGCCACTATCAGCCGACTGACGAGTGACTTGCTCGATCTGCCGAACGGTGCTCACCACCTGCTCGCTGGCACTCTGCTGCTGTTGCGTCGCCAACAGCATTTCCCTGGTCGCCACGGCCACCTGCTCCACCGCCTCGACGATCTGGGATATGGCGTCGCCGGCTCCACGGCCAAGTCCCGCTCCCACCTCTACGTCAGCCTCGCTCTTCTCGACAGCTAGAACCGTGGAGCCCGCGGCCCGCTGTATCTCCACAACCGCCGCCCTCACCTGATGCGCGGCTGCCTTGGACTCGTTCGCCAGTTCCTTGACCTGGCTGGCCACCACACTGAACCTGCGACCGTATTCACCCGCGGCAGCGCTCTCGATAGCCGCGTTCAGGGCAAGCAGGTGGGTCCGATCGGCTATCTCGGAGATGATCTCGATGATCTCTCCGATCGCCTGGGTCTTCTGCCCCAGGGCAAGGTTCTTCTCCGCCACGCTGCGGACCTCGCCGCGGATTCGGTCCAGTCCTGCGATAGTATTCTCCACGGCCTCGCGTCCCATGCCAGCCGCGTGGCGAGCAGTGACCGTCAGATGTGATACCTGAGCGCTGTTGGAAGCGATCTGACTGGCTGCCCTGCTGAGCTCCTCCATCGCCGCCACAATCTCGCTCATGGCCGCCGCCTGCTCTGTCGACCCGCTGGCCTGCTGCGACGAGGTGGCGGCCAGATCCTTGGACATAGCGTGGATATCCTCGGCCACGCCCAGCATGATCTCCCTGTTCTCCTCGATCTCTCGCTTCGCCATAGCCAGGTCGACAGCTCTGCGCTCGATCTCCCTCTTGGCTTCCTCCAGTTCCCTCGCCCGCTGCTCCGCGTCCTTGGCCCTGGCCTCCGATTGGGAAATGACCGCTTCGAAGCGTCTGACCGACTCCACTGTCACCAGCGCAAGGATGATCACCAGCCCCAGCAGGGAGGCCATGTTGGCGTACTTCGCGTCCATACTGCTGTACATCAGGAGGCCGGAATCGATGCCAAGAAAGGTCTGCTCAAGCAGCACCAGCAGTCCCACCAAGCCGGCCACCGCCAGCACCGCCGCCCGACGGAGGAACACTCCCGCCAGCACGATGAGAACCAGGTAGGCGGCGGACACCAGAGGCACGCCCGAAACCAGGCTGGCCGCGGAGATCACTACCAGCAATCCCCCCACAAGCATGCAGGAAGCGGAGGTCCGATAACCCAGCTTGCCGAGGGCAACAGTCGCCAGGCCAACCGAGATGAGGATTGCGGACATCAACACCGCGACGGCGTTGACCGGCGAGCGGTCGGCGATCCAAAGGGCAGAGAAGAAAAGCCCGACAAGGCCACCAAGGGCCACTACGATGGAACCGAGGAGAACGACCAACTCGACCGGAACCGCCGCACTATAGCTCGAAGGTGGAATGCTCTCCTCAAGAGGCTTGGACACGCTGCGCTCCTTTCGCCCAAGGAAACCGGGCAAAGTGATCCTCTTGTATAGGCATGAACGCCGGACGGGGAAGTACGGTTCCACATAATAGCACGAAACGGTTTTGCGGCAAGGGTGATGCGAGTATATAATCCCTTAAGTCTACAAAGAGTCATGTCCATGGTAATCATCCATTGCTCGCCTTCATTACCGTAGATCTCGACCCAACCCTCTTGGCGGGCCCTGTCGTGATCCGTTGGTACGGTGTCATGATCTCCCTCGCCCTCGTCATCGGGCTCGCCCTGGCGATGCGGGAGGCGGGTCGCAGGGGCATCGCGCAGGAGGAGATCGTCCACATCGCCCTATGGGCGGTGCCCTTCGGGCTGCTCGGGGCCCGGCTGTTCCACGGCATCGATGCCTGGAAGTACTACGCCACCTATCCACTCCAGATCCTAGCTCTGCAGGAAGGGGGCATGGCCCTCTATGGCGGGCTGATAGGAGGGGTAGCTGGCGGCCTTTGGGCTGCGCGCCGAAGAGGTCTGACCCGCTGGAGGCTGCTAGACGTCGCCGCCCCCAGCCTGATCATGGGTCAGGCCATCGGCCGGGTAGGCTGTTTCATCAACGGCGACCACCAGGGTTTCCCTTCAACACTCCCCTGGGCCACCTCCTACGTGAACCATGCTTCACTAGCCATCGATTCCATGCCCAGGCACCCCGCGCAGCTATACGAACTGCTGTACGACCTGGCCCTCTTCTCACTGCTCCTCATTCTCCGTCCCAGGCTTGGGCGGGAGGGCTTGCTCTTCCTGATATACACCACCCTGTACGCCCTTGGCCGGCTCTGGATCTCAGCTTTCAGGGAGGATGCTCCTTTCCTTCTTGGGCTCAAAGAGGGTCAGTTGATCAGCGTGGCGGTCCTGGTATTGGCAATCTCACTGGCCGTTCACCTCTGGCGTAGACCGGCTGTCGACGAGTTGCCTGGCACATCGCCTGCACGGTAACCTAAGGAGCAGTCAACTATGGCGTTCGGCTCATCAATTCAACGCGCTGTCGATGGGGCGGAGACAGTCACCCTCTGGCTTGCTCGACACTGGCTTGCCCTGGCCAACAGTGCCTTCCTGCTGGCCCTACTGGGAGCGATGGCCGTACCCACAATGCGCTGGGGGGGATTGCACGAGCCCGCGGACCTGCTCTTCCGTGCCTACCAACTGGTCTGCCATCAGCAACCCGAGCGATCCTTCTTTCTGTTAGGATATCCCATGGCCTTCTGCCAAAGAGACGTGGCCACATACGGCTCCTTAGCCCTAGCGGGCCTGCTGTTCGCCCGATTCCGTGGTACTATCAGCCCGCTCCCCTGGCGATGGTACCTGCTCTCCCTGGTTCCTATGGGGATAGACGGATTAACCCAACTCTTTGGATTGAGGGAAAGCTGCTGGGAATTGAGGCTCCTGACTGGGGGGCTCTTCGGGATCACCACGGCGTGGCTGGCCTACCCCTATCTCGACCGCTTCTCCAAAGCGGTCCTGGAGACACAACCATGAGACTATCCAGTTGGCTCGGGCGACTCGCCTCGGGGCTGTTCGTCCTGTCGCTGCCTGTACTGTTTGGCACCCTGAGTCTGCGGTGGCTGGTATCGGACGTGGGTTGGTACAAAGCCGGTTTCGCGAAGTACGGGGTGTCGGAGCCGACCAACATGGCCCCGGCGGAGTTGGACAGGTCGGCGGGAGAGATCAGCCGATATCTACTGATTCAACGGGACAACGTGGACATCCCGGTGAAGGTTGGAGGAGTCACGATCCCGCTCTTCAACGAGCGAGAGATCCATCACATGGAGGACGTTCAGAAGCTGCTGAGCGACTTCTACAACCTCCAAGCAGGGGTCGCGGCCTACGTCCTGCTGTATCTTGCCGTGGGGTGGATTCGGCACCGTGGGGGGGGATGGCCCCTACTGGGAACGAAGCTCAGGTGGGGCGGCGCGCTGACCCTGGGACTGTTCGCTGGGTTTGGAGTGCTGTCCATGTTCAATTTCGACGAGCTGTTCCTCCAATTCCACGTGATGTCCTTCGACAACGATCTCTGGATCCTCGATCCCTCTAAGGATCGGCTGGTAATGATGTTTCCTCAGGGTTTCTGGTACGATTCAGCTATCCGTCTGGCCTTGGGTACCGGGGCTCAAGCCCTCGGCGCCCTCCTTATCGGATTGTTCATTGAACGAGCCTTCAGCCGTCAGACATCGGCAGCCATAGGCCATCCGGCAGGGGTGGCTAGTCGCGAAGCTGATCGTTGACTGCTGATAGCTGACAACTGACAGCTAATCGAGGGAGAGGAGAAACCATGGCGAAGCCCAGGAAGAAGAAGCGGCAGTCGAGCGGCAAGCGGCAGATCGAAACCGCGCTGCCCAAGCGACAGTACAAGAGAACGAACAAGATGCTGTACATAGTCTCGGGGATACTGCTGGTCGTCTTTGGAGGGGGCGCGGCCATCGTGGGAGCCGGCGCTCCCCCGGCACCGACACCCACTCCAGCACCAGCCATATCCTCAAGCCAGCAGAGCAGCAACGCGGCACAGGGCCAGTTCACCACGGATCCCACCCCTGCCGCTCCCACCTCCACCCCCACGCCATAGGGATCACTTCAGATATGCTTGTAGGGAGCGGTTCGCGGACCGCCCCCTACAACTGTCCTTCGTCCCGCGGTTCATAGATGCAGCAAGGTTCCTCGGCCAGGTAGTCCCCGGTGAGGGAGTAGGCCCGAGCACGGCTGCCCCCACAGATCCGACGATACTCACACCGTCCGCAGCGTCCCTTCAGAAGAGAGGGATCCCGCAGTTCACGGAAGAGAGGTGCGTCGCGATAGATCTCGGCGATCGGCTTCTCTCTAACATTACCGGCCGGCAGCTGGAGGAAGCCGCTGGGACAGACGTCACCGATGTGAGAGATAAAACAGAAGCCCTTGCCATCGTTGACACCCTGCTGGGGCCGTGCCAACCCATCCTGCAGGCTGTAGCCTGCACCACTAAGCGCCTGATGGATCGCCCCCCGTTCGCCCAGCTCCGCCCTCGTCCGCTCTATCACCACCCGCCGATAGTGCTGAGCCGCCGTGGTCCGCACATCGAAGGGTACCTCCTTGGATAGTTCGTACATCCAATGGAAGGTCTCCTCATGCTGCTGCGGAGAGACCATGTCCTCCTCCTTCCCTCGGCCCGTCGGCACCAGGAAGAAGATGTTCCACATGAGCGCCCCAAACCCCTGGATCAGTCGTGCAAGCGAGGGCAGGTCGGAGATATTGCGCTGCGTCACGGTGGTGCCGATCTGAAGTGACAGACCGATATCTCGAGCAGACTGGAGCCCTTGAATGGTGCGGTCGTAGGATCCCCTGACCTGCCGGAAGGCATCGTGGATCTCTGGAGTGGCACCATCAAGGCTCAAATGGAGCCTCATTACCCCTGCGTCCTTCGCCCTTTGTAGGTTATTGCGAGAGAGAAGAGCCGTGGCGCTGGGCGAGAGAGAGACCCTCAGTCCCTTTTCGTCCCCGTAGCGGATCAGGTCGTACACGTCCCCACGCATCAGCGGATCTCCGCCCGTAACCACCAGGATCGGCTTGCCCATTTCGGCAATGCCATCCATCAGGGCAAAGCCTTCGGTCGTACTCAACTCTCTGGGGTGTCTCCTGGGCTGGGCCGAGGCACGGCAGTGGACGCACGCAAGGCCGCAAGCCTGGGTGATCTCCCATGCGACGGTGAAGGGAGTGCGATCGAAATCTACCTCAGCCAGGGACGGCATCCCGTGCTGCCCGGCTACCACCTGCGAGCCTCTCATCGTTGCCTCCTATTGAACGAGTTGCGCGAGACCCCACCGTCTCGCAACTCACTAACACAGTTTAACCATCTCGTCCCTGGAGGTCCAGAAAGGTAGAGAGTAGCCGTACTGGGGGATCGATAGCATAGGTCCTCTATGGGAGCAGGATGGAGAGGCCCCGGGGCGCAAGTCGATCTACGGACGAGCTACACCGCTTGGCGAGCGCTCCAGGTCAGGGCGAGTAACGTAAGTCCGCAAGTCGCCCCGGTCTCGACAGCCTTTCCATCGTCACCGACGTCCACCAACTCCATGAAGGGGGCTCTGTAGTGTCCTGAAAGATCGTCCTCTCTAAGGCGGAGGCACAGAGGTGCCCTGAAGTCTCCCACCCTGTCTCCAGGGCGAAGACCGCCACCTGAAATCAGGTGCTGGCTCAGCGACAGCAGCAAGCTGGAGGCAGTTTCGCCGAGGTTGGCCGGAAGGCCGCGAACCTCCAGTTCGAGACAACCAAACTTGGAGAGCCCATGGGTGTGTACCCACACGGCGCCAGGCAGACGCTCCTCCAGCTGTACCACGACGTGCTCGCCAGCATCCATGGGCTTGAGGGCGTTGGGCAGGCGCCACTTGCCCGGAAGGTAGTAGCGGCGAGCCTCCTGATCTAACACCACCCCTTCACTGAGCATCGCCAGACGGTCGGCCAACTCCATCCCGTACAGCAGGGCATCACTGATGGAACCCAGCAGCTCGGTGAACTCCAAGGCCACCATCCAGCGAGCGGCCTCCAGCCGATCTCGCTCGAGTGATCCCAGGCCGAGGAATGGATGGGCATGATTGGGCCTTTCCCTGCCGGGATAGGGGTCTCCGGGATGCCTCTGCTGAACGCAGGCTATCACAGCTGCGTCCAACCCCTCGAACACGTAGTCCCCCTCGCCCATGGGTCGCTCGAGCTGCAGGGGCCGGTGGCATCCTTGGGCGATGGAGGGGACGCCCGTGAGGGCACCCCACAGTCCACCGGGATGGGTCAGCTGCAGAGGCCAGGGCAGGGTCTCCTCGGTCCCAAAGACCACCAGGCGCAGCCTGGGCGGCGGCAAAGCAAGCTTGGGCTTGAACAGGCGAAAGAACGGCATTTTGCACCTCTCCCTGTGTCGACCATCCGTCGGTCGAATCGAACGTTACTGTCAGCGAGAGGAAGCATCAATAGTACTTTTCACCCAGAGGCTAATGGCAGCTGGGGTGAGGGGTGGCATTCTACCCCTCACCCCAGCTCAAATCGGAGGAGGCTACTGGATACGGCTTGCCGGCCTATCTGAGAGCAACAAGCCGCCACTCAGGTTTCCACTACGGCATGGCACTACCGAGTCCTTGATAACGCCGTCTCCGAGCTATGGGCATGGGAGGCAGATGGATTTTCCCATGCCTCCCATGGTGGCACGCCATTCAGTCTCCGGTTCATGCCACTACTTGTCACACACCCTCCGTCCCTCTCATCCCTCTGGTGCCCACGTAGGCGCCGGCGAAGGCCGCCAGCCAGGCCAGAAGCAGGACGAAGAAGGTCCAGATGGCAGTGGAGGCGGCAACCGCCGCGACTTCTCCCCCAATCGGGCCGATTCCGATGACGGTCAGATTGAGCACCGCCAGGATTCGGGCCAGTCCCCCGATGAGATTCGTGGCAGATACCACCACTATCAGCACCACGCTCAACGCCCACACCGTGGTTCCCAGAATGAAGGCCGACATGGTGGACCCACGATCAGAGGAAGTCCAACCTGCGAACCAGCCACCCACGAAGTAGGACAGCAGCAGCACGATGCCTCCCCAGATGAATGCCGGCGTTCCGATTCCCGCGGCGTTCGTCGCCGGATCGACCGTCGCCAGGCCGATCCCCAGCCCCAGCAGGGACAGAAGAATCAGAGCCGCGAAGAAGCCGATTACTCCAGCCCAGACCGGGCCCCAATGCACGTAGTCGCGGATGGAAGCGAGTGCCCGCCTATACCTAGGCTCCATCCCCTCGGTAGGCTCCACCGGCTCAATACGCATCTCACGTCGCTCCTCGCGATCATGCTCGCGCCTTCGAGCTTCCATGATGTGTTACACCTCCTGTTGGTACGGTACGATCACCGTATCAGCGTGAAACCCCCGCGGCGCATTCGCCACCGGGACCCCCAAGAGCGCATTTCGCATACCAGCGATATGACACCTTGCTCCCAGCCCGCAAAGGACCAATGGCCCCTACGGAAAACTCGCCCTCCTGCCGATCTATTCCTTGACCGCCCTTCTACCCGTTTCAGCGGTTCACGTTCGGGAGGGTCCTCATTATGCTTGCTGCCCATGGATAGGGAGATAACCGTTCCCCTATTCGACATGGTCATGTCGTTGACCAACGCAATCGACCTTATTAGCCCGGCGCTGGTCAACCACCACAACCGGGTGGCCTACGTCGCCTCCAGCTTGGCCTCGGAATTGGGCCTGCCTGCCAAAGAGCAAAAAGACCTAATGCTCGCGGGAGCACTGCACGACGTCGGAGCGCTCTCGCTGAAGGACAGGTTGGATGCCCTGGTCTTCGAGTGCTCGCCGGAGGCGGCCTCCCGGCACAGCCAAATGAGCTGTGCCCTCCTGCGCAGCTTTGCCCCCTTCGCCGATGTGGCCCCCGTGACATGCTACCACCACACTCCGTGGGAAGGGCACGAGGATGAAGATGTGCCCGCCGGGAGCCATCTGCTCCACCTGGCAGACCGGGTGGCAGTCCTGGTGAACCAGGAGACCAGCCCTACTGGGCAGTCCCGAGAGATAGTGGAACGAGTGGCCGCGCAATCGGGCCGCAGGTTCGGCCCACGGTACGTGGAGGCATTCACCAACCTGGCAACGAAGGACTCCTTCTGGCGAGAACTGGCCTCCCCTCATATCCGATCGGTCCTGGAGGAGAGGTTCCGATCGGCCATGGTCCAACTGGATATGCAAGGTGTCCTCAGCCTGGCCAAACTGTTCGGCCAGATCATCGACTTCCGGAGCCGCTTCACCGCGACCCACTCATGTGGTGTGGCGGCAACAGCAGAGGCGTTATCTCGACAACTCGGCTTCAACGAGCAGGAGCGGTGTCTGATCAAGGCTGCCGGCTATCTCCACGACCTGGGCAAGCTCGCGGTCCCTTCCTCCATCCTTGAGAAACGAGGCAAGCTGACCGAGGATGAGTACAGCGTCATGAAGGGCCACGCCTACCACACCTTCCATGTCCTGGAGCCGGTAGATGCCCTGCGAGTGGTCAACCAGTGGGCTTCCTCCCACCATGAGCGACTCGATGGCAGTGGATACCCCTTCAGTCGCACCGGTCGAGACATCTCCCTGGAGGCGAGGATCATCGCCGTGGCAGACATCTTCAGCGCCCTCACTGAGAGCCGCCCCTATCGAACTGAGATGCCAAATGACGAGGCTCTCCAGATCCTCCGGCAGATGGCTCTGGAGGGAACCCTGGACCACAATGTGGTGGGGATGCTGCGGCTCCACTACCGGGAACTCAGCCACCTGCGGATGGAGGCTGAGTTGAACGCCGCCAAGGAGTACCAGCAGTTCCGCCAGACCAACCTGTCAGGGCGTGACATCCAAGCAGCCTGAGCATGAGGAGAGGAGGTTTTCATGCTGGCATGCCCTATGCGCCTAGGGGTCATCACCAACGTTGGACAACAAGGTTGCAGAGCGTTGGTAGACAAGGAGACTACGATGCAGGAACCCGCACACCGCCCCCTGGGTGTTACCCTTATCGCCGCCCTGCTGGCCCTGAATGGGGTCATTGCCCTCATTGCCGCCTTCGGTGTCTTTGGCCCCGCGCCCCAGGGAACCCTGGGCGTCGTGATCCAATCCCTCTTTGGCCTGGCCATGATCTACCTGGCCTACGGCATGTGGACACTCCAGGGCTGGGCATGGCTGGCAACCCTGGTGATCGAGGGTATCAACGCGCTCTTCGCGGTCTTCGCGCTGGTCATAGCACCCACGGCCATCAGTGTATGGATCAGCCTCGTCCTGGCAGCCGTCATAATCCTGTACCTGCTCCAGCCATCGGTAAGAGACGCCTTCTCAGGGAGGCGAGCTGGGGTCTAGGCGGCAGGCAGAGCCGCCGGCTCCGACGAAGCATCCCTATCCCTACCTTTCGTGGTACCTCTCCCTGATCTCAGGCACCACCAATCTCAGCCACAACACCTGGAGCACGGCAGCGACGGGAAGCGCCAGCAGCGCGCCCAGGATCCCCAGGAGCGCCGCTCCCAGCAGAAGGGACACAACAGCCAGAAGGGGAGGGAGGTCCGCCTCGTGGCCTATGATGGCTGGGGCGAGGATATTGTTCTCCACCTGCTGCAAGACTACGTAGAAGACCACGACGACTGCCAGGGTCCAAGGCCCCTGGAATAGAGCCACTATCACGGCAGGAGCCGCCCCAATGTAGGGACCTATTAGGGGGACGAGTTCGAACAGTCCGGCAGCAAGCCCGAGCAGGACCGGATAGGGCATGCCTAGCGCCCACATCCCCAGGCCTGTAGCCACCCCAATGAAGACACTGAGCAAGAATACACCCTTGAGCCATCCCTCCACCTTCTGTCCCATCTCCTCGGTCATCGCCTGCACCTGTTCACGACGCGCCGGCGGCACCAGGTTCAGGATGTGGCAATAAAGCTGATCGGCGTCCATGATGAGGAAAAAGGTAATTACCAGCACCACGCCGAAGGAGAGCAGGCTCACCACCGTTTGCAGGGCAAACAACAGCACATTGACCGCCTGAGATAGGGAGCTGATCAACTGCATGCTCAACTGCTCCTCCAGGGCACCGAGCCTAGGCAAGAACGGGATGGACTGCGAACCCTGCAGGAGACCGTTGAGGACATCCACATAAGCCGGCACGCTGGCAATGAACTGCCGCGTCTCCTGCACTAGGTTGGGGATCACGAGGAAGCCAATGCCTACTAGCAGCGCGCTGAGCACCAAGTAGATGAACAGTATCGCCAGCGGCTTCGGAATGTAGACTCGAATCAGCGGGAGCGGGTTGCTTGTCATGCGGTCCACGGCCGGCCTCAAAGCTGTTGCCAGCAGTATGGATAGCGCCAGGATGGTGAGCACCTGTGTGGTCTGGTCCGCGAATCTTATCAGGAGCCAAAGCCCGAATATGAGAAAGACGGTGCCGATTACCAATCCGCGCAACCTCGGATAGGTGACCGGCGGCTCACCCTCCCAGGAGGCACGAGGTGCGGGGGGAGGAGGAACTCCTTGCCGCGGCAGTCTCGATACGCCAGCGGCTGCGAGAAGGAGGCCGGCCCACGCTGCTATTGCCCCTAGCAGCTTAATCAACATGGCCAGTGCTCAAGGGATGAGGCTTAGGATGACAGCTATCAGGACCAGTTTGGTGGGACATTAGTGTCGAGTTTGGCGGGGCATTAGTGTCGCCCTTTCCGCCTACTCCTTGCCCGCGTTTTCTGAGCGGGAATGGCTTTGAACAGCGCCAGGGTCCGCCCTCCGAGGGTGTACTCCTTGGCCCCATTCACCACTATCCCCTCGACATCCGGATCCCCCTCGCAGCTGTCCAGCAGCCTCTGCCACCTGGCATCCGGCGTCGGGCAGGGCAGCGTGAAGGGCAAGGAGTCCCAGTGGGAGTTCATCAAGATCAGCAGCGTGTCGCCCACCGCCCGATTGCCTCGCTCATCCCACTCATCCAGGCCATCCCCCGAGAGCCGTATCCCCAGGCATCGCACGTAGAAGGTCTCCCAGTCCTCATCGCTCATCTCCTGTCCATCTGGACGAAACCAGGAGATATCCTTAATACTGGAGCCACGGATAGGGCGGCCCAGGAAGAACTTATTCCGATGCAGCACAGGCTGCTGCTGCCGAAGACGCACCAACCAACGGGTGAAGCTCAGCAGTCGCTCGGCCCCTTCGTCGAGCTCCCAGGGGTGCCAGCTGAGTTCGTTGTCCTGGCAATAGGCATTGTTGTTGCCCTGCTGGGATCGACCGACCTCGTCGCCGCCGCAGATCATCGGCACCCCCGCCGAAAGCAGCAGGGTTGCCAGGAAGTTGCGTTTCTGCCGCTCCCTGAGACGCAGCACCTCGGCTATGTCACAGGGGCCCTCCTCGCCGCAGTTCCAGGAGAGGTTGTCTTCCGTCCCGTCCCGATTGTCCTCGCCGTTGGCCTCGTTGTGCTTCTGGTTGTAGCTCACCAGGTCGTGCAGGGTGAAGCCATCGTGGGCAGTGATAAGGTTGATACTGGCATGGGGACTGCGGCCATCGTCCTGATACAGGTCGCTGCTGCCAGTCAGCCGGAAGCCGATCTTGCTGACCTGCCCCGCGTCGCTGCGCCAGAAACGCCGCACGGCATCCCGGTACCGCCCGTTCCACTCAGCCCACAGGACAGGGAAGTCGCCCACCTGATAGCCCCCCTCGGCCACATCCCAAGGCTCGGCAATCAGCTTCACTCTTGAGATGGTGGGGTCCTGGTGTATAAGATCGAAAAAGGCCGAGAGTCGGGAGACCCCGAATGGCCCCCTGGCCAGGGTCGCAGCCAGGTCGAACCGAAAGCCGTCCACGTGCATCTCCTCCACCCAGTAGCGGAGGCTATCCATCACCAGCTTCAATGTCTGGGGATGAATTGTGCTGAGACTGTTTCCGGTGCCAGTGTAGTCCATGTAGTATCGGGGCTGGCCCTCGACCAGCCGGTAGTAGCAGGCGTTGTCGATACCCCGGAAGCTGAGGGTGGGGCCCAGATGGTTCCCCTCGCAGGTGTGGTTGTAGACCACGTCCAGGATCACCTCCATGCCGGCCTCGTGGAGGTCCTTCACCATCGCCTTGAACTCGGCCACCTGCCCTCCACAGTCTCCACTGCTCGAGTAGCGGCTCTCGGGAGAGAAGTAGCCGAGGGTACTGTAGCCCCAGTAGTTCACCAGCCCCCGGTCCACCAGGAACTTGTCGTCCACGAAGGAATGCACCGGCATCAACTCCACCGCAGTGACGCCCAACCCCTTGAGATAGGCGATGACGGGCGGCGACACGAGGCCGGCGTAGCTGCCACGGATACGCTCCTCCAACTCGGGATGGCGGGCCGTGAACCCCTTGACATGTACCTCGTAAATGACTGTCTGGTGCCACGGTATCTGGGGGGGCGAGTCATCACCCCAGTCGAAGGAGGAGTCGATTACCACCCCCTTGGGGACCCCCCAGGCGTCATCTCGCACGTCCATGGCCAGGTCCTGCTCCCGCGCATCGAGGGGATAGCTGAAGAGAGGGGCCTCCCAGTCCACCCTGCCCGCCAACGCCCTCGCATAGGGATCGATCAGCAGCTTGGACGGGTTGTAGCGATGGCCTCTCCCTGGGGCAAATGGGCCGTGCACGCGGTAGCCGTACAGTTGGCCGGGTCGGAGATCGGGGAAGTAGCCATGCCAGACGAAGGCCGTCACCTCCGGAAGGGTGATCCGCTCGGTCTCCTCACGGGACCTTGGGTCATCGTAGAGACACAACTCCACCCGAGTGGCGTGCTCGGCGAACAGGGCGAAGTTGACGCCCATCCCATCCCAAGTAGCTCCCAGGGGATCAGACCTTCCTGGCCAGACTCTCATCGGGACCCCCCTCGAACGGTGTTGCGCATCTAGGACTGGACCAAAGCAACTTTGTTGCCACGAGGGTAGAAAGGCTGGTAGGGTGGAAGGTGAACACTCCTGTCCTCATACCACCAATCGCCTCTCGGAAACCTTACCAGGCTACCCAGCCACCATCGACCAGCAGGGTATGGCCCGTGACGAAATCCGACGCTGGTGAGGCGAGGTAGACGACGGCGCCAACCACATCCCTGGGCTGGCCCACCTTCCCCAGCGGGATGCGCCGCAGCACGTCCTCGTAGAAAGCCTTGTCCTGGAGTGCCTTCAAGGTCATGTCCGTCTCGATGAAGGTAGGCCCCACGGCGTTGACGTTGACCCCATGAGACGCCCATTCGACCGCGAGGACCTTGGTCAGTTGTGACACGCCGCCCTTGCTCGAGCAGTAGGCCGAACGGTTGTATAAGCCCACCAAGGCCATCTGGGAGGACATGTTGACGATCTTGCCCTTCTTCTGCTCGACCATGACCCTGCCAAACCGCTGGGAGCAGAAGAAGGTGGCCTTCAGATTGATGCCCATGACGGCATCCCACGCCTCTTCGGTCACCTCCAGCGCGTTCTGCGAGATGTTGATGCCCGCGTTGTTCACCAGCACATCGACGCGCCCGAACTCCTTTAGGGTGGCCTCCACGAGGCGATCGATCTCGCTGACCCTGGTGATATCAGCCTGAACAACCAGGGCTCGACGCCCCAACGACCTGACGGCCTCCGCCGTGGCCTCCAGTTCGTCCAGGGCACGTCCAACGCAGACAAGATGCGCCCCAGCTTCAGCCATTCCCTGGGCGATGGCCTTGCCCAGCCCTCGACTCGCGCCGGTTACCACGGCGATACTGTCAGACAGAGAGAAATCAACCATTCCCATTGGCTGTCCCACCACCTCCTAGTCCTCCCAGAGGGCGATCATCCTGACGGGAAACACGGCCGCCCCCCCACTGCTTGGTCCCATTCTATAGGGCAGCTTGATATGGAAACAAGGAGAGGGACAGGACATGCCGAGGCTGTCATCATCTCGATGGCGCCTTGGATCCACGAGGATGGGGAGGTGAGAGGGGTAGCGAAGTGGATACTGGCATGGCTGTTGCCGTTTCCGGTGCATCACTGGCCGGGGCATCATCCTGGCCATATGGAGGGTGGCCGATGTACGAGTATCGCATCGCCGTACCCGCGGAACATGCGGACGAAGTCGAGAACGTGCTGCAAGGGGTGGCGGAGGTCCGCCGTGAGGGTACCATCCCCACCCCCAACTACATGGCGGCCAGCGAGAAGTGGGCCATCGAGAAGGGACCCCCGATGGCCATCCTGAACATCTCCGGGCCCACCCTGGAGAGCGTGGTCGAGCTGAAGAACTGGCTGGACAACCGCTTCGCGGACCCTTATGTCGACATCAGGGTGGCCAACCAGGCGGAGGTCTACCTCTTCAGCTTCCAGGAGCATGGTACGGAAGAGATCAAGGACTACGTCATGGAGCAGATGGCGAGGAGATCCCAGGCGGCCTGACCAATGAGCCGGCCATGCGCACGGCGATCCAATGCATGTGGAGATGCCGTGTGGGGTCAGATGAAGCTATGAAGCGCTGAGCCATGCCCCCCTCTGGTTGTGGCAGGTACTCATCTTGCCAGCAAGCGAAGATGCCTTTCGACGGCAAAGCTGATTAGAGAAAGGGGTTTGGGAAGTGAAGCTTCGAGAAATCATGACTCCGCACATGTACTGTGCCAGCCCTTCGGACTCCGTCGTTCAGGTTGCCTCGGAGATGAAGCGCCACAACATTGGGGTGATGCCCATCTGCGAGAACGGCATGCTGGTGGGCATAATGACCGACCGAGACATCGTCATAGAGTGCGTGGCCTCGGGCTCCGATCCTAAGAAGTGCAACGTGAGCAGCTTCATGAGCGGGGGGCTGATCACGGCCTCGCCCGAGATGGACGTAGTAGAGGCGGCTCACCTGATGGGCAACGAGCAGATCCATCGACTGCCGGTGGTGGAGAGCGGCAAGCTGATAGGCATGGTGTCTATCGGCGACATCGCGGCTCACTGCGATGACGATAAGCTCGTCGCGCAGATGCTACGGGATCTCTCCATGCCGGTACGCTCCATGGAGAAGGTGGCCGCGTAGCCCAGGCAGATCAGGAGCTGTGCAGGAGGCGGTATACGCCTCCTGCACAGCTCCTGATCGAGGGGGTTGGCCGACAGGGCTTCCCTATTTCTCCGACGGCGTAGGACTTCCCGCGCTCATCTTCTCCATGAACTCAATGACCTGCCGCAGGCGGTGGTTCTCTTCCTCCAGCTCCCCGATCCGCAGCTGAAGGTCCTGGATCGCCTGCGCGTCCTCGTCCTTCCCGATCCTGCGCCGCTTGATATCCCAGACCAGGACGGCAACGCACAGGCCGAGAAGGCTGAGGAGCAGCAGGGCCAGCGCGACCTCAGCGGCCATCCTAGTTCCCAATCGTGGCGGGCTTGTCGCCCGGTGCGGCGGGGTTCTGGGGCTGCAGGCTGGGCAGCTGCACCAGAGGCGTCGTATTGCCCCCCGAGACCATCGGCATCTTGCCGTCCCACTTGCGCATCGTCTCGTACTGGATCAGGGACGAGCTGATGGAACGATTCAGGATGTCGTTGGACTCGGCCTGTTTCTGGGCCCTGTAGAGGTTGGCATCGGCCTCGGCCTTGGCATCCACCATCTTCTGCTCGGCTTGCATCCGCTTCTGCTCCAGCACCTGTCGCTCCGTCTCCACCTTCTGTTGAGCGGTCTGCTTCTCCTCAATAGCCTGCTGGTAGCCCTTGGAGAAGGTCACGTTGGCGACGTAAATGTCGTCGACCACCACCCCGTATCGCTCCAGGTTGCTCGCCAGCTTCTCCCTGGCCTCGACACGGATCTTATCCCGGTTGGGATAGATATCCGTGACCCGATACTTGGGGACGACCTCCTTGATGAAGTCGGCGAAGGCGGGGTCGATCACCTTGTCCGCGAAATCGGTCCCCACGTTCTGGACCATGTTGGGAGCAGCAGACTCCTGAAGGTGATAGTTCATCATTCCGGTGAGGAACACCTGCTGCATCTCCATGGAGGCCGCCTCGATCTCCTTGAACTGGTGGGGGGTGACCTGGACGTTAACGTGGGTTACTTGCTGGGCGACCGGCATGACGAAGTGCAATCCTGGCTTGAGGACATCGGGCTCCACCCTCCCCCAGGTGGTCTTCACACCTACGTGCCCCTTGTCCACCTGGACACATGAGGACATGCCGATGCTGAGTATTAGGATCAGTGCGAAAATGACCGCGATGGTTCCCAAGACCGGAAAGGTGCCGGCTTTGCGAGGGGGTTGGTACTGCTTGGCCACGGGCTCACTCCTTTGTGGTGCTAGATGCTTTGACGGTCCACGAGAGCGACAGGAGGTGACAGCGACAGGGCCGGGCTCTGACATGCACGGACGCCACCTTACGGGAGCATATTGTACAGCATTCCGAGAGGCGCCTCGCTATAGGGTGAGCACGGGCAAGCGACCATGTCCCCCCCGAAGGCTGGCTCATCGCGGTCTCGGTGATGTCTCGGCCCTGCAGAGACGAGGCTGTTTCACACTCCACCGCGGTAAGCTGTATTTGTCTGAGAATGCACCATAAGGATCAGG
>DIXP01000084.1 GCA_002436065.1 Chloroflexi bacterium UBA6077
CGCGCCTCCCCTGGCCGCGGAGCCGTACGATTGCGTCTGCGTCGACTGCTTCCTGTCGTACAAGCCGGCTGCCACGCAGGCGGTTATCCCCATGACAACGATGCCCTGTCCGCCGAAGCCGGCGGCTACGAACTCCTTGCGCACGGCTATTCCCCCTTTTCCGAGAACACTTCGATGGCTATGTCGGGGCACATGAGCTCACAGGACATGCAGCTGGTGCACTTCTCTAGATGCGCCACCCGCGGTAGGAGGTAGCCCTGCTTGCCCCGATCCGAGGACATCTCGTAGACACCGAACTTACAGGTGTCCAGGCAGATGCCACAGCCCTTGCAGAGATCGGAGTAAATGTTGATCGCACTCACTTTCCTCGATGCCATCAGACGGCTCCTCCCTGGCCCTGGGCTGCGGCCTTCTTCTGCAAGTCGGCCATCAACTGGTAGGTGACACTGGCGAGTTCGGGCCGGATCTCCTCGAGGAGGTCACCAATGAGGATCTTGCCCGCCCGCTCCCCCGGACTCAGCTTCTCCATCTGGCTCTTCGTGCGGCATGTCTGCCTTATCCAGTCCAACAGCACGTTCGGGTCGCCGCTGCCATGCACGTACCGCCCGCTCTGCGTTGGACACTGCGTGATCACTTCCACGTACGAGAAGCCAGGGTGCATGATGGCCCGCTTGATGGAACGGCTGAGCTGTACGGGGTGAGCGGTGCTCCATCGGGACACAAAGGTGGCCCCCGCAGCCTCCGCCACCTTACACAGATCAAGCGCTGCCTCGATCTTGCCGTACGGACTGGTGGGAGTGGTGGAGCCAACCGGTGTGGTGGGCGCGGCCTGTCCGCCCGTCATGCCATAGATCTGGTTGTTGATCATCACGACAGTGATGTCTACGTTCTTGTGGCAGCCATGAAGGAAATGGTTCCCACCGATGGCGGCGCAGTCCCCATCCCCCGAGAAGAACATGACCTTTCGCGTGCGGTCGGTCATCTTTAGCCCAATCGCGTTGGGAACGCCTCGGCCGTGGATGGCTTTGAAGAAGTCACATCTCAGAATGCTGCCTATCCAGCCGCTGCAACCAACTCCACCTACCGTGCATACCCGGTCGAGGATGCCCAACTCCTCCACTGCAATTCCAACCGCGTGCGCGACCGTTCCGTTGCCGCAGCCCGGGCACCAGGTGAAGGGGAACTGGTCTGTTCGGAACACCCGCTTGCTCAGAGAGTGCATTATCGATAAACCTCCTTGATGGGAGTGAGAATGTCGGAAGGGGTGTGGCACCGGCCTCCCAGCTTGGGCACCGACTTCACCTCGCATGCCCCGTGAGCCACTCGCTCCACCTCCAGCGACATGCGGCCCACGTTCATCTCTGGGACCAGGATCCAGTTAACCTTCCTGGCCACCTCTTGGACGGGCTTGGCGGGGAAGGGCCAGAGGGTGCGCAACTTCATCCAGCCAACCTTGAGCCCCATCGCCCTGGCGTCGAGGACGGCTCGAATGGCGGAACGCATGGGGGATCCATAGGAGATGACAGCCATCTCCGCGTCATCCATCATTGCCGACTCGACGTCGGTGATGTAGTCGATCCTCCTATCTATCTTCGCGAACGACCGCTGGATAGTCGCAGCCGCTTCCGCCCCGTCCGCGCGCCAGCCTCCGTCATTGTGGACGTTGGAGGTCACAACAACGTTGTACCCCTCGTTGAACGCGGGCATCGGAGGGACCAGTGTCTCGGGATCGGGCTTGTATGTCTGAAACTCTTCCTTCGGCCCTGTCGGCCGAACGCGATTGATGATCTCGATCTCTTCGGGTGCCGGTATGTACACGCTCTCGCGCGTGTGGCTCGCCATCTCGTCCGCTACCACCACCACAGGAGTGCGGAACTGCTCCGAGAGGTTGAAGGCCCGTATGGTGAGTTCCAGGTACTCCTGGGCTGTAGAGGGTGCCAGCGCTATCATGGGGTAGTCCCCATTGGAGCCATACCTGATCTGGAAGACATCGCCCTGGGCGGGCATCGTGGCCTGGCCCGCCCCCGGCCCGCCTCGCTGCACTTCGACGATGACCAAAGGTGTCTCCTGCGACGCGGCCATGCCGATCCCCTCCTGCATCAAGCAGAAACCGGGGCCGCTGGTCGCGGTCATCGACTTCCAGCCGCCCCAGGCAGCCCCCGCGATAGCGTGGATGGATGCCAGCTCATCTTCCATCTGCAGGCACACCCCACCCAGCAGCGGGAGACGCCGGGCCATCCCCTCTGCGATCTCGGTGGAGGGGGTGATGGGATATCCGGCGTAGAACTGGCACCCGGCCAACAGGGCGCCCTCTACGCAGGCATGGTTGCCCTGCAAGATCTTTGTCGTCCCGCGCTTCTCTACCATTGCTTCTCCTCAATACCTTCTGCAATTTGGAAGTTCATCGGCGATCCATCCGACCCCGAGCCGCTCCAGGGTAACTGCGGTCGGCACACCCGTCTCAGGATCCCAGCCCATCAAGTAGTAATACGTTCGCTTGGCTCTCTCCAGTTCGCTGGAATCCAAAGCCTGACCATTGTCAGCCAGAGCGCCTCTTGTGGGAGGGGAGAAGAAGCGTTTGGGCAGGCTGTCGTCGACGGGGCTGAAGCCCTCCCTCACGTTGAAGGCTCGCCCCATAGTGATAGCTCGCTCGCCCAGAAGCATCAACTCCTCCAACGAGGTGTTCCACCCAGTCACGGCATTGAGCAGACGTGTGACTTCCTCGTAGCGCCAGGCTGCGAAGTAGCAGAAGACCATACTGTCGGTCGCAGTCCGCCAGCGGTGACCTTGGGCGAAAAGGTCAACCTTGCGCGTGGAAAGCTCGCTGGCGGGCATCGGTTCCAGGATGCCGAGCGGCTTGCCGTCGTTGGTCAGGTTGGGGCCGTCCTTCTCGAAGAAGGTGTCCATGAACCCTGTGCAATGGTCACCTCCGTGGTTGGCTACGACATAGCCCAGCCCCATGCCTGCCTTCAGCCGCGGCTCGTGCATCCCGAGCTCAACCCCCTTTGCCTGCATGGCGAGATCTTCGGCTCCGTTGCCTATTCGTCGAGCCGCCCTGCGGGTGCCCTCGGCCAGCAGGTCTCCTATCCCTCTTCTCTCCCCAATCATCTCCACCAGCGCCAGCATCGCCTCGGCGTTCCCCCAAACTGGCTCGAGTCCATCCAGGTCCGCCTTGCTGAGGATGCCTTTCTCAAAGCATTCAAAGCAGAATGCGACTGTGCCGCCGGTGGAGATGGTATCCATGCCGTACGCCTGGCATAGGTGATGGGCCCTGGCTATGGCCTTCAGGTTGTCCGAACCACAGTTGTTTCCGAAAGCAGCCAAAGTCTCGTATTCGGGTCCGCCGTACCGCGGGTCCGCGACCCACGGTTCATCTACCTTGACTACCTTCTTACACTTGACTGCGCACGCATAGCAGGACTCCATCCCCACTCTGATTGTTTCCTTGATTGCCTGAGGAGTGATCGGGGCGACGTTCTCGAAATACCCATCTCGGAAGTTCCTGCACGGCGTGTTGCCAGCCAGATTGAACCCGACCATCGCCGCCCCAGTACCATACTCGTGGTTCGCCCTCGCCCTGGTCGGTATCTCCGCCGCGATCATCCTGGCCAGTGATTTGACCGTTTCTGGATCGGCATAAGTTGGTGGTATCCTGCCCCTGGCTGCGATTGCCTTCAAGTTCTTGGAGCCCATCACAGCCCCAAGGCCACCCCTCCCAGCCGCACTCTTGAGATCGTTCAGGATGCAGGCAAAGCGGACGAGCCTCTCCCCGGCCGGGCCGATGCACGCTACCCTTGCCAGCTTGTCTCCAACATCAGCCCTGACGGCCGCTTCTGTCTCCAGGATTGGCAGCCCCCACATGGCACTGGCGTCCCGGATCTCTGCTTTGCCATCCTGGATCCAAAGGTAGACCGGGCGGTCCGCCGCCCCTTCGATTACGATCCCGTCGAAGCCCGCGTGCTTCAACTCGGCACCGAAGAACCCCGCTACCTCGCTCTTGGCTATCCCGCCGCTCATAGGGGACTTGGCGCCTACCCCGTTCCGACCCATTCCCGAAGCTGGCACCCCCGTTAGAATGCCGGGAGCTATCACTAGCCTATTGTCCGGGCCGAGCGGGTCGATGCCGGGCTTCAGCTCCTTCAGCAGGTACCAAGCTGACATCGCAGCGCCCCCTACGAGTCGCCGATACCAGACCTCGTCATGTTCGTCCTCAGAAATGTAGCAGTGAGTGAGATCCACCCTGAGAATCTTTCCGTAGTATCCGTAAGGCAACTTGGTCCTCCACCTACTCTAATCGCCCTCGATCCGAAATGAGCGGTCAGACTCGACGTTAGATGGGCTCGGCCAACCCTCCATGCGACCCCGGTGTCCGGGGACGGCTCCTCCAGCGAGCCCGACAACGCCCTGGGGCAAGCACCGCGTCACTCCGTCCTTCCCATTGACCTCAGGAAGAGGGCCCTAACAGCCTCTCGGGTGACGCGGGCAGGGTTGAGCGGAATGTTTCCGCTCTTGAAGGCATCCTCGATCATTGCGTCCAGGTGCTCATCGGTCACACCGAAGCCCTCGAAGGTCTCAGGGATACCCACATCTCGGGACAATGCCCTCACCGCCCTCGTCGAGAGCCTTGCCGCCTCCATCTCCGTCAGGTTCGACGTATCCTCCCCCATGGCACGGGCGACATCGCCGAACCTCCGAGCGTTGCCGATCAAGTTGAATTCCATTACCAAGGGGAGCAGGATGGCGTTGGCCACCCCGTGGGGCACGCCGTAGTACCCGCTTATCGGATGGCTCATGGCGTGGACTATTGTCAGGCGAGTGTTGGCAAAGCCCATCCCCGCTATGCTGGCCGCCAGCACCATGTTGCTCATCGCCTCCAGGTTGGCGTTGGCCACCGCGGGACGCAGCCAGCGGCTGATCATGCTGATAGCGGCTAGGTCCAAGGCATCGCTGATCGGATTTGTTGTCAGGTTCACGTAGGACTCGGCGGCATGGCACAGCGCGTCCATCCCCGTCCCTGCGATCACCGGACCGGGGAGATTGGTGAGGAGAGACCCGTCAATCAGTGCTACCTTGGGGTACAGCAGCGGCGATCCGATGCCCATCTTGAAGTGGCGATCCGTGTCGGTGGCAACTGCCGAAAGGGTCACCTCGCTCCCGGTCCCGCATGTGGTGGGGATAGCGATCAGGGGTGGGATGGGGTTCACGATCTTGCCCCTGCCCTCAAACTGTGTGATGTCCACATCCGGGTGAGTGATCTTCGCCCCTACCAGTTTGGCGGTATCCATGGAACTGCCGCCGCCTACGCCCAATAGGCAGTCGCACCTTTCCGCCCGGTAGATTGCGACCGCCGCCTCGATACACCGGATGCTGGGGTTCGGCTCGACTCCGTCGTAGATCGCACAATCAACACGGGCCGCTGCCAGGCTCTCCTGAATGCCCGCCAGCACTCCAGCACCTCGCACACCCCGGTCCGTGGCCAGCAGCGCCTTACTGCCTCCCAGCGCCTTCAACTCAGGCCCGGCCTGCCGGGAACAGCCTGGCCCCACGATCAGTTTCGTGGGCATCTGCCACATGAAGGTTCTGTTCAAGTCCATGTTCATGTATGATGTCTCCTCCTTCAGCTGCGATGCCGATCGGCACCACTCGCGCCGACGAGTGCCACTCGCAGCCCCGCAATACTGCATGTCTGCGCTGCGTTCAGGTGCGATGGCGCTCGGAAGTTGGCTCGCTGAGTGCGGTTCGAGTAGCTACTGAACAGCCAGGGCTTCGGTTAGCTGCCGTACGTTGTCCAGCCGGTCGAGGACGCTCAGCAACTCCAGCGCCTTCCTGGCCTGGTAATCGCCAATTGCCGGAGTCGCGCAGTCGAGGAACTTGTCTCGCATCTCCTCATCGGTCAACGAATTGGCCTCGTAACCCTTGGGAAGAGTCGTCTCACCGCGCCGAACGGTACCGTCCTTCAACCGCACCTCCACGGTCACGTGGCCCTTATGCGTTGAACCCGTTTCTTTGCTCCACTTCTCTGGAACGCGATACTCCACTCTTCTTAACACCGACTGCGCATCCGGCCGGTTCACCGCGGTATCATCGAATTGCCCGACCCCAACTTGCCCGTCCAGCAGTGCCACGGCCACGCAGTACTCCAGGCTGAACTTGCCGGCCAGACCGGTCGTCGGCCTGTGGTGGGTAAGCGTTATCGGCGCCGTGTACGGCACCTCCACCACGACCTTCTCGATCTCATCCGCGGTTAACCCCGCCGAGAGCGATCTGGCAACATCGATGCTCGGATGCGTCTGGGCGCAGCAGGGGTAGATCTTGTAGATGATCCCCGGCGCCACAAGATCGAAAGGTTTGCCCAGTTCAGCCGCGAGCGCATCGCCGTCCCGGCTCACGGCGCCGCCAAACATGTCCCAGTAGCCGTACTCACCCTCGACCGCTCTCTCGCTCCCAGTGAAACCTCGCGCCGCTAAGTCCGCGGCAAGGATGCCTGACTGGGCTGCCCGCCCGACATGGAACGGCTTCCCCATCGTGCCATGGCTCTGCCGCACCCCACTCGCCTGCGCCACAGCAAGGCCAATGGCGCGACGCATCTGGACCAAGTCCAATCCGAGCAGCTTCCCAACCCCCACCGCCGCGCCAATCACGCCCAACGTAGTGGTCGTGTGCCACCCGATGTCGAACGAGTGCTGGCCGGTGAACTTGCCTAGCTTTAGCTCTGCTTCGAGTGCGATCGCGAACGCTGCCAGCACGTCGGCCCCTGTGGCTCCCAGTCGCTCACCCGCAGCCATCACTGCCGGGAGAACGGAGACGGTGGGATGGCCAGGCAGGTTCCGGCTCACATCATCGAAGTCCAGGGC
The DNA here is from genome assembly GCA_002436065.1 of Chloroflexi bacterium UBA6077. Lineage (GTDB taxonomy): Bacteria > Chloroflexota > UBA6077 > UBA6077 > UBA6077 > UBA6077. The sequence continues at coordinate 6,855 of DIXP01000084.1, forward strand.
ATGAGCAGCTATTCCGTTGACTAGTGCGGCGCTCTGCGCGGTGGTGCGACCACGCATCCCCCACATGGTGCACTCGAGCTCGCCGCCCTGTGCTCGAGCCAGATCCGCCATAATCTGGGAGGCCGGTTCCATCGATCCCGCAAGCGCCACCCCAGTGCAATCCAGTATCGCCCGCATCGCAGAACGCACGACGTCCGCAGGCAACTCCTTGCTGCTCGTTCGGACAGCAAATGCCGCCAACGCTTCCGTGGGTCCAACCATGGTCCGCCGCCTCCTCCTGTCTGAATGGCACCGCCTCGCTACGGGTCGCATTGTCCAGGATCGGGACGGACCCTGGCGATAGAACTAGGGTACTAGCGGAAGGACTAATACTGAGGGCGGGGGGAGGCCAAAGGCGGTCGCGCGGAGGCGTGCAGCAGAGGTCAGGCGTTGCAGTCAGAGTGGAGGTTGGCCAGCAGTCCCCCCTCTTCAGCCCATTTGCGCACGCGCTCCTTCGACACCCATCTGGGCAGATCCAGCTTCTGACGGATGTTGTTGACATGGCATCGGAGAGTGTTTTCAGAGATACCCAGGCGGTCAGCACACTCCTGTCGCAAAGGGGCAGTGGGAATGCCGGTGCCGGCATCGGGTCGCAGGTAGTACTCCACCATGATCTCGATCTCTCGCCACGTCAAGCCATGCCTCGTTCTTAGCAATCTCAGGCCCGTCGGCGAGACCAATCCCATCTCAGTAGCCTGAATAAGATGGCTCCTCAGAGTAAGGTCCGTACAACCGCTCAGCGTTTCGACTCCGGTCGAGCTAGCTCCCTGCTGCAGGAGGGAGGTCACAACCGCCTGCGCCGTCCGGCGAACAGATGGCCGTCGATCGTTGAGCAGGGGTGCAAACATGTTGACCGCTCGCTGATCCAGGCGGCGGATAGCCAGCTGACTGGCGAAATCGACATGGATGTCTTCGGCAATAGCCTTCTGACATAGAAGGGCGATGAGATCGGCATCCCACCAGTAGAAATGGTAGAAGTGAGAGAACGCGGCGATCTCCATCGCACGGGTCAGCGATACCCGAGCATCAGAGAGTCTGGACAGTTTGTACTCGATGCCAGCCTGATGGAGCAGTGTGCTGCTCAATCTCAGTCTGAAGCGAGCGGCTGTCAGGAGTCTCGCGGCCTCTCGGAGGTGCTCAAGCGATTCCTTCTCCTGCCCGCACTCGCGCATCACTGTGGCGAAGACCACTTCCGCCGTGCTCCTGACTGCTACGCTCTCGGAGAGGCGATACCGCTCATACAACTCAACGGCCCGCTCCCTTAGCGCCTGCCCCTGACCCAGCAGCGTCCCAAGGTAGAGAGCCTCCAACTCACCCTCCCCGGCGCTCTGAGCATAAGCCTGTTGCGCCTCGTCATACCGGTTCTGATCCCTCAGGCAGTTGCCCAGCAAGTGCCCAATGACGTGCTGCTGGTGCTTGACATTTCGGCCATAGAGGGACATGGCACGACGTTCCAGTTCCTCTGCTTCCTCCAGATGTCCGCGTGCCCACGTAGCAGCCCCCAGTTGGGCCAGTGCCCAAGCTTCCTCATACTCACCGATTTGATGCCTTTCACAGAACTCCAGGGCCTCCCGCGCGGTACGCTGGGCATCCACCAGGCTGCCCATTTCCATCTGTGCATGGGCGGTGATCCGCTTGATGCGGCTTCGACACCACGTCCTGTCTACTTCGTCGTCAACCGTTGCCAGCTCCTGGTCGGCTTCACGACAAGATGCCAGTGAGTCCTCCAGCATTCCGATTTCGCGGTAGGCCATCGCACGGTATAGTAGGAGCATGCTCTTCAGCATCGTGCCCGACCTCGCCATGCCCAGTGCAGAGGTTAAATGCCGAGCGGCCTCGTGAAGGTTCCTACGACGAAAATGGGCGTAGCCCAGTTCCCCCTCGGCCCATGCGCGCCCATCCTCGTCCCCTAACTCCTCAAAAGCTCTGCTCGCCTTTTCCAGGAGATAGATTGCCTCTTGGTCTCTCACCGACATGTGGCTAAGCCGACCTCGCATGGCTAGCAGCCAGGGTCTGGTTGTGGACAGGTTCTCTGGCAGAACCCTCAACCAACGCTCTACACTCTCGACGAAGCCAGACTGGATTTGTCGCAAGCCAATGCTCTCCACCACCTGCGCTGCCTTAACAGCCTCGTTCGCCCTGAGGTAATGATGGATACACTCCTCCCACTGTTCCTTCCGCTCAAAGTACTGGGCTGCTTTCAGGTGAAGGGCCTCGACCTCCTCCCTGCCGAAGCGCTGAGCCAACTTGTGCCGAAGGAATTGCAGGAACAGCTGGTGGTATGTGAAGTCCCGACGATGCAGGTCCGCGCTGGTGGTGAACAAGCCTGCATCTTCCAGGTGCAAGAGCGTATTCTGCGAGGACGCCGTGGCTAGCAACAGATCGCACAGAGGGCCATTCATTCGTTCTAGAATGGATGTCACTACCAGGAATCGTTGGAGGTCCGAGTTCTGCTGATCGAATACCTCCTCGGCGAGGTAGTCATAGACCAGCCATGCCGATGCCACGGGATCGGCAAGAACGGCCATAAGTTTCTCTTGGCGACCATATCTGAGAGATTGAGAAACCATGGCGATGCCTGCCGCCCAACCCTCGGTCCTCTGCTGGACCAACCCGACAACCGAATCATCAATGCCGGCTCCTCCATCGCTTTGCAGTAGCCTGGCCGTCTCCTCCCTGGTGAAGGTCAGGTCCTGCTCTTCGAGAACGAGTATCGCTTGCCGAGCACGCAGCTTGGCCAAAAGGAGGTGGGGGGTGGCTCGGGAGATGACTACGAACCGTAGGGGAGCGGGGCTTCTCTCGATGAGGGAACAAAGGATGTGACCAACTTCACCCACCTGGTTGACTTGGTGATAATCATCCAGAATGAGTACCGCAGGTCCAGGCCCCGCACCAGCGGCCTCATCAACCAGCCTGTTAGCCAGGATGGTGACGTCCGGCGTGGATAGCCGGTGGGCACGAGGACGCTTGACGGGTTTCGAGCTGCCCCTCGATGAAAGGTGTCGCAGGCAAGTTTCCAGACCATCTGCGAACCTTGCCACGTCTCGGTCAGCGGCGCTCAGCGTGCGCCACTGCGATTTCAGCCCACCCGAGTGGCAGAGCTCTGATACAAGCGTGGTCTTGCCATACCCTGCATCCGCCTTGACCACTATCAGCTTGCACCCCAGCGCAATCGCTTGCATCAACCGGCCAACTAGCCGTGGCCGGGACACGTGGGTGCTAGCCGAGACTCCCTGGTTGTCTCGCGCTTTCACAGATGACCTCCACCGGAACGCCAGACCTGAGCGTGTGCGATCACATGGTAGCGGCTTGCCCCTGAACTGACAGCTATTCCGTCACGGAGGATGCCGTGGTGCGCAAGGGCTACCCTTCCGACATGACTGATGCCAAGCGGGCGATCCTGGAGCCTATGCTCCCGCCCTCCTGGGGCTGGACGACCGAGAACCAATTGGCTGGGCAGGTATCGGCGGCTTGCCAAGGACTACGAAAGGCAAGTCCATACCAGCGAAGCCTGGGTCTATGCAGAGATGCGTCACACCCTGCTCCGAAGGCTTGCCAGCATCTGATGCGCTTTCGTACCTCCTCTAGTATAGACGTCCATTCCTGTTTGTTCCATACCGAAGTCTCCGAGAACACCCTGCGATGCCAGGTCAATACGATCCGTCAGAAACCGGATCTGCCCAGATGCGTGTCGAGAGAGCGCGTGCTCCGATGGGCCGAGGAGGAGAGACTGCTGGCCGTCTCCAACTCTGGTCGCGACTCCTGACTTCTGCTGCATACCTGTGTCACCTCTGCATGTAGGCTCTCCCTGGCCCCGGCTTTAGTCCTCTTGTTAGTACCCTAGTTCTATCGCCCCGATTCCCCCTGGTGCCAGACAATGCGACCCGTAGCGAATCGTGCCATTCGGCGTGCAGGAGGATGCGGTCCATGGTCGGCCCCAGGGAAGCCTTGTCGGCATTCGCTGCCTGAACGGCGGCATGGAACAGCTGAACCTGGGTCCAAGCGACCCCAAACGAGAGCAGGTTTCGCTCTCCACAATGTCTTTGGAGGTAAACGATGTCCGACAGTACCGACGCCGTCGCACTGGCGGCCAAGCAGGGCCCGCTCGCGGGCGTGCGAGTCATCGACCTGGGCACCATGTTCGCCGCGCCCTTCGCGGCGACGCTGATGGGCGACTTCGGGGCCGACGTAATCAAGGTGGAGGTCCCCGGGACCGGCGACTCCAACAGGGGCATCACTCCAATTGTCCAGGGCGTCCCCGTGCTCTGGACCGCGCTCGCCAGGAACAAGAAGTCCATCTCCCTCGACATCCGCACGGAGAAGGGCAAGGAGATCCTGATGAAGCTGATCGCCACGGCCGACGTGGTGATGGAGAACTTCCGTGTTGGCACCCTCGAGAAGTGGGGACTCGGCCTCGATGAGATGAAGAAGGTCAACCCTCGCATCATCCTGGTGCGGATCTCCGGCTACGGCCAGACCGGACCATCCAAGGACAAGGCGGGGTTCGGCACCCCAGCGGCCGCTTACGCGGGCTACACCTACATGCAGGGCTTCGGCGACCGCCCGCCCATCAGCCCGCCCATCTCCCTTGCTGACTACCTGGCGGGGACGTTCGGTGCTTTGTCCGCCATGATGGCCCTGCACCACAGGGACAAGCACAACCGCCCCGAGGGCCAATCGGTTGATGTGTCCCTCTACGAGCCGCTCTTCCGGTTCATGGACAACATCGTGGTCAACTACGCCTACCAGGGGAAGGTCCGGGAGCGCTCCGACAACCAGCGAATGACGGTCCCCGGCGGAAACTTCGAGACCAAGGACGGCAAGTGGGTCGTCATGGTCAGCAGCACTGACCGCGTCTTCAATCGGCTGGCGGAGGTCATGGGCCGGGCGGACATGATCACCGATCCGAACTACTGCACGAACGCGAAGCGCATGGAGCGCGGCGAAGAGGTGAACGGCCTCGTCCAGGACTTCTTCAACACGTTGAACATGAGGGACCTCATCGCCCTGCTGGACAAGAGCGGAATACCCGTCTGCCCGATAAACAGCATGGCGGACATCTTCGAGGACCCGCAGTACCAGGCCCGGGAGGACATCGTAGAGGTCGATCACCCAGTGCTGGGCAAGGCGAAGATGATCGGAGTTGTCCCCAAGTTTTCGGAAACCCCCGGCGCCATTCGCTTCCCCGGGCCCGCCACGGTGGGCGAGAACAACCTGGAGATCTACAAGAGCGAGCTCGGGCTTTCCGACGCCGACATCGAAGCCCTCAAGTCCGAGAAAGTAATCTAGCAGAGCCAGAGGTCACCAGGGAGGGTGCACCGTACCCTCCCTGGTGACCTCTGGAATCAAATACTATGGAGTGAAAGATGAACCTGCCAAAGAAAGTCCACATCGTGGAGATGTGCCCGAGAGACGGATTCCAGGGCGAAAAGACGATGATCCCCACCGAGAAGAAGATCCAGTTCATCAACATGCTCTCCAGAACCGGACTGAACGATATTCAGGCCACCTCCCTGGTCCATCCGAAAGCGATACCCCAACTCGCCGATGGCGACGAAGTGCTCGCCAAGATCGACAGGCCAGCCGGTGTCCAGTGGAAGGTCCTGGTCCCCAACCTGAGAGGGCTGGAGAGATCTTTCCCCTACAAACCCGACAAGATCAACTTAATGATGAGCGTCAGCGAGTCCCACAGCCGCGCCAACGCCAACAAATCCGTGGACGAGGCGCTGAAGGGCCACGCGGAGGTAGCGAAGGCCGCCCTGGATGCCGGCATCGGGGTGATCGGCCAGATGTCCTGCTTCTTCGGGTGCCCCTTCGAGGGCGAGGTGCCCTGGTCCCAACGGGAGAGGATCATCAGGGCTTATCTGGACATGGGCGTCCAGGAACTCGGACTCGCCGACACCATTGGCGTCGCCAACCCACGGCAGACGTACGCTCTGGTCTCCCTCGTCATGGACATGTTCCCGGGCATCCCGTTCTCCCTCCACATGCACAACACTCGGGACATGGCACTCGCTAACATCCTCGCTGCTATGCAGGCCGGAGCGACCGCATTCGACTCGGCCGTGGGCGGACTGGGTGGCTGCCCGTACGTCCCTAACGCCACAGGCAACATTGCCACCGAGGACCTGGTGAACATGCTGCACGAGATGGGGATCGAGACCGGCGTCGATCTCGACAAGGTGATCGAGGCGGCAAGGTTCGCGCAAACTCTAATCGACCATCCTCTAGCGGAGATGATGGTGAGGGCCGGCAAGCGGACCGACCTGAAGCCCGCCCCCAAAGAGCAGCATAAGGTAGGCTAGCACACCGACGAAGCTATGCTACAAGAGATAGGGAGATAGTGATATGAGCCAACCAGCCGGCAGTGAAGGGATCCAGGCCGGTAGGGCCTTCAAATTCGGGGACAACATCTCGACCGACGCCATCACCTCTGGGCGGCACGCTCATCTCCGGAACAATCTGCCGGAGCTGGCCAAGTACGCGATGGACGACGCCGACCCAACGTTCAAGGAGAGGGTGCAGCCAGGCGATTTCGTGGTGGCCGGCAAGAACTTCGGGATGGGGTCCAGCCGCCAGCACGCCCCGATAGTCCTCAAGCTCAACAAGGTCGCGGTGCTCGCGAAGTCGTTCGCCCGGATCTTCTTCCGCAACTCCATCAACCTCGGGCTGCCCGTCGTGATTTGCGACACCGACCGCATCTCCGACGGAGATCAGCTGCGGCTAGACCTGGGTCGCGGGCAATTGGTCAACGTGACCACCGGCGAAGAGATCGCCATCGGGGCCCTGCCGCCGATGATGCTGAGAATCCTCGCCGAGGGCGGGATGAAGCCGTTCCTCGACAAGTTCGGTGGATTCGACGCCTTGGTCGCCGGGCAGAAACCGGTGGACATGGGCGTGGCGAGGCCGCGGACTCTGGCCGAGAAGATCCTCAGCGAGAAGGCCGGCTATCCGGTGAATTCTGGGGACATCATCCTTGCCGATGTGGACCTGGCCTACCTCACCGACACCCAGGGCCCGCTGACCCTGAGGGAGATGACCAGCATCGGCCTCAAGCGCGCCGCCCACCCCGAGCGCTTCTTCATGTTCATGGACCACGGCGCACCGAGTCCGAGAGCCGAGATCGCCGACGAGCAGAAGTACATGCGCGAGAGGGCCGAGGAGTTGGGCGCCAGGGTCTTCGACATCGGCTATGGTGTCTGCCACCAGGTGGCCCTGGAGGAGCTCACTGTTCCCGGCGGGCTCACCATCGGCAGCGACTCGCACAGCTGCACCACCGGCGCGCTCGGCAGCTTCGCCACCGGCATGGGAGCAACGGACGTCGCTGTGGCAGTTGGGACCGGCAAGACATGGCTGCGAGTCCCCGAAACCATCGAGGTGAGGCTGCACGGCAACCTGCCGAAGGGCGTCTACGCCAAGGACATCGCGCTGGAGCTGGAGCGCATCATCACTGTGGACGGCGCCACCTACAAGGTGATCGAGTACACCGGCGACCTCATCCCCCGCATGAGCATTACCGAACGTGCGACCCTTTCCAACATGGCGGTGGAGCTGGGGGCGAAGGCCGGCCTGTTCCCCTCCGACGAGCAGACCTTTGCGTGGATGAAGAAGTACCATCGCGAAGATGCCTGGAGGGCGATCCCGTCCGACGAAGGAGCGCCCTACGAGCGAACCTTCGACGTCGACGTTAGCAAGCTAGTGCCGCTTGTTGCCTGCCCGCACCAGCCCGACAACGTGAAGCCGATTTCCGAGGTCAAGGGTACACGGATCCACGAGGTGTTCTTCGGCGCCTGCACCAACGCGCGATTGGACGACCTTGCGGTGGCGGCCGCCATACTGAAGGGGCGCCAGGTACATCCCTCTACCCGCCTGATCGTGGTGCCGGCCTCCCGGATCGTCCTGAGCGATGCCCTGAAGCTTGGGTACATCCAAACGCTGGTAGACGCCGGAGCAGCGATCGCGCCTCCAGGCTGCGGCGCCTGCGCCGGGCACCACATGGGCATCATCGCAGACGGGGAGAACGTGCTGAGCACTCAGAACCGCAACTTCAAGGGCCGGATGGGGAACCCGAACGGCAACATCTACCTGAGCAGTCCTGCGGTGGCGGCTGCAACCGCTCTGTTCGGAGAGATCGCAGATCCCAGGGAGGTGCTGTGATCCAGGGCGCCTGAGCGGCGGCAGCGGTTCCAGGGACGGGGCGCCTCGCGCAGTTGTGAGTCTTCCCACAACTGCGCGAGGGTCACGCTCGACTATCCGAGAGACCACCAACGCCTGCGAATGCCTGCTCACGGTGAACCAGTCGGTCGGCAACTCACGGTCCGGCCCTCGGAGCCTGGGGATTCCCACCCATCTCTCCTCCGCATAGGTCAGCAGCGAGGCCACCGCCGGGTGCTCCACCGTCCCCAGCGCCACCCCAATCCCGTCCAGGACCTACTTTGGGTGGTGGCACCGAAAGCCGAAGAGGGGTGGATGACCTTCACGCCATCCACCCCTCTTCATGCGTCTCACCCCTTATGCTCTGATCTACTAGACTACCACCGCTTTAGCTCGCCCTGGTTCGCCTTCCAGCGCTCCTCAAGCTCTTCCTTGCTCAGCGTCTTGAGGTTGGCGAGCTCGGCACCATAGAAGCCATTGTTGATCTCCTCCACCCGCTTATCCATCATGGGGGCCGGAGGCATCAGGTAGCGGCCCTCCAGACGACGGGCCGCCATGGCAATCTGGTACTGAGGGATCTCCTGCGGGCAGTGCGTCGCACAGGTGCCGCACAGAATACACTCGAAGGAGAGGCGACGAACCTCCTTCAGGTCGCCCCGGAGCGCCGCGGCTATGTAGCCCATGACATCCAACTCCTGAGGGCACACCTTGGTGCATGTGTTGCAGCCCAGGCACTTCGCCAGCTCGGGGTAGAGATCCACCAGCCCTTCGGCCGTCGGCTCCGTCTTCTCCAGGTCGAAGACAGCTCGCCTCGCCGGGTAGTAGGGTATCTGCACCAACTGCATGCCGGGCTCGACCATCGTCTGGCAGGCCAGGCCTCGCTTGATCAAGGGGTCGCCCGGAAGGCGGTACTCGGTGGCGCAGGCACCACACACACCCCCACGACAGCCGCAGTTGTGTATCAGGACGTATCCAGCGTATTCCATCGCCCTCTGGATGGTGAAGAGGGGAGGCACCATCTGCCTCACACCCGCCACATAGATCGGTATCAACTCCTGCTCGCTCATTCCTCCACCCCCACAGCCACGGGCTTCTGCTTCTGCATCTGTCCTACGTAGTCCGGAAGCAGTGCCGGAGAGGGCACGCCTCGATCGATCCCAGCCTCCTCCAACTCCTTGTGGTATCGCCTCAGGTGCTCCAGCGTCAACCGGCCGGACTGTGTCTCCTTGGCAGCGACCGCGGCATTCATGCCCGCTCGCCGGCCGAAGACAAAGATGTCCGTGAGGGAGTTCGAGCCGAGGCGGTTCCTGCCGTGGACACCTCCGGAGTTCTCACCTGCCATGTACAGCCCCGCCACATCGCACTCGGCCTTGGCATTGATCAAGATGCCACCATTCTGGTAGTGCTGTGTCGGGTAGATCAGGATCGGCACCTTTCGGGTGTCGATGCCGAATCGGTAGAAGCGATGGAAGATGTGCGGGAAGCGCTTCTCGTACCAGCCCTCATTGTGGAGCATGTCGAGGACCGGAGTGTCCAGCCACACTCCTACGGTGCCGGCAGGAGTCTGCACTCCACGACCCTCCTGGCACTCCCTGATGTTGCCAGAAGCCACGTAATCCCGGGTCTCCAACTCATTGATGTACCGGTCGCCGTTCACGTTCACCAACTGGTTGCCGCTGGCCCTTGTGGACTCGCTGACCAGCAGGCCAAAGAGCTGATCCGGCCAGACCGTCCCCGTGGGGTGGTACTGGATGGCATCCATGAACACCAGCTTTGCCCCCGCTCGGCAGGCCATCACCAGGCCATCGGCGGTGGCGCCGTAGTGGTTGCTGGTGGCGAAGCCCTGGATGTGCAGCCGACCTATGCCGCCCGTGGCCAGGATAACCGCCTTGGCTCGCACGACTATGTACCTGCCGGTATCCAGGCTGTACAGCAGCGCGCCGGTGCAGCGACCCTCCCCGTCGGTCAATATCTCGACGGCGGGGCAGAACTCCAGCACCTCGATGTCGCGATTTCGGATCTCATCCCTGAGGACCCGAATCACCTCCATGCCGGTCATGTCCGACCAGGCGTGGTTGCGAAGCCGCGATTGTCCGGCGGAGGCGTGGCAGACGAAGTGGCCCTCGGCCGTGCGGCCGAACCCAACGCCCTGCTTGAACAGCCAGTCAATAATCAGCGGCGCGTCGTTCGCCAGCGCCTCAACTAGCTCCGGGACGTTGGAGTAGCGTCCCCCACGCAGGGTGTCCACGAAGTGGACAAGGGGGGAGTCGTTCGCGTGAGTAGCCGCGGCGATGCCGCCCTCGGCCATGATCGTGTTGGAGTCGCCTGAGCGCAGTTTGGTGGCGAGAAGCACCTTGGCGCCGCCATCATGCGCAAAGATGGCCGCTGTGTCTCCGGCGCCTCCGGCCCCGACCACCAGCACGTCCACGTCGTAGTCGATCTGACTCAGATCGACCTTGGCTGGATCGACGCGGCTGCGGCTCTCCAACAGGTCCACCAACTCATGGGGGGCTCTGGCCCCCTTGCTGGACCCTACCTTGACCTCCCTCGCCGCCTGCGGGCGGAAGTCGGGGTGGAAGGTCTCCAGCAGCTTCTTCTTCTGCTCATCGGTCATGAAGGGGATCTTCTGGGTCAGGCGGTAGGCTCTGGTCTCGGCAACTTTGCGAAGGGAGGGTTCAAAGGAGGCCGGGTACGTCATCACAACCTCTCCTTAGGTGCTATCAGCTTTCAGCCGTCAGCTATCAGCTTCCGATTTCCGCCAACGGCCGTTTCTCCGGTGAAGCAGCCCAACCATCGCCACACGAGGCCGAGGGCTGACTGCTGAAAGCTGATTGCTGAAAGCTGACGGCTCGAACTGGTATAGACGTCTACTTAGGTTTGTACTATACTGCCGATCCAGAAGGCTGTCAACGACTACCCCATCTCCAGATAGAAGGAGCCCAGACATATGGGGAAAACGGCTGCGGAAAAGATCCTGAGTGCCCACAGTGGGCGAGATGCCCGGGCAGGCGACATCGTCATAGCGGACGTGGACATGATCATGTACCACGATGCCAACCGCCCCCTGGTGCCTGATTCCCTGGCGGAGCTGGGGGCATTGGGGCCGGCCCATCCGGAGAAGGTGGCGGTGGTGATCGACCACGCCGCCCCCAGCCCCACCGAGGCCGTCTCCCAGGTCCACCACAGGCTGCGAAGCTCATCCAAGGAGTTCGGCGTCCGGCTGTTCGATGTGGGGGACGGCATCTGCCACCAACTGCTCCCGGAGGAGGGGTTGGTGGGACCTGGCGACCTGGTGGTCGCGACCGACTCGCACACCCCCACCTACGGTGCCCTCAACGTCTTCTCGGCCGGCGTTGGCACCAGCGACCTGGCAGTCGCAATGGCCTCGGGCAAGCTGTGGTTCCTGGTCCCCGAGACCCTTCGCTTCGTGTCACACGGGCAACTCCCCAGGGGCACCTCCGCCAAGGACCTGATCCTATTCCTGATCGGACAGGTAGGCGTGGAGGGAGCCAACTACATGGCCGCCGAGTACGTCGGAGAGGCAGTGCAGGCACTCACCGTGGACGGGCGGCTATCGATGGCCAACATGGCGGCCGAGATGGGCGCCAAGGCATCCATGATGGATGCCGACGAAAAGACAATGGCCTGGCTGGGCAAGCGCTCGGACAGGGCCTTCCAGCCTGTGACCTCCGACCCCGACGCCCACTTCGCCGCAGTGAAGGAGTTCGACGTCTCCAACCTCCCGCCCCAAGTTGCCAAGCCCCACAGTGTGGACAACGTGGTGCCGGTCGATCAGGTGGAGGGGACTCCGATCCGGGTCGCCCTGCTGGGGACCTGCACCAACGGCCGGCTGGAGGACCTGCATGCGGCCACCTCCATCCTAAAGGGGCAGAAGGTCAAGGCAGGGGTGCAGATGCTGGTGATCCCGGCATCGCGCAGGGTCTACCTGGAGGCGCTACGCGACGGGACGATGGAGACGCTGGTGTCGTCGGGTGCCACCATCCTCCCTCCAGGCTGCGGGCCCTGCCTCGGGGGCCATCTCGGCATCCCCTCGGATGGGGAGCAGATCATCTCCACGGCCAACCGCAACTTCAAGGGGCGGATGGGCAACAACAAGGCTTTCATCTACCTGGCCTCGCCGGCCACCGTCGCCGCCTCCGCCATCGAGGGGGCGATCGCCGACCCGCGTCGCTTCTTGTAAGGAGGCAACAGATGATCCTAAAGGGTAAGGTCCACAAGTTCGGCAACGACGTCAACACCGACTACATCATCGCCGGCAAGTACAAGTCCAAGTACGCCACCGTGAAGGAGCAGGCCAGGCACGTCATGGAGGACCTGGACCCGGACTTCTTCGGGAAGATCGCTCCTGGCGACTTCGTCGTCGCGGGCTCCAACTTTGGGTGCGGCTCATCGCGGGAGACGGCCCCCCTGGTCATACGCTACGCCAACCTGAGCGCGGTGCTGGCCAAGTCCTTCGCGCGGATCTTTTTTCGCAACGCCATCAACACCGGCCTGCCGGTCCTGCGCTGCGACACCGACCTGATCGATCCAGGGGATACTCTGGAGGTGGACGTGAAGGCGGGTCTGGTGAAGAACATCACGAAGGGTATAGAGATCCAGGCAAGCCCCATCCCAGACGTGATGATCACAATCCTGAACGATGGCGGGCTGATAGAGCACTACAAGAAGCACCAGGGCTTCGCCCTGGGCTAGAGGCAAACGAGTCCCCTCTCCACGAGGGAGATGGTTAGGGCGAGGGCCCACTGGGAGGAAAGCGGTACGGCCCCTCACCCCGACCCTCTCCCATAAGGAGAGGGAGAAAGCCTGGAGTAGCATATGAACGACATCCTACCCACTCAGACCAAGGTATTGGGTCGGATCCTGGACCAGGCCAATCCGCCGGTGGCCAGGTTTCGAGTGATCTCCGGCGGTCTCGCCCAGAACCACACACTGAAGACCGACGAGGATCTCAGCGGCACTCAGGCATGCCTCGCCTGCGGCAACTGCGTCGATGCCTGCCCGGTCGTCGCCAGCAAGCCGGAGGGCACCATGTTCGTGCGCACCTCCATGCTGCTGGAGAACAGGGTCGCCGACGAGTGCAGACGCTGCTACAGGTGCGTGGACGCCTGCCCTCAGGTCAGCAAGCCGGTCAAGGAGTATGTCCGCAACCACCGCCGCATCGAGCGGGTCTCCCACTGGGACCTCTTGGCCGCCTACCTGGTGCTGATGTCCACCGGCATCCTGATCAACCACTGGGGTAGCCACCTGCCGGAGGACCTGCGCTTCATCGCCGGCACGGTCCACCGGATCGCCACCATCGCGCTGGTAGCGGCGCCCCTGCTGTTCTTCCTGTTCGACCGGCACCACTTCCTGATGGCCGCCCGTAAGGCCCTTACCTGGGCAGGTGAGGACGCAGCCTGGATCGGCAACAGTTGGCGCTGGATCACCAGCCTCGGCAAGTCAGGCAGCCTGAAGCGAGGAGCCTTCAACCCTGGACAGCGCTTCTGGTACATGTACGTCCCAACCGCCATCGTCGTCTTCGCTATCACTGGCTCGCTCAAGTGGCTGGGTCCGCAGGTCGTCGGGCAATCGACCTACGATGCGGCCACCACCATCCATGTGCTGGCCGCCTGGACAACCGACATCCTGATGGTACTCCACATCTGGCTGAAGATAGGCTGGCCAATCCTCCGCGACACCCTGCGCGCCGCTCGCCAGTTCTTCGACCTCCAGACGCGCCAGAAGAAATCGGTGGCCGCGCGGGTGCGGTAGCCTCCGAATTCAGGAGATGCCACGACAAAGAGTGGGGCCGGTGAGGATGCCGGCCCCACCTCGGCGTCTTCAAGACGTTGACGTCGGCCTCCCTCCCCTTGATAATTGGCCTTCACGGCCTAATGCGGAGTCCTTCCGCTGGCTGTCAAGCAAGCAACCCCGATCCTACCCATTGGAGGACCTCATGACCGACGGAGATTCCAGCCACAACCCCGACAACACGCGGGAGTTCCGGCTCTACCGCATGACCTGGCCCGAAGTGGAGCAGGCGCTGCCAATGGCAGCCGCGACCCTGATCCCCGTGGGCTCGATGGAGCAGCATGGCCACCACATGCCACTGGACAACGACACCTTCACCAGCCTGGCCTGCTGCGAACGGGTGGCAGCGGAGGCCCAACGACGCGGGAAGCTGGCATTGGTGACGCAGCCCATCAACTACGGCGTCTCCTGGTACCACATGGACTTCCCCGGCACGATACACCTGGACGTTCGCACCTTCATCGACGTGGTGATGCAGCTCTGCGGCTGCCTTATGAAGCACGGCTTCCGCAACTTGATCCTGTTCAACAGCCATGGAGGGAACACCGACGCCCTCAACGTAGCCATCAACCAGCTGTATGAGCACCGCAAGGAGCGGGTGTACGTGGCTCGCTGGTCTGAGCTAGCCCCTGAGGCGGTCGCCACGGTGGGCGGGCCCAGGATTCACTCCGACGCGGCCGAGACCAGTCTGGCGTTGGCGCTGGGCCAGCGGGTGGAGATGGACCGCGCTCGCCGCGACGCCTTCTCCCGCCGTGAGACCGTGGCCGCCCTCGAGCAGCCTACGTCATCTTATGTCAAGTATGACGCGGCCCATAAGGGGCCGGGTATCGGCCTCCCCATGGACTACATCCGGGACATCTCCAAGACAGGAGTGGTCGGGGATCCCACCGGCGCCAACTTGGCGCTCGGAGAGCAGATCATCTCGGCGGTGGTGGACCGGCTGGCGGCTGCCATAGTCGAACTCGATTCCTCTGGAAGGTAATGATCGCAGCTTCGCCCCAGCCCAAGCCACTGCGCATCACCGTCTCGGTGATGCGCAGTGGCAGCCAACAATCGCTCCTCGCCACAAGGATACAGAGGGAAGTAAAGGGGCTCGTCCGATCGGCCACAAGTTAAGGAGTGTTTCGGCACTCTCCCAGCAACCCCTTTGAGAGCCCGTGGAGCAACAACTGCTGCGCCACTCCAGCCGAGGCTCCCCAGTGGACCGTGGCCCCGTGCACCTCGGCCTCAGGAGGAAGGGATTTGCCAAGGTAGGCGAGACCCACCGCCTTGCGCACCCCCAAGTCGCCGGCCACCACCCTGGGACGCCCCAGGGTGCGAGCGAGGATCCACTCCGCCGTCCACAACCCTATCCCGCGGAGGGACGTCAGGCGGGCAACCACCTCGTCGTCGGATAGGGAGGCCAAGCCGACAAGGTTGAGCCGCCCGCCGGCTATCGCCTCCGCGACGCCTACGATGTACTCAGCCTTACGCGTCGTGAACTGGAGATCCCTGATCTCCGACACGCTGGCCGACGCCAGCCTTTCGGCCCGAAGGCTGTACACATCCTCCCCCTCCACCTCGTGCCTCTCACCGAAGCGCTCGGCCAACCTCCGTCGCGTGGTGGCGGCCCAGGTTAGGTTCACCTGCTGAGCGCTGATGGAGCGCACGAGGGCGCCCAGCAGATCGAACTGTCGCACGGGCCTCAGGCCCGGGTAGAGTGCGTCCAAGCGGGCAACCACTGGATCGACCCGAAGCAGCTCTGTGAACTGGGGCGGAGGCACGAGGAAGGTGGACAGGATGGCCTCGCGAACGGCGTCCACCCAGTCAGGGTTCTCCACCGTAACCCGCACGGACGGCTGGTCGATCGTCCCGGTCAAGACGCACTGGTAGGCCACGTATTGCCCACCGACAGGCAGAGTCCGCAGGGAGCGCACCCCATCCCATCGGTCCATCAGGTCATCTCCCCAACGCCCAAAGGGCTCCAGGGATCCGGGCACATCGACGGGACCGGGCAACCCCATCTCGAAAGCATCCGTGACCGTCATCCGATCTGCGCTATCGTCTCCGGCCAGGAGGCCAGGATGAGAGCTGTCACCTTGACCCGCTCGACCAGGGTAGCCACCTCGATGAACTCCCGGTCGCTGTGCGCCTCACTACCCTGGGGGCCCATCCCATCTACGGTAGGAGTGTGCTGAGCGGTGAGATTCCCGTCAGAGCCTCCGCCGGTGGCGATGCCCTTCAACTCCAGCTTCAGGCCCCGACCGATCTCCTGCACCTTCTCGAAGAGCCGACGCGCCTGGGGAGTCTGCTCCATGGGGCCGCGGCCCAGCCTGCCGGTGATCGTAGTGGTGGTATCGGGCAGGGCACACGATCCAGCGATCTCCTGGAAGCTGGCTTCCAGCCTCTGGGCCTCAGCGAGGGTCCTCACCCGCACATCGATGTCTCCGGAGGCCTCAGCCGCCACCACGTTGGAGCGATCGCCCCCTCGGATCACGCCCACATTGACGGTGGTCCCCCTGGAGAAGTCGTTCAGGGCGTGGAGGGCGATGATCTTGTGGGCCAACTCCAGGACGGCGCTCCTTCCCTGTTCGGGTTGGACACCGGCGTGGGCAGCTCGCCCCTTGACCTCCACCCGATACCTTCCCACCCCCTTGCGGGCAATTACGTACTCGCCACCGGGCCTGGCCGGCTCGAAGACGCAGGCTGTCTGGGCCTTCCGGGCCTCGGCCTCGATCAACTCCCGAGACGAGGGCGACCCCACCTCCTCATCGGTATTGAAGATGACCGTCATGCCCACCTGCTCGTAGGAAGGGTGACCGGTGGCCTTGAGCGCATCCAGGGCGAAGATCAGGGTGGCGACACCCCCCTTCATGTCCAGCACCCCTGGCCCGTAGGCCCTGCCGCCGTCGATCCTGAAGGGCCGGACGGCCGCGGTGCCCGAGGAGAAGACGGTGTCTATGTGGCCGACGAAAAGGATGCTCCTCGATCCCGAACCGGCTTTCCGGCCGATCACGTGGTCACCGTACTGAGTCTGTCGAGCCCGCTCCACCGCGAAGCCCAATGTTTCGAGCCGCTCGGCCAGGAAACTGCCCAACCGGTCTATCCCGGCCTTGTCCAGGGTACCGGAATCCATGTTGACGATCTGCTCCAGGAAGGCGAGCATCTCCTGCTCTCTCCCGTCGATGTAGGCCAGTAGTCCTCTCATTCCCACCTCCTGCAATGGTCGCGACTATAGCGCAGTGAATTGCCCCACTGCAACAGACTCGGAGCGAGGGCCACTGCCGCGTCTGCGTCGCTCAAGGCCTCGCTTCTCTGCAGGCAGCCTTGAGTTTAGAGACGAATTCCGAGGCGACTTCGACACACCGCGCCGGTTCCCGGTCGATCCGATCCATCAAGGCGCTGCCCACCACCACACCGTCGGCGATGGCAGCCACCCTTCGCACCTGATCGGCCGAAGAGATGCCGAACCCAACCACCGCCGGTAGCCTCGTGGCCTCCCTGACTCGGCCCGTCAGCAGGTCAATGTCCTGGGGCAACTCCCTTCGCGAGCCGGTGACCCCCTTCAGCGATACGCAGTAGAGGAAGCCCGATGAAGCCTCGGCGATGGCCGCGATCCGTTCCCCGGGGGTCGTGGGTGCCACCATGCCTATCAGGTCCAATCCGCTCCGCGCGCAGGCCACCCGCAGCGTAGTCGACTCCTCCACCGGGAGGTCTGGGACGATCACTCCGTCGACGCCCGCCGCTACCGCCTCTACCGCAAAGCGCTCCTCTCCGTATCGGAGTATGGGGTTATAGTAGCTCATCAGCACAACAGGCGCGGCCACCTGGCTCCTAACCGAAGCCACCAACCCCAGCGCCGAACGCAAGCTCGCCCCCCTCTCCAGGGCGAGGTGGCTGATCCTCTGCAGCGTGGCGCCGTCCGCCAGGGGATCGGAGAAGGGAATACCCAGCTCCAGCAGATCAGCCCCCGCCTCGCCCAGGGCCACCAACATCTCCCCGGTTCGCTCCATGGATGGGTACCCCGCCGTCAGGTATGGAACCAGAGCGGCTTCGTTCCGCGCCCTCAGCTTCTCAAAGACATCCATGATCCTGTGCATACACCCTCCTGGTTCAACCTATCTCCCCGCGTCCTCAGCTCCTAGCGTAGATCCCGAGATCCTTGTCTCCCCGCCCCGAGAGGTTCACCAGGACCAGGTCCTCGGGCCGCAATCGAGCGGACATCTCACGCGCTACCGCCACCGCATGCGCCGACTCCAGGGCAGGTATGATCCCCTCGGTTCGACTCAAAGCCTCAAATGCCTCCAACGCCTGACGATCGCCGGAGACAACGTAGTGCGCACGGCCGGTCGAGTGAAGATAGGCGTGCTCCGGTCCAACCCCGGGGTAGTCGAGACCGGCCGACACGCTGTGAGTAGTCGACACCTGTCCGTCCTCGTCCTGCAGCAGGTAGGACCTGGCACCGTGCAAGACTCCTGGCACCCCGTGCACGATGGTAGCTGCATTGTCGCCCAAGCCGTCGCCCCGACCGCCCGCCTCCACGCCAACCAGGCACACCCCCTCGTCCTCAATGAATGGATGGAATATACCCATGGCGTTGCTGCCCCCGCCCACACAGGCCACGACGTGGCTGGGAAGCCGGCCGTAGCCCTCCAGGCACTGGGCGCGGGCCTCCCGCCCGATGACGGCCTGGAAGTCCCGCACCATGGTGGGATATGGGTGCGGACCCACAACCGAACCGATCATGTAGTATGTGGAGTCCACATTGGTCACCCAGTCCCGTATCGCCTCGTTGATGGCGTCCTTGAGGGTCTTGCTCCCAGAGGAGACAGGCGCCACCTCCGCTCCCAATAGTCGCATCCGGAGCACGTTGATCGCCTGCCGCTCGATATCCTCCTCGCCCATGTACACGACGCACTCGAGACCGAAGCGCGCGCACACTGTGGCCGCCGCCACCCCGTGCTGCCCAGCGCCTGTCTCCGCGATCACCCGCCGCTTCCCCATTCGCACTGCCAACAGCGCCTGTCCAAGGGCGTTGTTGATCTTGTGCGCCCCCGTATGTGCCAGGTCCTCGCGCTTCAACAGAATAGGGGCCCGCCCAACCCCTGCCGTGAGCCGCTCCGCCAGATACAGGGGAGTCGGGCGGCCAACGTAGCTCCTCGCCAGCCTCGCGAGCTCATCGCCAAAGCCGGCGTCGTTGCAAGCAGCTTCGTAAGCGGAGACCAGCTCCGCCAGGGCGGGCATCAACACCTCCGGCACATACTGCCCACCGAAGGGGCCAAACCTACCGTCTCCCGGCTCCGCGGCCCCGCGCACCCGTTCTCTGTTACTCGTCTGCACGATCATCCCACCTCCTGACCTCGGCGATGAAGTCCCCAACCAACAGGGGGTCCTTCCTGCCTTCTCGTTCCACCCCGCTACTGACATCGACCCCCCAGGGCCGCATCACAGCGATAGCCTGCGCCACGTTCGCGGGGCTCAGCCCCCCCGCCACCATGCACTCCTGGGCGGCCACCCCTATCAGGTCCCATGGAAAGGGCTGCCCGGTTCCTCCCCACTGGCCGAAGCGACCCGAATCCAGTAAGAGGCGAGTCGCTCCATGCCGGTCGCGGAGCGCCCCCAGCCTCTCGGCCAGATCCCCCCGACCCACGTCCTCCAGTGGCGCCCGGACGGCTCCGCCGCCTCCCGCACCTTCACCCGCGCTACCAACGTGCGGTGACCCGAGATGGCAAACCTTGTAGAAGTCGAGGCGGACGTGGCGACAGTAGTCTTCGGGCTCCTCTCCGCTTAGCTGGACCACGTCCAGCTTCCCCAGCTCGGAAGCCGCTAAGACGAGCTCCAACGGCTGGTTGGCAAACACCCCCACGGCCTGCCAGGCCCGCTCAACCGGAGGGAACCGGCGCCTCGCCCCCTGGACGATCCCCGCCACTACCTCGGGGTGAAGCTGCCGCCGGCTGGGAGCAAGCACGAACCCCAACTGGTCCGCCCCGGCCTCCAGCGCCTGAAGTGCCTGCTCCATCTCCGTGATCCCACAGATCTTCACTACCGTCATCCGCTCCTCCAACCACCGCCCACCAACCGATCATCCACACTCACGGCCCAGAGACGGAATCCCAGCACTCATCGACCTTACCATCCCCCGAGGATCGTCGCCGCACACCAGGGCCTCACCCACCAGCACCGCGTCCGCGCCCCACTGCCCGACCCGCCGCGCATCCTCGGGGCTCCGAATGCCGCTCTCCGCCACCACCGGGATCCCATCGGGAATCAGCGGCCTCAGACGGCGAGTGGTCTCCAGATCCACCCGGAAGCTGGCAAGGTCCCTGTTGTTTATTCCAATCACCGGCGCCCCGCAGTCCAGCGCCACGCCCACCTCCGATGCCGTATGGACCTCTACCAGTGGACAGATGCCGAGCCGCAGGGCAATCGCGATTAGCCCTGCCAGCGTGGGCTGGTCCAGAGCCGCCGCTATCAGCAACAGCGCGTCCGCGCCTTCAGCCCTGGCCTCCCAGATCTGGTACTCGCTGAGGTGGAAGTCCTTCTTCAGCACCGGCACCGAGACCGCCGCCCGAACCGACGGCAGATCATCTGGCCGCGCCCCGAAGTGGGCAGAGTCGGTGAGCACGGAGATCGCCATGCAGCCTCCTGCCGAGTACTCGCGGGCCAGCGCGGGAGCATCCAGTTGCGGCCGCAGGGGCCCTCTTGAGGGTGAAGCCCTCTTGATCTCGGCGATTACCCCCAACCCCGGCCCTCGAAGCTGTCCGAGGAAATCCCTGGGCTTGGACATCTCTCGCGCCAGCCGCTCCAGGTCGGCAATGGGTCTCCGCGCCGACCGCTTCTCCACCTCCAACCTCTTCGCTTCCAGGATCCTGCTAAGAAACTCCACCAGATTCCCTCCTCTGCCTGAGACTCAGGGAGAGGACTCTCAGCCGCTCCAGCTTATCCGCAGCGGCCCCGGAGTCTATGCTCGCCGCGGACATCTCCACGCCATCCTGAAGGCTATCCGCCTTTCCCGCTACGTAGAGGGCCGCGGCGGAGTTGAGAAGGACCACATCCCGCGGCGCACCCCTCTCGCCGCCCAGGATGGACCGGGCGATAGCCGCGTTCTCGGCGGCGCTTCCACCTGCCAGTGCTCCCAGCGGAGCCGGATCCAGTCCGACGTCCCGTGGTTCGACCCTGTAGCACCGGCTGAATCCCTCACGAATCTCGTAAACCTGGGTGGATCTCGAAATGGACATCTCATCGATGCCTTCTTCCCCATGTACCACCATGGCGCGGCGGCACCCCAGCAGCTTCAGCACCTCTCCCATGAGGGGAACCAACTCCGGAGAGGCCACCCCCAGCAGCTGCGCCGAGGCACCCGCCGGATTGGTCAGCGGGCCCAGAACGTTGAACACGGTCCGCACCCCTATCTCCCGCCTCGGCGCCGCCGCATGCTTCATCGCTGGGTGGAAGACGGGAGCGAACATGAACCCGATGCCCACTTGCTCCACGCAGGTAGCTACCTCCTCGGGAAGCAGCTCTATCGCCACGCCCAGTACCTCGAGGACATCGGCACTCCCGCAGCGGCTGGTGAATGCCCTGTTTCCGTGCTTCGCAACCCTCACTCCCGCGCCACTCGCCACGAAGGCTGCCACGGTGGATATGTTGAAGGTGGATAGCCCGTCCCCGCCGGTGCCGCAGGTGTCCACCACGTCGCCCGTCACCTGCACCCTAACCGCCTCCTGGCGCATCACCCTAGCCAGGCCGGCCACCTCCGCCGCAGTCTCCCCCTTCATCCGGAGGGCCACCGCCAGCGCCGCGATCTGAGCGGCGCTGGCCGCCCCCCGAACGATCTCCTCCATCGCCGCGCTGGCCTCATCCATCTCCAACGGGACCCCTCCCGCCACCTTCGCTATGGCCTCCCTGATCGCCATTTCAAGCCTCCCGTTCTAGGAAGTTGCGCAGCAGCTGCTGTCCCACGGGGGTGAGCACGGATTCCGGATGGAACTGCACCCCCTCGACGGGCAGCTCCCGGTGCCTGAGCCCCATCACCAGCCCATCTGAGGTCTCGGCGGTAACCTCCAACACCGAGGGTAGAGACCCGCGGTCCACCACCAAGGAGTGGTAGCGTCCAGCATCAAAGGGACTGGGAAGACCGCTCATCACCCCGACCCCTCTGTGATAGATCGCGGAGGTCTTGCCATGCTTCAGCTCGGGCGCCCGTACTACCCGTCCGCCGAACGCCTGGCCGATGCACTGATGCCCCAGACACACCCCAAGGATCGGGGTGTGTCTTCCCAGCCGGGCGATGACCTCCAGCGAGATACCCGCTTCTGTCGGGGTCTTCGGCCCCGGGGAGATCACGATCCTCGATGGCGCCAACCCCACGATCTCCTCGGCGGTGACGCGATCGTTTCGCCTGACATCCACCCTGGCCCCCAGTTCGGTCAGGTACTGGTAGAGGTTGTAGGTGAAGGAGTCATAGTTGTCGATCAACAGGATCATCGAGACCCATCCTTTCTGGTGCCAACCACCTCGACGGCTGCTTCCACCGGATCGCGGCGTGATTCCCTGCTCGCATCCATCGATTCCGCGGCCTGAAGGGAGCGCAGCATGGCGGCCGCCTTGTTCACCGTCTCCTCGTATTCCCGCTCGGGAACCGAGTCGGCCACCACGCCGGCCCCCACCTGGACGTGGGCGACACCGTCCATCATCACCACCGTCCGAATGGCGATGGCCGTATCCAGGTTCCCATCAAAGCCCAGGTAGCCCACCGCACCCGCGTAGGGGCCCCGCGCGTCTGGCTCCAGCTCAGATATGATCTCCATCGCCCGGACCTTTGGGGCTCCGCTCACCGTTCCGGCCGGGAAGCCCGCCCGCAGGGCGTCGACGGGACGAAGATCCTTCCTAAGCTTCCCTTCCACGTGGGATACCAGGTGCATCACGTGCGAGTATCGCTCCACCCCCATCAGCCGGGTCACCCGCACCGACCCCGGCTCGCTCACCCTGCCCACGTCGTTGCGCCCTAGATCCACCAGCATGACGTGCTCGGCCCTCTCCTTCTCGTCGCAGGACAGCTCCGCGGCGAGCCGCTCGTCCTCTTCGGCAGTCCGCCCTCTCCGTCGCGTCCCCGCTATAGGGTAGATCGAGACGGTACCGTCCTCCACACGCACCAGCATCTCCGGGGAGGCCCCCACGATATGGAAGCTGCCACAGTCCAGGAAATACATGTAGGGAGATGGGTTGACCGCCCGAAGCGCCCTGTACAACGTTAGTGGAGATGTCCGAGTGGGGACCGAGAATCGCTGGGACAGGACCACCTGGATGGCATCTCCCGCAGCTATGTACTCCTTGGCCCGACGAACGGAGTCCTCGTACCGCTGGCGGGAGACATTCGATTGAAGGGAAGCCTCGCCGACTTTCGCAGAGCCCGGAGAGCCGAGGTCCGGCATCTCACCGCCCGTCGAGCCGCTGCTTGAACGGAGCCGCGCCACCAGGGAGTCCAGTCTGGCAGATGCCTCCTTGTAGGCCCGCGGGACATCACCTTCGGTGGGGACGTGGGTAACGATCTTGATGGTGCGCCGCAGGTGATCGAAGGCGAGGACGGTCTTATACCAAGCGAGGCGTCCCAGAGGCAGGGGAACTCCAGGCCCAAGCGGCCTGGGTATCCGCTCGAAATGGCGCACCAGGTCGTAGGACAGATACCCTACAGCACCACCGTGGAATCTCGGCAGGCCAGGGTAGATGACCGGGCGCTCCCGGGATAGGAGATCGTCTACCAGGTCCAAAGGGTCCGAGAAGGCCAGCCGCCGCTCCCCCAGCTCGCCTCTTAGATCCGCCTCCCCCTCCCACAGGGTGAGGACCGACTCAGGATCGACACCCAGGAAGGAGTACCGACCCAACTGCTCTCCGCCCTCCACACTCTCCAGGAGAAACGAGCCGGGCCCGCATCCCAACTTTAGAAGGGCAGAGACCGGGGTCTCGGTATCTGCCAGGACCTCCTTATAGACCGGCACCGTGGTGCCGTGGGCTGCCAGGGCAACGACCTCTTCCAGCGATGGCTGCATCTCTCGACTCCATTTCACGGCACACAAAAAACCTCCGTCCCAATTCTGGGACGGAGGTCCGTGGTGCCACCCAGTTTAGAGCAGGCAAAGCCGCTCTCACTCGTTCCGGGTACGGGATCGCCAGCTCGCCCGTATAGGCGGCACAATCCGATACCCTACTCCCTGATAACGGTGGAAACTCCGGCGGAGCCTACTGGGCGATGTCGCCGTTTGGTCCGCGACTCCCAGGTCCATTCGGTCTCCATGGCAGCATCGGCTCACACTGTACCCGACTCGCTGAACTGTGACCGGAGCCTACTAGTCCTGTTCGCAATCTTTTGTGTATTGGAAGTTGGGCAGAGTATACCCACCCAGCCTTGCCCATGTCAAGCTGTGGTTGTCAATCCGCATGATCTTCTAGTTGCAGGTATAGATCCCTACCGACGAGGCGCCCACACTTACGGAGAAGGGCCCGAGGTATGGGGCGTCCGGCTCATGGATGAAAGCAGCAGCCCTTGCCCTCGTACGCCAAATCAGGCTATCCTTGAACCGCGCCAAACCATAGCATTCGAGCAGACAGTCATGAGACCGTCCTCCCAGAGCCCCGCCCCCAACCCCATCCGCTCGCGATGGTCCGCACTTCTGGTCATGGTGACCCTGCTCACCGCCCTGGACATCGTACTGACCCGCACCGGCGCGACTCAACCCCTGAACGAGAGCTTGACCCGGTGGGTCTACACTCTGGAACGGCCCTGGCTGGACCTGCCCATGGCACTGCTGACCCTCCTGGGCACCGCCATCCCCCTTGGTCTCATAGTCATCGTTATCGCCGTGTGGGCGTTCCTCAAGGGGCGAAGGCTGGCGGCGCTTCTCATGGTGGCCGCGGCAATCACCAGCCAACTGGTCTCGGAGATCCTGAAGGAGGCCCTGCACCAGCCCCGCCCAATGCTCTGGGTCCCCACCTACCCAATTGAGATGCCTCAGGACTTCGCTTATCCGAGCGGCCACGCCATTTCGTCCATCGTGGTCCTGGGCTTCGGCGCCCTGCTAGCCTCGGACCTAACAGATCACCCGCGCCTTCGGCCTGCCATCCTCCTGTTCGCCGCACTGTTGATCGCGGGGATAGGTTTCAGCAGGGTCTACCTGGGAGTACACTGGGTGAACGATGTGGTTGGCGGCTACCTCGCCGGGGCGCTGATCCTGTTGGCAGCCTACGGGATCCTCCACAGGGTACAGCCCTTGCGCTAGTCCCTGCTATGGAACCCGAACCAGGCATTCAACGCCCCAAGGAGGTGGCGCTGGTCATCAACCTGCGCTCCCGCACGGGCACGGCTGCATCTCAACAGGCCGCCGCGGAACTGGAGCGGTGCGGCCTGTTGGTAAGACGCAACCACCTGGTCACCAACGGCCACGCCCTCATCGAATCGGTACGGCAGGTGATCGACAGTGGCCTGAAAACCATAGTGGTGGGTGGTGGCGATGGCACATTGTCGTCCGCCGCAGACCTGCTGGCCAACCGATCGGACCTCACCCTCGGCATCCTTCCTGTCGGCACCGGCAACGAGATGGCACACACCCTGGGCATACCGCTCGACCTACCCGGTGCCTGCGATGTCATCGCCCACGGGCGAGTGGAGACGGTGGACCTGGCTGAGGCAAGCGGCAACTACTTCATTCATACCGCCCTCGTGGGGTATCCGGCCCAGGTAAACCACACCATACCCAACTGGCTCAAGCTAAGGTTCGGGAAAGCGGCTTACGTCTACTCCTTCTGCCGCGCCATGTTTGGAGCCAGGCCCTTTCGGGTTGCGGTCAAGGTAGGTAACGAGAGCTGGGAGGGACAGACCATCCTTGTCACAGTGGGGAACGGACGGTTCCACTCGCTTGGGTCCGTGCTGCTGCCCCCGGATCGGGCCGTGGAGAGCGGCCTGATGGTCTACACACCCCGGAGCACTAACTGGCTCACCCTGGCGAGGCTTGCGTTCGGCCTCTGGATCACCCGCAAGCCCCAACCGTCCCTGCTGCTGTTCCAGCGAGCAGACTCGGTCTCAATAGTGGCCGATCCGCCCCAAGGCGTGGACCTGGACGGGGAATTCGGGAGGCTGACCCCAGTGGTCGTCCGCCTAGCGAAGAACGCCCTGCGTGTCCTGGTTCCTAATATGTAGCCGGGCTAGCTGGTCTATTCAAGTTGCGCCTGGCCCCTGCGGTTCAAACTGCGGGTAACGGCTACGAAGTCCACCTGCACGGACTAGCCGACCTAACCCGAAGGCGGGCTCGTTTGGGTAGCCCGCAGTTTCAACCACAGGGGCCAAGCGTAAGATCTCCGGAGGCTCACCAAGGGAAACGCCGTTACCTCGCCCAAGTCTCCTTCAGCACTCGCAGGGCGTTCCCGCCTAGTACCTTGGTGATATCCTGCCTGCCGTAGCCATGACTGACAAGCCAGCGGGTTACGTTGGGGAACACCTCGGCAGGATTCTCCAACCCCTTCACGTAATCGACCTCTTCGTACTTCTCGCCTGAGTGCGCATCGGCCAACGACAAGGCACTCGCGAAGGCATGATGCAACCCCACGTGATCTCCAAAGAGGGTGTCCGGCCCGAAGCCTACGTGGTCGATCCCGCACAGGTTGGCCACATGCTCGAACTGTTCCATGAAGGACTCGATGGTGTGAGTGGGATGGTTGCGAGTAAGGGCCGTGTGGGGCGAGGCCTCGATGCCCACGACACCGCCCTTTTCCGCGCACGCCTTCAGCACCCAGTCTGGCTTCATCCGGTTGGTGTTCCAGAGAGATCTCGATCCCACGTGAGAGATCAAGATCGGCCTCTCGCTGGCCTCGATCACGTCGCCAGCGGTGCGGTCGCCGCAATGGGCCACGTCGATGGTCATCCCCAGCCGGTTCATCCGACGCACCACCTGCCTCCCGAAGCGGGTCAACCCCCCATCGTTAGCCTCCTTCAGGCCGGAGCCCAGGCCGTTGGATTCGGAATAGGTGATGCCCATGGATCTGATGCCCAGCCCATACAGCACGTCCACCCGGTCCAACTCGTTCTCAACAGGAGTTGCCGACTCCAGCACGGAGACAATGGCAATCTTCCCATCCTCTTTGGCCCGTAGCAGGTCGTCGTAGCGCTCAGCTCGGTACACCATCTCTTGATGAGCGAAGTCGGAGAAGCGAATCCCCAGGTCGTGGATGACGTCGGTCCACTTCCATCCGGCCTTGGAGGTGATGGCGGCCGTGCCATCCATGTAGTTCTCGAAGAAGACGTCGACGCCTCCATTGCTTATGGCCTCATAGCCGGTCCAGTTGCGGCCATTCCGCTGATACTCGAAGATCTCGCCCACGTCCTCGGTGATGACGAACAGGTGGTCGTGGAGGGACACGACGACCTCCTGGTCAAGGATATTCTGCACCTCCATCTCCTGCTCAGGGCTCACCGGGACCGTGTGGGACTCGACGCGGCCAACCTCCTTGGCAAGCTTGAAGGGCCTGTAATCAACGCCGGGCTCCAGATACTGGAACGACCTGTAACCATCGTACAGCTTCTTACTCACAGCAACACCTCTCATCTAGATCCCTTAACCGTTTACAAGCAAGAGATGGAGGATCGGGAGCCCCGCTCTCTGATCCCCTTACCTGTTGCTTACCTTAGAACTGTGGTTCCTGGAAGTAGGCGGTGATAGGCTCCTCATACTTCAGGGTCTCTCCCCTCGACAGAGTCCCGGAAGCTATGTCGATGACGGTTCGGTAGAGACGCTCCCCTGCCTCCTCCGGTGTCTCGGTGCCCTCGATGACCGTGCCCGAGTAGTAATCGATGCTGTCGGTTGCCATGGCATAGGTCCGAGGGTTAGCGGTCGCCCACAGGAAGGGAGCCACCACGGATGGGAACGGCTCCAGGATCGTCTTTCCCTCCAGGCCCCCGCCGCCCAACTGGAACAGCACGATGTTCGCCCCCGCCGCTGCGTACCCAGCAAAGATGGACTGCCCGCCCATCCAGTTGTCCACGAAGTAGAGCCCCTTGCGCTGCGGCCGCTCAGCGTACTTCAATACTCCCTGGATCGTCGCGGAGCCCGCCTTGTGGATGGCCCCCAGACTCTTCTCCTCCAGAGAACTGATCCCGCCCTTGATGTTGGCCGGTATGGGATTGACAGTACGGATGTCCAATCCGGTGGATTTGGCCCTGTTCTCGATGGTCGCCGCTGCGTCGAGGATCGCCTGGCCTACCTGCTCGTTGAGTGCTCGCTTCGCCAGAAACTGCTCGGCGCCGATGATCTCTGTGGTCTCACCGAACATTGCGGTCCCGCCCGCCTCCACGACCCTGTCGAAGAGGTAGCCGATGGCCGGGTTGCCCGCCACACCGGAGGTCGTATCGGAGTAGCCACACTTCACCCCAACGCAGAGGTGCTCGTCGCCCACCTCTTCACGGCGAACCTTGGACGCCTCGTACACCATCTTCCGGCCGATCTGCACACCCTTGGCGATGGCGCCCATGGTGCCGCCATCCCTGGCAGGGTACAGCACCTCCACCCACTTGCCGGAGGAGGCTATCTCATCGGCCATCCGCTCGGCCTTCATCTCGGGATAGTCGCTGCCGGCGTTTCCGGCGTTGATGATGACTGATGCGACGTTTGGGTTCCTGCCGAGGCCGATAAGCATTCGCGCTATCGCCTCGCGGTCGTTGGCAGTGCGGCCGGACCCTGTCTCTGAGGTCGTGATGGTCTTGGTGCCCGCCACGAAGTCGCAGATCTTAGTAGTAATGAACCCCTGGGGGATCACCAGGACATAGTTGCGGGTGCCGACGCTTCCATCGGGCCTGACATATCCTAGAAAAGTCATCCCTGCTTACCCCCTTCCAGGTCGCCCCTCGCCCGAGTCCCCTCCAGGTTGTGCACATGCACCATCGCCCCCTTGGCGATCGGCTGGTTCGCCACCCCTATCGTCTCCCCATACTTCCGTATGATCCCGCCCTGGGGGATCTCCTCCAGGGCGATCTTGAAGCCAAAGGGTACCTTCTCCTTCGCCTGAAGGCCCTGCACCTCCTTACCCAACCGCGCACCCACTTCGTCGCCGACCTCGACCTCGTCGATCGCTGTGGCCACGTTGTCCAAGGGGTGCATCACCAGGGCTCGCTTCACAGCCATTGTTGGTAGCCCTCCCTCGAAATGAAACTCAATACCACCATTAGCAGGTGGTGTATCGCCAGAGAAAAGAGACATGGATGAGGCATCGGTGATGATGGGTTGGGGGTCTCAGTTCTCCGGCAGGGGTAAGCTCCGATGCTCGGTGGAGACCGCTAATCGCACGATTTTAGATCACCGATTCCGAGGTCCAAGACCGTGCATGCATCGTAGCATCAGGCTGTTGGCGAGTCAACGAAGGTGTCAAAGGTGGGGCAGGGCGCCACAGAGTCTCCGCCCAGATTCCGACTCGGCTATGATGCCGAGTCGGAATACTGTGGAACAGTTGTTGCCAACATGTTCACCATGGCTGTAGCATTCCCCTACCCAGTGGCATTTGGGGACACCCAAACCTCGACATGGGGCCTGCTGCGCCCTGGACCCCTGCGGGACCCACGCTCGTATAAATTGGACGGCAGAATGCTCATAGCAGCGATTTCCGACACCCACATCCCCGATAAGGCGCGAGCGTTACCGGAGGCGCTCGTGGAGCGGCTGCGCACCGTGGACCTCATACTCCACGCAGGGGATATCACCTCTTCCTCGACCCTGGACTACCTCAAGAGACTAGCGCCAACGGAGGCGGTCCACGGAAACGTGGACGATCCCTTTCTGAAGGCAACGCTGCCGGACGCTCGAGTGGTCGAGGCGGGGGGTTTCCGGATTGGGCTGATACACGGGAATGTGGGCAGCGGGGGGAACACGATGGAGCGAGCACGGCGTGCCTTCACCGACGTGGATTGTGTCATCTTCGGCCACAGCCACAGCCCCTACCTGGAGAGGCACGGCTCGGTGCTCCTGCTGAACCCCGGCTCCCCCACGGACAGGAGACGGGCGCCGCGCCCGTCCTTTGCCCTGCTGAGCACCGACCAGGAGCTGGCAGCGGAACTGGTATACCTGTGAGCGGTTAGCCCTTGGCGAAGTGGCCGCTCCTGGCCGCCAGCATCGCCAGCAGACCGCCCGCGGCGGCAAGAAGGCTGAAGGAGAACCACGCCGGCTGGTAGCTGCCGGACACGTCCACGATAAAGCCAAAGAGCGGGGCCGAGAGCATGGTCCCGAACTCTATGATCGTCAAGCTGAACCCCGCGCTGGTGGCAACCTGTTCGCTCGGCACCGTCTCAGCCACCAGGGCATGGTACACGCCGTTCCATCCAACGGCACCCGTACCCGCGATAAACACCACAATTCCAAGCAGCCAGACCGGCCACGCAGGATCCAGGCTTCCTATTACCAGCGCCATGGCCGCTGAGAGCAGCCCAATGAGGGCGAGCACTGCCAACCGCCGCCCGTGGAACAGCCGATCGCTGACCACTCCCCACAGGATCCGGCCCACCGCCCCACCAGCCTGACAAATGGCCACATAGCCCCCCGCCGCTACGATCCGGCTTCGCTCATCCGGAACCAGCGACACGAGCACGCTTTCATTGAAGTACAGCGCCAGATAGGTAGTCAAGGCAATCTGGTTAATCACCAACAACACGGCAATGGCGGCCAACACCCATAGGCGAGGGTTCTTAACCACCGACCGCAGGCCCGCTCGCATGCCGGGCTTTCGCCCGCCCTCACTCGAAGCGGAAATGGGAGCCCTGTAGAGGAAAGCAGCGATGAGGCCACTGCCGATCACGAAGATCCCAAGCGCGGCGAGAGCAACGCGCCACCCAAAGGCAAGCCCTAGCGCGGGAAGAATGGCCGCGGCGAGAATGCCAGAAAGTGGCGTCCCCGTCTGCTTGATCCCCATAGCGGTCGCCCGCGTCCTGGCGGGAAACCACTCGGCCACGGCCTTCGTGACACCAGGAGGGACCATCCCGCGGGTCAGTCCCACCAGGAGCATCACGCCCAACGCCTGGACAAAGGATGTGGTGGCGGCCATGAACATCATGCTCGCCCCGGCGGCAATCTGCCCCAGCGAAATCATCCTGCGCACGCCAAAGCGGTCGGTCAGGGAACCTGCCACCAGCATCACCGCCCACGCTCCGGCAAAGACGGCCGTGGAGAAGAGGCCGACCTCAGCCCTCGTCAATCCAAGGTCGGTCTGAAAGAGGGGAGCTAGCGGGGCCACGACTTGTGAGGCAATGGTAGCTCCGCCCTGTGTGAGGACGGCCACCGCAAGGATAACCCAGCGATAGCCGCCGGCAGCCTGCCCTCGGTCCTGAACCTGACTTCCCACCATCTCTAACCCCTACCGAGGGACGCCCTCATCCTCTCAAGGGCCTCCTCGAGCACCGAGCGCGGGCAGCCGAAGTTCAGCCGCACGAAGCCCTGACCCTCCTCGCCGAACATGGCACCGTCGTTCAGGGCAACCCTCGCCTCCCGTAGGAAGAACTCCGCCGGGGATCCCTCGATACCGGCGCCCCGGCAATCGATCCAGCCCAGGTAGGTCCCCTGGGGGGCGAACATGCGAAGCTGGGGCACCCGCTCCCGCAGGTAGCGAGCCAGGAAGTCGCGATTATCCTGGAGATAGCACACCAACTGCTCCAGCCAGGCACCCCCGTGCCGGTATGCAGCGTTGGCCGCCACGAAATCGAGAATGCCAGGTCTAGAGGGCACAACGCCAGCAGCAGTCGCCATCAACTGGTCGCGGACCTCCGGATTGCTGGCGATAGCGATAGAGATGTGGAAGCCCGCGATGTTGAAGGTCTTTGTGGGGGAGATCAGGGTGACGGTATGCGCGGCTACCTCGGGACTCAGGCTCGCGATGGGGATGTGGGTGTACCCCTCGTACACGAAGTCCTGGTGGATCTCGTCGGAGCATACGATCAACTTGTGCCGCAAACAGATCTCCGCCAACCTCTCCAACTCCCGATGGGTGTAGACCCTGCCGACCGGATTGTGAGGGTTGCACAGCAGGAACACCCGGGTACGAGGGGTGATGGTTCGCTCGAACAGGTCAAAGTCGACCTCGTACCTGCCGCTGGCGCGGACGAGCGGTGCGCTCACGATGGTCCGCTCGACGTTCTTGCCGATCGCGTGGAAGGGCGGGTAGACCGGGGTTTGGATCAGGACCTCGTCGCCGGCCTCGCCGAACGCCTTGCTCACCAAGTTGAAGCCAACGATCACCCCTGGGAGGAACAGCATCGACTCGGGTTCCACCTCCCAGCGGTAACGGCTTTGCAGCCGCTCCTGAACCACCGCCCGCAGATCCCGCGGCTCCATGCCGTAGCCAAAGACCCCGTGTGCCACCCGCTCCCTGAGGGCGTCAATGACTGGCTGAGGCGATGGGAAATCCATGTCGGCCACCCAGAGAGGAAGCACACCCTCATCATAGTGGCTCCACTTGACGCTGTCAGTCCCGCATCGCTCCACGCTCTTGTCGAAGTCACAGCGCGCGGCGCGGCTCTCCTTTGTCTCTGTCGAGTCCATGGATTCTCTCCTTAGAGGGTATTCGGCGACGCCAGGCCTCCAGGACGCCGCGCGACTACAGCTAAGCAGCGACCGGAGCTAGATGGGGGCGGGGTCGAGTAAGCGACACCGAGTCTGAGAGCTAGTGTACCCCTGCACGTTACCCCTCGGCAAATCTACACTCAAGCACCACGGGCTTCCATAAGGGAGACCCTGTCGTTGAGACAGTAGCCGACACCCCGCTTGGTGAGAATATACTGAGGTTGACTGGGATCGTCCTCGATCTTCTGTCGCAGGTAGCAGATGTATAGTTTCAAGTACACGTCTTCCGCGGAGTACTCGGATCCCCAGACCTCGCTGAGCAACTCGCGGTGGGGGACCACCTGCCCGGGCCTGGCGGCCAGAGCCGATAGCAGGCGGAACTCCGTGGGGGACAGATCCAGCGGCTTCCCGGCCAGAGTCACCTCGTGCCTGTCCAGGTTGATCTGGAGGCTGCCCACGGTGACCGCCTGTTGGCCCGCCATGCCGGCCAGCCGCCAGCGCCGGATCAGGGCGTGAGCACGCGCCAACAGCAGTGCTGGACTGAAGGGCTTGTCCACGCAGAGGTCTGCTCCCCAGGCCAGGGCTTGCAGTTCGGTGGCATCGTCCCCCTTGCTCTTTAGGATCAGGAGTGGGATCCCGGTCACCTCCCTGATCCTTCGGCACAGTTCCCACCCCAACACCCCCGGCTTCCACACATCGATGATAACCAGGTCAGGGCGGAACTGAAACAGCCTCTGCAGGCTCTCAACGCCATCCGAGGCAACCTCCACTTGATGCCCAGAGTCCTCCAACAGTTGAAGCACCGAGCGAGTGGTTGCTGGGTCACCATCGGTCAGCAATATCTTTGCTCCCCACCTATCTGCTTCCGGAAGCAGCCGTTTGGCCATTGGGACTACCCCCTCCAACCTCGGGTGAAGATGAATTGCGGCTCGTGCCAAGGCACGAGCCAACGAGGCAACCGGCCAAGTCAGCCCGCAAGAAGGCGACCAGGAAAAATACTGGCCCGGGGAGTGGGTTAGAAGCACCACTGGGTGCAAATAGAGAGGGTAGGGTGCCAGCAGCTACCCTACCCTCGACAAGCTAGGGCCGTCGTCCGGCCAACTCCCGGAAGGCCAGTCCAGCCACTACCAGGAACATCGACAGCAAGACTCCTCCGGTGAGATCCAGCCCGCCGTCACCCGCTGCCGGCAGCACACTGACCTGGACCGGCGCCACTGGTGCGGCCCTCACACCAAGGACTGCTGGGGTAATGGTCGGGGTCGCAGGAACAGCCGTCGCGGTTGGCGAGGCCGGGAGAACCGGCGTAACTTCTGGTGTCTCGGTTGAAGGTACCTCTATCGCGACCGCAAGGACCGCAGGGGGCGTGGGGGTAGCGGTCGCAGACTCCCCCCCTTCTCCCCCGCCTTCATCACCGTTGCCACCGTTACCTTCAGGAACGGGCGTATTGGTGGCAGGAACAGGGGTGTCGGTGGGTACGGCTGGGGTATCTGTGGGTGCGATGGGAGTATCGGTAGGTGCTACTGGAGTGTCTGTAGGTGCGCCCGGGGTATTGGTGGGTGCGACAGGAGTGCCTGTAGGTGTGACAGCGGTATTGGTAGGCACAACTGGAGTGTCTGTAGGCGCGATAGGGGTATTGGTGGGCACAACTGGAGTGTTAGTGGGCACGATGGGGGTATTGGTGGGCACAACCAGAGTGTTGGTGGGATGGATTGGCGTAGGCGTTTTCTCCCTTTCCACCTCTTTCTGGATCTTCTCCTCCACCAACTCCTTCATCTGGCGCTCCACCGTCGCCAGCGGAGCCTCTTTCTGATTCAGTTGCTGCTCCACCTGCTTCATGGCCTCTTCGATGCTCTTCTCACTCGGCTCATTCGGTTCCGCGACTTGGGCTAGCGCGCCACCCATTGTCGCACCTGATATTACCAGTACGAGCAACACCGTCAGTGCCGTCGCCAGCCATGCAATTTGTTGGCTCCTATCTCTCATTGTAGGCCTCCGATTCCTGTCCTTGTTGGCTATTAAAGATATGGTGTGCCTCTACGTCTCGCTCTCTGACCCTTATCTTGCCTCCATTTATCCACCGTTATCCATTTCCAATCTCGGATGGAGATGAATGAGGAGTTCACGCTGGGCACCTGGCTCACGGCCCACCTGTCTTCGCTGCATGCAGATCCGCGAGCAGTTCTTCCACCTCGACTCTCCCTGGATCATCGGGCGCAAGTGACAGATACGTTTCGTAGTCGGCAACCGCATCAGCTGTCTCGCCGAGGCCGATGCGGGCGATGCCGCGTGCTCGATGGGCCCAGGCAGCCACCATGTCTTCGTCGCTACTCATCTCCAGGGTAGCCGTGAGATCGTCGTGGGCCACCTGCCACTCCTCTTTCCACAACCACGCTACCCCGCGACCCAGCCTGCTTGCCCGATGGTGAGGCAGCAGTTCCAGAGCCGTCGTGTAGTCCTTGATCGCTTCATCGTAGTCACGGAGGTGGACGCGGGCGTCGGCACGCCAGTAGTAGAGGTTCCCAGTATCCGGTGACAGCTTTATCGCCCTCGATAGCCGGTCTATCGCCGCTTCGTGGTTGCCCTCCAGCCGTGCCACTATCGACTCCTCGAATTCGTAGCGTCCAGCCCAATCCGCGACGGTGATGGGGTTCGTTGACAGCCAACTCAAGAGCCTTTGCTGTTCATCGAAGAGACCGATAAACAGCGTCAGCATCTTGATGTCTGGTCCGGGCAGGTACTCTATCTCCAAACCCACCCTTCCCGATCCAGCGACGATCGGTATGGCGCCCGAGTTCTGCTGGCTGGATCGCGTCGAGTTCTCTTCGAACACAAACATCACCAGTAATCCACTCTGTACGGTAACCAATCGATAGTCCACATCGGTTTCGAACCGCACCGTTCCAGGAGCGCTCGTCGGACTCGGACGGCCAACGGCTATGCGCCCCAGTCGCAGTTGGTCCCCAGGCAGCTCGGCCTCCGATGCGGCCAGGATCGACCCTGGCCGCAATCCAGAGAGTAGTAGCGCTGCGGAGAGCACCAGCAGTAGGACCCCTCCTCCGGTCACGGACTCACGCATCTTCACCTCCACGGAATAGAGCTATGGCATCATCCCAAGGACATAACGCATGACTGCCAAGCTTTGCCTCGCCCGAACGGCGAACCACATCCGGCTTCTTCTGTTAGTGACCGCCGTGACAGCCGCGACAAGCATCCCGGCCAATCCCCACAGTAGAGATTGGAGTGGGAGAGAGTTCCCATCCTGGCCAACCTCAGGCGGGCTCAGCACCTCAGGTTCCTGCACCGCTGCCCTCGAGATCGAGATCTTGGGCAGCGGAGGCAACTGGAGTTCAGGCCACGCGGACCATGGATCGATAGTGGCCCAGGACACCAGAGGCCTCGCCGGCAGGCTCCCCCCGAGTGGAGTACGTGGACTCCACTGAGGTGCGGTTTCGGCCGTGGGCATCGACACCTGCATCTGTGCGAGAGGCATCGGCGGCGGTAGGAATGCCGGCCATCGCGCGGGAAGACTGACGTTCACCACAGCTCCAGAGGGGGGCTGCCCCGACCGAACCTGTGTGCGAACGGAGAGGATTCGTTGGACGGCTTCGACCACCCGGGCATCGTCGCCATCATCTGAACCCATGGCCGTCGAGACGTTTCCCTCTGTCAAGGCATCCTTCGACGTTGCTTCCGATGGCAGCGTTGTCACTGGTAGCGACGTTGTCACTGGTGGCGGCGTTGTCGCTGGTGGCAGCGTTGTCGCTGGTGGCAGCGTTGTCGGCACTGGAGTGGGTGTGGCGTTGACGCCGGCAAAGCCGGGGGCGGAATAGCTATCGCTGTGAACGATCTCCTCGTAATCCATCACGTTGTCAGCGCTGCATTGCGCACTGCCTGGATGGGCGCAGAAGCTGAACTGGCTGTTAACTGCTTCAGTCGTGGTATCCCATCCGGAGCTGCTTGCATTGCCAGACTGGGACTGAGTGCCCCCTCCCAGCAGATTCCCTTTCGATGCCGTCGTCGGCGAAGGCACGGGCGCAAGTACACTGTCCTCTTGCAGGCCAAGCGCGTTGGTTCCGCCTGCTGAGGTGGGAGCAGTCTCGCCGCTCCCGTTGGCGGTAGCATGCTGGACGGAAGAGATGGCGGAGGTCGAGCTGTTGCCTCGAGCGATGGCATCCCCACTCATGACCAGGATTGAGTTAGCTGCTGTATACCCGGCATTTGGGGAGTCGTCGTTACCTAAGCCTTGGGTCCCGGTACCAGACGAGCTGTCAAAACTGTCTGCCGATGATGATAAAGAGTCGCCCGTTGCCGCTGTTCCACCGGAAGCAGCGAGGGCCCAGCCCTCGTTCTCGATACGGGTGTGGAAGCGAACCCGCACCAGGATATCGGCGTAGTTGGAGCCTTCGATGTCGACAGCCGCCAGGGCCGAGAGGTTCACCTGGTTGTAAGCATCGAGCCCCATGGCCTGAGCGCTACCGCTCTCGGCCACTGGGCTGCTCCCCATTGTCCCCGATCCTGACTCGGCGGACTGTCCGGAGGCCTGAGCGTCACCCGAGGTCGCCCACCCGAAGGCTTGATTGGCGATATGGACGAAGAAGTCCAGGAACAGGTTGATCGGATTGTGGTTGTCGCCGGCAACATGGACCGTTGCCGACGTGTTCAGGTCTACCTGATTGTCCACCCTGGCTCCAGTCGCCTCAACATCGCCGCTCTCTGCTTGTAAAGAGGACCCAACCTGGTCCTGCGCGGCAACCGTTGGCTGCGCGCCCTCGTTCTGTGCGGAGCTGTCGCCCGTAGTGGCCCAGGCTCGTCCAATGTTCAGTATCTCGGTAACGGTCTCGACGATCACCTGGATGAGACCATAGTTGTCACCCCCTACGGAGACCCTCACCTGAGCGTCGGTGTTGACGACGTTGTCCGCCCTCAGGCCCGTTGCCTCCGCGCCGCCGCTGGACGCCACGGTCCCGCCCACCTCGTTACCTAGACATACCCGCGGGTCAGTCGTCGGTATCCCGACGAGGCTTGGACTGACGATTGAACCGGCAGCTACCACATCGGCACTCGAACTGGAGGGCTCGGGTGAAGGGACGATGCTAGTGGCATCCGGTGTGGCGCTGGGGTCGGGAGTCGGCGTGGCCACGGATTCGAGCGCTGCGGACGTCGGAGTCGGCGGAGAGGTGGGCGGCACGGGTGTGGCGCAACCACTGCCCGCACAAGTCCTGTCGGAGACCGCCACCGCAAAGCCGCTGTTCTGAATATCTACAGTGTGGCTGTTACCTAGAATGAGCGCCGCCGTCGCCCCAGGCATAGGTGAGGCTACCACCGTGCTACTAGCCTCCAGTTGGCTCTGAGCCACCAGACCGGTGGTGGCGATGGGGGCGCTGGTGCTGTGGGCGACGACGTTGGTGGTAGGGCTGGGCTCTCCCACTGCTGTAGCCACGGGCGCCGACAAAGCCGAGCCAGAGCTGGCGCTGCCGGTCCCAACCTCGGTAACGGTCACGCTGTTGGAGGAGTGTACGGTAACGTCGCCGGCGTTCTCCCCTCCCACCTGCACCAGCGCCTGCGTGGTGTTGTTAACCAGGCTTTGGGCCTGGACACCGACGGCCGAAGCATTCCCTGATGCTGCCTGGGTCTGTTCACCGGACGAGCCCGTTTGGGAAATGCCGTTGGATGACGCATTGCTGGGTGCAGGCGTCAGCGCGACGCTCATGCCGCTCTCCGCGCTGGCACTACCTGTGCGGCCAATGGTTGCCGTATTGTCGTTCTGCACTGCCACAGTGCCGGAGCCTCCGCCGGTGATGCCCGCTGAGGATTGGGTGTTGACCAGGACGACTTCGGACTGTCCCGTCTTGGCGGTGGCATCTCCGGTTTGGGCCGAACTCGAGGGGCCGGATTGGCCAGCAGTCGTCGTGGGGGCAGCACCAGCCTCCATCGACGAGACGGGCGAAGGAGCAGGCGACGACGACCCAATGGAAGGGGTCTGCCCCGCGGTCTCCGAGCCGCTCCCGGTTGGCGAGCTATTCTGGGCGCTAGCCTGGCTGGTCGCCGCACTAGCTTGGCTGGCAGCCGCGTCGGGCTCAGCGGTGGTGACTGGAGCAGCAGCTTGCACCGGGCCAGAGCCGCTAGAGGCTAAGGCGGAGGCGCCACCCGTAGGCGACGAAGCAAGAGCAGCCTGGGATCCGCCTTGGGGAACAGCCGAGGATTCGGCGGAAGCCGATGGCTGGGTACTGTCTGCCTGAGGGGAGGTAGCCCCAGGGGGGGCTGGAGCCTGAGCGCCGCCCGTCTGGGTAGTGGCGGTCTCACCCGAAGCCGAGGGCTGAGCGCTCGCTCCTTGGGAAAGAGTCGATCCACCGCCAGTATCGGCTGGAGGCGCCGCCGAGCCGCTGGGGGCAACAGCGGAGTTGCCGTTCTGAGCAGAGGTCTGGCCGCCAGCAGCACCGTCCGGGGCAGAGGACTGTCCAGCGGAGGCGCTACTCTGAGAGGAGCTGGGAGCGCTGGGGACACTGCCAGCTGGTGAGGCCTGCTCGCTCGATCCGCTCGAAAGCGCTGAGCCTGACGCACCCTGAGTGGAGCCGCCCGAGGTCTCCACTGAAGGAGGGGATGAGGATCCGGCAGTGGACCCACCCGTGGATGAGGATGAAGCCCCACTGGAGGACCCGCCCGAGGGAAGGGCCCCCTGTTCGCTGGAGGATGGCGTGCTCGTCCCGGTCTCGGCCGAGAAAGCGCTGCTCCCCGCGAGGGGAGTCAGAATCATACTCAAGGCAACCAGCACCGACACGCTGGAGCGCGCCCGACGCCGGATGGGTTTCCTGGTCAGAAGGGTCAAACACCGGAAGGTGCAGAATCTCATCTGCTCGCTCCTATGGTCGCACGCGTCACGCCGTTTTCCGTGACGATGTGGACCGAAATGCTGCGCGCAGGGGCACCTGTGGTGGAGCCGGCCGATACATTCATGCTCGTGCTCTGGCGACCGGCAAGGGATCCGCTGGCTGGTTGAGTTGAGACGCTGATGGTGAGGTCCGCGCAGCCGTCGGGGCGGCTGGTCAGCCTCGCTCTGAAGTTGCGCCCTGCGACGAGTTGCTCGATGGCCCGTTCCGCCTGGGGATCAGCCGATCCACACAGTCGGAAGGTTGCCTCGTCACCGGATCCTCTGGTGACGGGCGTGTGCTGGGCCGAGATCTGGCTGGTAGGGGTTGGCAGCCGCTCCCGTGTGGGAGTCGGCGTAGACGGCGGCCTCCCCGGCTGCACGGAAGCGAGCAAGGAAGTCCCTGTGGCGGTCGGCGTAGCCACCATCTCGGAAAAGGTGTCGGCGGTGGTCGTCGGCACCAGGGAAGGCGCCGCGCTCGGAGCCACAGGGTTGGGCCGCGTTACGGTTGGCGTCGTATCATAGGTAGTGGCTTCAATAATGGTAGGTGTGGCTTCCACCACGGCGGTAGTTGTCGGGGTAGGGTCCACAGCGGTAGTGGCGGTGGGAACGAGTGGCTCGGGCGTATCTCGCACCCCTACCCCCACACCCGCTGTGTCCGCGGACGGAGTAGAGGTAGTCAGATTGGCCTCCTGCCGAACCAGGCTGCCCACACCCACCTGAGCCGTAGCCGCCCATAGTGCGATGGAGGCGAAGGCTATGGTCCACGCCAGACGAGCGTTTTCTCCCAACCGTGTCATCCGTACCCCCAACAGCATTGGGCAGGGACTGTGGGATTGGGAGAGGCTGGTCCCCGCTGGGGACCAGCCTCTCCCTCCTCAGCGTCGCGCGTAGCTCCCAATCATGTGTCCCCTAATGGAGACCACGCTTCACCTACTGAGGCGGTCCGTTGAAGGGGTTGCCATCTGACTTGGCGATGCCGCCGGAGATCTGAGCGCCAG
Source organism: Chloroflexi bacterium UBA6077 (assembly GCA_002436065.1). Classification (GTDB taxonomy): domain Bacteria; phylum Chloroflexota; class UBA6077; order UBA6077; family UBA6077; genus UBA6077. Next base: position 47,288 of record DIXP01000084.1, read on the forward strand.
AACTCACCTGCTGGCTGGGGCCCTTCTGCTCCGACTCCGCCTTGGCACTTACAACGTTAGCCCCCTTCGCCTCGTTCTCTTGCTTCACTGGTTCGGTCTTAGCTTTGGAATCCTGGTTGACGTTTGCACTGAGTGCGGCATTGGACGAGCCACTGTTCGTAGCACTGCCGCTGTAGGCAACGACGTCTCCATACTGTTTGGCAGACGTATTCAGCACGTTGGTCGCCTGCCCACCGACGATAGCAGCCTCGTTGTAGGCATCGCCCGACTTGCCGCCGACCACGAAGTGCCCGGCCTTGCCACCATCGGCGCTACCGCCGATAGCCGCGCCTTCGGCCTTCGACCAGGCGTTGTCGCCAACACCCTTGGCCAGGGCATTCACGTTGGTGTCACCCAAGTTCACTGTCTTGGCTTCCGCCTCAAGGCTACCGCCGTCGCCCGTTTTACCGTCCAGGTCTGCCTTCCCGCTGTCGCCCGCGATCTGGCCGTTCTTAGCGCTGCTGGCAGCGCCGCTGGCTGCAGATCCACCCTCACCACCGTTGCCACTGGGGTCGTCGGTTTTGGGGGGCAGCAAAGAATCGAGGTTGGTTCCGCTGCCACCACCATCGCCACCATCGCCACCAACGGCGAGGCTGCCGAGTGAGGCCGCGATACCGATATTGCTGCCACCCTTGCCGCTTTCGACCTCGTTATCTTCGATGTCGCCGCCGTCGCCGGCCTTGCCTATCGCCACGGCATCGCCACCCTTGACGACCCCTATCTCGCCCTCGATCTCCAGCTTGCCTTCGCCGGCGATCACCGACTTGGACTCCTGCTTGGCGCCGGCGTAGCCGCCGTTCGCCAGGTTGTCCCCGTACGCCTTCGCGTCGGCATCACCTGTCTCGGCCTCCTGCTTTATGTACCCCTTGGCGCCGGCGTCGGCATACTGCTTCGCGTCCACTTCAACCTTCTGCCAGTGGCCGTAAGCCTTCGCTTCGCCTGACTTAACCTCAACCTTGGCGACGGCCGTAAGGTCCTTTTGGAAGTTCAGGTTGGCAGAAATGGGCACAGATATGGCCTCGTTCTCCTGCTTCTGCTCAAGCTCCTGATCGGCCTCGATGTCGTTCTTGACGTAGGATTCCTGGGGGGCAAACTGTTTCGCCTCAGGCTTCGCTACGTTGAAGTTGCATTGGGTCGCCGGATCTCCCAAGAGAGCTATGGTGGAGCAGTCTCGCCCGATTTCGAGGTCGAACCCACCCCCGTCCAAGCCGTCCAACGCCTGCGCCCCGACTGTGCCAGGTATGATCATCGCAAGCGTCAACACTACTGCTGAGAAGGCCATCGCAATAAGGCGTGCTCGCTTCCGTGAAGCTGTTCTCATCTCGGACAGTTCTCCCTTTCTTTGACTCTATCAGTGTCACGACCAAAGAGCCTGTTGGAGCTACTCGCGATCCCCGCGGGCTCGATCGCTAGGTCGAGCCCGACTCCCTGTCTCACTCCTTCCTGAGACGAGGCAGCGGAGACGGCACTCCCCCCGACAGAGACGATCCAATCCTGTCTGCTGGGTCATGAGAGGTCCATGCTATTGACCCAATCTGTCCTTCGCCCTAAAATCGGGCATGGCGGGGGGTGTTGCTCACATCTCTCTGCCCGGGCCCTGGTGGTTGCAGCCATTCCAGGGCCCTCTCTACTGTCTGCCTGGCCTCATCAGCCGTCGACTCTTCCCGCTAACCGATCCGATCACCTCCCCTGGTCGAACTCGACACCAATCGGTGCCACTCGTGGGATCCGCAGACCCCACAAGCAGCAGTCTATCCGTAGTCAACATTAGAGAACCATATATGCATCATTAGAGTTCCATTTGAACCTTCATAATTGCTGTTCACTCTGTTCAGCAAGTATCTGTGCTCGGGCATGGTGTGCATGAGCGATTCGGGCGAGTGCGCATGTGTCAGCCGCAGTCGCGCCTTCGGTTGGAGGCTTCTTCAGCTAACTACTGGCACAGCGGTTGCAGCGGAGCACTTCCGCAGGGTCCCTCCCATCCCTAGCCTTGGAAAGGTGGTCCATAGCCATGATGAGTAGAATCCTATGGAGCATGTTGGCTCTCCTGTGTGCCCTCCTGCCGGTGCCGCTCTCCGCAGCACCAATCCAGCAGGCAACCGAACCAACCCTCCAGGTCAGTGCGGAGACCGTCGCCCCCGGAGGGTCTATCCATGTTGCAGCGTCCGGAATCGCCGTCACGGAGCAGACCACCCTGTGCCTTGGTATCCTGGGACCGGGGCAGAACGTGGAGGAGGGATTGTCCCCCTCCTTTCGGTTGCGCCTTGGGCAGATAACGGTCGCGGCAGATGGGACCGGAAACGCCACTGTGACGATCCCAACCAACCTGGTCCCCGGCAGCTACCGGGTCACCATCGGCGGATGTCCGCCCCAGGCCGACCTGCCCCCCCTCGCAGCGCTGGCAACGGCCAACCTGATGGTGACTGCCCCGGGTCTCCAGACGACCCACTTCTTCGCCGAAGGGTCCACTGCCCCGCCCTTCGATACCTGGCTGCTGCTTTTCAACCCTAACCCCAGCCCCATCACGGCCACGGTCACATTCCTGGGAGCGGGGGTCAGTGGCTCGCAAACCATGACGGTCGCTCCCAACAGCAGGGCCAGCCTGTACGTAAACCAGATCCTGCCGAACTCTAACTTCGGGATGCGGGTCGATTCGAACCTGCCGATTGCCGCGGAGCGGGCGATGTTCTTCCGCCAGGACGGCACGGCGGTGGCCGGGGTTCCGGCCCCCAGGACTCTCTGGTTGTTCGGCGAGGGCGCGACCGCCGCCCCTCACGAAACGTGGTTCCTGATGGCCAATCCCAACGATGCGACGGCCACGGCGACGCTCAGCTTTTCCCTGGAGGACGGCCGGACACAGAACCTCCGCGTGGAAATCCCGCCCATGTCCAGGTCCACGGTCTTCGCCAACCTGGTCTTGCCGCCATCGGCCTTCGCCACCAGGATCACTAGCAACCTGCCAATCGTTGCCGAGCGATCGATGTTTAAGTCCGACACCGGAGGCGGCGGGGCCTCTCCTGGAACTCCCAACAGCGCCTCTGCCTGGTTCTTCGCCGAAGGCTCCACATCCCCACCCTTCGATACCTGGTTCCTGCTCTACAACCCCAACCCCAACGAGGTGAGGATCCTGGCGAGGCTGTACCAGGACACCGGCGGGCCCGGGCCGCTGCTGGACTTCACCATGCCGCCCAACTCGCGGCGTAGCCTGTTCATGAACCAGATACGGCCCAACGTCAGCTTCGGGGCCACCATAGTGAGCGAGGGCGGAGGGATCATCGCCGAGCGGTCGATGTTCTTCGGCCTTGGCCAGACCGGCTCCCAGGGGGCCAACTCCCTCTCCACCAACTGGACCTTCGCTGAGGGGGCTACGGCCCCACCCTTCCAAACGTGGATCCTGCTAACCAACCCCAGCGGCCGGGACTCGGCAAACGTCACCCTTACCTTCTTCTTCCCAAATGGCACCTCTACGACGCGAAACGTGGTAGTAGGGGGTGAAGGCCGGGCAAGCCTGTTCCTGAACCAGTTCCTGCCCGAGACGGCAGTGGCGACGCGCATCCAGAGCGATCTGCCCATAGTCGCCGAGCGCTCGATGTACTTCAGTGGAGGGAACGGAGGCACTAACGCCTTCGGCTTCCCGGAGTAGAGACCAGCTCTTGGTCTTGCCGAAGCCATGACCAGAGGAACCGGCGGGACCGCCACGCTCGTCCCCGGCGCGCGATGCGCCGGGGACGGTCCAAAACCTGCTTCAACTCCGTCCGTCTGGACAGGTCAGATGAACGGAAGCCGGAGCAGACAGCCATGGCCCACCGACGGGATGGTCCTACACCGAGGGTAGCTTTTCCGCAGGATCTGAGCCCGGAGGCCAGAATTGCCATTCTGCGGGGAGGAGCACTGGGCGACTTCCTCTGTACCACCGCCGCCCTCAGCGCCCTGCGAGCATCTCTGCCGAATGCCGCCATCACGCTGATCACCAGCCCCATCGTCGCCCCCTTGGCGCGCCGCTACGATGCAATCGATCGGATCATCGTGGGACCAGCCTACCACGGGGTGTTCCCTGGCGCCCAGGACGACGATACCCTGGCGGACTTCTTCGAGGCCATGAGGCTGGAGCAGTTCGACCTGGCATTCCAATGGCACGGAGGCGGGCGGTACTCCAACGGATTCGTCCGCCGATTGGGGGCAAAGCACACCGTCGGCTTCAAGAGCGACGATGCCCCGCCCCTGGACCGATGGCTGCCGTACGACGCGAGACAGCACGAATTGCTGAGGTATCTGGATCTGCTCCGACTGCTCGGCATCGACTGCGCCGCCACGCGCCCCTACCTGCCGGTATTGCCCTCGGACCGGGATGAGTTGGCCACCCTCGGGGATCTTGTGGATCTGGAGGCCCTGCGCAAGGGCCGCTACATGGGCCTCCATGCCGGCGCGAGTGTAGCCAGCCGGAAGTGGCTACCGGAGAGATACGCCATCGTGCTGGACAGGCTGCTGGAGGAGTTCGACTTCGATGGCGTGCTGGTGACGGCGGGGCCTGGGCAGAGAGAGGACTCAGCAGCGGTCATTGCCAGGATGGACAGGGCGGATCAAACCGTGGACCTGGGAGGCCAAACATCCTTGGAGGCGCTGATAGCTCTCATCGAGCAGTTGGGCTTCTTCCTCACCAACGACAGCGCCCCCTCCCACATAGCCATGGCCTTGGACGTACCCAGTCTGGTGGTCTTCGGTTCAGCCCACCCGGTGAACTGGGCACCGCTCGAACGAACCTTCCACCGCCTCGTGGCCAACTGGGATGCCCCCTGTCGATGGATTATGGAGGACGGATGCCCGGACTCGAGTCATGTTCCATGCCTGGAAGGAGTGCAGCCCGAGGCGGTGTTAGCAGAGGCTCGTCAACTGCTGCGGATGATGGGCAGGACAAGAGGAACGGCTTCGTCACGACGTGCTCGGTCGGCAGCCTAATGAGTCATCCACCTTTAGCTAGAAGGATGGGATGCGTGCATCCCACCCTTCCTAAACGTTCCATCTACCCTACTGCCTCTCGAAGGCGTAGTAGAGGTTGGTGCCGGGTAGCTGGTCCGGCCGGTCCACCCAATCGGGCTTGGCCGGATTGTACTGTCGATAGAACTGGCTACCCAACGCCTGGGAATCCAGGTCAGACGGCAGGCCCGACCCGGTCATGATCGACTTCAGGTAGTCCGCCAGCAACAACCCCTGGGTGTATCCATTGGTGGCGTCGTAGTGCATGATCCCTCGCTGGAAGCGCAGATAGACGAAGTTGCTGTTGTTTGGGTCCCGCTGAGGGCGACTGGTGGGGACCCCCCACAACTCCAGGTTCAGCAGCGGCAGCAGTGCGGGATTCCCATTCCCCTGGGGGAATGCGGCCTCCAGCCTCACGGTGTTCACGAAAGCCTGGTAGAAGTTGACTGTCAGCCCCTCGAACTGGTTGGGGGCGTAGGTCCTGACAAACTCCTGCACCCGCACGTCGTAGTCGACGGAGCCGGGAACGGGCGCGACGGTGGAGAGGGCCGTATCGGGCGAAGGGAAAGTGCTTCCATTGATCTTGGTGTAGGGCATCAGCCCGGGATCCAGCACGTTCATGGTGCGGGCGCCTCCGTCGGGACCCAACTGCACTATCGCCCGCTGGAAGAACTGGGTGGTGAAGCCCATGAACTGGAAGGTGCGGCTCACAGGGTAGCCAAAGGTGTTGACGCCACCACGCTTGTTGAAATAGTCCCAGAACACATCGTTGTCGATCCTGAACCCTGTGGCCCCGAAGTACCGGACATCGCGGGGGACCGGGGTAGGCGACGGCTGAGGCGTGGCGGCGGGCACCGTGGTAGCCGTCGGCGTGGCCGTGGGTAGGGCTGCCAGGGAGACCGCCTTACCTATCCGGTTCCCCGCCTGCTGGGTGAACCACACGTTGCCGTTTGCGTCCACGGCGATCCCATAGGGGGCGCTGCCAGGGGTCGGGACGCCATACTCGGTCACAACTCCGCCGGAGACCCGACCGAAGGAGTTGGTGCCCGATGCTGCGTACCAGACGGTCTCAGCCTTGTCCACAGCCACCCAGGTGGGCTTCCCACCGGCGGTTGGCAAATTGTGCTCGGTGAAGTTGCCGGACGGGGCCATCATACCTATCTTGTTGCCCTCATATTCGGCAAACCACACATTGCCCGAGCCGTCCAGGGCTATCCCCATGGGGGCGCTGCCGGAGGTTGGCACCTGGTACTCGCTGAACTGGCCGTTGCTGGTGTTCAGCTTGCCGATCTTGTTGCCTGCCCGTTCGGTGAACCAGACGTTGCCGGATGAATCCGCCACCACGGCCCATGGCTCGCTGTTGGAGGTGGGGACGTTGTACTCGTCGAACTTGCCGGCCTGAGTCATCTTGCCGATCTTGTTGCCCTTGGTCTCCGCGAACCAGATGTTGCCTGAGCCATCCAGCGCCAGGCCCCTGGGCTCGCTATCGACGGTAGGCACGTTGTCCTGTCCGAAGACGCCCGAGTTCAGGTTGCCGATCTTGTTGCCGGCCGTCTCGGTGAACCACACCCGGCCGTTTCCCTCTACGATGACGCCCCAGGGCTGGCTGTTGGCCGTCGATACGTCGAACTCCTGGAACACACCGTTCTGGTTGATCTTGCCGATCTTATTGCCAGCAGTCTCCGTGAACCAGAGGTTCCCCGAAGGGTCCACCGCCAGGTTCGATGGCTGGGAGTTGGCTGTCGGCACCCCCCACTCACTAATGGCCACCTGGGCGCCGACGGCCGAGGCCAGGAATATGGAGATGGCAATAACCACCCCCGACAAGAAGAGGCGCGCCCATGCATCTCTCAGCAGCAATTTCACAATGTGGTCTCCTTTCTATGTTGAGAGTGTGCGGTTCTCCCGCTTCTGCATAGGACAACGGACGAGATGCCAAACGGTTTCATGCCCCCGGAGGGGAGGTGCCCGGTCTTGCCGCGCCGCCCCTCAGCCGCCCTTCGGGCGGCCTCTCCCCCAGGGAGAGGCGGTAGACCAGTTCCCTCTCCCTTGGGGAGAGGGTCAGGGTGAGGGGGAGTGCCACCAGACCGAGAAAGGCCCACCTTGACCGCTAAACCGTGCTAAGGTAGGCTAAGCCCGAGTAACAGATGGATCTCCCTGGGGTCAAGAAAAGCATGTGGGGCAGTTCTCACGCCACGTGCAACTGCCCATATCCCAAGTTCCCTTCCTCGACCGTTACCGCTCGCTCCTTCGCCCGTTGTGCGGAGTGAACGCGGGACTGCCGAGGCTCGACCTCCCGAAGCGCATTGTCGAACGGGGTCACCTCCCCGAGGCAAGGAGCGAGCAGACTGGACGCGATAGATCGCAACGCCACCGACCGCAGAGTGGCCACCTTCGATGAGGTGTACCTGGCCTATCGGACGCCGCTCTACGGCCATGCCCTGCGCATGATAGGCAATGAGGCAGATGCCGAGGACCTGTCGGTGGCGGCCTTCGAGAAGGCGCTGAAGGCATGGGATCGACGTCCTCCCGACAACGAGATGCGCCCTTGGTTGTTCAGGATCACCACCAATTGCTGCCTCGACGAACTGCGCCGACGCAAGCTGATCCAGTGGTCACCCTGGGACACCTTCGTCAGCCTGTTCCACCCCAGTCAGGTGGCATCCGACGACCCAGAACGAGAGGCGCTTCGCGGGGAGAAAGCCGACCTTGTGCAGTTGGCCCTCTCCAAGCTGTCTCCCAGGGATCGAGCGGCCCTGGTGATGCGCGAGTGCTACGGCCTCTCCATGGAGGAGGTTGGCAAGGTCCTCGACATCTCCCGGGACGCAGCGAAGATGATGATGTTTCGCGCCCGCGAGCGTATGCGCACGGCCTACCTGGAGGTGGGCGGTGAGCCGCCCGGGGGTTTTGGCACAACGATACCCGAGGCAGTGAAGGCGGCAAGATCTACAACCGCCAGGAAAGCGATCCAAGGATGAAGAGTTTCTACGTGGCTACGCACCCTGTGGACCCAGCCGAGATCTCCGCCTATCGTGATGGCGACCTGGAGGACTCCAGGCGCAGAATAGTCGAACGCCATGTGGAGGACTGTACCAACTGCCGTGAGCGGCTGCTCGCCTACGAGCTGGTCGGGTCGGAGCTTCGAGCGCGGGCAGACATCACGGTCCCCTCCTCCCTGGACCGCCGGGTTGGCGCCCTCGCAGCCTCCCACAGGGAACCGAGGCGGTGGCGATTCTCGCCTGTCTGGACCCTGCGTCCAGCCTGGGTCGTGGTCGCACTTGCCCTGATGGTGGCGGCCACCCTTTTCTACGGGCTGCCCTTCACGGGCAACGGCTCAGGCCCGCTGGTGGCGGCCGCCTACCTGTACAGCGATCAGGGCGAGCCAGCGATCGAGGTGCATTTCTCTGAGCCGGTGAACCGTGATGAGGTTGCCCGCACGCTGCGCATCGAGCCAGCCGTCGAGCTGAACGTGGGTTGGCGAGGAGACACCATGGTGGTGAAGCCGGTGGAGCCGATCCAGCCAGCCAGAGAGTACACCCTGAGCCTGAAGCCCAGCGGTCCAGAGAGTTCGGCAACTCCCGTGGCATTGCATTTCGCCGGCGACACACCGTCCACTCCGGTGGCCCTGGTAACACCGCCCGCCGCGGCGATTGCGCCCTCGGCCACCCCGAGCGCGACTGCCACGACGACCGCTACCCCTACGCCACGAAGCACGCAACTCGCCACGGCCTCGCCTGCCGTAGGGTCGAATCTGCCGGGATTGCCCCAGAGCGGAGGAACCGCAACGCCTTCACCCACAGCTACCTCCGCGACACCCCAGGTAACGACTGCTCCCACCACCGCCGCGAGCCCGGCGGGAGGCACACCGGGGACAACGACGCCGACCACCGCCACGCCAACTACTCCCGCGCCCACCGCCACCACGCCAACCGCCACCACAGCGACCGACGCCACGCCCACGATGGTCGGCGACGCCTCACCGACGGTTAGCCCCACTATGGGGGTCGAGACACCAGCGGAAACGGCCACTCCACCAACAGGCCCCACGGATGCCATCGCGACTCCCGCGCCCACAGTGGAAGAGCCCGTGGCCACGCCATCTGCCACCATGGAGCAGCCCCTGGCAACTCGAACACCCATACCACCCAGGGCTACGGCCGCTCCCACTAACACCGCTCTCCCGACGGCAACGGCTACGGCAGCCAAACCGCCTGAGCCTGCAGCCGGCAGGGCCTATGAGACCGCCAGCGCCAAAAGCCCCATGGCAGCCGCCCGGCTGGGCACACCCAGCACCGAGGAACGGAAGGTGACCCTTTCCCACCAGGACTTCCAGCTAGGAGCCATGCTCTGGCAGGCCGACACTCGTGAGATCCTGATGCTCCAGGACGATGGGGCCTGGACCATCCATCGGGACACATGGAATGAACAGGAGCGGCTCACCTACTCCGGGCCGGTTCCACCTGGGGTAACGGTACCCAGCGGGAGGTTCGGCAAGCTGTGGTCGTCGACGCCCGACGTGCGACTGGCACTGGGGTGGGCCACGGCGGCCGAGCACTCGTTGGTCGGTGCAGTCCAGGATTTCACCGGGGGACGGCTGCTGATGGAGGGGGAGAAACTGGTCTACGCCCTCTATCCGGATGGAAGCTGGGAGGCATTCGGCGCGCGGCGGATCGCGCCGCCGATCGAGCCATCGGCCGCACCCGTTCCGCCCACGCCGGCAGGCTAGCCCTTCGCCAGCGTGGTCCTAATGACTGTCATCCTGAGCCTGCATCACGTCATCCTGACCACCCTGCCCGGTGTCATCCTGAGCGTGGAGCGAAGGACCTCCTGTTCTTCAGAGAGCAGCGCACAGACTTTCGATTACCCAATACTAAAGGAGGATACATTGAAAAAGATCGGCATCGCGTTTTCCCTTCTCCTCGCGCTGGGGATGCTGCTCACTGCGGCACCCATCGGAGCAGCGCCAGAAAACCTCGACTACGACATTCCCAACGGCCACTTCTTCACGCAGGCCAACAGCCATCCCCTCGGCACCGAACCCACGGGCTACTCCGTCACCAACGAGGATGGGGTCGCCTTCTGGGACGCATTCAAGGCGTTCGGCGGCGAGCATGTAGTTGGCTACCCAGTCAGTCGCCGCTTCGTCTACGATGGCTTCGTCACCCAGGCCATGCAGAAGATGGTCTTCCAGTGGCGACCCGACACCAACGAGGTCTGGTTCCTCAACACCTTCGACGCCCTCCACGACAAGGACAAGGACGACTGGCTCCTCGTCTACCGCCAGACTCCCAAGCCCTTCGATACCTCACCAGACAACGGCCTCTCCTGGGATGCCATCGTCAAGCGCCACCAGGCGTTCCTAGACCAGAACGAGCCGATCAAGAAGGTCTACTTCTCAGATCCCTACCCCGTCGATCACTACGGCCTCCCCGTCGCCACCGCCGATATGGGCAACTCCTTCGTCATCCGTGCCCAACGAGCTACCTTCCAGTACTGGAAGGAGGACGTGCCTTGGGCTAAGAAGGGCGACGTCTCAGTGGCCAACGGCGGCGACCTCGCCAAGGAGGCGGGTCTCTGGCCAGACAGCGCCATAACCCCCGAACAGCCGCCAGCTCAGTCCGTTGGTTTCACCCCAACCCCCACGCCAACCAGACAGCCTATGGACCGGCCGATCCCGGCCGCCGGCTCCAACGCCTACAAGGCCAAGAGCCCCGAGTACGGCATGAACATCTTCCTCTGGGGCAATCCCAACTCCACCCAGCGGGATCTCCAGAAGGTGCTCGATGCTCGCTTCAACTGGCAGAAGACCCTCTTCCAGTGGCGTTGGATCGAGCCCGTAAAGGGTCAGTTCCACTGGACTGAGTCCGATCGTCTCGTCAAAGCCTCCTCAGATGCCGGTGTCAAGATCATCGCAAGGCTCGACTTCCAGCCCGACTGGGCTCGCTCCGACAGCGCCCACAACGGCCCTCCCGATAACCCTCAGGACTTCAGCGACTTCGTCTACTCCCTGGTGGATCGCTACAAGTCCGGCTCTCCCTACGGCCATATCGACGCTGTCGAGATCTGGAACGAGCCAAACCTCTCCCGTGAATGGGGCGATAAGAAGCCCGATGCCGCCCAATATGTCCAGCTGCTGAAGGCGGGCTACGAGGGCGCTAAGAGGGCCGATCCCTCAGTCACCGTCATCACCGCTGGTCTAACCCCAACAGGTACCTGGAACAACGAGGCCACTCCCGACGATCTCTTCCTCCAGCAGATGTACGATGCCGGCGCTAAGGCTTACTTCGATGTCTTGGGTGCCCACGGCGCGGGCTTCAAGGCCCCCCCAGAGATGAGCCCCGATGCGGTCGCCTCCAATCCCTCTTACGGGGGGCATCGCTTCTTCTGCTTCCGCAGGGTCGAGGACCTCAGGGCGGTCATGGTCAAGAACGGTGACTCCAACAAGCAGGTCTGGTTACTCGAGTTCGGCTGGACTTCCGATGAGGTCCACCCTGCCTACGCTTGGCATAAGGTCACCGAGCAGCAGAAGGCTGACTACATCGTCGGCGCCTACAAATGGGCTGCCTCCAATTGGTCTCCATGGATCGGCGTCATGACTCTGTGGAACTTGCCTGACCCAAGCTGGGGCACCGACAGGGAGGAGTATTGGTGGTCTATAGCCAACAACAACGGCACGGACAGGCCAGCCTTCACTAAGCTGAAGGAGTCTCGACTGTCAGGCTACCTGCCCTAGGGCAAAACACGCAAGACACGGAGATGAGGGGATGGGGCTCCCTCTCCCGCGGGGAGAGGGAGCCCCATCCCCCTATCCCTCACCACTTATCCCCCCCCATCCTTCACCACTCATCCCCCCGTCCCCACGAGGGCACCAGAATTGCGCTCCTGCGGACTCCAGGTGAAAAACAACCCAGGGGAGGTGACAGCATGCTCGATGGAGGAAGCCTGCTAGCCCAGTGGGGGAGCCTCATACCCTTCGTATTGTTGGTGCTGGGGATCGTGCTCTTCTTCTACTGGTCCGAGAAATCGGAGCGTCAGGCGAACGAGAAGGCGAAGCTGTTGGTAGGCTCAATCCTGACTCCGGAAGAACTCCAGCAACTCCACACAGCAGGATATCTGGAGATTTCCAGCCGGCTTCACCCGGGTCGCGCCTATCGAATACCCTCTGGACCAGGAATGGTAGAGGTAATCGAAGCCGGAAAATGCAGCGAGAGGCTGTGCGTCCAGTCAATGGAGCAGATCCCGCAGCCTGAGGTCGTGCTGATGCATAAGCTTATGATCGAGGGGAACGAGCCAGAGTATTTGGAGAAGGCAAACCACTTCCCCTGCTACTTCTGGTCTCCCGGGGGGAATTCGACCTGAGACTCCCGAGTTATGGACTCCAACTCACCGGCAATGCTCCCGAGATGGGAGTCTCTCCTCGCCTGGAACGGCTCCATCTCCATCCCCAAGACCGAGGATCGCGGGAGATGGTACTACAGGCTGGCGGCTCCCAGTTCGTGGAGATGTACGTCGGGGTTGGAGCAAAGCGGGTCAGAGAGATGTTCGAGCAGGCTAAGAAGTCGGCCCCCTGCGTGGTCTTCATCGACGAGATCGACGCCGTCGGCAGGCGCCGAGGCGGCTCTCAGTACAGCAACGAGGAAAGGGAGCAAACGCTCAACCAGATCCTGGTCGAGATGGACGGCTTCGAGGAGGGCACGTGCGTGGTGGTGATGGCGGCGACCAACCGGCCGGATGTGCTGGACCAGGCATTGCTGCGTCCAGGGCGTTTCGACCGCCAGATCAGCACCAGCCTTCCGGACGTCAAGGGGCGGCGCGACATCCTGGAGATCCACGCGCGCCACAAGCCGCTCTCAGATGGGATCGACATGGACGATCTGGCGCGTGAGACCAGCGGCATGTCGGGCGCGGACCTGGAGAACCTTCTGAACGAGGCAGCCCTGCTTGCGGCCAAGGAGAACCGGACCAGCATCGAGAAGGAGGATCTCGACGAGGCCATGGAGCGGGTTACGGTGGGGCTGGCCCACAAGAACCGGCCCATGCAACCCGAGGAACGGCGGATGGTGGCGATACACGAGGCGGGCCACGCCCTGGTCGCGCACCTCCTTCCCGAGTTGGAGCCGGTGCGCAAGATATCCATAGTAGCCAGGGGAGCCGCGGGCGGCTACACCAAGTTGATGGGAGACGCCGGACGGCATCTCCTGACGGAAACGCACCTGAGGGCGCGCATCGCCTTCGCCCTGGGAGAGATGGCGGCGGAAGAGGTCGCGAACGGGGTGCGCTCGACCGGAGCCGCCAGTGACTTCCGCCGGGCCAACGAAGTCGCGAAGGCGATGGTATACCAGTATGGCATGAGCGTCGAACTGGGGCCGGTGGTAATAGACGCCGAATTCCAGCAGCCCGTCAGTCCGGATCTCCTGGACAGGGCAGAAAGGGAGACCCGCCGCATCCTGGGGGAGGAGACGCTCAGGGCCCGCCACCTGATCGAGTCCCACCGCCAGGGTCTAGACCGCCTCGTGGCTGCCCTCCTCGAAGCCGATTCCCTGGAGGGGGAGCTACTTGGCCAACTGCTGGGCGCTATTCCCCCCCTCCGCCAGGCCGCGGCCTAGTGATCGCCTTGCTCGGCTGTCTAATCGCTCCTGAGGGGCAAGTAGATGTCGAACAGGGCGTCCATCAGGCGGGGATCTGTCTCCGGAACGAACAACTCCGGTGTGAGGCACTCCTCCAGCAGGGGGTTGTCGCCCAGGGCGCGGCCACCTTCCATGCACCACCGGACCAACCTGCCCCACACCTCGGTGATCTCCACTAGTCGGCAGCGGGTTACGGCAAACAGACCGCCACGGAAGTCTTTGATCTCCACCCCGTCCCCTGCCTCGACTTCCGGGCCGATTACCATCCACTGCTCGTAGCCGTAGATAGAGTTTCCGGGCTCGGGATTGGGGTTGTTGAATCCAAAGAAATGGCGCGCCTTGAGATCGCCAAGTAGACCTCTCACCTGTCCCCATTGAACCAGCGCTCTCCAGGCGGACTCCTCCGGATTCGGGCCAAACCCGCGAAATGAGGCAACCCTCATTGGCCCCAAAGACACATCCCTGACTTCCATCTCACTCACCGAATGGCCTCCCTTCGCCTCGTCGGCATGCAACACCGTGAAACCTTGCCGCATACAGCTTCATTGATTGAAAACCTGTCAGCAGCCAACAAGCAGATAGTAGCATCCGTGGGAAACATCAGATACCCCCTCTCGAGGGAAGCGGCCCGGCGCCGCGTCTCCTGCCCGCGGAGGACGACTGCCACCAGGGCGCCCAATGCAGCAAAGCAGCCGTACAGCAGCCAGGCAGACTGGTAGGATGTGCTGAGGTCCACGACGAGTCCGAACAGTGGAGGGGAAGCGATGGTGGCGATGTCGAGGGTCAACAGCATCCGGTTCCGCGCCAGCTCCCCCACGGCATGGCGCACATTCACCTTTGCGCTCTTCGCCGTGGCGGGGGGCGGCGCATCGACATAGGCCAATGCCACCACCACTCCGGTAGCAAAGATAAACAGTCCGGGTGCAACCATGCCGCTTCGCCAACCTAAAGCCAGCCCAGTCTCCCAAGGGGAAAGGCGTTTACGTTCTTCCCTCTCCCTTTGGGAGAGACGTGACGCTGCACCAGCTCGCGTCACGGGGTGAGGGGAGGTGCGGCTCACATTTCCGGGGTCGCCGAGCGAACGAATTCGCCGGCTATGGATGCGAAACCTGCCTACGCAGGTTGGAGACCCCGTCTGGTCCGCGAAGGCGGACCTTGCAGCCGTAGCCGACGGTTTCAACCGCTCGGCGACCTGGCACTCGCCCAGAAAGCTGGGGCACACCCGGTGAGGGGAGGCGGATGGCAAAGGCGCCGAAAACCGTTTACACTCTCTGAAGGCGGTTTTATCCAGGTCCGGATGATCTCCCAGGGGGACGACTCCACCCCAATCTCGAACAGGCCAGCGAGGTAACAGCCTTGTCAGGTGAAAACCGATCCATGTACAGGCAGGCCTTCCAGGCAACGCTGGTGGTCGTGTGCACCCTGCTCTTCCTGTGGCTGCTGTACGAGGTCCGGCAGTTGGTCATCAGCCTCGCCGTGGCCATCGTGTTCGCCGCCGCCATCTCCCCGCTGGTGTCGTGGCTGCAACGGCGCCGGGTTCCGAGGGGGGCGGCGATCCTGCTGTTATACGTCTCGATCCTGACCGTCGTTGTCCTTGTGATCGTGCTCGCGCTGCCCCCCTTGATCAAGGAGGGGACGGAGATGGTCAACCGGTTGGTAGCCTCGGCAAGGGGTTTGGATGAGTGGTTCATATCGGTGCAATCCTCGCTGGGATACAGCGACCTGCCATCCGTGGACTGGGAAAGGGCGATCCCTCAGGCCCTGCAGGCATCATCCGCGGTAGCGCCAGGCCTTCTGAAGATCACCTTTGGCGCCGTCACCGGCCTCTTCAGCCTCATCCTGGTGCTGGCCATCGCCTTCTACTGGCTGATGGAGAAGTCGGATATCCAGGCCACTGTGGCTCGCCTGGTCGCTCCGCGGCATCGCGAGCGATTGGTGGAAGTCTGGGACGAGATCGACTCCAAGCTGGGGGCCTACGTGCGGGGACAACTGCTGGACGCCTTCGCCGTCAGCGTGCTCACCTTCGCCGGGCTCGTTGTGCTGGGCGTCCACGCCCCGCTGCCCCTGGCGGTCATCGCCGGCGTTACCGGCCTCGTTCCGATCGTCGGCGCCACCATCGGTGCCGTGCCGGCGGTGCTGGTGGGACTCTCCCAATCGCCCCAGACGGCGCTGCTCGTGTTGGGGCTCTACCTGCTGGTCCAGCAGATCGAGGGTAACATCATCGCCCCCAGGATCATGCAGCAGTCGGTCGGGGTCAGCCCGCTCAGCGTGCTGCTGGCCATCGTCGTCGGCGGGAGCCTCATGGGCATCGTCGGCGCCATGCTGGCCATCCCCACGGCGGCAGCGCTCCAGGTGCTGCTGCAGCGCCTCGTCCTGAAGAGCCAGGATACACCGGTGGCAGACGGCCCCTCAGCCTCGTCCCTTCCATCAGACAGCTAAGCCCGTAGGCTCAAAGACCGCGGCGGTCTGGACATCCGGTGCCTGCAAAACCCGTATCGGATATGTCGGGCATACCTATTCCGTCTTTGCTATTATCCAAATGAGATACATCTGGAGCAGGTCTCGGATATGGAGCCGCTAAGACAGCTTAATCAGGCAATGAACTACATAGAAGCCCATCTGGCAGAGGAAATCGATTTCAAAGCGGTATCACAGCTTGCTTGCTGCTCCGAGTACCATTTCCGAAGGATGTTTTCGTTCCTGAGCGGGCTAACGCTCAGCGAATACATACGCCGGAGGCGATTAGCGCAAGCAGCTTTGGAGCTGCACAACAGCAATGTGAGGATCACCGACCTTGCCGCAAGGTATGGATACGATTCGCCCGATTCCTTTTCGAGAGCGTTCGTAGCCCTGCACGGTGTGACCCCGACAGAAGCGAGGAAGGATGGCGTCTCCCTCAAGGCTGTGCCGCCTTTGACTTTCCGGCTAACGATCCAAGGAGGCAATGAAATGGACTATAGGATTATAGAGAAGGGCGCCTTTCAGATCGCCGGCATAAAGAAGCGAATCACCCTGATCTACGAAGGCGTGAACCCTCAGATGGACTCCATGTGGGCCAGTCTGAGCGAAGAGGGCATCGAGGAGCTGAAGCGGCTTTCGAACGTTGAGCCGAGGGGATTGCTTTGTGTATCGGCCAACTTCTCCGAAGGTAGGGGGGAAGGGTCGGAACTGGATCAGTACATCGGGGTTGCCACTTCGAGTCAGGTCCCCAAGCGATGGAAAGTGCTACCGGTCGAAGGCTCCACCTGGGCGGTGTTCACGGCAGTGGGACCCTTCCCGAAGGCGTTGCAGGATGTCTGGGCAAGGATCGCGGCGGAGTGGCTTCCAACGTCTGGATATGAGCTAACCGGCGGGCCGGAGATCCTATGGAACGAGAGCAAGGACACCAGCCGTCCCGACTACAAGAGCGAGATCTGGGTTCCGGTGACCGCGAACAGCGAACTGAACCGGGCCCGATGACTTATCGGGCTACAACGAATGGACCAACACTCGATCGGTCGATTACCCACTTACTCGTACTGAAAGTCACGACAAATGTCGCAGACTGCGCTTCGCGGGGACTGCGGCGTTCTCACCCGGACCACACCCTGCGGAACAGCCCTGGGTAATCAATCACCAGCCCATCCGCGTCGACCGGTAGTTCGGCCACGAAGCCGTCAGCCGGCGACTCGAAGCGATACAGCATCGTCCCGGGCCGCCCAGCTACCAGCGTGTACCTCTGCCTCGACTTCTCGAGCCGCAGTTCGGGGACGTTGATGTACGCGACGTGCAGATCCGCCGATGCGCCCTCCTGCAGCTTGAGCCGCTGGATCGGCAGGGTATTCGTGAAGGGCGTGGCCGAGATATCCACATCGATGCAGCCATCCAGCTCGGGCAGCGGTTCACAGGACCCGGCCGTCCAGCAACCCTCCCCATCGGCACGCAGGCGGAGGTAGCGCCTATCAGGACCCAACAGCGCCACACAGACTTCCCGCGCTCGCCATTGCGCGTCGCATCTGGTCCGGTATCGCGCGCGGAAGGGCAGGCCATCCGCCACGCCGATGATCAAGCCATCGGCGACGGCACCCTCGGGTGGGGATACGAAATGTAGGTGCTCCAACCCGGGCATGCCCCAGGGCACCCACATGACATCGCGATCTACCGCCGCGCCTCCCTCCACTGCCCAACCCTCCACGGAGAAACAGGAAGTCAGTACGTGCGACGCAGGAAGTCTAGTACCACCCGATTGAACTCCTCGGGTTTCTCGATGTTCAGTAGGTGGGCAGCACCACAGATTACCAGCTTTTCCGCGCCTGGTATCTCCGATGTCATGCGCTCACCAGCCTGGAGTATGCTGGGATCGTCCTGATCGCCCACGACGACGAGGGTCGGAACACGAAGCTCAGACAGCCTGCCAACAGCCGGTTCGCTAGAGGGCTCCTCTCCCGTGGTGTCCATCGCGCCGGCAGCCAGCACATCCCTCATCATGTTGCGTACCCATCCCCTGATGTGAGGATCCATTTGGTCTGGCGTACGATGCGGCCCATCCAGCCATACTTGAGCCGCCAGCTCAGAGGCCCGCTCCAGGTCCCGTTGCTGGTAAGCGGACATGAACTCGAGTACCCTCCTGGGCGGCTCTCCCTGCAACTGGTAACCGCTGGGCACAGCTGAGACGAGGGCCAGACCCGCAGCCATGGCTGGATGTTCGAGAGCGAAATCGATGGCATCCGTTCCACCCTGGGAGGACCCGAGTAGGACTGCACGCTCGACGCCCAGCACCATCATCAGGCCGTAGAGATCCTGAGATCGCGAGTACCTCCCGGCCCCTGCGTGCGTGTTTCCATATCCCCGCGCATCGTAGCGGATCACGTCGTAGTGCTGGGCAAAGACCGGGACTTGCCCATCCCACATACGTTGGTCGGCAATGCCGGCGTGCAGCAAGACGAGCGGTTCCCCGGCGCCTGCCCTCTCGTAGTGGAAGCTAGTGCCGTTCGCCCCGGCATATCCGGATTCCCAATCGTATGCTCGCGCCATCCCGTCTATCTCCTTCTCAATCCTAGCCCCATCGTTGCGAGCTTTGAGACTACCATGGCGCAGGAATCGCGCCGTTCTCCTCTATTAGCCGCCGCGCAGGCAGCTACACATATACATAGTACCCGTTGACGTCACATACAAAGTGGTATACAATTTTGGCGCCATCAAGTGAGTTATTGTTTCCGGCGACTATTCTATTCCAACCCTCGTGCGGCCATCACCGGAAACCGGTTTCGATCCACGATTTGCACGTTCCCGCAAACGCGGTTCTTCCGCGTGCGAGGGAAGGCTAGGGGGGAGCAGCGCATGACCTGGACGCGTGCGGAGCAGGCCTACCAGAGCATTCGGCAGGGCATCGTCAGCGGCACATACAGCCCTTCGCAGAGGCTGATCGAGACCGAAATCGCCTCCTCCCTGGGGATGAGCCGCATAAGCGTGCGCTCAGCGCTTCAGCGCCTGCACCAGGAGGGCCTCGTCATCGTCGAACCGCATCGCGGGGCAACAGTGACGGCGGTAACCCTGGCCGATGCGCTCCAGATACTGGAGCTTCGAGAGGGGTTGGAGGGTTGGGCAGCCGCCCTGGCCGCCCAGCGGATTACAGACGAGGCGGTGTCCGAACTCGAAACCATCGTCGTCGAGATGGACCGAATCGTCCGGGAAGGGCGACTGCTGGAGCACGCTGGTCTGGACACGAGACTGCACAAAGGGCTGATCGAGGCGGCGGGGAATCGCCGCCTGGGCACCCTGGTGGACAGCCTCAAGATCCCCGTGGTCCGGTTCTACTTCAGCATTATCCTGATTCCTGGGCGCGGACAGGAATCGGTCCAGGAACACGCGGAGATCGTCTCCGCACTGCGGGATCGTGCCCCGGATCGGGCTGAGAAGGCCATGCGGCGGCATATCGCGGCTATCCGGAGAAACTTGCTGCTTCTTCAGAAACATGTGCCGGCGGCGGTGCAGGCCAAGTAGTGCAACCGGTCGAGGCACGCGCCGCTTACATTCAGGATGTGAGAGGGACGCAATGAGCGAGATTCCACGACTCAACGGAGTCATACGAGCCCTGGAAGAGGGTAAGACCACCTTCGTTTCGTTTTCTCCTCCCGACACCGGCAGCGCCATGGCGATCGGCGATGCCCCCTACGATGGCGTCGTCATCGAGATGGAGCACAATCCCCTCGATTTCAACGGCCTGAGGAACTGTCTGCAGTACATGCTCAACCGGCGCAAGATCGTGCAGTCCGGCAGCCTGGCGCCGACGGTGACCCCGTTCGTCCGTATCCCGCCCAACGGGGGCGAGATGAACCAGTGGGTGGCGAAGCAGGTGCTGGACAGCGGGGTGTACGGGATTGTCTGGCCTCACGTGAGCACGGTCGAGGAGGCGCGAAGCGCGGTTGCCGCCTGCCGCTATCCCCGGCCGAAGACCGCGCCCAATTACGAGCCGGCCGGCCAGCGGGGAGATGCTCCGACCGCAGCCGCGCGCTACTGGGGGCTGACACAGCAGGAGTACTACGCCCGAGCCGACGTCTGGCCCCTGGCTCCCCAGGGCGAGATCCTGGTGGCCATCATGTGCGAGGAGGCCCGCGCCATCGGCAATCTTCATAAGATACTCAGTGAGGTGCCGGGCATTGGAGCCGTGATAATCGGCGAAGGGGACCTCTCCCAGGACCTCGGCTTCCCTCGCCAGTACGATCACCCCACGGTCGCTTCGGCGATCGGCGAGATCCTCGCGATCTGCAAGGAGCACAACGTCGTCTGCGGCCATCCCCACGTCAATTCGAAGAACGTCGAATCGCTGATCCAGCAGGGATTTCGCTGGCTCATGCCCGGGCCGGTGCGCTCCTTCGCCGCCCTGGAGCTGGGCCGAAAGTGCGCCGGCAGGGAATAGCTGATCCAAGCATCCACAGAAACGCAGGGGCTATCGCAGGTCGAGGGCTCCTCGACCCCATTCAATAGGAGAAACGACGGTGATCATCGACGTCCATGCGCACTACACCCAAGCACCTCCCGAGTTGGATGCTTACAGGGGCAAGCAGCTCGGCGCCCTGAATAGGCCGACAAAGGGCAAGCTCAGCATCACGGACGAGCAGATCGAGAAGTCCGTTCAGGTGAACTTCAAGCAGATGGCCGACAAGGGCATCGACAAGCTCGTCTTCTCCCCTCGTGCCTCGGGCATGGGCCACGACTTCGGCAACGATCTCATCAGCCGCTACTGGACCGAGCACAACAACGACCTGATCGGGCGAGCCTGCAAGATGTTCCCTGACAAGCTCGTACCGTGCTGCCAGTTGCCTCAGTCGCCAGGGGTAAGCCCACGAAATTGCGTCGAGGAGCTCGATCGTTGCGTCAAAGACATGGGTTTCGTCGCCTGCAACATCAATCCCGACGTCTCCGGCAGCGTGGAACCGTTCACCCCCTCCCTGGGCAGCGAGTGGTGGTATCCCCTCTGGGAGAAGATGGTGGAGCTTGACGTACCAGGCATGATCCACGCGAGCTCTACCCTGAACCCTGCCCTGCACATCCTCGGATCCCACTACACCGCCCAGCATCACGCCGCGGTGGTGGAGCTGTGCATGTCCCGCGTCTTCGAGGACTTCCCAAAGCTGAAGCTGATCATTCCCCACGGGGGCGGGGCCGTGCCTTACCAGTGGAACCGGCATAGAGCAATCCACTTCCGGGAGAACCGGCCACCTTTCGAGCAGGCGGTGAGGCACCTCTACTTCGACATGGCCATCTACGACAAGGACTCCATGGAGATGCTGATCAGGAAGATGGGGACAGACAACCTCGTGTTCTCCACCGAGATGCTGGGGACGGCCAAGGCGATCGACCCGGAGACCGGGCGCTTTTTCGACGATACGGTGGGGACGGTGAAGGAGATCACCTGGCTGAGCGACGAGGATAAGTACAAGATCTTCGAGGGCAACGCCAGGAAGCTGTATTCCCGAGCCAAGTGGTAAGGAAAGCACTCCGGAGAGGCATAACCTTCGCCCCATCAGAGAAAGGACTTGCGATGACTGCTCCAAACCTGATTCTCAAGACGGCTATCGGTAGCTACGGTAACACGCAGGCCCTGAAAGACGGAAGGGTCACGATATCGGGGGTAACCCTCGACTTCGCCGAGATCACGCCTGTGTACAAGGCGTTCATGCGGATGATCCAACAGTTGGAGTTCGACGTGTCGGAGATGGCCTTCACTACCTACATGGTGGCCAAGGCGTTCGACAAGCAGCTCACGGCGCTGCCGCTGGTCATCTTCCGGAAGTTCCACCACGCCACCATCGTGTGCAACGTGAACTCCGGGATTCGTGAGCCCAAGGATCTGGAGGGGAAGAGGGTCGGCATCCGGGCCTTCGCTCAAACAGGTCCAACCTGGAGCCGGGGGATACTGCAGAGCGAGTATGGCGTGGACCTCCGCAAGGTAACCTGGATCACCTACGAAGGGTCCCACGTCAAGGAGCTCCAGGATCCCGAGTACATCATCCGTGCTCCCAAAGAGAAGCAGATGAACGACATGCTGCGGGCGGGGGAGATAGACGCGGCAGTCATGACCAATCCTCTCGTTGCCCCGGAAGTGAGGCCGTTGTTCCCCAATGCCGCCGAGGTCGAGATCGAGTGGTTCAAGAAGACCGGGATCTATCCCGTTAACCACATAGTGGTGGTCAAGCCCGACCTCGCCGCCTCGCAACCCTGGGTATTGAAGGAGCTCTTCAACGCCTTCAATACCTCCAAGGAGCTGTACCTGAAGCGCCTGGAGGCGCAGGGGCCTTCCTCCGCCGAGGACAAGCGGGTGCTGGAGATGAAGGGCGTCATGGGCGATCCCTTCCCGTACGGCATCGCGCCGAATCGGAAGGCGATCGAGACGATTTCCCAGTTCGCCTTCCAGCAGGGGCTGCTACCCAGGCCCTACAGCGTCGAGGACCTGTTCGACGCCTCGGTGATGGATCTGGTAGGGTAGACGGGGTTCGCTCCCCGGAGACACCGATAGAATATCCTGTCGAGAGAAGCCAACTGCAAGACCGCAGTTGGCTTCTCTCGATTCCGTGGTATTCAAGATACGATGCCTACCGGAGCGAGGTTGAGTCGGGCCGCCGTGCTAGCCGTTCTGGGGCTTGACGAGCATCATCTTCTGCAGAAGGAGCATGTTCTTTCTGATCTGCACGATGTGGTGCCGCATGGCCGCCTCAGCCCTGCCGGGCGAGTGCGATCGAAGGGCCGACATGATCTCGGTGTGCTCCTGAATCGACTGCTCGCCGCGCCCGGGGATGAGGATAATACTGAAGCGATAACGCACTACCGAAAGCTTCAGGCTGTCGATGAGGGGTTGCAGCCTGGGGTTCTCCGCCGCGGCGATTATCTTCCGATGGAGAGCACCATCAACGTCGGCGAATTCGTCCAGCCGCCCCTCTCTCACTACCAGCTCCAGCCGGGCCAGCGTGCTTTCCATCTCGGCCAGCGCATCGGGGGTGATCCTCTCCGCAGCCAGAGACGCGGCCCATCCCTCGACGCCCTCACGGACCTCCATTATCTGGAGTGCATCCTCAAGGGTGACCACCGTGACCTTGGCTCCTCGGTGAGGCTCCAGCTTGACCAGTCCTTCCTGGTGGAGACGCTGGAGAGCGGATCGGATGCTGATCCTACTCACACCCATGGCTTGAGCGAGCTCGGTCTCAATCAGTCTCTGGGAAGGGTAGAAACTCCCATCCAGTATGTGCTGGCGAATACCTTGATAGGCTTGCTCTGTTCTCGTAGACACCTTCATACTCAGATCCCGGCCGGCAATAGGCGCCAGTTTGCATTATTTCCAGCACTGCAACGCTATTGTTCATAGCGCTCAGTGCGCTGCCCCTTCTCTCCAGCGCTGACTCTCAGTCCTCGCCTTTCCTGCCATCCATGGCCCTGGAAGAGCCTCAGCTTCTCCAGGCAGAATTCCCCCTCTTCAGGGCAAGGCGAAGTGGGGAGGAGATCAAGACAAACCCGGCAATAGCGAGGAGTACGGCCGAGATCGGGCTCGCCACCAGGGTCGAGAAGTCACCCTGCGACAGCTCCAGGGCTTGCCTCAGCGATTTCTCCATTAAGGGTCCCAGGATCAGGGTGAGCACTGCCGGAGCAAGGGGAAAGTCCAGCTTGCGCAGCATGTAGCCCAGCACACCAAAGATGGCCATCACGACAACGTCGAAAGTCGTGTTCTTGATGCTGTAGGAGCCGATCACCATGAACGCGAGGATAACGGCGAACAGTATACCGTAAGGTATCTTCAACATCCTAACCCACAGGCCGACCAGAGGCAGGTTCAAGATGAGAAGCATCACGTTGCCGACGTACATGCTGGCGATAACCGCCCAGGCGAAGTCCGGATGCTCTCTGAACAGCAGCGGGCCGGGGACCAGGCCATTCATCATGAAGGCGCCCATCAAGACCGCGATGGTAGGGGACGCGGGTATACCCAGGCTGAACAGCGGGACGAGAGCGCCGTTGGCATGGGCGTTGTTGGCTGTCTCCGGACCAGCCACTCCCTCGATGACACCTGTCCCGAACTTCTCGGGGTACTTAGACATCTTCTTCTCGGCGATGTAGGACATGAAAGAACCGGCGGAGTTGGTCAATCCCGGAATGAGTCCAAGGACGAAGCCGATGGCGGTTCCGCGGAGGATCGGCCAGGTGGAATCTCGCAAATCCTTCATCGTGGGCATCAGTGAGATAATCCGGGTCTCGAACTCGGGCTTGAGGGCGGTCTCGGCATTGATCAGGATCTCGCTCATTCCGAAGAGACCCATGATCACGGGTACGAACCCGATCCCATCCAACAGCTCCTGGCGGTCGAAGATGAAGCGCGGTGAGCCCTCGCCTGGGTCCATGCCGACCATTGCCAGCATCAAGCCGAGGATGCCCATCAGGAGCCCCTTGAGCATCGACTTGCCCGCGAGACCGGTAACCAGCGACAGTCCAACCACCATCAGACTGAAGAACTCGGCGGGACCGAACTTCAGGGCGAATTGGGCCAGTGGAGGAGCAGCAACCACGAGGCCTATAGTGGCCAGGGTGCCCCCAACGAACGAGCCGATGGCGGCGATACTCAGGGCTGCTCCAGCCCTACCCTTCTTAGCCATCTGATAGCCATCGATACAGGTCACGGTGGAGGCGGCTTCGCCGGGAACGTTCAGGAGGACACTGGTAATGGTGCCGCCGTACTGGGAGCCGTAATAGATGGCCGCAAGCATGATGATGGCGCCCGTGGGAGGAAGCTGGTAGGTAAGGGGTATCAGTATGGCGGTGCCAGCGGTAGGACCCAGGCCGGGCAGGACGCCGATCAATGTTCCCACCAGCGAACCGACGAAGGCGAACATCAAGTTCTCAGGGGAAAGGGCCACAGAGAAGCCCATCATCAAGTTCTGAAAAGTTTCCACGATGCCTCCCTACAGTCCCAGTTCTCTAAGGAACTCGATGGACGATGCCGGCAACGATACGTCGAGCCAGTTCTTGAACAGGTAGTAGATACCGAAGCTGCCGATTATGGCTACTGCCGACGTCAGTGCCAGGTTCTGGCGGCCGAGAGTTACGATCAAGAAAAAGAGGAAGACAAGCATAGTGAGCGGGAATCCCAGCCACCCCACAACCAGGGCGAAGATCACTACCGCGGCCACGATCGCCACCACCTGGACGACTCCTGACTTGCTTGGGAAGAAGCCGTCTTTCACCTGCTCATCCGCTGCCATAGTGGACTGTATGAACCACACACCCGAGAGAGCGGTGAAGATCAGGCTCAGCCACAGAGGAAAGAAGCCGGAGCCCGGACCGAGATTGGTATAGTAGTTCATTGCCAGCGATTCCTTCACAACGTACAGACCGAACGCCATGAAGAGAGCGGCCGCTATCTGGTATACCCGTTTCACCTGAGCACCCCCACCCGGTATTTGCCCAACCATTCTAGGTGAGTCCGAAGTCCGGACTCAATCACAACTCCGCGCCCTCGCTATCCGGTGTGGCTGGGCACGATCGTCTAACGTGATCGTGCCCAGCCGCTGCCCGGATGGCTGGAACCCTGCCTGAAAGAGCCGGCGCGGCTATTTCTCCGCGAGCTCCATCAGGCTCTTGACCTCTGTTTCCATGTCTGTCCAGTAGGTCTCGAACTGTGCCGGATCCATGTAGCGCTCGGACAGGGTGAGCGAAGCCAGCTTGTCCTTGTGCTCCTGGCTTGCCACAGCCTTCTTGATGGAGGAGGCGAGGATATCCACGATCTCCTTAGGAACGCCCGCGGGCGCCACCACGCCACGAGAGGAGGTGCTGTACACCTTGTAGCCCTGCGCTTCGAGCGTCTTGGAGCCAGGAAGGTAGATGTTTTCCTGCGTGTCCTGGACACCGATGACAGCGCATTGATTGCTCTTCACCATGTTCACAACGGACGGTCCCGCGTTGTCGAAGTGGGCATCAACATGGCCGCCCAGCACCGCCGTGAGCCCTGGCTGGCTGCCATCGAAGTGGGTAACCGCGAACTCGACTCCAGCGGCCTTCTCGAGCTGGAGCAGCGCGAAGTGGGTCACGCTCATGCGCCCATTGGTCGAGACCTTCACCTTCTTGGGATTGGCCTTGGCCGCGTCCACCAGGTCCTTGACGCCCTTGTAAGGGCCGTCTGCCTTGACGACGATCACGCCAGGATCCGCCGTCTGCAAAGCGAGCGGCTGGAAGTTCTTCCGAGTGTAGACTGCCTTCCTGGCCGCATCGAGATAGGTGATGATACCCGTGGGGAGCGTCAGCACGCCTATCGTGTAGCCATCGGGCTTGGCCTGAGCGATGTCGGTGAGCCCAAGCTGGGAGGTGGAGCCAGCCTTGTTGATCATGTTGACGGTGACCCCAAGGTCCTTCTCCAGGATGGTGCCCAGCAGGCGAGCGCCCAGGTCTACGTTGCCACCGGGAGGCCACGGGACGATGAAGTCGATGGACTTGCCCTTGGCAGGGAAGTCAACCTTCTTCGCGGGAAGCGCGGTCGGCTCCGCAGCTTTCGTTGGTGCAGCAGCGGCAGCGGCCGGCTTCGTGGGCTCGGCTGCCTTCGACTGCGCCGGTGCTGCGGTAGGAGCGGGGGTTGCGGCTGGGGCGCAGGCAACGAGGAGCGTCGTCAGCAGCGCGATGACTAGGACGAGAGTACCCATGGTGCGATGCTTCATCAGTTTCCTCCTTCTGAAATAGTTGTAGGCACCACCATTGGTCGCTGGTTCAACCTGAGAAATCAGCCGTTGCTGCCCCCTTCCGACCTTGCCAATTGGCGCGAAGGGCCTCCCACAGCCCATCAATGCAGACCGCACCACCAGTAGTCCGCGGATCCCGGCGGCTATGCTGGTTGGGCGTAATCTACGGGGTCAAGCTTCTCTCCACGACTCACCTTGACGATGTTCGCAAATGCCTGCCTGACAAGAGCTATCTCGGAATCCACCGTTCCCCCGGCGTTGTGAGGAGTCAGGACAACGTTGTCCAGCGAGTACAGGGGATGGTTGGCGCCCGGGGGCTCCTTAGCGAAAACGTCCAGGGCGGCGGCCAGGATCTTGTGCTCTTTCAGGGCCTCATAGAGGGCCTCCTCATCCACGACAGCACCTCGGCAACTGTTCACCAGGACCGCGGTAGGCTTCATCAGAGACAGCTCCCGATGGCCTATCAGGTTCCTGGTGGAGGGCAGCAAGGGCACGTGCAGTGTGATGACGTCGGAGTCCCGCAGCAGCTCTTCGAAGGGCAGGTACTGAATCCCCAGCCTTTCCTCCTCTTCCGTGCTCAACCGCCTCACGTCGTGGTAGGCCACTGAAGCTCCAAAGCCGAGAACGTGAGCAGCCACCATCCGCCCGATCTTCCCTATACCTATGATCCCTACCCGCTTGGATCGCAGCTCGTAGGAATAGCTCCTGAAACCGAACTTGCGCCACTCCCCGGCCAGCACGCTGTTGTGAGCTTGTGGAAGGCGCCGCAAGGCAGCCAGGATAAGCATGGTGGTTGCCTCCGCCACGGAGACGGAGTTTCCGCCCGGCGTCCTCGCGACCGGTATACCCATGCGGGTCGCGGTCGCCACGTCGATGCGGTCGGTCCCCTCGCCGACCTTCTGGATGAGTCGAGCCTTCGTCGCGGACTCGATCACGCTCCCCGGCAGGTAGCCTGCCCAGATCAGCAGGTAGTCGGCGTCCCGAGCGACCAGCGCGGCCTTCTCAGGCGTGTCCACCTCGGGAAAGGTCATGGTGAAGCCGGGAGGCACGTTGTCGGTCAGGGTTTTCCGTATCGCGGGGGACACCGTGTCCAGGAAGACGATGTGATTGGCGTCTGTCACAGCCAAAGCCTCCGTTAATGGTCGAGTTACCGCGTTCAGCGAACTGCGCTCCTGTGAATCCGGCTCGTAGGCGGCGTTCTCGGTCAGCGAGCTCGCGGGAAGCTATCAGGTGAGTTACGTCTGGAAAATACAGGGGTGTGGAGGTTGACAAGGAACTTGACCATCAGATGGCTCACTCTCGAATCGAGCTCGACGCCCTTGTCTTTCAGCCCTCGACAACGTCCACAGACACGCGTTGGCGGATGCGCGCTCTAGCATGTGGCTGGGAAAGAGACGCCGATCGGAAACAAGCAAGTACTGGATGGCGCCAATAATGTATACAATATTGACTAACACGTCAAGGGGGATAGGGGTGGCGCCCTATTCCCATTGGTTATGGCTGTGGCCGGATGGTATTGGGCGGCCTAATGGGAGCATCGACGCGACCTCGGCGCGATCCCGGCCTGGCGTCGCTCAGCCGCTTCGTGCAGTGATGTAGATGCCGACGATCATGGCCAGCCCGCCAACGGCCGTTAGGGGCACCAGCGGCTCGCCAAGGATCAGCCAGGCCAGGATCGCCGCGCCAGCCGGCTCCCCGACGAACGACACGGCCACCACCGATGCCGGCAGATGCTTCAGCACCCAGTTGAAGACCGTATGACCACCCAGGGTTGCCACCGCCAAAGCGAAGAACAGGGTGAGGTCGCGGCCGGAAAAGGTGAGGAGCGGGGCGTTCGCCAGGACGCCGATGAGGGCAAGGGCAACCGCGCAGGAGGTATACACCAACACCGAGTAGAGCAAGAAGCCCTGCCTGCTCCGCACGGCCTTACCGATCAGAAGGTAGCCTACCAGGGCCAGCGCCCCACCGATCGCCAGGAGGTCCCCAAACAGACTGTCGCCGCCAAGGGCAAGGTCGTTGAGACCGATCAACAGGCTCCCCGCCAGCGCGAGCCCGATGCCGCCGAGCACCCCCGCGTTGAGCTTCTCTCGAAAGAACAGGTACGCAAAGAGCGCCACGAAGACCGGCTGGGTGCTCACGAACACCACGGAACTGGCCACTGAGGTGTAATCCAGGGAGACGGTCCACAGGGCGAAATGCAGGGCCAGGAACAGCCCTGAAAGCCCGCTATAGAAAGCATCAAGGCGGGTGAGTCGTGGCAACCCATGCCGCTCGAAAGCGAGCAGCGCGGGAATCAACAGTAACACCGTCGCCACCATTCGCCAGGTGGCGGTGGTCAGCGCAGTTGCCTCTGCCAACCGGATCAGGATTGCCGTGAATGAGATGGCCACGAGGGCCACCACCAGCCCCAGGTAGTAGCGCACGGGAGGCCCCTGCCTAGATAGTTGTCTGCCGCCTCTCCCCTCGCGAGAGATAGAGGGCAGCGAAGGCGCCCACAGCTGACACACAGCCGAGCAGGTACCAGGCCGTCTGGAAGGAGTAGCCGTGGTCCACCACCAGGCCAAAGATCGGAGGTCCGATGATGGTGCCCACCTCGGTGATCGTCATGCTCAGCCCCACCCCGGTCGCCGCATACTTACGACCCACGCTTTCCGTGAGCAGGGCGTTGTAGACACCATTCCAGCCCACCGCCGTTGCCCCGCAGCCAAATACGATCAGGGTCAGCAGCCAGAGCTGCGATTGTGACCCTAGGCTTCCCAGAGTCGCGAGGGCGATGGCAGCGGCAGCGCCCAAGGCGGCAAGCACCGGATATCGTCGCCCGTGGAGCAACCTGTCGCTGACCAGGCCCCAGGACACTCTGGCGAGGGCGCCGCCTGCCTGGCATATCGCCAGGTAACCCCCAGCCGCCACCACCCGCATTGCCCGGTCGGGCATTGCGTTCACCAACACCACCTCTGTGAGGTACAGCACCAGGTACGTCAGCAGCGACAATTGCACGATCAGAAAGCAGAATGCGATTGAGCAGAGCGAGAGCAGGCGTCGATTATGCAGCAATTCCCGCAGAGCTTTCCCGACGCTGACCTTTCCCGCGGAGGCAGCCTCCGATCCCGGAGCATCTCGATAGAGGAGCAGCGCGACAAGCGCGCTCAGGACGATCAGTAACCCTGGGATCGCCATGGCCATGCGCCAGCCCATGGCCAGGCCGAGGGCTGGCAACACCGAAGCCGCCACGATGCCGGCCACCGGCATTCCCATCTGCTTCAGCCCCATCGCCGTCGCCCTGGTCCTGAGAGGAAACCAGGTCAAGACGGCCTTGGTTGAGCTAGGGAACAGGCTCCCCCTCGCCACCCCGGTGGCAAACATGACCGCCATGGCCTGAAGCAGGCTCCCTACCATCGACATGGAAAGCAAGAGGATCCCTGTCACCGCCATTCCCGCCGACAGCACCCGCCTCGGCCCAAATCGATCGGTGAGGATGCCTCCCAGCAACACCACAGCCCAGGCGCCGATGGAGGTGGCCGAGGTGAGCAATCCTACCTCCGCCTTGGTCAGACCCAAGTCCGCCTGGAACAGTGGGGACAGGGAAAAGGGCGCCTGAAGGACAAATGAGGCGCAGGTCTGGGCAAGGGTAGCCACGGCCAGGACCATCCACCGATATCTGGAGGCGGACTCTTTCAAGAGAAGGATCGGGCTCCTTCCACGCGAACTAGGCGAGGCCCCACCATGGACTAACAAGCGGGAACTTGTCACGAGATTCGGATTGTACACCAACGCATCGTTCGCGTCGAAAAGGCGCTGTCTGCTCCCGCTCTACAGCCCCAACGAGGTCCTGATGTCGTGGAGCAGTTCCCGCTCGGGGCTGGCAGTTGGGGTAGGGGTGGGGAAGGGGTCCACGCGCTCCTGACCCCCGCCGGGCCATATCTTCTGCTCCAGAGGCACCACGTCCAGGGTAGAGATCTGAGCGTACTGGAACGATTTCAGATCTCTATCCTCCGCGCCACCCACGGCAACCGCCACTCCGTACCTCCCAGGGGGCAGATCAGGCGGTATGGTGAGCCAATGTCGGGAATCCACCGGCTCGCCCGGACGCCAGAGATGCGCTGGATAGCCTGGCGTCAGCGGATCAGACTGCTCAATCGGGATCCACCCCTGCTCGCCCATCAGCGCCACCCTAACGCTGTTCCCAGCGCTCAGCATCTCTGGCGCTCGCCACTGCAGCTCCACCTCAAGCCTCTCGCCTCCCTTGGTGACGAGCCTGCTAACCCTGGAGCGGAGCAGCTCCACCCGCCCCTTCTCCAGATACCAAGTTGACTGAGGCTGCTGCGAGGCCGGAGTGAACAGCGACTCGGGCAGCGGATTAACGGTCAGGGACCCCAGCGAGAGGAGAGTCCCCTGGGCCTCCCCGGACCACCTCTCGATGACCAGGTCCTGCATGGTATTCTCGTCGTAGACCAGTAGCAGCAGCTGGTAGCTGCCGGGCGGCACCCCCACCGGCACCTTCAGTGTGTGACGGTCGTGGAGTAGCTCCTCCTCCCTCCATCGTGAGGGAGGGTAGAGGGAGCTGACCGTCACCTCGTCCACCACCGCCCACAGGTGGAGGTCACCGTCGGCCAGCATCAGCTTGGTCTTCAACTTGGCATCGGTCTTCTTCAGCGCTCGCCAGTGGAGATCGAACTGGACTGCGTCGCCGGGCGTGACCTGGGTGGAGGAAACATTCCAGCCCCAGAACTCCAGCGTCTTGCCCCCGAAGATGGCCTCCTTCTTGTTGTCCACCTTGGGGTAATAGCTGAACCGCGTGCCGGGAGTCAGCTCGAACAACCTCAGCCCGATCCCCCCGAAGCTGGCATCCAGCGGCACCTCCCTGGCCTGCGTCTCCATGGTATGCATCACGTAGTCGGTCGGGTCCGCCCACTCCTTCTGCCACAGAATGAACCAGAGGCGTCCACGGCCATCCTCCACCATCCTGTTGAGCCGGATAATTGCTCCATCCATGTCATCGAAGGGCTCCATGGGATACCAGGGAATCCCCTGTTTGCTGTAGTAGACGTAGGGGTGGTAGGCGTTCATCATCAATACCACGGCATCCCCAGGTTCCGCTCTGCTCTCCAGGTAGGCCACCAGTCCACGGTAATCCCCATACTGCTGGGCACCGGCCCTGCCGTCACCAACGTGCGTCAGCGTGGAGGGCTCCCCATAAACCGTCGAGGCGGCCATGGTGCCGGCAAGGGCAGCCAGCCCCAAACAGGGAAACAGTACCCGCACCAGAATCGAAGCCTCGCTAGCCACGGCGGTCCTCAGCAGCCCCACCACGCCCCAGGCTAACGTCAGGTAGAAGGCCGGAGTCACCAACAGGAGGTATCGGGGATCGAACTTGGGTCGATAGTAGGCCACGGCCAGCAGCAAAGCCGCGGGCAGCACCAGATACAGCAGCAGGAAGAACAGGTGCTGCGAAGTCCCTTTCCGCAAGGCTCCCAGCAGCAGGGCACCTAGCCCCGCCGCCAACAGCGCCAACCCGAGCAATAGCGGCAGTATAATAGAGGACCCTGAGCCAGCCCCTCCCCCAGCGACGAAGAAGAGGAGGGTAGTACGCAGGGCCGCCTCCAACTGCAAAGTCCCAGGCCAGTAGTCGCTAATCCGCTGCAACTGTCCCGCCGAGTAGCCCAACCAGGGAAGATAGGCCACCGCCACCGAGAGAAGGCACCCTCCCCACCACCGCCAGGCTCCCCGGTAAGACCTGACGGTCAGCAGCACAAAGAGCAGATGAAACGGCAGCAGCAAGAAGGCTGTGTAATGGGTATACAGGGCAAGGACCGTCGCGAGCGCGTAGCCGGCCCAGTTGGCCCGCCCTCCCTGGGAGAGTGCCCTCAGCAACAGATAGGAAGAAAGCAGTCCCATGAAGGTGACGGCCATGTAATTTCGTGCCGCCTGGGAGTAGCCGATGTAGAAAGCCGACAGAGCCGCGATGGCCGCACCCACCAGCCCCACGAGACTCAGCGACCTCTGCCTCTTCGGCTCTGCCAGCAGCTCCAGTCGGCTGCCGGTCGCGTAGATCAACGGCACCAGCAGGACGCCGAAGAGGACTGAGGGCATTCGCACAGCCGCCTCGCTGGAACCGGCGAAGCCTATCCAGAAATGGAGCAACACGGGGTAGAGAGGGGGATGGACGTCATCGGTGACCAGGAGTTGGAGAAGCTCGGGCAGCGGCTTGCTTGCGAACACCACGGACATGGCCTCGTCAACCCACAGACTGGGCTCCCCCAAACCTTCAAGGCGAATGTAAAGGGCAACGAGAGTAATAGCGAGGACGAGCGAGACAGCGAGAAGCTGCCCCGCCGAGACCCTCCTGACTGTACTGCTGAGGCGACGCACTATCTGCAAGATGGGTTTCCTATCTGGTCATGGACCCTGACGAATCGCGTCTTTCTACCACGATCCACGCGTCGGCGTCTACCGCAGAAAGGCCGCTCGACGCCCAACCCTGGCGTAGCAGTATAGCCGCATCTCGCACCAAGAGGAAACCCTGTACGCGCCCTGCCCCGCGCCCTGGCACCCAACTCGCTAATGAAACGGCAATGCCATAGGGGGTGGATAGCTGATGGGTCGTAGGGTTCGCTTGCTTAGAAGAAGCTTCCTTGGTCGGCGACTTGTCGGAGCAGTCATTCTCGCCATCCTACTGGCCATTTCGATGCTGAGCCAGTCCTGCGAACCGGCGGACATGCCGGCACCCTCCCCACCGGCGACGCCATCCACCTCTGACCTAGCGGATCACCCCCTCTCCGAGCTGTCGCCGAATGCCCAGCGCTACCTTGATGGTCGCCAGGGAAGGTGGGGTATAGCGGTGGTAATTCCTTCTCAAGAGGCCATCTACGTCTCCAACGCAGATCAGCCCATGTCAATGGCCAGCGTCGTTAAGGTAGTTATCATGCTCGCCGTAATGGACCGGGCTATCAAAGAGGAGCAGCCACTTACCAGTTGGGAGCAGCAGCAGCTACGACTCATGATCACAGAGAGCGACAACGACGCGGCAACGGCCCTTTGGGAAGCCCTGGGAGGCGCCGACGCGGTGGAAGCCTACCTGCAATCCATTGACATGACGGGCATCTATCCAAACCCGCAGGAGGCATGGGGGGCCAGCCGTGCCACACCTCGTGCCGTCGCATTACTGTTTGCCAAGCTGGCGCTCGGGGAAATCCTGGACCAACCCAGCAGGAAACTGGCAATGGAGCTGCTGGCCGAGGTTGTGCCCTCGCAACGCTGGGGGGTCTCCGCGGGGCTTCCCAACGACCTGCCCCCCGGCACCATCGTGGGTATCAAGGACGGCTGGTATCCGGCCGAGTCCGGCTGGTGGGTAAACAGCGCGGGAGTAATCCTACCGGGGGACAACCGTCCCAACTACACCATCGCAGTTCTCACACAAGGCCAGCCCACCATGGAATACGGCATCGACACGATAGAAGGAGCCGTGGCGCCGGTCCACCGTGCACTGCTTGGGACTCGCCCCTTCGCCACCTACCCCGGCGGCCTCTTTCAACGGGCGAAGGAGTTTCTCCGCCGCTAGCTGTGAAACCGGACAGACCCGAACTCGACCATTGTCAACCTGTCCGAAGCTGGTATCATTAGCTACTCACGCCCGTCTGATCGCTTCTCTGTCCCAAGTATCACAGTTAGGGAGCGGTAACTGCAGTCCGGTGCTGCTTGATGGGCAATGCAGGAGGGTTTCGAGTGGGTCGTTGGGTTCCGATGGCGGGCCGCGTGGGCGGCACCGTCCCTACCATCGTACTGTCCCCCGCGTTCGGGACAGACGGCACTGCCTTTGCGGCCACCAACACCGGCCTGTTCCGCTCGCGGGATGAGGGGAAGAGCTGGGAGGTGAGCGGCAAGGGCATCGGAAGCTTCGCCATCCAGTCCATCGCCCTGTCGCGAGGCTACTCCGCGGACCGCACCCTGTGGGTAGGGGCAGCCGATGGAGGCATCTACCGATCCACCGACCGTGGAGACAGCTGGGCGCTGCTGGCGCATCTGGGCAGGGGTTCCGCCGTGGTGGGCGTCGCCGCCTCCAGCGACCACTCCACCCTGATGGCGGGAACCCTCGCCGATGGGCTCTTCGCCTCCACGGACGGAGGCAGGAGGTGGAAACCCCGCAACGCCGGTCTGCCCGATCCATCGGTGATCTCACTGGCGCTGTCTCCGGCCTTCAAGGAGGACCGCACCGCCTTCGTCGCCGTGTCGGGGGGGCTCTATCGCACTACCGATGGGGGTGGATCGTGGCAGCCGTCTCTGCCCTCCGTGGGCGAGGATGCGGTCCAGTGCGTGGCCATATCCCCATCCTACCCTACCGATCGGACGGTCCTTGCGGGGACCGAGAGTCGCGGCCTGTTGCGCTCTCGAGATGGGGGTGTCACCTGGCATCCGACCAACGCCGGCATTCCAAGGCTTTGCATCAACGACCTGGCGCTCTCCCCGGATTTCCAGCAAGACGCCACGGTGGCAGCCGCCACCGGACAGGGCGTGGCCCTCTCCAAAGACGCGGGTGACAGCTGGCAACTGGTCGGGGCCAAATCCGAGATCGTCCTGGGGCTGGATGTCGCTCGTGCCACCACCCACGGCCGGACCCTGCTGGCCGGCATTTTCGACAAAGGGATCCTCCGCTCGGAGGACGAAGGGGAAAGCTGGGAGGAGGCCAACGCCGGCCTCACGGCTAACTACCTGATAGGGCTATCACTCTCTCCTGCTTTCGAGACCGATCACACCATTTTTGCCTGGGGGCCCTCCGAGGGTGTCTTCCAAACGAAAGACGGGAGCGAGAGCTGGCAGCCCTCCGGAGCTGGCATGGAGGACACCAGCGTACTGTCCCTGGCCATCTCGCCCCAGTTTGCCTCCGACGGCGGCCTCTACGCCGGCACGTCGGCGGGCCTCTTCCTCAGCCAGGACAGGGGCGTCTCCTGGCAGCAGTTCGCCTTACAAGGGCAGGAGGTCCCCTTCGTGACCCTTTCGCCGGCCTTCCAGCGAGATCAGGTGATCGTGGCCGCGGCGGACAACGGGATCCAATGGTCGGCGGACGGCGGCACCACCTGGAAAGAATTAGATTCACCCCCCGGCAGCGAGACCCTGGTGGCGCTGTCACTGGCGCTGGACTCCCGGGGGCGGCCGGTGCTACTGGCCGGCGACTGGCGGGAACCCCACGCCGACCTCCGCGCTAGGGTTCGTGTGCTCAGCCGGACCCTCCCCGATTCGCCGTGGGTCACCCAGTTCCACAGCTACACCAGCACACGAATTGCCGCGCTAGGTATACCGGACAGCTTCGAACAGGACGGGCGCTTCTTCATCGGCAGCGGAGAATGCGTCTACCGGGCCATGCAGGGCGCCCGCGAGCGCACCCGTGAAGGAGAGACACCACTGTGGCTCCCATCCGGCGTGGGATCCAAGGGTTTCCCAGTGGTCTCCCTCGCCGCCGCCCCCGGCTTTGCCAAGAGCCACAGCCTGCTGGCTTCTGCCGGAGAAGGGGTGTACATTTCCGAGAACGAAGGAGCTGCCTGGCATAGGTTGGGCAACGGCCCGGGCGATCGGTCCGTGGTAGCTGTAGTCCCCACGCCCGATTTCGCTACCAGTGCATCAGTCTATGCCCTGGCCATCGGCGGCCGTCTTTGGAAGTGGGAGAAAGAAGAGGATGAAGGCAGCAACGAAGACCAGCAGTAGCGAGCACGGAAAGCAGGCACCGGAGCATAATTCCCGTCTCACCTTGGGCGAGGAGGTTGCCAACTCGGTGTCTCACGGTGCCATGGCGGCGATGGCACTGGTATCCCTGCCGGTGGGATCGGTGACCTCGTATCTGCGAGGCGGAACGCTGGACGCGGCCACCGCCAGCCTGTTCATCATATCGCTGTTCCTGATGTTTCTCTCCTCCACCCTTTACCACGCCATGGCCCCCGAGTCCACCCACAAGGTGGTCTTCAGGATACTGGACCACATCTTCATCTACGTTGCCATCGCCGGTAGCTACACCCCCGTGGCCCTCTGTGTCATTGGAGGCTGGCAGGGGACCCTGATCGTGACCCTGCAGTGGTGCATGGTCCTCTTTGGAATCCTCTACAAATCGCTGTCCCGCCGCTCGCTCCCCAAAGTCAGCCTCACTATTTACCTGGTCATGGGCTGGACCGTGGTGCTTTTCCTGCCAACCTTCCTTGCCAAGGCCAACCCTGTACTCTTGGCATTGATAGCTGTTGGCGGTGTGCTGTACTCCGTCGGAGCATTCTTCTACGCACTCAAAGGCTTCAGGTACCACCACATGGTGTGGCACCTGTTCATCAACGCGGGGGCACTCACCCATTTTGTGGCGATAGTCTTCTTTCTCAGGTAGGCCTGCATTGAGGGCGCGTGCTCGATCCCAGTGAATCCGGTACCTTTCGGAGCAAGTAGGCGGCCCGGAAGTTGCATCTTCTACTAGCTGGCGAATGTGCCGCCCCGGCCGGCGGCCGCTGATACGATTCAAGGAGGATTAGCATGGCAACAGCCCAGAGTCGCGCCCAGGTCACATGGGAAGGTGACCTGCCCACGGGAAACGGCCTACTGAAGGCGGAGAGCGGAGCCCTGCCTGAGATGCCGATCAGCTGGGCATCCCGAACCCAGCGGGCCAAGGGAAAGACCAGCCCCGAGGAATTGCTCGCCAGCGCCCACGCGGGGTGCTACGCCATGGCCCTGTCCAACACCCTGGCCAAGCAGGGGACCCCTCCCGCTCGGCTGGACATCTCCGCCACCTGTACCTTCGACTTCGGCGGGCCAGCGGGAGCCAAGATCACGAGCATGGAGCTGGTGGTCAGGGGCGTGGTTCCGGGACTGGACCAGCAGGGCTTCGAGGAGGCTGCACGCAAGGGGGAGCAGGGCTGCCCGGTCTCCAACGCCCTCCGCAACAACGTAGACATTAGCGTGAAGGCAGAGCTGGTCAGGGGATAGCCACGTCGCCGCGCACCCATCACGGTTAAGATTTGCGCGGTCCCGCCCTTACGTATATCATCCACCTCGCATTGGGTCCGTCACATAAAGGTGGACCGCGTGGGGGAGGTATGCCGTGGCAGAAGGGTGGAGCCGAGACGACATCCTGAGAAAGCTGAAGGACGAGACGCTGTCGCGGCTGGAGTCAGACTACATCGAGCCGCTGCTGGAGGAGCTACGAGGAACGGCGCGCCGCTTCGATCTACTGGCCGAGGGCTGCAGGGAGAGCAACGACCCTGAACTGAGGGGCATGGCCCCAGCAATGGAGCTTGCGGCAGGAATGGTGGACGACCTGCTGGATGAAGCCCTGGAGACCAGCCTCCGGCGGGCAGTTGAGGAGAATGCCTGGGCAGACCCACAACAGCTCAGCGAGGAGTAGAGACTGGGCCAATTCGTCCATCCGGCAAGCTCACCTCGCCGCCGCGTCGGCCCAACTGTCACCTGAGCGGGGAGTGAAGCATCTCCTGGTTACTGGAGACCCTTCGCTCCGCTCAGGGTGACAACGTAACATGCCAAGGACTCGCCGGATGCATCCTAATACTTGGAGAGCTTGGTCTCCTCCCTGCTCATCACCTCAACCAGCACCGGGCGGTTCTGCCCGGACACCTCAACCGCCTCGCGGAAGGCTCGTCCGAGGTCGCCAGGGCTCTCCACTCGGACAGAGTGCGCACCCAATCCCTCGCCAACCTTCGAGTAGTTGCCTGTGATGAAGCGAGTGCCGTACAGGCGGGTGGAGAGGCCGATGTGCTTCTCGTAGTCACCCATCAGCCCATTGTTCATCACCACGGTGATGGTCCCCAGCTTGTTCCTGGCCGCCGTCTCGATCTCCAGGCCGCTCATGCCGAAGGCCAGGTCCCCCATCACGTTGATGACGGTCTTTTCGGGCCTGGCAACCTTGGCGCCCAACGCCAGAGGGATGCCATATCCCAGGTGAGTCGACTTTCCCCAACCCACGTAGCTGTTCGGCTCCAGCGCCGGCCAGAAGGGGACCATCATATCTCGCGGGGTGCCGGCATCGTGGGTGACGATGACGTTCCGCAAATCAACCGCCTGCTGAAGCTCCCAAACGACCCGGTAGGGGTTGATGGGGGTCTCGTCGGAGGTCAGCTTCGGCATCCACTCGGCCAGCCACTCGTCCTTCAGCGCTTTGATCGTCCCGGCAACCCGATCATCGCCCTTGCGCCCCTCGGGACCCACCTGGCGCTGGACCTCCTCGATCATCTGCCGCAACACCAGCTTCGCGTCCCCCATCAATGGAAACTGGACTACGTAGTCGCGGTTGATGTCTCGCTCGTCCACCGTCAGCTGGATCGCGGTCTTGCCGCCAGGGATAGGGGCATCGTAGCTAGAGATCGCGAGCCCGCTACCCACGCCGAAGATCAGGTCGCTCTCCGCCAGGTAGCGGAACAGGGCCTTGGACCCGGCTGACGTAGCGGCGCCCAGCGATAGCGGATGGTCCTCGGGGAAGGCGCTCTTGCCCTGGAGAGTGGTCATGGCCGGCGCCTGCAACAGCTCTGCCAACTCACGCAGCTCGTCCCAGGCCTCGGCGTAGAGGACCCCCACCCCTGCATGGATGATTGGGTTCTTAGCAGCCACCAGCGCCTGCACCGCCGCGGTCACATCTCCTGGACTCGCCATCGTCTTGGCGCCCTTCACCGCCTGGTATGCCGCCGCGGCCTCGTCGATCTCCGCCCCCAGGACGTCCATGGGCATTTCGAGCAGGACGGGACCAGGGCGGCCGTTGCGCAGGTAGGTGAAGGCTCGACGGAAGAACTCGGGGATCCTCCCCACCTGGTTCACCCTTGCGGCCCACTTCGTGACGTACTGGTAGTTCTTGGCTGCCTCGAAAGTCGGCAGGGAGTCCACCCTGGACTGGACCGGACCCGCCGGCAGATAGAGGATAGGGGTCGAGTCCGAGAACGCCTGCGCGACCCCGCCAAAGGCGTTCTCCACGCCGGGCCCAAACTGGGTGGCGCATATTCCAATCTTCCTGGCATTGTTGACTCGGGAGTAGCCGTCGGCCATGCCGACAACAGTGCGCTCCGTGCGGGCAACGATCGGCCGTATTCCCAACTCAGCAACGGCATCGATCAGAGGATTGATCGGAAAGCAGAAGAAGACGTCCGCTCCCTCCTGCTTCAAGATCTGTGCGGTAGCCGAAGAACCCTTCACCAGCCCAACCTCCAACACTCTCTCTCAGAGCTGCCCTGGGATCGCCCCCTCTCAGCGCACACGGCTATGGGGGGCTCACCACCGATCGCGGGCAGGTACTTCGTGCATCAAGCCGTCTACAATATTAATGCCGATCCCGAACGATGGCGAGCCGCGGACGCCGTTCTGCAACAACTTTGTAAGTAGCGCAGGCCCGTCCGCGACCGTACCAGACAAAGGTCCGTTTGCTCTGCCTACAGCTCGTCGGTGCTGGCGAGTTCCGGGCGGGCGACAACGCGCAGGTCTTTGGCATGGAAGCGGCGGATCTTTCCCTTGGATCGCACCCGAAGGGTCGATTCGTCACAGAAGGCGGCGCCACGGGCCACGTGCATGCGCGCCTCCTGCCAGTAGGAAGCTATGTACTTGCGGCCGCCTCCGCCGCCATCCGCTCCCTCCAGAATAAGAGTGTCGGAGACCACGGTCCCCGTTTCGCCGTCCGGGGTGACGACGGGAGTCCCGGAAATGAAGGGTGCTACCAGGGGAAGGGGGTTCGTATCCTTCAACAGCTCCTTGATTTCCATGGTGCTCGTCTGCTTTGCATCAACGTTCTTGGTCACGGTTCCGCCTCGTTCCTAGTCCGGCCTCCTGGTCTTCCAGATACAGAAGCCGGAGGAGTGTGCTCGACAAGGGGCCGGGCAAGCTCCCATCTTCGGGTTGCCCTCTCTTCACCCGATGTCTACTTCTGCAGGTATTTTGCCACAGTTCACGACGAGATGCGGACCACTACAACATCTTGGCCCTTCGGCGGGTGAGCGGGTAGTTGTCTCTCTACTCGATCGGCTAGAATGGAGTTGATGGGAGGACGAAGCTCCCTGGGAGGTGAAGCTTGGCAGACCTGGCCAACGTCCACAAGCCCTCCGAGAGCGAGTACCTCAACTGCATCCGCTGCGGGCTCTGCCTGGCCGTCTGCCCAACTTACCGTGAGCAGCTTAGCGAGGCCCCCTCCCCGCGAGGGCGAGCGGTCCTCGCCCGCAAGGGGCTCGAAGGCGAGCTGGAGCTGACCCCCCAGTTGATCGAGCACATGTACAGCTGCTTCTACTGCCTCGCCTGCCACGACATCTGCCCGGTGGGCATCCGCTCGGGAGACCTGGCGGTGGAGATGCGCCACGTGCAGGAGCAGCTGCAGCCGGTCGCCTGGAAGAAGGCGTTGTTCGGAAGCCTGGTGGCCAGGCCGGAACGGTTGGAGCATGCCACGCTCCCCCTGCGACTCTACCAGGGACTGGGCGTCCGGCGGATGGTCTACAGCCTCAAGATGCGAAAGCTGATGCCGGGCAGGCTGCGAGACATGGAGGCGATGCTCCCCAACCTTCCCTGGCGTCCCCTGCGCCAGGGCATCCCGGAGACCATAGAGCCTCAGGGCCCGACCCGCTACCGGATCGGCTTCTTCCTCGGCTGCGCCCAGACTCTCGCCTTCGCCCATCAGACCGCCGCCAGCCTGCGCGTGCTGACCCGGAACGGCTGCGCGGTGGTCACCCCCAAGGCGGCGGTGTGCTGCGGTATGCCCGCGATAGACTACGGCCACCGGGAGCTGGTGGAGCAGCAAGCCCGCCACAATATCGCCCTGTACGAGGCGGCCGGAGTGGATGCGGTGGTCACCGATTGCGCCACCTGCGGCTCGATGCTGAGGGAGTATCGCAAGCTGCTGGCCCACGACCCCGAGTGGGCGAAAAGGGCCGCGACCTTCGCGGACAGGGTACGGGACATCAGCGAGTTCCTGGTGCAGATCGGCCCCAAGCCCCCGCGAGGAAAGATCAAGGCTAAGGTCACCTACCACGACCCCTGCCACCTGCGGCGCGCCCAAAAGGTGTGGCAGCAGCCACGGTCCCTCCTGCAAGGGATCGAGGGGCTGGAGTTCGTGGAGCTGCCCGAGTCCAACTGGTGCTGCGGCTCCGCCGGCAGCCAGCTGATCATCCACTACGAGACCTCGCTGGGGATCCTGAAGCGCAAGATGGACAACCTGGAGTCCACGGGGGCCGAGATCGTGGCATCGGGGTGCCCAGCCTGCCAGATGCAGCTCAACGTGGGGGTCCGGAAACGCGGGTTGCCCGTGCAGGTCGTTCATCCGGTGGCCCTGTTGGATAGGGCCTATGGAGGGAAACGTGAGGGATAGGCTGGCGGCAGAGCTGGAAAGGATAGTTGGAAAGCGCGGCGTCCTCCATTCGACCGAGGAGCTGGCTGTCTACGGCTACGACGGCACCTTTCTGGAGCACCGGCCCGACCTGGTTGTGCTGCCCGAGACGACGGAGCAGGTCAGCCAGGTGGTGGCGCTCGCCGCTCGGGAGCGCGTCCCTGTGGTCCCACGCGGCATGGGCTCAGGGCTCTCCGCCGCATCCGTCCCCTTCGGCGGCGGCATCGCACTGGTCCTCACCCGCATGAACCGCATCCTGGAGATCGACGAGCGGAACAGCGCCGCTCTGGTCCAGGCCGGCATCATCACCGCGGACCTCCAGACCGAGGTGGAGAAGCATGACCTGTTCTACCCTCCTGACCCCTCCAGCAACCGCCACTCCACCATCGGCGGCAATGTCGCCTGCAATGCGGGAGGGC
The DNA here is from genome assembly GCA_002436065.1 of Chloroflexi bacterium UBA6077. GTDB lineage: Bacteria > Chloroflexota > UBA6077 > UBA6077 > UBA6077 > UBA6077. Next base: position 89,868 of record DIXP01000084.1, read on the forward strand.
CTCGATGCCTCAAGTACGGGGTAACCGGCGACTACGTGATGGGCCTCACCGTCGTCCTGGCCGACGGACGGGTGCTGCGGACGGGGAACAAGGCGATCAAGAACGCCGTGGGCTACAACATGACCCGCCTGTTCATCGGCTCGGAGGGCACCCTCGGGGTCATCACCGAGGCGCTGCTGCGGCTCGTAGCCAGGCCCCGCCACGCACGCACGGCCCTGGCAGAGTTCGAGTCCCTGGACGACGCCTCGCGGGCCATCAACGCCATCCTCCAGGCGGGCATCCTGCCGGTGGCGTTGGAGCTGATGGACGAAACGGCGATCGCCTGCATCGAGGAGGCGATGGGGCTGGGACTGCCCTTGGACGTTGAAGCAAGCCTGATCCTGGAGACCGACGGCTCCGACGAGCCAACGGTGGTGAGGGAGATCGAGGCGGCGGCGGAGCTGTGCCGCCGGTTGGGAGCGCGCGATGTGAAGATCGCCGGGAACGAGGATGAGCGCGCGAGCCTCTGGAAGGCCCGCCGGGCGGTCTCGCCCTCCCTCGCGCGGAAGGCCGCCCAACAAGCTGGGCGAGGACATCACCGTCCCCCGCACCGCCATTCCGGAGGCCATCCGACGCATCAGGGCCATCAGCGCCCGGCACGGGCTGCCCATCGTGGTGTTCGGCCACGCCGGCGACGGGAATCTCCACCCAAACATCCTCTTCGACAAGCGCGACCCGGTCCAGTGGGAGAAGGTAGAGAAGATGGCCGGCGAGCTGTTCGCCGTAGCCATGGAACTTGGCGGCTCACTATCGGGCGAGCACGGGGTAGGAGCGCTGAAGCGACCCTACGTGGAGCAGGCCCTCGGTTCCCTCTCCGTCGAGATGCAGCGGCGGATCAAGGACGCGCTGGACCCCCTCGATATCCTCAACCCGGGAAAGCTGTTACCTGGGTAGAGCGTTATCGCCTTCTCCGCAACGAGAAGCTTCACCGCTCAACCGAAGCGTCACCACAGCCCAGGGGTTATACCTGGACGGAGTTTGAGCCGTGACTGCTCCAGCTATGCCATCCGGCGTGGTGGGGCTGGCACAGCCGCTGAAAGCACGGACTAGTTGGCCACGCCCTCGCGATCCGCCTTCACCTCAAGAACGAGCCACTCGTTCACCAAGGTCACATCCTCTGGCGAGAGCCCCCTTATCCATTTCTCGATCTCGGTCCCCAGGTAACGCCGGTAGCTGCCCATGTCACCCTGGGACAGCCCCACCTGGTGGATGATCGTGAACTGCCGCAACCCCTGTCCCCTGCTCTGGTGACCGGCAACTTCCGTCCGGGTCGAGCGAACGCCGCGACCGTGCGCGAAATCCTCCAGCAGCTTCAGGTACTTGGCCAACAACGTGGCCACCTCGGCGGGAGCTATCTCCAGCACCTCCCGCGCGCTGGGCCGGAAGAAAACCTTCCTCGTCTGCATAAGCACCTCCTAATCCTCGACTCCCACCAACCCCAATGGACTCGGGTTCGAACTCAACCGGCGCGCCGGCACCCCATCATCAGAGCGTAAGATACCACTGTCGATGCAAAACTGCAGGAAGCATGCTGATCAGGCAGACGATGGCCTCGGCATGGACGCCGGACTGCTGATCAATACTGCCCTCAGACCAATTCCGCGCAGGCTGGACTGATGCTCCCGCGAATGTTAGGACCGCTTATTCTATACATTTCACGCTGCGCTCTATATAATCTGCTACACTTCAATACACTTCCAAAAGCCGCTTCATTCTCGACTCCTCATTCATCTCTCAGGAGGCATTCTGTTGCGCCGATCGATATGGCTGCTCTGCACACTGGTGCTGTTCGCGGTGAGTTCGGTGTCCACCGTCCGGGCCGATGTGAGCCCGCCGGCCGTCCTCGACTACGACATTCCCAACGGCCACTCCTTCACAAAGGGGGCGGGTCTCTGGCCGGCGGAGGCAGTCGTGCCCCACGACGCCGACGGCCGCGCGGCAGAGTCTCCAGCCAGCCAGCAGCCGGTGGCCCTGTCTAATCCGGCACCCATGCCGGCTCCGAGCTATACGCCGCTGCCGGGGATCTATCGAGCCGCTAGCCCGGAATACGGGCTGCACACCTTCGTCTTCGGCCACCCGGACTCGGAAAAGTACTCCTACCAGAAGGTGCTGGATCTCGGCTTCCCGTGGCACAAGAACCTGCTGGAGTGGCGCTGGGTGGAGCGCGAAGGAAAGGGGAAGTTCGACTGGTACTACACCGACACGCTGGTGTACGGCTCAGCCGGGCGCGGCATCAAGCTGATGGTCCGAGTGGACTTTCCACCCAACTGGGCCCGCAAGGACGGGCACCCCGAGGGTCCGCCGGATTTCTACCAGGACTACGCCGACTTCATCTCCGCCCTGGTCGGCCGCTACAGCAGCAAGAACCCCATGGGGCGGATCTGGGCCATCGAGATCTGGAACGAGCCGAACCTCTCGACCAACTGGGGAGGGCAGAAGCCCGACGCCACAGCATATACTCGACTGCTGAAGACGGCTTACGAGGCGGCCAAGCGCGCCGACCCAGCCGTGGTGATTATCGCTGCTGGCCTCAGCCCCACCGGCGCTAACAACAACGACGTAATCCCGGACGACCTCTTCCTCCAACAGATGTACGATGCCGGCGCGGCCCCCTACTTCGATGTCCTGGGTGCCCACGCGCCGGGCTACAAGGCCCCGCCAGAGGTGAGTCCGGCCGAGGCAGCCGCCAATCCCAGTTACGGGGGCCATCGCAGCTTCACATTCCGAAGAGTGGAAGACCTGCGAGACATAATGGTGAGGAACGGAGACGGAGGGAAGCAGATCTGGGTTACGGAGTTCGGCTGGACCAGCGACCCCATCAACCCCGCCTACGGCTGGCATGCCGTCACCGAGGAGCAGAAGGGGGAGTACCTGGTCCGCGCCCTCAACTACGCAAGAAACAACTGGGCGCCCTGGATCGGGACGATGGTCGTCTGGAACATTACCGCCCCCGACTGGCCCGAGTCCCGTGAGGAATACTGGTGGTCGATCATCAACAAGGACTGGTCACCCCGACCCGCCTTCAACATGCTGCTGCAGGCCCGCCGGGACGGCACGCTGCCATAGGGGCGAGGGAGTCGCTCCGCGCTCTATGGTGTCAATCGGACTGAGTGGCGGGTTCTGCGTCTCGGCGGGAGTTGGCTACTCAGCAGAGCATAGGGTTGCACACTACAGTCCATGCGTACTGGCGTGTCGTCCTTCTCCATTGATGTGGTCTCTTCTCGATGATATAGTAAACACGCTATATGGAATCAGGCTAGACCTCGGTCGCGTAACCCCATGGGGGAATCCTCCTGTGAGCAGAACGGATGGAGCGAAGCCTGTTGCGCACCCACATTTCCCGCCCCAGGCTGCTTCAAGATCTGTCAGTGGCCGTCCAATCAAGACTCACTGTGCTCTGCGCCAATGCTGGGTACGGGAAGACAACCCTCGTAACGGAGTTCATCCGCTTTTCAGGATTACCTGCAGAATGGTACCACCTGACGCCCGCCGACCGAGACATTGCCAGGATGGCGGAAGGTCTGGGGAGTGCTCTTCGACATCTGACATCGGGATCAGATTCGACAAGCGTGCGGCTATCCAAGAAACGCCAAGGCGAAGGTGCTCGCGGCGCTATGCTCGCCGGGGCACTCTTGAAGCAAGCTGAGCGAGCGGGACAACAGGTCGCATTGCTGGTGCTGGATGACTACCAGAACATCGTCGAAGCTGACGATGTGAATTGCCTTCTCTCAACTCTGATAGAAGACGCTCCCCCTTGGTTGCGGTTCATCGTCCTCACCCGCAGCGTGCCTCGCTTCCCACTCGGTCGATTGAGTGCACGGCAAGAGTTGTCCACCTTGGGAGAAGAGAACCTGGCCTTTACTGTTAAGGAGACATCCCTCTTCCTCGATGCTGTGAATCGTAATGAGAATATGGAGTCGCTGTTGCAGTTGGTGCACGACAGGACGGAAGGCTGGGCGGCAGGCATAGCGATGGTCTCTCAGTCTTTGCGCTATGGGGACAAGGGGAAGGTGATGGCCGTGCTTGCCAATCCGGTGGCCTCGGCCTGGCTTGTCTATGACTATCTGGCAGAGGAGGTCTTCGACAGGCAGGATCCTACCCGTCAGGATTTTCTGGTGAAGACCTCCATCCTCGAGAAGATAAGTTCTCGCGTCTGCGACTACATGTTAGATTCCGCGTCCTCGCAATTGGATCTCCTGGCATTGGAGGACCAGGGTCTATTCACCATCAGCATTGACCCGGCGAGGCAGACCTTCAGGTACCACCAGCTATTTCGCGAGTTCCTACGCCAGAAGCTGTCCCAGCGGGAGTCCCACGAAGCCATCTGTGCGCTTCACTCAAAGGCAGCCCAGTTCTATGAACGTGACCAGGAATTCGATTCGGCAGTAAGGCACTACCTCCGGGCGGGAGAACCGGTCAAAGCTGCCCTAGTAGTCGAAAACGTGGGGGAGCAGTACATTTTCACAGGCTTCTCTCAGACGGTGGAACGTTGGCTGGAGGCTCTTCCCGAGGATCTCTCGACCACTAGGCCTTGGCTTCTCGCACTAATGGGCCGTTTGGATCACCTTTCCCTCCGAAACGATCAATCACTGCGCCTTCTCGAGCGGGCTTTGAGGTTGTTTGAGGCCGTCGGCAACGAGAAGGGCCAGGCCTGGGCAGCAGGGGAGATAGCCTACGCAATGTATCGTTCCGGCAGTATTCAGCAGGCGATTCGCAGATTCGAAGCGGCCGTGCCCATGGCCAGGGATGACAAGGCGCTGAGAAGCCAGTTGCTGGCAATGGCAGCCATGGCCTACCGTGAGGGCGGCATGCTCCAGCAATCCGTGGACGCCTGCATGTCGTCCATGGCGGGACTGGCTGAGGTGGAAGACACAGTTCGCAGGCGATGGAGCCATAGCCGTGCAACCCGCATACTTGCCTATGGGGAAATGGAATTGGGTCTCTTGGAGGCTGCAGAACGCCATGGGCGCCAGGCCCTAGATCTGTGCAGGTTTCACGATCTGGGCGAGTGGGAGGAAGGATGGGTGCTGGCTCACCTGGGGGCTGTTCTATATGGATGCGGCAATCTAGAGGAAGCAATAGAGGTTCTCCAGCGAGCAATGTCCCTGTCCGGTCGGTACATTAGACACCTTCAGCACTTCATAGGGCTCTGGCTTGGCAACTCTCTCAGGGACAGCGGGCGTCATAAGGATGCCGAGCAAGCTTACGCCTCCAGTTCTGGAACTGCAGACTTGGAGAGACTGTACCTGAAGGTGCGTACAGGGACAAGCAATGACGCGAAGGCACTGGGAGCAGATCTGCATAAGCGTTACCAAGAGTCCGAGTACCTGTCCGAGAGGACCACCGCAGAAATAGTCTATGGAATCCTGCTGAGAGAGTGCCACGAACCGGAGAAAGGGTTGGAACACCTTCGCAAGGGGACGTCGCTGCTGAAGGCCCATGGCTATCGACTGAGGCTGGCAAGCTCCCTTATGCACCAAGCGCGTCTAGAGGCTGAGCTGTCCCAAACGGCCGAGTCACGAGAGTCGCTCAGGCAGGCTCTGGAATTGGCCGCCACTGACAACTACTATCACTTCTTCTGGTGGGATACTACCCTTGTTACCGCCATTAGCCGGATGGCCCTATCGGGAGATCTATTCCCGGACTACGTCTCCCAACTTGTCTCGCGACGGCTGGATAGCACGAGTGCGGTAGTGTTTGCGCCTCTGCTCCAGGATCGCCGACCAACAGTCCGCCAGAGGGCGCGGGAGATCCTGGCTTCGCTCCCACAACGGGGTACCGCCAACGTACGGGACGAGGTCCTGATGGAGTGTCTCGATCCCTGCGTCAGGGCCTCCTTGCTGAAAGCACTGAACGAGGGCTCGGTATCCGCTCAGGGCATTCGTACTCTCAGGTCTCATTACCAGCTCTCTTGGCGAGAGATTGAGGTACTCGTCGAGTACTATTTTCGGCCATCCTTGGGCAGGAGCGATATGAGCCCCCATCTCCGAAGGGAATGCGCTGCTCGGCTTAGCATTTCCGAGCACACATTGCGGTGCCACATCAACAGCCTCAGAAGAAAGCTGTCGATGCCGGCTTGGGTGTCAGGAGAATCGGTGCTCGACTGGGCAGGGCGGGAGTGTTTGCTTGAGGTTCCGGTGCCGGCCAAGACAACCCCGCCTTCTACGGAACACTGACACCTCACACGTACTACCGACAACCACTGTCCTCAAGTCATCTAGTACCGCAGCTAGTACCTCTGTCAATTCTCCTCCGTCACCTCTCCTTGCATACTGCCTCTTGATACAGACGTATGTTCTTTGCAGGTGAGGAGACATTGATGGCTCCAGCCGAAGTATGGAAGGGTCAGCGAACCTCATCACCCCGAGCTTTCGTCGATGTCGCTTGTGCAGCGGAACTGCTGCAGGTGAGCGAGGCCACGGTCAGACGAAGATGCCGTCGTGGTCTGCTGCCCGCTATTCGGATTGGCCGCGAATGGCAGGTGGAGTTGGCAGGTGTTCAGGCTGCCCAGTCATCATCTATCCCAAAACCCCGTTACTCGTAGGGGAGCAGCTGTTGCTGCATTCCCAGGTGAGGTGATGCATGGAATCCAAAGAGACTTCTCTGGGGGAGGGTGTAGCACCCACTTTGGCTGTGTCTATCCAACAGATGGGAGGTGCCGTGAACAATGTGGAGGTAGGCGTGTTGGCGGATGACTGCTCAGGTGGGGAGCAAGTGGTCCGTGGGAGGGGGAGGCTATTGACAGCTCTGGCGTCCCGCATTCACGCGCTGGTGTTGATTGCCCTGGCTGTCTGGTACCTGTCTCAGGCCAGCCAGTTGCTTCTCTGGCGGGGCGTCATTCCAGGGCCGGGCTTCACGCCCATAGTGGTGGGCATAACTCTCCTACTGCTCGCGATTTTGCTGCTACGTCATCCATTGCCGCACGGGATATCAATTTTGGGGTCGATGGCCGGCGGAGCCCGTAGAGTGCCGATGGAACTGCTTGTGGTCGCGGTTCTGGCAGCCTACATCCTGCTACTCCCAGCAGTCGGGTACATCGTGACGACTGCCAGCCTGCTGCTGGTGCTGCTCAGGGCCTATTCGAAAGGGTCATGGTTCGTAGATCTGGCGATCTCCATTGGTGTTAGCGTCCTTATCTACGTGGTCTTCAAGCTCCTGCTAGCCGTCAATCTGCCAGGTGGTTCGCTTTTCGGCTTCTAGACAGAAATTGGGGCAATGAGTGGAGTGTCATGAGTGCTGTTGATGGTGTTCTGATGGGGTTGGGCAATGCCATCGCGCCAGAGAACCTCCTAGCGGTGCTGGTGGGCGTAGCGTTGGGGACCTTGGTGGGTATCTTGCCCGGCATAGGGCCAGTTGGCGGGCTCACCATTCTTCTGCCTTTCACCTTCCATATGGATCTTACCCAGGGCATCGTGGTCATGGCCGGCATCTACTATGGCACGATGTATGGGGGCTCGACCACCTCCATCCTGGCTGCCATTCCTGGGGAGGTGGCCTCCACAGTGACCTGCCTTGATGGTCACCAGATGGCCAAGAGGGGCCGCGCCAGTTCGGCCCTGGCCATAGCTGCTATAGGCTCCTTCGTGGCAGGGACCATAGGGGTCATCGGTGTCACCTTTCTCGCCCCGCCTCTGGTTTCGGTAGCCCTCGCGTTCGGTCCAGCAGAGTACTTTGCCCTGGCTCTTCTTGGTCTGTCAATGGCATCTTTTCTAGGGAGTAACTCATTGGTTTCGGGCCTTGCCATGGCTGTGGTTGGCCTGGAGCTCAGCACAGTAGGCATGGACGTCATCTTCGGACTGCCGCGTTTCACATTCGGAATGCTGGAGTTGGGTGCGGGGCTTGACATGGTTCCCGTGTTGATGGGCCTCTTCGGCATTGCCGAGGTTTTAGAGAGCCTGGGGGAGAATCAGAGTCGCACTGTGATCAAGGCCAATCTGTTTGACTTCCGCAGACTCTGGCCATCGAAAAAGGAAATGAGCGCCGCATATGGACCGATTGCTCGTGGATCTCTGATGGGCTTCTTCATCGGGATCCTGCCGGGATCCGGGGCGGTTGTGTCATCTTTCGTCTCCTACGCCGTCGAGAAGCGGTTGTCCCGAACACCCGAACGGTTCGGGCAGGGTGCCATTGAGGGGTTGGCTGGGCCGGAGTCAGCTAACAACGCTGCGGCTGCCGGGGCCATGATACCCCTGCTTACCCTAGGATTACCCTACTCCGTGGTCACGGCCATCCTGCTCAGCGCCATGAATGTCCAAGGCGTGTACCCCAGTCCACTGCTCATGCAACGTGAGCCGGTGTTCTTCTGGACTGTAATCGCCAGCATGTACATAGGGAACGTCATGTTGCTGATCCTCAACCTGCCTCTGGTGGGACTCTGGGCATCACTGCTCAGGACACCTTTTCGGGTGCTGTTTCCCTTGATCCTGCTCTTCTGCATGACAGGAGTCTATGCAACGAACAACCGGCTGTTCGATCTATGGATCATGCTTGGCTTCGGGGTGATTGGCTACTTCATGAGGAAGGCAGACCTGCCAGCCGCACCGCTTGCCCTTGGCCTCGTCCTGGGTCCATTGATGGAAAAGGCGCTCAGCCAAGCTATGGTTCTATCCGAGGGCAATCCCATGATCTTTGTGACTCGGCCGTTCTCGGCTACTGTTCTTGCTTTGGCCACAGTTGTGATTGCGATCCCCGCCTTCCAGGCCGTAACTGCCAGGAGCGTGATTTCGCTTCCCCATGAAGAGGTAGAGTGAGAGTCTTGGGCATCCATCAGATATTGTAGGGAAAGGGAGTAGAACCAGATGGGAAAGTCAGTATTCGCGCGTCTCGGCCTAGCTTTGCTGCTGGTGGTCGTGGCCCTGTCGGGTCTCGCGTGCCAATCCGCAGCGCCAGCGTATCCAACTAAGGATATCGACGTGGTGGTGCCGTGGCCGGCAGGGGGGCAGATTGACACCATAGCCCGTGCTGCATCGGAGCCTGCCCAGAAGACTCTCGGCAAATCAGCCAACGTCCGAAACCTTGTTGGAGGAGGAGGCACTATCGGTATCGCAGAGGTAGCCAATGCGAAGCCCGATGGACACACCGTAGCGGTGTTCAGCATCGGACCCGTCGTGCTAGCACCCCAGATGCAGCAGGTTCCCTACGATCCTCTCAAGAGCTTCCAGCCTGTGATCATGTATGGGTCCGCACCTCTCGTCCTGGCTGTCAGGGTCGATTCACCCTACAAGACTCTGAAAGACATAGCGGAAGCAGCGAAGACGAAGAAGCTGAGCTATGGAGTATCCGGCGAGGCTACCATCAACAACCTGGATATGACCCTCTTCCAGAAGGAAGCTGGGATTCAGTTGAACCCCGTTCCTGGTTACGCGAGCTCCGTGGACAACTGCACTGCGGTCCTGGGCGGTCATACGGACATGGGGATTGTGGAAGCCACAGGGGCAGTGGGTTTCGTCCAGGACAAGCAACTACGGATGGTGGCTCAGTGGCTAGACGAACGATCTGAATTGCTTCCGGACGTGCCTACGGCCAAGGAACAGGGCTTCAACGTGGCTGGTATCGGTTGGAACGGCCTTGCTGTTCCCGCCACTACTCCCAAGGAGACCGTGGCTACGCTCCATGACGCCTACAAGAAGGCCATCGAGACCCAAACTTTCAAGGATTCTGCCAAGAAGCTGTGGTTCTCGGTCTCCTATCGCTCCGGTGATGACTGGGACAAGGTGATCAAGAACGACTACGAGAAGCTAGGCAAGATCATGAAGGACTCGGGCATCATCAAGTAGTTATGTCCTCCACCATCAGATAGTGGGTCAGACAGCTCAACGGACTGGAGGAGAGAATTGGCGAACAGAATTGCCCTCGTGACCGGAGCCGGAACCGGCATCGGGAGAGCTACTGCCTTGCGGCTCGCCGGAGAAGGTCTGAGGGTCGCGGTGATGGACATCCGCGCATCGTCTGCCGAGGATGTGGCTGCGGAAATCGAGGGTGTCGATGGACAGGCGATGGCCCTGGCGGCCGACGTGTCCGATGTCGTGCAGGTGGATCGGACCGTTGGAGTCATCCGCCAGCACTGGGGTGACGTGGCGGTTTTGGTGAACAACGCTGGCATAGTGAAGACGGCCGCTTTCCCTGATGTGCAGCTAGCGGACTGGCAGCAGACGCTTGCCGTCAACCTCACGGGGCCAATGTTGTGCGCTCGTGCCGTGGTGCCTGGGATGAAGGCAGCCGGCTGGGGAAGGATTATTAACCTCAGTTCCCGAGCAAGTCTGGGCAAGGAGGAGCGCACCTGCTATTCCGCCAGCAAGGCCGGGTTGATCGGCGTGGCCAGGACCTGGGCATTGGAGCTGGGCCCCCTCGGAATAACCGTGAATTGTGTAGCGCCAGGGCCGATCGAGACGGCCATGTTCGCGGGAAACAACCCGGCTTACGTCCACGAGAGGGAAAAGATTGTTCGCTCTGTCCCGATGAGACGGATGGGGAAACCCGAGGACGTGGCAGCCTTGATCGGATTTCTGGCATCTGATGGGGCCGGTTTCATTTCGGGCCAGACCATATTCATTGATGGTGGGTTGAGCGTGGGGGCTTCCCGTTCGTGGTAGCCCCCATCGTCGCACCCGTCCACTCTGGCGGGGCTGCTGAATTCGCTCAGTCTCGAGGTGGCAGGGATGGATGATCATCAGATTGGCATAGTGGACACCACTCTCAGAGATGGAGTGCAGTGCCTCTGGTCGGGCCGGCTCGAGTGCAACAAGGTGCTCCCTTCGCTCCTGACCATGGACAAGGCTGGCTTCGAGGCCATCGATCTCATGGCGGGGGTGACGATGGAGGTCTGGCTTCGCTATCTGCACGAGAACCCGTGGGATCGGCTGAAGGCTATCCGACGCGCGGTTCGAGAGACTCCATTGATCTCCCATGTGCGGGGGCGCAGCCTGACCAGTTTTGACGTGGTGCCCGACGAGTTGATCCAGTTCATGGTAGACCGCTTGGCTGCCAATGGCATCCGCCGCCTGATGGTCTTCGACCCCCTCCACGACCTGGACAATCTGGGAGTCGGCGTTCGCGCAGCCAAGGCAGCCGGGCTTGAGGTGAGCGTCGTTCTCTTCTACACAATCAGTCCCATCCATACCGACGAGTATTACGCTGAGAAGGCAGCCCAACTGGCCTCCTTGAAGGTGGACCACATCTGCCTCAGGGATCCCACGGGGTTGCTGGTGCCGAATCGGATCGCGACCCTGATACCGGTGGTTCGAAAGGCATTAGGAAAGCTTCCACTGCAGTTGAAATCCCACTGTCAGACGGGGCTCGCGCCCGCGTGCTACCTGGAGGCCATCACTCGTGGAGTAAACACGGTGTACACCGCCACGAAACCCCTCGCCAACGGGCCCTCGGTGCCAGCTGTGGAGGATATCGTGCAGGGTGTCGAGACAATTGGGTACCACACACGGGTGGACACGGTTCGGCTGAAGGAGATGGCGGAGTACTACGAGGCGGTTGCCCGGGAGGACGGGAAATCCATCGGTGAGCAGGTGGAGTCATGCGACGACGACATCTATATCCATCAGGTGCCTGGTGGGATGATCAATTTCCTTCGAGACCAACTCCGTGAGATGCGGATGGAGAACCGGCTACAAGAGGTGCTGGAAGAGATCCCTCGGGTGCGAGCGGAGTTGGGCTATCCGGTGATGGTGACCCCTACTTCTCAACTGGTGGGAACTCAGGCTGTTCTGAACGTGGTGATGGGCGAACGGTACAAGGTGATCCCGCAGGAGGTGAAGCGGTACGTTCTGGGCTACTACGGCACTCCCGAGATGCCTATTGATCCTAACGTTCGAGACAGGGTCGGTGCGAGCCGAGATGATGTCGAGGGGCAGACCGTTCGGGACGGCAATGCCTATCTGGCGGAGATTAGGAGGCAATTTGGTCCCTTCGATTCCGACGAGGAGATGCTGCTGTATGCCCTGTTCCGTCCGAACTACGTCGACGCGGTAATTGGGCGCTCGCCGAATGGCAAGGGGCAGCAGACCACAGGTATTGTCGACTTGGTCAAGGCACTGGCCGAACGCAAGAATCTGTATCAGATGAACATAGAGACTGCTAGCTTCTCCCTTTCCCTCAAGAAGGCGGAACGGGGAGAGATGGTGGTGCAGAAGTGAGAGTAGACGACTCGATCGGCGGCTGGGTAGGAGCAACTTCAGGTGGTAGGAGTTCAGGGTATGGAGATCAACTATCAGGAGATACTGGAGATACTGAAGCTCGTCGACGCTTCAGAGTATGGCGAGATACAACTGGAGGTCGGTCCAGTGAAGGTCCATGCCCGGAAGCAGTGTGCTGGGGGTGGCCTACTGTCGTTCCCTGGCCAGATGGCGGTGGAGACTAAGATCCCACCGCGGTCAGCTGAAGTTGCGGGGTCTGCATCCGCGGCTACCTTGCCTTCCGCCCTTCCTATCATGGATCGCGTGATCGCTGGCCCTATACCCGAGGACAATGGCTACGACGGTCTGGTAGAGGTAAGGGCTTCTACGCTCGGAACGTTCTACCGGCGGCCATCTCCCGAGGCGAAGCCGTTCGTCGAGGTTGGAGATTTCGTCCGTGAGTCGGACGTTGTGTGCCTGGTAGAGGTGATGAAGCTGTTTAACTCGATTCCTGCCGGCGCTCGAGGGAGGATTGCGAAGATCCTGGCGGAGGACGGCCAGATGGTCGAGTACGACCAGCCAGTCATGTTGATCGAGCCGGGTGAGTCCAAGTGAGAGCGGTCAGGCGGCTGTTCGTGGCGAACCGCGGTGAGATCGCGGTTCGCATCATTGACGCCTGTCGTCGGCTTGGGATAGAGACGGTGGTTGGGGTCTCCACTGCCGATCGCGAGACCCTGGCTGCTCGACTGGCGGACCGGACGGTATGCATTGGCCCACCCCGAGCGCCTCAGAGCTACCTTAAGGCAGAGACTCTGGTTGCCGCTGCTCTAGGCTCTGGGTGCGACGCTGTCCATCCTGGCTACGGGTTCCTGGCTGAGCGCCCGGCCTTTCAGCGGCTCTGCGCAGACCACGGCCTTCTCTTCATCGGCCCCCGTGCCGAGACCATCGAGGCGATGGGGGACAAGCTGCGTGCTCGCGGGCTCGCCAGAGATCTCCAGGTGCCGATCCTTCCGGGATCCGGCCACATTGAATCCTCTGACCAGGTGATGCGCTTTGCCGAGGCGAATGGATACCCGCTTCTCCTGAAGGCCAGCGCAGGGGGCGGCGGACGAGGTATGCGGCTCGTGTACTCGTCGGAGGAGGTTGTGCCTGCGTGGGAGAGCGCCAGCGCCGAAGCGCGAGATGCCTTTGGCGACCCTACCATGTACGTGGAGCGGTTTATACAGAGAGCGCGGCATGTGGAGATCCAGTTGATGGGCGACGGCCATGGTCATGTGGTGCATTTCGGCGAGCGAGATTGCTCCGTGCAGCGTCGCTACCAGAAGCTGATTGAGGAGGCGCCCTCACCGGCTGTTTCTTCTGAGCTTCGGCACCTACTGGCCGACGCAGCGATACATCTGGCTAGTGAGGTCGGTTATCTAGGCGCCGGCACCGTCGAGTTCCTGCTGGACATGGATACCAAGGAGTTCTACTTCCTGGAAATGAATACCCGTATACAGGTGGAGCACCCGGTTACTGAGATGGTTACAGGGGTTGACCTGGTGGTGGAGCAGATCCGATCGGTGAGCGGCGGGGAACTCACCATCGGCCAAGAGTCCGTTCGGATGAGAGGACAGGCGATTGAGTGTCGCATCAACGCCGAGATGCCAGACCAAGGCTTCAAGCCCTCGCCTGGCCGGATTACAGAGTGGATACCCCCTACTGGCTACGGAATCCGGGTGGATAGCCACTGCTATCCGGGCTATTTGATTCCACCATTCTACGACTCCATGATCGCAAAGTTGATAGTGCACGGCCACGACCGGGCGGCTGCCCTGGCGGGGATGGATCGTGCGCTGGGAAGCTTTGTGGTGGGCGAAGTGCCGACTACCATCCCGTTTCACCGCCGGGTGTTGGCTGAGCCAACCTTCCGAGAAGGCAAGATTACCACCCGATGGGTTGAAGAGGATTTCATGTTGCAGCAGTCCGTCTCTTAGGCAGAGCGGTACAACGAAAACGGAGGTAGTACATGAATGAGATGACAGCCCCGAGTCCGAGATATCCCTTGGATGGGATCAGGGTGTTGGCAGTGGAAGGGTTCATCGCGGCCCCACTCTGTACCATGTGGCTGGGAGACCTGGGGGCCGAGGTGATCAAAATCGAGGCTCCCGGGAAGGGTGATCCTCGTCGCAGCTTCATACCCATGATGCAGAACGAGCATGGAGAGAAGATCAGCGGCGGCTTCATGGCATACAACCGGAACAAAAAGAGCCTCACCGTCGACCTGAAGAGCAGCGAGGGAGTCGGCGTCTTCAAGGAACTGGTGAAGAAGTCCGATGTAGTTGTGGAGAACCTGAAACCCGGCACCATGGAGCGGCTTGGGCTCGACTACCCCGTGCTGCGGGAGTTGAACCCCGGCCTGATCTACGTTGCTCTAAGCGGTTTTGGTCGCATGGAATCGCTCAAGGGCCCCTACTCGGACTGGCCGGCCTTCGACGCGGTTATCCAGGCCATGGCGGGGATCATGCACCGGGTTGGTGAGGCCGATGGTCCGCCTCTCCTAGGGGTTGCCGGCTCGGCCGATAGAATCAGCGCGCTTACTGCCGGTTACGCAGTTCTCCTCGCCCTCTTCATGCGCGAGCGCACCGGACGCGGGCAGCTCGTCGATGTTGCCATGTACGATGCCAACTTGCTCTTGAACGAGACGGCCATGTACATGTACTCCCTCACCGGAACGGTGCTGACCAGGGGGAAGGAGGAGCTTTACGCGCCGGTGGGCGGCTTCAAGACAAGGGACGGCTGGGTTGGACTGATCATAACCAACGAGGACATGTGGGCGCGCCTCTGCCGTGCAATGGACCGAGTGGACCTGATCGAGCATCCACTGTGCAAGGGCACGAAGGCGCGGGCAGCGAACTACGCCAGCTTCGTGAAGCCGATCGTCGACGAGTGGATGGTCAACCGCACTCAGCACGAGGTGGTCGAGGCACTGCTGGCCGAGGAGTGTCCGGTGGGGATAGTCCAGACGAGCGAGGACCTCTACCGATGCCCGCAGGTGGAAGCTCGTCATATGCTGGTCGAAGTGGATGACCCGGTCGCCGGCAAGCGCAAGTTCGTCAACAATCCATTCCGATTCTCCGACACTCCGGAGAAACCTGCCGTTCGACCGCCCAGGTTGGGTGAGCACAACAGGGAGATCCTTAGCGAGGTCCTTGGGTACAACGATGTGGAGATCGAGCGTCTGCGGCAGGCAGGCGTACTGTAGGAGGTGGAGCCCATGGCAGAGATTAGAGCTATACCGGACATCGGCAGGTGGGAAGAGACCGATGGTGGCGGGGCGAGGTTGTTTGCCAGCCAGTGCTTGTCTTGCAAAGAAGTGTTCTTCCCAGAGCGGGCCATCTGCCCCAGGTGTGGGGGTGATCGAACGACAGAGGTGCACTTGGAGGGGCCAGCGCAACTTTACGACTACACTGTTGTGCACGAGCTTCCCCAGGGTTTTCCCAAGCCGCTCGTTGTAGGCCACGCTGAGTTCCCAGGCAGGGTGCTGATCCTAGCGCCGATTGAAGTGGGCGTGAGCGAGGCAGCGAAGTTGAGGCTGGGGGATTCTCTTCAGTTGTGTAGCGGCATGACTCGAGTGGACGCGAACGGCGAGCCAATGGTCTCATACCGCTTTCGCCCTGTCGTGACCACGGAGGAGATACACCATGCGTGACGTCTTCGTTGTTGGAGCCGGGATGGTTCGCTTTGGCCGTCTCACGGAGCGGCCGGTTGCCGACTTTGCCGCTGAGGCGGTGCGGGCTGCCCTGGCGGACTCGGGGCTGGATCGCCGGCGCATCGGCTTCTCAGTGTTTGGTCACTCTCAGCAAGGACGCGTAGCCGGACAGCGTGTGCTGAGAGAATTGAGCTTGACTGGGATGCCTGTTCTCAACGTGGAGAACGCATGTACGAGCGGTGCAAGCGCGCTCCATGTCGCCTGGATGGCTGTGCGCTCCGGGCTCCATGATGTCGCATTGGTGGTGGGCATGGAGAAGATGGAGAAAGGGTTAATACCACCAAACCCCGGCGAGTTTGAGGCCCGACTGGGAAAGACCATGCCCGCCAAGTACGCATTGCGCGCCAAGCAGCACATGGAGAAGTACGGGACGACCGCAGCTCAACTAGCCATGATCTCCGTCAAGAATCACAAGGCGGGGGCTCTCAACCCCTACGCCCACTATCAAAAAGAGCTGACGTTGGAGGAGGTGCTGGCCTCGCGTCCTATTGCGGAGCCGTTAACCCTGCTCCAGTGTTGCCCCACCACCGATGGGGCCGCTGCGGTGGTGGTGGCCTGTGGTGATGTTGCCCGACAGCTTCAGCAGACGCCGGTGCGCATTGTTGCTTCGGCGGTCAACTCAGGCGCGTACCGGAATTCCTTGAAGGATGGCATTGCCTCGGACGATGACCTCGTAGTCCGCTGTTCAGGGGCCGCGTACGAGAGCGCCGGTCTGGGCCCAGAGGACATCGATGTGGTGGAGGTACACGACGCCTTCACGGTGGGAGAGATGCTGGCTTATGAGAATCTCGGGCTGTGTCCTCGAGGCGAGGGAGGCCGGTTAGCATGGGAGGGAGCCACAGCCCTTGGAGGGCGAATACCGGTGAACCCCAGCGGCGGTCTGCTTTCGCGAGGACACCCCATGGGAGCCACCGGTGTGGCTCAGATCGTGGAGTTGACCTGGCAGCTACAGGGGAGGGCAGGGCCGCGGCAGGTTCCAGGCGCGAAGGTTGCGCTCGCTCACGTCAATGGCGGCTCGACGCCAGGGATCGGCAGCGGATCTTGCGCCATTCACATTCTCGCTACCTGAGATGCGGCCACAAGCTACTTCTTCTGGAGGGGGATATGTCTACTCCACTCAGCTTTGTCTTTGACCATGTCCACATATTCTGCAGCAACCTTGATGCGACCGAACGATGGTTCTCAGAAGGCATGGATGCCCAACTGATGAGACGGAGAGTAGCGGCTAATGGCGCCAAGGCTGTGGATCTCCGACTGGGTGGGGTGGGAGTGTTCTTGCGGGGTCTGGCGCCCGGAGAGGCTCCGCCAGCACCTACATCATCGAGCGGTTTGGGCACCAACCACTTTGCACTCGTTGTGAGTGACATTGACTCCATTGTGGGAGAACTGAGACGCCGTGGGGTCGAGTTCGAGTCTCCGCCGCGCAAGATTGGACAAGGAAGCCAAATTGCATTTGTGCGCGGTCCCGATGGAGTGAGGATTGAGCTGATTCAGCGACCCTGACAGCCTTCGGACCACAGCCGGTATGATCTACACAAGACATCTTGGGCGTTCCTTGTGGCAATCGGAGCGGTGAGGCCGCCTTCTACCAGTGGTCTCCGGAATGGTGCGTTGTTGAAGACATCTTGCTGTGGAGACTGTGCCATCAGGGCCTATGCGCTCGGCACCACCTGAAGGTCCGGACCGTCCGGGCCTTTGGCGATGACGACGTTGGCCCGCCGGGACGGCACGCTGCCATAGGGGCGCAAGAGGGCATTCCGGTTGGTGGTGACCCTCCCGGCCGACTGTTCGTTCAATCAGGCCCGCGAATTGCCTCCGTGCCGACAGTCTTCAAGACGGAGGTATATCCATGAATGGAAGACTGGCTGCATCGTCCTTCGTTGAGGGATTGGGCACCTTTGCCCTCGTCTTCGTCGCCATTCTATCCTTGTCCGCTCTGTCGGTGGTGGGCGCACCGGATAGTCCCGCCACTCTAGTGGTGACTGCCTTCGCTCAGGGACTCACTATTGCAGCGATGGTGACCGCATTAGGAGCCGTTTCCGGTGGCCACTTCAATCCGGCCATCACCTTGGGCTTCGTGATCACAGGGAGGATGAGCCTGGCAATGGGGCTCATCTACTGGGTATCGCAGGTGGTTGGAGCAGCTCTCGCGGCCCTGCTGGTTGCCGGAATGTACGGGACTGCCACCGTTGCCCAGGGAACCCCTGCCCTAGGCACCAACGTGGGCTTCTTGGCAGGAGTGGTGACGGAAGCCGTCGCGACGTTCTTTCTGGTCTTGGTTGTATTCGGAACTGCCGTCGACCAGAGGGCTCCCAAGTCGGTTTTCCCCTTCGCCATAGGGCTGACGATCACCCTGAGCATCCTGGCCATCGGCCCCCTGACGGGCGGCGGGTTGAATCCTGCCCGAGCGCTGGGTCCGGCCCTGGTCTCCGGCAGTTGGGCCAACCAATTGGTCTATTGGATCGGCCCGCTGATCGGTGGGGCACTCGCGGCCCTGGTGGAGGACCGTTTCCTGATCGAAAGAGCACCAGCCGCACCACAGGAAGCTCGAGGAGGCCCAACCGAAGAGGAAGAGAGACGGAGAGCTGCCTAGACACAGGCTTCCGCACTCTAGCAGCCTGACCCGTGAGCGGGGACGACCGAACAGCCGTCCCCGCTCACAGCCACTACCTAACCTTCCTCACAGGAAACCGTATCTCCGTCATCAGATCCTGAGGCGCGGTTACCGATGGGTCGTTCAGATACACCTCCTCTACCGGGCCTACGATCTCGTATCCGTTCTCGGAGATCCAGGCCATCAGGGCTTCAAAGGTGGGCCCCTCCTCCTCATAGGGTCCCTTGTGCTTCGAGCGCAGCGGTCCTGTCTCACCACGAGGCAGCGCTATGCGAAGACTTCCGCAGATCGGAGAACTCACTACGTAGTAGAATGGGCACTGGTTCCCAGACAGATCACCAGAGAGGAGATGGTTCCATGATCGCGAGAGAGTTCATTCGGCGGCAGGTCGCGGGCGCTTGGAGGGTCTACGATGCGGTAACCTCAGACCTCACCGAGGAACAGTTCAACTGGGCACCTCCGGGCACCGCGAACCCCATCAGCGCAACCGTGGCCCACATCATCGGCGGCGCGGATCGCTTCATCAACGCTGTGATCCAGGGCAAGCCAAGCCTTTGGGAATCCCAGAAGTGGAGCGACAAGGTAGGAGTCGGCGTCACCCCCACTCGGGGAGCCAACTGGGAACCATATCTGGGCACCCAGTTTTCGCTGGAGCCGTTCAAGGCATACAAAGCGGCGGTGCAGGCATCCATCGACGCATACCTGGAGACGCTGACCGAGGCCGATCTGGACCGGAAGGTACTGTTCCACGGCGAGGAGCGCATTGTGGGAGACATGCTGGCCCTGATGGTCACCCACATCACCCAGCACTCCGGAGATGTCTCCACCCTCAAGGGCATCCAGGGAGCGAAGGGGCTGCCTTACTGAGCACGGACAAGCTGCAACGGCAACTGCTCTGAGCGAGGAGACCCGCAAGCACCTCTTGTGAGTCGCCCTTGCTCAGAGGACGAGCATCTTCACCGCCTCACTTCTGGCAGCTGGGGCATACGTAGGAGGCTGTGCTCCCCACCTTGACCTTCTCCACAAGGGTACCGCACTCAGGGCAGGGCTGCCCTTCCCGATACCCCACTAGGAACTCCTTGAATCGGCCGCTGCACCCGTACAGGTCCTTCTCACCGGCCAGGCCGCCCAACCTCACCGACTGGATGAGCGTCTCCATGAGTCCACGGAACAGTTGAGACCTCTCTCCCTCCGCCAGACTCTCCAGTTTCCGATTGGGTTGCAGGCGGGCCCGGAACAGGGTGTCCTGCACGTACACGTTGCCAATGCCGGCCACCTGCTCCTGGTTGAGCAGGAAGCCCTTCACCGAGCCCCTCTTGCCCCGCAGCATCTCAAGGAAGCGCGCCTCTGTGAAGTCGGTATCCCTGATGGGTGTGGGGCCCAGCTTGGCCGTCATCTTGTGGTTACACAGATCCCCATCCATAGCAGCGTGAAGGTAGCCAAACCACCAGAAGCCGACCGTAAGCACCCGTCCACCATCCAGGTCCAGCCTCGCCTGATACTTTCCGGGCAGTGACTCGCTGTCCCTGTGAAGAAGGGCATCTCCGCCCATCCCCAGGCTGAGAAGGAGCCAGGCTCCATCGGAGAGCCGGGCGAACACCCATTTGCCTCTGGAGGTCACCGATTCGATCTGCCTTCCCACAACCAGCTTGGTGAATTGGTCCACGGACATGTTCAGGCACTTCTCCTGGACTACCTCGACCCCTCGGATGGTCTGACCCCTCAGCTCCAGATCCATCTGCTTGGCCAGGTTGTAGATCTCTGGCAACTCGGGCATGGGCCACTCCTCACCGAGAACTTCATGAATGTTGCTAAAGTCGGTATGTCATTATACGCTCAGCAGGTTGTACCGCCTCCCCCTCGGAAGGATCCCCTTTACTTCCACGCCACATGCGGCCAAAATAAGCCACACCAACATACTCATGGAGTCATAGATGACGGCCCGACGAGGCGTGGATGTGGAGACAGTCCTGGGCTGATTGAGCCACAGAGGCCGGCCCTGGTCGGCCCGATTGGGAGGAGACAGCATGCACACCCCTGAGCGCATACCCGATTGCGGGGCTGCGGGGCTACCGCTGGTGGCAGTACCCATGGGAGACCCGGCGGGCATCGGCCCGGAAGTGGTCGTCAAGGCCCTCGCCCATCCCGACCTTTACCACCTGTGCAGACCAGTGGTGATCGGCGACGCCCGGGCGCTTGAGCGGGCGCCAGGATGGAAGGCCAGCCAGCGCATCTCCAGGGTCGCGGCTCCGCAAGATGCCGATCCCTCACCCGATGTGGTGGCCCTGATAGAGCTGGCCAGCGTGCCTGACTCCTTCCAAGTCGCCCGGGCCAGCGTTGAGGGGGGCAGGGCATCCATACAGTACCTGACCCACGCCGCGGAGTTGGCCCTGACGGGCAGGGTGGAAGCCATCGCCTCAGGCCCCCTCAACAAAGGGGCTATGAAAATGGCCGGCTTCGACTTCCCGGACGAGTACGACTACCTCGCCCACCTGTGTGGAAGCATAGAGTATACGATGCTTCAGGTGAGCCCCACCTTCACACTGGGCTCGGTCGCACTCCACGTCCCGATGAAGGAGATGCCCTCCTACATCACCCGAGAGCGGGTTCTGGCCACAATCCGCTTCGGCGAGAGGGCGGCGAAGGCATCCGGCGTTGCCCGTCCTCGCATCGGGGTCGCGGCGCTCAATCCCCACGGCGGCGAGGGCGGTCTGGTGGGTCGGGAGGAAATCGACGAGATACTGCCGGCCATCGAGGACGCCAGGGCCGAGGGCCTGGAGGTCTACGGCCCCATCCCAGCCGACACCTTCTTCGTGACCGTTCGACAGCCCGGCTACGACGTGTACGTGAGCATGTACCACGACCAGGGACGCATCGCCATCAAGCTGCTGGACTTCGGCAAGGTGGTCACCGTGGCTGAGGGGCTGCCTATCATCTTCTGCACCGTGGGACACGGCACGGCCTTCGACATCGTTGGCAAGGGGGTGGCCATCGAGGAGAACATGAAGGAGGCGATACTGCTCGCGGCCAGGCAGGCCGTCCTGCGGAGAACCGGAGCAGGCCGGGCGTAGGCAGGCTGCCGGCTAGGAGCAGACGCGGCCCTTCCCAGCCTGCTTGGCTGTGTAGAGGGCCCGGTCCGCTCGAGCCAGCAGGGCCGAGCCGTCCGGGCCGTCCTCATCCCGCAGAGTGGCAACGCCCAGGCTGATACTTGCAGCGAGGCCCACGGTTGGTGGGAGGGCATGCACCTTCGCCAGGAGCCGATGGGCCATCTGCTCCGCATCCGAGAGAGCTGTGTGGGGAAGCAGAATGACGAACTCGTCGCCGCCGTAGCGTCCTCCCAGGTCCGTCTCCCGGATGACTTCCCTGATAGTCACGGCCAGCAGCTTCAGCACCTCGTCCCCGACCGGATGGCCCAGCGCATCGTTGATCTGCTTGAAGCTGTCCACATCGAACATGATCGCCGAGAGCGGCAGCCCATAGCGTCGGGCGCGGCCAATCTCGGCAGCGAGACGATCCATGAAGTGCCGGCGGTTCGCCAGGTCCGTCAAGGGGTCCATGGTGGAGAGCCGCCTCAACTCCTCCTCCACGGCCTCACGCCGTCGCATCTCCTCAAGGGCCTGGTCCCGCATGACCCGATACTCGTGGACCCGCCGCGTCAGCTCAGTAACGTCCTGGAGGGTAAAGAGGGCGTAGCAGCTGTCGCCACCCGCTATCGGCATGGGGGTAACGATGGTGTGCTGGATACGCGGGCTTCCATCGGGAAGGGCCGAGGGGATGATGTAGCCGTGGAACTGGGACGAGAAGATGACCGGCGGCCCGCCCTCGAATACCGCTCGCACGCGGCCTGTGTACTTGGGATGACGCAGCCGCGGGTACAACTCCCCGATTTCCTTGCCAAGGACCGCATCTCGCCCCCGCCCCGTCCACTCCTCCAGGCAGCTGTTCCAGAACACCACGCGGAAATCCGCCGCCAGAGCGAACACACCCATGGGCACGAAATCGAGGAGGCGGAACTCCCGCCTCAGGAGATCGCCAGCCGTCAACGGTCTATCGCCATGTCCGCGGGCAGCTGCGAGAACAGCCTGCTGAGGGAATCGATCTCGAACAGCAGCATTACCTGTCCCGAGATCTGCCTCTGCTGGATCACGAAGTGGGTCTGCGCCCACACAACCAGCGTCGACTCATCCGCTCCGGTGGGGATCAGCAGATCCTTGAAGCTCCCCTCCACGTAGCTGGGTACAGTGAAGGTGAGGTGGTCCTTCATTTCGTTGGAGATGACACCCATCACACCGTTAAGGAGGATGTTGCCCACCTCAACCAGCGCCCCGATCCGCAGGGAATCCAGGTCGTCGTCCTCCACCTGGTCCTCAGTGAGGAGACTGACCAACTTCGCCGCGCTATCGGAGGGAAACAGCTGCCAGGCGGTCCCAGTCAGCGTCCCCTTGAACACGAGGCGGACGGCCGAGGTGAGCTGTCCGCCCAGACCCTGCACCCTTACAGCTATCTCGCCCAGGGTGAGGACCTCCACGATCGGCGCCTGCAGATGGACGTGGGACGACACCATCGAGTTGAGATCGGCCGCGGCCCGCCCGATCCCGATGTTAACCAACTCTCGGAGGTAGTCGATCTGGTCGTCGCTGATCTTCAACTGTCGCCTACCCGATCTCGCTGCCCGAGGCAACGGCCTGGCGCACTGCATCGAGGAGTTCCGCGTCCCTAAAGGGCTTGTGCAGGAACCAGCGAACTCCCAATTCGCGGCACTTCTGCCGCGTGGTCTCCTGGATATCCGCTGTAAGCACGACTGTGGGTACGCTGATCCCCTTGCTCCGCAGCACCTCGAGGACCTCAGCCCCAGTCGTGTCCGGCATCAGCAGGTCCAGAAGCAGACAGTCCACCCGCGTGGAGGAGAGCAGCTCCAGGCATTGCTGGCCTCCAGCGGCTTCGAGCAACTCGTGGCCAGTGGGGCTCAGGACCGTCTTGATCCACTTGCGCTGGAATGACGAATCGTCGGTTATCAGAACGCGCCCCATGATATGCTCCTCCGCAAGGTAGACCGCTTCACGATGACCATCAGACTGGAATCTTAAAGGCGCCAATGCCTGGGTTCAATAGAGGAATACCCCTAGAGCGAGGGGGGAGAAACCCTATCCCCCTAGGAGTGCAGACCGCATCGTCAGCAGGCTGGCCGGGGTGTGCCTGGATGCGACCGAGAAGGACACGGCAGGATTCCGAACGCGCGTGGAGTGCCACGCAATGTAGCAACAAGGGAAGAGCGCTGTCAAGCTGAACCGGTTCCCGCTTCTCGCCCCGCTCGTTGGGACCATGCTGGGTTAGCCGGCTGGCTGCCTCCTCTGGAGTGTCTGCACTCCCCGGCGCAATAGCGCCCTGCGGCACGCGGGCAGCCAGGGCTTCAAGGGTAGAGGGAGGCTATGCTGCCTCATCCCGGATCTCTACCCAACGGCCCCGCTCGTCCTTATGGTATTCCCTCTCCACGGCGCCCCAGGCCACCCGGTGAGCCCTCGCCTCGTCGTGGCCGTACTCCTCCCACGCGTTGTTGAAGGCCGCACGATATATCTCCTGAGCGTGCCTTGGAAGATGCTCCTTTACACTGCCCGGTAGATCCTCGATCCTCGAATACGGCACCTTGACCCCCTAACGACTACAATGATGAGTTCAAATCGTAACATCGAAGCCGCAGGAGCCGTGCCGGATTAGTGTACTATCGTGCTCGCAGCTTTCCCCGACTGCCCTCTCGACTCCTCACCGACATGGATTCGATCGAGGCAGGTCGGCGGACATAAATGGGAGGCGTTCCGTGATCGACACTGTGATCTTCGACCTGGAGGGCGTGATCATTGATACCGAACCGCTCTGGGACAATTCCAACCGGTTGTTCCTTCAAGCCCAGGGGGTTTCCTACAACCGCGCAGCGATCAAGCCGCTCATCGCTGGGAAGTCGCTGACGGAGAGCACCAGGGTGATGCGAGAGGCCCTGTCGCTGTCAGGGGACCTCTCCACGCTGGAGGCCCAGCGCAAGGCCATCATCGAGGAGCAACTGCGGGCCGGATCGACCTTCATCCCCGGTTTTCTTCAGTTCCACAGCTCGATAAGAGCCAGCTACAAGCTCTGCGTGGCAACGTCCATGGACACTCATCTGCTCGGAATCGTCGACCAGCAGTTGGACCTGTCCGCCCTGTTCGGGGGAAAGCTGTTCTCCATCGCGGATGTTGAGAATCTGTCCAAGCCGGATCCTGCCCTCTTCCTGTACGCGGCCCAGCAGATGGGGTCCCACCCGGAGACATGCGTCGTCATCGAGGACGCCCCGAGCGGCGTCCAGGCCGCGAGGAACGCGAGGATGAAGTGCATCGCCCTGGCCTCCACCTTCGACAGGTCCCTGCTATCCGCCGCCGACCGGGTGGTCAGTTCCTACGAGGAAATCCATCTGACCAGTCTTCTCAGCGAACTCTAAGCTCACTCTCAGCACCCCTTTACCTAATCTAGTTTACACTTAGCTTCGGCAAGTGCGATCGAGCTTCACCGGTCCTGGCACGCAGCAACAGGGCGTGTCGCGAAGCGGTTTCCCTGGAAGGGGCAGATGGCTCGATGGCGGCTAACACGAAGAATGAATAGAGGAGTGCTGCAATGCTGTCGCTAGCGAAACGGAAGGGGTTTATAGACGATCCGCCCATCGCCCGTACTCTGTTCAGCGACACCAGGCTTTCCTGGTTATGGCTCTTGGTCCGGGTGTATATAGGCTACTCTTGGATCACATCGGGGCTGGGTAAGCTCGGAAACCCCGCCTGGATGGGAACAGGAGATGCCCTCAAGGGCTTCTGGACAAATGCCGTTATGATCCCGCAGACCGGCAAGCCGCCCATCAGCTTCGACTGGTATCGAGACTTCCTGAGCATGTTGTTGAACGGCGGGCATCATGTCTGGTTCGCCAAGCTCGTGGTGTTCGGCGAAATCGCCATAGGTGCGGCGCTCATTCTCGGCGCCTTCGTCGGGATCGCCGCCTTCTTCGGGGCATTCATGAACTGGAACTTCATGATGGCGGGCACCGCCAGCGTGAACCCCATCCTGTTCACACTGGCCATCCTCCTTATGCTGGCCTGGAAGACCGCCGGGTATCTGGGCGCAGACCGCCTTCTCCTGCCCCTCGTGGGCACACCCTGGAGGGCCGCCCCTGGAGTGGATGACACGGCCACAGCGACGCTCAAGGATCGTCTGTCGAAGCCATCCACCGCCTAGCAGTCCACTATAGGGATCACACAGTAGGGGTCGGCAGTTCTGCCGACCCCTACTGTGTAACCACTGTGGCGAAGACTAGGCTAGGAACTGCCCTCCGTCGATGGGCACCGTCTGGCCGGTGACGAATGCCGCGCTGGTGACCAGCGACACGATCACCTCAGCAATGTCCTCCGGCTTGGACACACGCTTCAAGGCCGCACGCTCTGCGACCTTCGGCAGCATCTCGGGCCGAGGGGCGTTCCAGCGGGTATCGATGAATGACGGCGCCACGCAGTTCACCCGGATGATTGGGGCCAGACCCAGGGCCATAGTCTTGGTCATGTTGACCACCGCCGCCTTGCTTGCCGCATAGGCGATGGAAGAGCCGGCCGCCACCAGACCCGCTATGGAGGCAACGTTCACGATGCAACCGCTCCCCTGCTGCCGCATTACCCTGGCCGCCGCCCGAGAGCAGAAGAAGACCCCCTTGACGTTGACGGCGAAGACGCGATCCCAGCCCTCCTCCGTCACCGCATCCATGTCCTTGAATGGTATCATGACAGTGGTGCCGGCGTTGTTCACCAGGATATCCACCCGGCCGAACGCCTCCACGGCCCGGTCCACCATGACATTCACCTGCTGGTCATCCGACACGTCGGCCCGCACCATGATGGCCTTACGCCCCAGCGCCTCGATGGCATCCACGGTCTCCCTCGCCTCGGCCTCCGACTTGGTGTAGTTGACCACCACGTTGGCGCCTTCCTTGGCAAGCATGATAGCCGTGGCTCGCCCGACGCCGGCGGCAGATCCGGTAACAATGGCAACCTGATCCTGCAGTTTCATACCCCATCCCCCTTCTACTCTTACAGACGACTACTCTAGGACGGCCTTCTTGAACTCCTCGGCGCCGATCCGCTCAACGAAGCGAGCGGTGCGCTCTCTCTTCCTGGCGTTCTCGGCATAGTAGCTGAAGCAGCGCCTCGCCAGAGACACGACCCCCTCCTGGGACAACCCCTCGGCAATGACGTCCCCGATGCGGGGCCTTCCGCCAGAATTGCCCCCAAAGACCACGGTCCAGCCGGACTTCTTCCCAAAAGCCCCAAAGTCCCGCATGTAGCTCTCACCACAGTTCATGGGACAGCCGGAGATGCCGATCTTAGCCTTGGCCGGCATGTCCATGCCCACGAATACCTCCTCGAGTTCGCTCCCGAGGCCGAGGGAATCCTGCATCCCGAAGCGACACAGGCTGTTGCCGGGGCAGGCCTGCACGTAGTGCACGCACACCTCTACAGCGGGTCCTACTCCCATGCCCAGCTTCTGCCAGATCTCCTCGATCAACTCTGGCGGAATCCCCACCAGGGCCATGCGTTGGGCCGAGGTGATCTTGATAATCGGCACATTGTACTCCCGCGCCACCCGGGCTATGTTCTCCAGGATATCGGGCGTAACCAGCCCCAACGGGGTCCTTGGCACGATGGCATAGCTCTTCTGGTCGCGCTGAATGATGGCGCCTCGCGGCGTACCTTCCAGTGGCTGCATCTCCCCCCCCAGTGTCTCCTGCGTGTCTTGCCTTCTCTGCGTGGACAGGCGCCTTCGGCCTTGAGTTGCGGATGCCCGATTGGAACGCCGGCAAGGCGCCAGCGACTCCCCGTCGATTCGACGGTCACCAGCATACTGGACCCCATCGATGGATTCAACACATGAGGCATCCTGTCGGTCAATCCTAACTTGTGGAGGCTACGCCGCAGAGTCAATTAGCGGATCACGCGGACGGTGACGCCCAGATCCAGGACCGCCCAAGCCCTGTCCGCGGTAACCGCTGAGAGGCCGAGGCGTTGAGCGAGGGCCAGGCAGGCTCGGTCGCCCAGAGAGAGCCCTTGAGCTTTGGTGCCCGGTCGCAGCAGCCCCGTTTCGTACGCCATATCGAGGCCGAAGGCTACAACCTCGATGCCAAGGGGGTCGAGCACCTCCCGAATCACGGCCTCCGGCATGCCGCTCTCGGCAAGCTTGGCAATCACTTCAGAGAGGCTGACTGCGCTCAGAGCGACTCCTGTGCTCACCGTATCGGCAACTGCCTCGCTGCCGGTCTCCTGATTCAGCAGCGCCAACAGGGCTGAGGCATCGAGAACAGCCTTAGCCACCGGTCACCTCCTCACGCCGTTCCGATATCAGCTCCTCTGCCAACCTCCGACCCTCTGGAATGTACCTCCGGACCAACTGCTGGGCACGGCGGATCGCCTGGCGCGGCGTGAGCACGGTCAGCTCCCCCTCTCCCAGGCGCAGAATCACCTCATCCCCCACATCCATCCCAAGGGCACGACGGTATTCCACAGGGATCACGATCCTGCCGCCCTCGGCCACCTTCGTCCTCACCTCTGCCACGCGTCACCTCGCTCACTTGATACCACTTAACCTTCACAATGCCATGCTATGCATAATATACCATGCACGGCTTCAAGTGGCAATCATGACAAACGATGACTCACCGCGGCGAAATGGTGGGCGCACAACAGTGTAGCTCACGGCTGGGGAGAGGCGAGTCCGAAGAGGTCGAACAGCTCCCCGGCGCTCAGCTTCTCCTGGAGGTCCAGCGACACGTCGTCCACCATCTGATCGAACAGCAGCTGCTTGTCGCGAAGCACCTCCGCGATCCGCTCCTCGATCGTCCCCTCACAGACGTATCGATATACGTTGACCGGCATCGATTGCCCCAGCCGGTGGCTGCGGTCCTCCGCCTGCCGCTCCACCGCAGGGTTCCACCAGCGGTCGAAGTGGAAGACGTAGGAGGCATCCTGCAGGTTGAGCCCCTGGCCGCCAGCTCGCAGCGAGAGCACCAACACCCGGTGAGATGGGTCTTCCCGGAACTCCCGGACCACCGCGTCCCGCTCCGCCAGCGACATCGAGCCGGTGTACAGCAGCGGGTTGAAGCCCGCCAGCTGCCGGGCGATGGCCGCCGCCCCGAAGGTGGCATCGGCGAACTGGCTGAACACCAGCGCACGGGCACCCCCTTCCCGCAACTCCTCCAGCCTCGGCAGAAGCTCCTCCATCTTGGCGGACCTACCGTCAACCGGGCAGAAGTTGCAGATCTGCTTCAGCCGGACGATCAGCTCCAGCACGTTCTCCACCCGCAGCGCCTCACCCCTCCGCCGCAGCTCCACGATGCCCGCCCGCTCGACCCGCTCGTACGCATCCCGCTGCGCTCCGGTAAGAGTCACCGTTACGTCGCTGACCAGCTTGGGCGGCAGGTCGGCCAGCACGTCCCTCTTGCGGCGGCGCAATTGGAGTCCCGCGTGCAACCGAACCAACTCCGGTCCGGGCTGAAGCCGCGCCGGGGAGTGCCGCGGAAGTAGCGGGGCGACGAACTCCAGCACCGAGGCCAACTCCTGGGGACTGTTCTCCAGGGGGGTGCCCGTGAGCGCCCAGGCCCGCCGGCGAAGCAGCCTCTTGCACTTCTCGGCTACGTCCGTTCCGCGATTCTTGATCTTCTGAGCTTCGTCCAGCATCACCAGATCCCACAGCTTGCGGACGGGGGACGCCTGGGGACCGCCGAAAGAGTCCATCCTGAGGGTCTCGTAGCCCACCAGGTAGACGTGAGCCGGCGTGGCCCACTGCCATGCCCTTTCATCTCCGGAGCCCCTCACAGTCGAGACCCGTAGCTCGGGGGCCCAACGGTCCAGCTCCCGGCGCCACTGCGCTATCAGACCGGCCGGCACCACCACCAGGACCCGCTCCAGCTCGCGCCGCAGGGCGAGGATCCGGAGGGCTGCAATCGCCTGCACCGTCTTCCCCAACCCCATCTCGTCGGCCAGCAGCAGCGCATCCCGGGACAGCAGCGCCTGCACGCCCTCCAGCTGATACTGGAACAGCTGCCCGGCCCACTCGATGGGGCCGCTGGGGGAGAGGATCAACTCCACGGGAAGCTGCAGCAGCAGGGCGAGCCTCCTGGTGAGCGACACGAGGTCGGAGTACGGGCTGGGTATCTGGTCGGAGTCGGTTTCCTCCCTCTCAGGCGGCGGCGTGGCCAGCCCCATCCACGGCTCGGCGGCGGAGAGCCCCTCCAGCGATACGCTTCCCCCCTCACGCAGCCATGGCGTCAGCAGCTTCCGGTAGCGGGCGGCCTTTCCCACCCTCGCCGTCTGCGGAGTCGACCTGGCGGGGATGAGCGGTCCTACCGCTCCAGGGTCTCGGCGACCCGGCCGCCTCCCCACTGGACGAGGGATGGACAGCAGTCCCGCCGGCGGCAGGTCGCTCGTTGGCGAAACATCAGACCGTCTTCCCCAACGGGAGGGAGCCATCCCGGGACCAGGGCCAAGAGCGTGCCACCACCCCGAGGTCACGGCTCCGACTCCGCGCGGTCGAACGGGCCGTACACCTCTCTGAGGCCGGCCAGCGCCCGGTCGAACGGCTCCAGCAGCAGCCCCCGCCCCACCAGTTCATCCAGCAGCCGCGCCTCCACCATCCCCTCGGACGGCCGGTCGGGGAACCAGAAAAGGTGCAGCGGCTCCGGGGTCTCCACGAGTTCCCGCCGCTCCTCGGCCAGGTAGGGGACGGTCTCCAGGGCGGTGGCGATCCGGCAGGCGGGGAGGGAGAGACGGATCTCGTGGCTGAACAGCTCCGCGCTCACCTCGGACGCCAGGCAGAGGAGCAGCCTGGGCACCCGTGGGCAGATAGACAGCAGCGAGATGGTGAGGCTCCGCTCCAACTGCCGCCGCACGTCGGCGGGACGCCACAGGGGAGATGAGGGGGCGTCCGCGCGGTTGAAGGTGAACTCCAGCGGCTCGCCCCGAGCGCTCACCAGGAAGAGCGCCCCGAAGAGGGTGCCGCCGTCGTGCCCGCGGGCCACCTTCAGGAAGGCCGCCGCGCCCAACTCACCCAGGTCGTCCAGGTCACGAAACGGTATCGGCATTCAGACCCTCGCCCTCCTGGGGTTGGCCCTCCGGCGCCACCTCCAGATCCAGGTCCTCATCGTAGCTGGGACGCAGCTCTGCCACCACCATCTTCGGCGAGTAGTCCGGATAGGCGCGCCGCAGGTCCCACTCGTTGATCCAGAAGCGGACGAAGGTGCGCATCGGGGTGCTGCCCAGCCGCTCGGGAGATCCGGCATCCGGAGGGGACCACCCATAGGCGCTCGCGTGAGTCGCCTTGACCTTGAGATACGATTGGAGTAGCTGCCCCTGGTCCGGAGACCGCAGCGTCAGCCGCTCCCGCGAGATCAGCCGCATCCCCCGCTCGGCCTGACTCGCGATGGCGAGATGCGCCGGGAAGCTGGAGGCTCGCAGCTTGCCGGGAACCCGCTCCCGGTCGTTGCGCCCCTCCAGCACCGCCTCCTCGAAGTCCTTCGTGATGGCGAGGATGCTCGTCATGCAGGGTATGCCCTCGTCCTGAAGCTTGTTGGAAAGCCGAGCGACCTCGGCGTAGGACCTGGCCCGCTGCAGGAAGGAGTAGCGCCCGATCAGCTCCACCTCATCCAGTAGCAGCAACCAGCCGGAGAAGCCGGCCGCTGCGATCATCCTCGAGACGAACTTGAAGCGTTGGATCGCCAGATCCTTGGCTGGGGGAGCCTTGCCTATCGAGAAGGCCGCGCTCGCCCCCAGCGCCTTCAGCCCCTTCCTGATCTCGCTCGTGTTGATCTGCCAGCCGCCCCAAAAGGCCAGGATCCGCTCCAGCATCTCGTAGTCATCACGACCGCGCTCGTGCAGGTAGAGGGTAGCCGCGAAGCGGGAATCCAGCCCTGCCTCGTTGTTCACCCAGGTCCGGAAGGCAACGTACTCCGGTCGGACCGGGTCCAGCCTGGCCGCCAACTCGGAGAGGGCCGATCCCACGGCGCCGGGTATCACCGCGCCGGCGATGGCAGCGCGGTACACCCTCAAGGGGTCGTAGAGCGGCATCTCCTTGCTGACCACCAGCTTGCTGCACACGAACCGCTCGTCCAGAGCCAGGTGCTGGAAGTGCTCCAGCAGGTGGCTCTTGCCGGAGCCGAAATCCCCAGCGATCAGCATGCTCCCACCCGGCTGCCCCGTCAGGCTTCCCTCCCGCGCCTGGGCCAGCATCTCCTGGAAACGGGCCTCGATCTCCGGCTGGGAGGTGCCCAGCACCCGCACGGCGTCCCGGTTGGGCACGCCCGACCGAAGCGCCTCTATCGCGCGGCGGTCTCGAACCCTGTCATCCATGCCGTTCATCCGCCCTCCCCTCCAGATACACCGGCAGCCGCTCCTCCGCCGAGCCGGAGAGCCGGATCAGGGCGGCAAGCGGATTGGGGACGTCCCGATCCCGAACCTCGTCCCAGATCCGAAGCTTCAACGCCTCGTAGGCGTCGAGGCCCCTGGTGTGGTCGGTGAGGAACTCCGGCGATGCCACCACCACGATCAGGCAGTTCGACAGCTCGTCGGCGCCGTCCACGAACTGGCGCAGCAGCTCGTAGCCGTCCATGACGGCGGGCTTGCTGTAATAAAGGTAGCCCTCCGGGGTGTGGGCTCGGTCGGCCATGACCTGCGTTACGTCCAGACCCAGCACCAACCCGTTGCTCCCAGTGAGTCGCAGCCACCTGACGAGAGACGCGAGCATGGGCCGGGCGTTATGCCTGGCTATCTTCTGGTAGATCAGCGAGGGCTTGAGGGAAGAGAGGAGCCGAAGCTCGCCGCGCAGCCACTCCTTGATCGCCCCACTCTCGATGGGGGACACGTCCGTGGGATCCAGTTGAGCCTGGCACAACCGAAGCATGGCTATGCGGAACTCCCGGCTCATGCCGGAGTCCTGGTAGATCCGCCCCACCAGCCACCTCCGCACGTCCCGCCTCAACTCCGGCTCCTGGTAGCCGTTCAGAGCCGCAACCTCATGCAGGTCCAGGCGACCTGCATCCTCCGGGAGCCTGTAGCCGTTCTCTTCCAGCAGCCCCGCCACGAAGCGGACTGCCAGCGCGTCCCAGTCCACCTGCCGAGCCACCTCGTGAAACAGCTTGTCCATCATGTGGACCTTGGCGGTGGCCGAGTCCACTCCGGCGAACTGGTACCCACCCTCCTCCGCCGCCCTCTCCAGCCCAACCTGCACGGCAGACCGCTCCATCTCTCCAGCCGGCACCGCGAACTTCACCGCCGCCCCTCCCCGGAGGACGAAATCCCCCAGATACTCGGCGCGGATGACTCGCAACCAGTCCTCGGGCCTCATCTGCAGCGATGCCATCTCGCTACTCCGCTCCCTCGAAGCTGATGCCGTAGTAGCGCTTCTCCTGCCCGCCCTGGGTAATCACGGTGATGGTGCCACTGGCACTCTTCGTGCCGGTCGCGGCGGGGAAGCTGACTCGGGCACCGTCCCTGGTCTCGGTGATCCCACTCTGGTCCAACAGGTAGATGTCCCGGGCGAACTCCTGGACCGTGTAGTCCCGGCTGTCTCCCGGCCTGGGCGTCAACCAGTCGTACACCTCCTTGAGCCGCACCACAG
Source organism: Chloroflexi bacterium UBA6077 (assembly GCA_002436065.1). Lineage (GTDB taxonomy): Bacteria > Chloroflexota > UBA6077 > UBA6077 > UBA6077 > UBA6077. Next base: position 123,064 of record DIXP01000084.1, read on the forward strand.
TCCCCCGCCGTTTGCCCCGGTAGGCAACGATCCGCTCGTGGACCCGATACAGCGACTCCAGGAACGCCTCGGACTTGAAACGAGGCTTGCGGCCCTGGATATCCTTGAGGTGGGCCACCAGCACACTGGGCCGAAGACGCTTCTCCCTGGCCCGATCGATCGTCACCGCCCGCTCGCCCGCCAGCACTCGCACCAGGGATGGATAGCTGTAGATCTGGTCGTCCTGCTGGTAGATGTTGAGTCCCTGGCGCTGTGCCGTCCGGACGAGCTCCTCCAGATAGGCCCCGCCCGCGAGGTATTCCTCCTCGTCGAAATCCCAGCCCTCCGCCGTGTTGGCGAACTGCTGCCTCAGGGCCGCGATGGATTGCTCTGCCGCATCCATTGCCCTGCGGATCTCCCGCAGATCCCCCACCCGGGTAGCGCCGCGCAGCCGCTTCAGCGATACCGCAACGGCGGAAGCCGCCTTCAGGGCCGACTCAGCGTCGCTCTCGGTTCGGGCCAGTGCATCTTCCAGGCTCGGGCTTGGCATGAGCAGTCTCCTTCTTCGCCAAAGCATGGTGGTAGGATGATAAGCATCTTTCTTAATGAAGAGGTTAACCACAACCCTCGCCACCTGTCAACTCGGGGGGCCGTCTTGGAGTTCTAAGTGCGCCGTTCCGCAATTCCCTGACGTAGGGAAGGGGCTTGTCCCCTTCCGCCAGGAACATGGACGCGCGACGCTGCCCACCAACGTACCCATCACCGGGCGGCAGGGTACAAGACCCTGCCCTACACAGGAAACGACGCACTAACGCGCGAATCCGGCACCTGGCGGCCGGGCGCTGACGGGGCGCGGACCCGGCGGAAGCACGGCCGGTATCCCCATTGATGGATGGTCGGTAAGACAGAGCTCCACCCGAAAGACCCGAGACAACAGGTCGGCTCGCAGCACCTCACAGGGCGCCCCGGCAGCCACGATCCTGCCGCCGGACAACACCGCGATCCGATGGCAGTAGCATGCCGCGAGGTTCAGGTCGTGGAACACTCCCAGCACGGCCAGCCCACCGGCCAGCAACTCAGACACCAACTGGATCACGCCGATCTGATGCTGCATATCCATGTGGGTTGTCGGCTCGTCTAACAGCAGCACGGAGGGCTGCTGCGCCAGCGCCCTGGCAACGAGAACCCGCTGCCGTTCACCGCCCGAGAGCTCTTCCATCCTCCGGTCCGCCAGATGCCAGCATTGCGCCGCCTGCATCGCCCGCTCGGCGGCGGCATAGTCGGATGCACGCTCCTTGCCGAAGAAACCGAGGAAGGGGGTTCTGCCCATCAGGACCACATCCCAGACGGTGAACGCAGGCGGCACGGAGCTGTTCTGAGGAAGCAGCGCCAGGCGGCGAGCGACATCAGACCGCTTCATCCCGTCCATCAGTTGCCCGCCCAAGCTGACCGAGCCTCCCGCAGGCTTCAGCAACCCCGAGGCGATCCGCAACAGCGTGCTCTTGCCAGATCCGTTCGGCCCCACCAGCCCGACGAAGGTCCCTGGCTCCAAACTCAGCGACACGTCCTCCAGGACGGGGGTGTCGCCGTACCCGAACTGTATCCCATCCATCGAAAGCACCGGTTCCATCAAAACACCGACCGTTTCTGCTGGCGGAGCAGGTAGAGGAAGAACGGCACACCGGCGAAGGCGGTCACCACGCCCACCGGTATCTCCTGAGGGCCCGGCAGCATCCTAGCTGCCGCATCCGTCGCGATGAGAAAAGTCCCCCCGAGAAGAGCACACAGGGGGATCAGGGAGCGATGATCGGGCCCCCACAACATGCGAACGACGTGGGGGACCACCAGCCCCACGAAGCCGATCAGGCCGCTGGCCGACACGGCGGCCGCCGTCGCGAGGGTGGCCCCCACTACCAGGAGAAGCTTCGCAAGCTCCAGGTTGATGCCGAGGGAGCGAACCTGGTCGTCGTCCAGCTGCATGACGTTCGCCACACGGCCGAGCAGCGTGAGGAGAAAGATGGAGAAGAGGACGGATGGGGCCGCCACTGCGACCTGCTGCCAGCTGGCGATGTTGAACCCGCCCAGCATCCAGGCATAGATCACCACTATCTTGTCGCCCATGGAGTACATGACGAAGGCCGTGGCGGCGTTGGCCAGCGACCCCATAGCAACGCCCGCCAGCAGCAGCGTCGTGACAGGGGTGGAATGCCCCACCCTGGCGAGCGCATAGACCAGGCCCACGGTGAGCATGGCGCTCGCGAAGGCGGCCAGTTGCACCCCACCGTACAGGTAGAAGATTGACGGCAACGACAAAGCCATCGCCAGCGCGGCGCCAAGGCCTGCCCCGCCCGCGACACCGATCAGGTAGGGCTCGGCCAGGGGATTGCGAAACAGCCCCTGGTATGTGGCGCCGGCCACGGACAGCCCTGCCCCTACCAGCGCAGCCATTGCCACCCTCGGAAGCCGTATCTCCAGCAGTATCGCCTCATGGCTCGCGGGCCACCACGGCGTAACGTCCACGAAGGGCAGCTTTGAGAGCAGGATGGCGAAGACCGTACCTGGATCCAACGCGGCCTTTCCAACCATGACGCCGATCAGGGTCACGGAGAGAAGAGATGCCACCGCGACGCCGTACCGTCCGAGGCTGACTCGCCCTCGTCCTCGAACAGCTGCGCGCGTGCCTTCCATGGCGATTTCCATCGCTGCCACCTACTTCATCTTGTCCGGATGGAACGTCCCGGCAAGCAACTCCAGGCCATCGACGACTCGAGGGCCCGCCCGATTGATGAGGTCGGGTTCCAACGCGTGTATCCGCTTGCTCTTGACGGCGGAAAGCTGCTGCCACCCCGGCCTGGCTGCCACGCTCTCGGGACTCTGGCCGCCGGCGCTACCATGGTCGGAGAGGACGATAACCTGCGGATCCTTCATCAGGAGGGCTTCCTGGCTCAACTGCGGCCACTCTCTACCCGCGTCAGCCGCTATGTTCACACCACCCGCGGTCCGGATCATGTCGTCCACGAAGGAGCCTGGCCCAACCGTGTGCAACTGCGGATCCAGCTCGAAGAACACCCTGACCGGCTCGACCCCCTTCAACCGGGTCTCGACCGCCTCTATCCGCTTCCGCATGTCGCCGGCAAGGGAAACCGACGCACCTTGCCCCGTGGCTGTTCCCACCAGCGTGATTTTGTCCATCACGCTGCTCACATCCCTCGGATCCACGATCAGCACGGTGAGTTTCCGACGCTCCAGTTCGGCGAGCACGGTCTTCACATGCATCCCGGTCCCAACTACCAGATCCGGGCTGAGCACGACTATCTTCTCCAGATCGGGGTTCGAGAAACCACCAACCCTGGGCTTGTCCTTCACGGAGGCGGGGTAGTTGGAGTAGTCGTCGACTCCCACCACTCTGTCGCCCAACCCCAGCGCGTACAGGATCTCCGTGTTGCTGGCAGAGAGCGAGACGATGCGCTCAGGGAGTCTCGATACGACCACTGAGCGCGCGGCATCATCGGTGACCGTCAGCGGAAAGCGGGCAGCCGTTGCCTCGACGGTGGCAAACCCGGTTGGAGAGGGAAACGCGGCCGCCTTGGGCGAGGCCGCGCAGGCAGGCACGAGGGTTAACCACAGGGCCAGAACGCACAGGAACGGGATACGCATGATGCACCTCCTCGGGTGGTTCGCGACGGGCCGCATACCCTGGAGGCGGTGCGCAAAGGAAAACCCTTGCCCGCGAGCTGCCGGCAAGGGTTGGGTATCCCCAAGGAACCCGATCGGCCTACGCCTTTTCTCTCGAAGGTCCGCGGCTCAAGGTGGCAGGCAGGTATCCTGGCTCCTGGTTGGCATCTACCAGTCACAGTTGCGGGACAGCGCCGGCTTCTCACCGGACTTCCCCTTTTCAACCCAGCCTTTCGGACAGGGTCACCGCCACCTATACTCTGCTCGGCATCACTCTAGCAACGCAGCTGAAGGCTGTCAAGCACTGGGGATGCACCGATCAGCACTGGCCGACTACTTGCAGGTAGATCGTTCGATGCCCTGTTCGCTTGAAGGCAGAGGGAGGAGCCCATGAGCGAGTACCAGTATTACGAGTTCCTGGCGATCGACCGGCCGCTCACCAAGGAGCAGATGGCCGAATTGAGGACGCTGTCCACCCGCGCGACCATCACATCGACTCGACTCCAGAATGAGTACCACTGGGGCGATTTCAAGGGCAATCCCTCCAAGCTGATGGAGAAGTACTTCGACGCCTTCGTGTACTTCGCCAACTGGGGGACACGGGAGTTCATGCTCCGGCTGCCCAAGCGACTGCTCGGACCGGAAACCACCTCGCTCTACTGCGCCTGCGACGGAGCCGACGCCCGCTTCTCGGGTGACTTCACGATCCTGGAGTTCCATTCTGAGGACGAGGAGAGCAGCTGGGAAGACGAGGACGATGGCTGGATGGAGTCGTTGGTGCCCCTCAGGTCGGAGCTGGCCTCGGGCGACCTACGCTGCCTCTACCTGGGCTGGCTGATGTGCGCCCAGGACGGTTTCCTGGACGACGACACGGTCGAGCCCCCCGTGCCCCCCGGGCTGGCAAAGCCCTCGGCCTCGCTGAAGGCATTTGCCGACTTCCTCCGGGTCGACGAGAACCTGATCGCGGAGGCCGCGGTGCGCAGCCCGGTCCTCCGCACTACTATGCCATCTCGGTTCGCGTTGGAATCCTGGATTCAAGACCTGCCGGCGTCGGAGAAGGACGCGCTGCTGCTCCGGCTCATGGAGGAAGGAGTTCCCACCCTGCAGGCCGAGTTGCTCCAACGTTTTCGGAAGTCCCAGGCTCCGTCGGAAGGACCAGCATTCGGGCCTGGCGGACGAACAGTGGCGGAGTTGATCTCAGCCGCCGAAGAGCGGGCCGAGAGGCATCGGCGCGAGGAAGAGCGCCGCAAGGCCGAAGAGCAGGCTCGTCTGGAGAGGGAGCGAGCGGCCGCTCGCACCAAGTACCTGGACAGCCTCGTCGGACGCGAGGATAGGCTGTGGCACGATGTGGAGGCCCTCATCCAGGCGAAAAAGGCTAGGGAGTACGACCAGGCTGTGGAGCTGCTGAAGGACATCCGGGACCTGGCCGCTCGTGCCGGCTCATCAGAAGCATTCGACGAGCGGCTGAGCCAACTCCGGCAACGCCACTCCAACAAGCCCAGCTTCATGGAGCGACTCGCCCGCGCGAAGCTGGGATAGCCGTTGATCGATCCGGCGTAGTTCGAGCCACCATCTTCGTCGGTGCTGCACGTCATCGATGCTATAATCTCTGAAAGCTACGGTCGAGAAGATGCCAGCAGTAGATACCAGGGTCAGGCAAGGTCGAAGGCAGGGGGTGTGGTGAGTGCCATGAGTGCTCTTCAGGACATTGAGCGACTGCTGCCCAGTCTGACGCCGGCGGAGAAGGCCCAACTGCTTCAGTGGGTGGCGAGAGAGCTGGGAGACGCCTTTCCGGGCATCGAAAGCATACCAGCTGTTTGCGGTGGAGAGCCCTGCATTGTCCGAACTCGGATCCCCGTCTGGGTCTTGGTGCAGGCAAAGCTGCTGGGCGCCAGCGAGGCGGACCTGCTACAAGCCTATCCGACCCTGCGAGCAGAGGATCTGGCCAACGCCTGGGCCTACTATCGGGCCCATCGTGGCGAAATCGATGCGGAGATCGTCGAGAACGAGGCGGCTTAGACCGTGACCCGTTTCTACGCCAATGAGAACTTCCCCTTGCCTGCGGTCGAGGAGTTGCGCCGCCTTGGACACGACGTACTCACCATCGCGGACACTGGCAAAGCAGGGCAGGCTTTGCCTGACGAGATGGTCCTGGCCTTCGCCTGCTCAGAGAACCGCGTGCTGCTGACGTTCAACCGACGGCACTTCGCTCGCCTGCACAGTATGCTGCCCGGACACGCAGGGATCGTCGGCCGCCGGGTCGCGTTAGCCTAAACTTGCGCCGATGCTGCCCGGACACGCAGGGATCGTCGTCTGCACTGTGGATACAGCTTTCGTTGGTCTGGCCCAACGCGTACACGTCGCAACCGAGGCTCAAGGCGAGATGACTGGCGTGCTGATCCGGGTCAACCGACCAGCGTCCTGACCCGAACCTCCGCCCCCAGACAGTCTCAGCATGCTGTTCATGATCGAGCGCGCGGACGATAGATCGTGATCGCGTCACCCGCATCACGTGCGAGGCTCCCTCGCGGACTCGTCAGCAGCCACGATACCACGAGAACGTCGCCGATGGAGCCCGCCGCGTTGAGCACGACCACCACCAAGAGCGCAGGAATCGCCGCCTTGGGGACCACCCGCAGCAACCCCATCCCCATCACTGTGATCACGACCAGGGGAGCCAGGCCAATCGCGCGGAGGATAGGCACATGAAGAGCCGATCCGGCGCACGAAAGTGGCCTAGACTGGCTTTGCGCTTTCTGCTGGTCCCGCACCATCCAAGCTAGAGGATGACGGCGTGGCTGAGGGCGCATGGTTTCTCATTACTTAATATAGGTCAGCAGCATCTTAAACCGTTCTTTTGCTGCCAAGGCATGCGGCACATTGGCCGGCATGACCACAGATTCCCCTTTCTCGACGGTGAGGGTTTTGTCGCCGATAGTGATCTCCGCGGCCCCGTCCAGGATCTGTAACAGGCCGTCCCCCGGCGCGCTGTGGGCACCGATCTCTTCCCCCTGGGGTATAGCAAACAATATAACGCTGATGTTGGGCAATTGGGTAATCGTCAGGCTAACCAACTGTCCGCTTTGATACTCCACCAGACTTTCCAGGTTCACGCTCTCCGCATGAGGAATATTCATGATAAACTGGTTCTTCTCCAACTTAGCTCAGTCCTTTCTTGCGGTCCGCTGTTTGATCCAACGAGGCCTTGTGTTCTACTACTTTCTTGTAAACGTCATCCCAAGTTTTACAGGGAATAATGTTCAGATCGCTTTTGGGGTAATCCGTTTTACCATACAGAAAAATGATTCCCTTATAACTGCTTGGTAAATAGTTAAAAATATCAAGGGTATCGTCAATCAAACCGATTACTTGGGGATAGAGATAAGCTAATGTATCTGCTTTCCATTTCATTCCTTCTTCGAGCTTTAAGCTGTTAGGCCTGGTTATCACTGGTCTATCGGGAAAGCCATGTTTCTTCAGCCATCTCTTTGTAGCATCTCTGATTGACGTCTGTCTTAAAGTAAGGTAGCCTGCTACAGAGATAACACGATCTATTTTCTCAACCGCTTTATCGGAACCTTCAATGATCGGATACTCTTCCGTCATTTCTTCCGATTCCAGGGCTTGCAGCCCCCACTTTCGAATTTCTTCGACTTTCCAAAATGGAATATCGCGAGCAATGATTCTTTCGCGTAATTCGTCTACTGATAGATCTTGGGGATTTCCATAGAGCTTCGCAAGTTCGCCGGCCATGTGATGGATTGTCCATGAAAGCGTCTCATCAAGGTCTATTACTAATCCTTTCGTTCCTTTGTCCTTCAGTTGTTTCTTGAAAGCAACGATGTCAGCGTTCATTTGTTTTCTCCTAGACCACCAAGGTCACCGTGCCGGCGTCTCCGTCGACAGTTACCATCTGCCCGCTGACTATCCTTTGGGTCCCGTTGCCCGTGCCCATGACCGCCGGGATGCCGTACTCCCGCGCCACGATAGAGCCGTGGGCTGCCACTCCCCCGATGTCCGTGACCAGGCCCTTCGCCTGGGCGAAGAGAGGCGTCCAGGCGGGGTTGGTGGTGGGGCACACCAGGATGGTGTCGGGCACCATCTTGTCGAAGTCGGCAGGAGAGAGGATCACGCTTGCCGGGGCGGTGACCCGGCCGGGGCTCACGGAAAAGCCCCGCAGGGTAGGGCCCTCGGCTACGTTCCTCTTCTGAGTCTCCGCGAAGGAGATATCGAACCCCCCTGCTGTCCACCTGGCGGCAGGGGGCACCGCCGCGGGCGGATGCAGCCGCTTTCGAGCCTCTCGCAGCTCGCGTCGCTCGCTCGCCAGTTTGGCGAGGTCCTGGCGGGCCTGGCCGGCAGCTCGGACCTCGCTAGCTGCCAGCAACTCTCCGGTCTCCAGGTAGAACACGTCGTCGGGCATGGCCAGGGAGCCGGCCTCAACTAGCCGCCGCCCCAGCTCCAGGGCCAGCCGGCGCAGGGCCGGCCAGGCGGAGCCTATGTAGAAGAGGGCCTCTTCCCTGTGGGGGGCGAGACCCTGCGCCCAGCGGAGGATCTTCAAGAAGAGACGCCGCCGCAAGGGGTCCAGGGAGCGAGCCGTCTTCTCCACCAACTCATCTCTCTCGCGGGCCATCTGCGCCTGGCGCGCGCGGACGTCTTCACCCCACCCTCCCCCACGGGGAGAGGGGGCGCTTTCGTTCACCCCCCTTCCCGCGCCGGGAAGGGGGGACGGGGGGGTTAGGTCCGTCCTCTGCACCTGCGCCTTCAGGCTCAGCAGGACCGGCGTCGTGTCCTCGGCCTGGGTCGGCTCCGCAAAGTCCAGGTTGTAAACCTGGTGGCCGTACCGATCGAGGTATCGATGGAGCCCCTCCAGGACGGGCTTGCCGCCGGGGTTGGCCTCCAGGGCACCCAGCAGCAGCCGAGCAGGGGTAGATCTGACCAGCTCGCGCAGATCGTCGGAGGCGCGAATTTGCTCGGCGATGGCCTGCAGCTCCGCCTCGGCCTCTAGGGCTTTCGAGGGGAAACCGCGCAGGAAGAGCGCGCTGCTCAGACCGCTTCTCGGCATAGCGCTGGATAGGAAGCGATTGAGGAACAGGTCGCTGTTCTTCGCAGCGGCTATGGCGAGGGTGGTGGCTCCCCAGTAGACGGCCTCCGATCGAGTCAGCTCGCGAATTCCGTCGAGGAGCCGCTCGTCCGGTGCGGCAGCCAGGTCCAACGCCCTCCACCGTTCTATTGTCCCCAGGTGGGCCGGCAGAACCTCATCTCGCCAGTAGGGGATCCCGTGGACAAAGGTCGCGCGCATCGTCTTGCCGCCGAAAAGGGCGGCCAGGAATTTCGGCAAGCCCCTCCAGTTGATGGTGACGCTGGCGCACAGGTAGGCGTAGCCGTTCACCGTGGCGTACGGGGGGAGACCGGAGCCGCCGACGAGGTCGGAATACCCCAGCATCTCCAAGTTCTTGTCCATGGCGAGTTCCATCCCCTCCTTGAGGTACAGCTCCTCGAACAGGGGGGAGAGGGGCTCGGGCATGTTCTCCGCCACCTGGCGGCGGACCCACTTCGTGCCCGGTATGGGCGGCTCCCAGCGAACGTCCTTGAGCGGAGCGGGCGGCAGACCCGTCATGGGGCGCGCCTGGAGGAGCCAGCAGCGCCCATCGGCCACAGCCCACTCGATATCCTGGGGCACGCCGCCGTACAGCTGCTCCACCTGGATAGCGAGCCCGCCCAACTCCCGCAGCAGTTGCTCGGAGAGCGCCGGCTCCCCCCGGCGATCCTCGGGAACAGCCTCGGTGACCGTCCCCTGCTCTCCGGCTGGCAGGATCGACACCTCCTTCGGCCCGAGCGTGGCCTGCTTGAGAGCCATGCTGGTCTTGTCCAGGACGAAGCTGTCCGGCGTAACCCGCCCGGACACCACCGCCTCCCCTAGGCCAAAGCTGGCGTTGACCACCAGCTCGTCCCGCTCCCCCGTAGTGGGGTCGGCCGTGAAGAGCACCCCTGCAACCTCCGAGGGCACCATGACCTGGACCACTACACCCATGGACACCGACCGCTGGTCGATCCCCATCTTGAGCCGGTAGCCGATCGCACGATCCGTCCATAGGGAGGCCCAGCAGCGCCTCACCCCCTCCAGCAACTCCTCCTCGCCGCGCACGTTGAGATAGGTGTCCTGCTGGCCCGCGAAGGACATCCCGGGCAGGTCCTCCGCCGTGGCGGAAGAGCGCACCGCGACGGGCAGATCGCCCCCACCGAGTTCAGCATACGCATGGCGAACCGCCTCGGCGACGGCTCGAGGCATGCGCGCCCGGGAGATGAACTCCCCAATAACGCGTGCGGCGGCATCCAGTGTGGCGGGCCGCGAGGCATCAGCCTGTTCCAGGGCCGCCAGGAGGGCGGGCTCCAGGTCGTTATCTGCTACGAACCGCTGGTAGGCAGCGGTAGCTATGACGAAGCCCCCGGGCACCGGCAGGCCCGCGGCTGAGAGTCGGGCCAGGGAGGCCCCCTTGCCACCGGCGACCGCCAACTGCGCTGCCCACGGATCGGCGAGCGTTAGCACGTACTCTTTCTCAGTCATCATCGTCTGCCTCCCACCATAAATTCACCACAGAGTCACGGAGAACACGGAGACATCGTGTAATCAACTCCGTGGACTCCGTGTCTCCGTGGTTCTTATTCCCCGACCAGAAGAACGGAGGTAACCGTCAGGTTCAGATCCCAGATCTTCGCCAGGAGGCCGCGCAGGGCGGCCTGGTCGACTACAGGGCCGGTGAGCACCGTGATCGGTGAGCCCTGGCTGCTACCGGTGGCTATGTCCATCCCACCGAACCAGTCGGCCCACTTCTCGTCTAGCCTCCCCATCACCCTGATCTCGTAGATCGGCCGTTGGCCTAGTCGATCGTCGCTCAATAGAGCCCCCCTACAGGTTAACTGGTTATGCTCGATCACCCAAGCATACTATAAGGCCGGGCAGGTATGGCTGAGACCATACGAAGGTATGGATAAAGTATGGGTGCGGTAGGGAGGAGGGAAAGGAGAGGGTGTACGGGGCGTTCAGGATGCTGGGAGAAGACCCAGGGCTCTCGCCTTCGCCACCGCCTGGGTCCGGCTGCCGACGCCCAGCTTCCCGTAAATGTTGCTGGTGTGCCATTTGACCGTGGGCAGCGCCAGGACGAGCCTGCGCGTGATCTCCTCGTTGGACAATCCGTCGGCAACCAGCAGCAGCACCTCCATCTCGCGCTCACTCAGCGGCTCAGCCAACGAGCGATGAGTGATGAGTGATGAGTGATGAGTGTCGTCGGCTCCTGGTGCCTGATGGCTGATAGCTGAAAGCTGATGGCTGACGGCTGATAGCTGATGGCTGACGGCTGATGGCTGACAGCTGACGGCTGATGGCTGACAGCTGGCTGAGAAGGCCGCCAGCAACCGGCCGGCGTACTCGGGATGGATCCCTTGGGCCATGGCCTCGTGAAGAAGTATCGACATGGGGAGTCCTTCGTTCACCAAGATGCGAACGTAGCCCTCTGGTTCTGCCAGGGAAAGGGCGCGCTCCAGATCGGCCAGCGCTCGCGATGGATGTCCCCATTCGTAGAGAGCCATGGCCCGCAGCGCCAATGTTTCGATCGTTTCTCTCACCATCCCCGCCGGCTTTGCGCCCTCGAGCAGACGGTCCAGCAGCCTCACTGCCTCTTCACGCTTGCCCTGGGCGATCAGCAATCGTGCCAGACTGCGATGGCTCGCGGAGTCGGCGATCGTGATCTCCCCCTCCGCGGTTACTCCTCGGTCCGCCAGCAGCTGCGCGGCCGCCGACAGCTCTCCTCTCGCCAGCAGGAGACGCACCTTCCATTCTGTTGCGTAGTCGGCAATCATGGGGCTTAGATCTCTGCTTCCCAGGAGGCTCTCCAATCTGCCCATCGCCTCCTCGGCGGCGGCCATCTCTCCCCTGGCGAACAGACCCCTCACCAGTGAGCGATACGATGCCGCCAGAATAGAGACGGATCCGGTTGGCTCGCTTAGCTCGCAGCTCCGCATGGCGTAGTCGAGCGCGCTCTCCAGCTCGTTCTGCTCGCAGAGAACGTTGCTCAGGGTGTACATCCATGCTGCCCTGGCCGCCGGCATACCGTTCTCTTCTTCCGCCTGCTTCAGTTGCCGCCGGCAGTAGTCGGCCGTCTCCCGCAGATGGCCTCGCGCTCGCGCGATGGAAGCCAGCCCGGCGCTGGAGGCCAACACGAGCCAGGCGTTGCCGGCCCTTCTGGCCGTCGTCAGAGTCTCCTCGCAGATGGTCCTGGCCGCGGACCAGTCGCCCTTGAGAAGCCACGCACCGCCCAGAGCCATAGTCGCGATGCCTCGCCACATAGAATCGGCTTGCGGGAGATTCTCGAGGGCCTGGTGGGCGAGGCGGATAATATCGGCGGGATCCAAGCGGGAACTGGCGGTCAGGGCACGGATAGCCGCTATCATCCCCCGCTCGCCCGCTGCTCTGCGATCCTCCGGTGGGGCGGCATCGCCCGTGGAAGGCTCGCCAGGGAGGCCGGCCTCCGGGGCCAGAGCCGCCTCAGCCTCATCCAACCGCCGCTCGGCTTCGTGCAGCCTGCCGGATATGAACAGAGCGACGGCGTGGGAAAGAGCCAGTCGTGGCCTGCACCGGACCAGGTCGTTCGGCAGCGCCTCGACCCACCGGGATAGGGTAGCGCCCTCACCGCGCCCGAGCGCGACTTCGGCATGCTGATCTATCAACCTCGCGGCCCGTTCGAAGTCCTCCGCGGAAAGCGCGTGGTCGATGGCCTCGGCCGGGAGACCTTGCCGCTCGAACCACCCGCTGGCCCGCCGGTGCAGCTCCGGCACCAGCTCCGGCCATTCCCGACGGAGTTGCTCCTGGAGCAGGTCGGCGAAGAGCCGATGGTAGCGGTACCAGTGCCGCCCCTCGTCCAGCGGGACGACGAACAGATTGGCCCTTACCAGCTTCTCCAGGATCTGGGCGCCCGGCTCCGAGTGCGGCCCCCCGACAACGGCATCGCACAGCGACCCCGACAGGCGCCCCAGGATCGCGGTCTTGAGCAAGAAGTCCTGGACCTCCCGAGGCTGTCGTCGAAGGACCTCGTCCATCAGGTAGTCCAGGATGTACCGATTGCTGCCGGTGAAATCTCGGACAAAGCCTTCGACGTCCTCCCGACCGTGCAGGGAGACCGCGGCCATCTGGAGGCCGGCGATCCACCCCTCGGTGCGAGCAGCCAGGGCCGCGACGGCGTCAGCAGATAGCTCCGGCTCGCTGAGGCGATGGAGAAACTCGGCGGCCTCCCCCACCGTGAAGCGCAGGTCCGAGGCCCGTAGCTCGACCAACTGGCCGCGACCGCGCAGGCGCGCCAGCGGCAACGGCAACGGGGGATCGGCTCTGGAGGAGAGGATCAGGTGGGCCTGGGGCGGCAGGTACTCCAGCAGAAAGGCAACGGCCTCGTGGACGGGCCGAGATTCGATCAGGTGGTAGTCGTCCAGCACCAGTACGACGGCGTCCGACGTGTCCGCCAGCTGATTGACCAGAGCCGTCAGAACCGGCTCGACCGGCTGGGGCTGGGGCTGGGGCGACTGGAGTGTGGTCAGGATCTCTCGGCCGATGCCAGGCTGGACGGACTGTAGCGCGGCGACCAGGTAGGTCAGGAAGCGCACCGGGTCGTTGTCGGCCTCGTCCAGGGAGATCCAGGCCACAGGCAGGGCACGCAGGGCGATCCACTGGCTCAGGAGGGTGCTCTTGCCGAAGCCAGCCGGAGCGGATACCAGGGTCAGCTTTCGGGTCAGACCCTGGTCCAGGTACCCCATCAGGCGGGGGCGCGACACCGCTTCGGGACGCGCCATGGGGGCGCGCAGCTTCGTGTTCAACAGGATGCCCGACAGAGCCGTTCTCCTCGGTTCAGCTTGGCCGAATCATACCACGGAGCAGGAGAAACGGCCCGTCGCCGCCAGGTAATGGGTGAACTCCGTCTACACAAAAAGTCTTGTGGAGACAACGAACCCATCGGCGCGCGCCATTTCCCCGGCTCAAAGGCCTCAACCATAGACTCTCTGGCCCACCCCGCCAGGGTCGCAGGCGGCCTCCCATGCCTCATTGGACTTGACACCTGTAGCGCCATCAGCTATACTTCGTACAGAAAGTCACGAAGCGTCCAGGTGGATTCAGGGCACGGGCTGATCCCGTACGAGCAGCCCATCCACCTCCCGCAGGTTCGCAGGAACCTCCGGTTCGTCGGCCGTAGAGGTCGGTCGAGCAGCTGCTCGACCGACCTCTACGGCCGACTGTGCGCCTTGCGACAACACCGCGCATCGAGGTAACAGGGAATGGAAGACTCCCTCCGAGCAATGAAGTCTGGCAACCCCACGCAGCAGCGGGCGAACCAGCCAGAGTCCGTGGAGATTTCGCGCGACCTCAGCGCTATCGAGGCCATCCTCAACAAGCACAACCGCCGGCGCACGGCCCTCATACCGGTCCTCCAGGAGATCCAGAACAGCTACCGCTACCTGCCGGAGGAGCTGCTGGTCTACGTGGCCAGCGCCCTCAGCCTGTCGTCGGCCACCGTGTACGGTGTCGCTACTTTCTACGCCCAGTTCTCCCTGGAGCCGAAGGGCAAGTACGTCGTCCGCGTCTGCGACGGGACGGCCTGCCACGTGAAGAACTCCCCCGCGGTCCTCAAGGTGATCCGCAAGAGGGTCAAGCTGGCTAACGGCGTGGCAACGACGCCCGACGGGCTCTTCACTGTGGAGACCGTCGCATGCCTCGGCGCCTGCGGGCTTGCCCCCGTGATGGTCATCAACGACCAGGTCCATGGCCAGCTAACGGCCGAGGCCGCTGAGACGATCATCGATGAACTGCTGGCCCGGGAGTCAGCCGAGGAGGTAGCAGCCTAACATGATAGCCAACCTTGAAGATCTCCAGCGTGAACAGGGCAGGGTTAGGGAGGCCCTCTCCCGCCAGCGCACCCGGATACTCGTCTGCGCCGGCACGGGCTGCATCTCCAACGGCTCGATGCGGGTTTACGAGCAACTCCGAGAGCTAATCGAAGAGAAGCAGCTGTTGGTAGACCTGGAGTTACTGACCCACGACCATGACGCCGAAGGAATCGGCGTGGTCACGACCGGTTGCCGCGGTTTCTGCGCCGCCGGCCCGCTCGTCCAGGTGGAGCCCAGCGGCATCCTCTACACCCACGTCCGACCCGACGACGCCGACGAACTGCTGGAGGCGACCCTGAACGGGGACGTGGTCGAGCGGCTGGTCTACCGCGATTCCCAGACCGACGTGCCCTACGAGCACCCCGAGGAGTCGCCCTTCTACCGCCACCAGAAGCGGTTGGTCCTGGAGCACTGTGGCAACATCGACCCGGAGAGCCTGGACGAGTACATCGCCACGGGCGGCTACCAGGCGCTGGGCCGGGCGCTGAAGACGATGACCCCAGAGCAGCTGTGCGACGAACTGCTCGCCTCCGGTCTGCGCGGCCGAGGCGGCGCGGGCTTCCCCACCGGCCGCAAATGGCAACTCGCCAGGGCCAACCAGGCCGAGCACAAATACATGGTCTGCAACGGCGACGAGGGAGACCCCGGCGCCTTCATGAACCGCTCCGTGATGGAGGGCGACCCTCACCGGGTCCTAGAGGGGCTCATCATCGCCGGATACGCCACGGGCGCCGACGAGGGTTACTTCTACGTCCGCGCCGAGTATCCCCTGGCCGTGCTGCGACTCAGCATAGCCATCGAGGAGGCGGAGAAGGCCGGTCTGCTGGGCGATGACATCCTCGGCTCAGGCTTCTCCTTCAGGGCACACATTAAGGAAGGGGCAGGGGCCTTCGTCTGCGGCGAGGAAACTGCGCTCATGGCCTCCATCGAGGGCTACCGCGGCATGCCGCGGCTGCGCCCGCCCTACCCGGCCCAGAAGGGGCTCTGGGGCATGCCGACAACTATCAACAACGTCGAGACCCTCTCCCACGTACCCGCGATCGTTACCAGAGGCGCGGAGTGGTACCGCTCCATCGGTACGGAGAAGAGCGTAGGCACCAAGACCTTCGCACTCTCCGGCAAGATCGCCAACACCGGATTGGTGGAGGTGCCGATGGGTCGCACCGTTCGGGAGATGATCTTCGGCATCGGCGGCGGCATCCCCGAGGGCAAGCGGTTCAAGGCCGTCCAGATCGGCGGCCCCTCGGGCGGCTGTCTGACAGAGGAGCATCTGGACCTTCCGATGGACTACGACTCCCTGCAGAAGGTCGGGGCGATCATCGGCTCCGGCGGCTTGGTCGTCCTGGACGAGGACAACTGCATGGTGGAGGTAGCCCGCTTCTTCATGGACTTCATCCAGAAGGAGTCGTGCGGGAAGTGCGTGGCCTGCCGAAAGGGCACCAAACAGATGCTCAACCTGCTGACCAAGATCACGCAGGGCAAGGGCACCCTCGAGGACGTGGATCTGCTGGAGGAGCTCGCCGAGGTGGTCCAGGACTCCTCGCTCTGCGC
The DNA here is from genome assembly GCA_002436065.1 of Chloroflexi bacterium UBA6077. Lineage (GTDB taxonomy): Bacteria > Chloroflexota > UBA6077 > UBA6077 > UBA6077 > UBA6077. Next base: position 139,195 of record DIXP01000084.1, read on the forward strand.
CCTGGGCAAGACGGCGCCCAACCCGGTGCTGACCACCCTGCGCTACTTCCGCGACGAGTACGTCGCCCACGTCGTCGAGAAGCGCTGCCCGGCCAGAGAATGCCAGGCAATGAAGTCCTACTACGTGGTTCCGGAGAAGTGCAAAGGTTGCAGCAAGTGCGCGCGCAACTGCCCTGCCAGGGCCATCTCAGGCCAGGTCAAGCAGCCCTACACGATCGATCAGAGTGCGTGCATCAAGTGCGGCGTCTGCGTGGACAACTGCGCCTTCGCGGCCATTGAAGAGAGGTGGTAACCGATGACCGACCAGATCATCGTTGACGGCAAACCAACCCCCATCGAAGGGGAGAAGAACCTGCTCGAGTTGGTCCGCAAGACCGGCGTCGATATCCCCACGCTCTGCTACGTGTCCGAGCTGAGCGTCTACGGCGGCTGCCGTATGTGCCTGGTGGAAGACTCACGGGGAGCGCTCATCCCCTCCTGCTCGGTGACCCCTCAGGCGGGGATGGAGATCAAAACTAACTCGCCGCGGGTCCAGCGCAGTCGGCGGATGATGCTGGAGCTGCTGCTGGCCGACCACGACCGCGACTGCACCGTCTGCCCGAGCAACGGCAAGTGCAAGCTGCAGGACCTCTGCAAGCGGTTCGGGGTCAACAGGGTGCGCTTCCAGGGTGACGAGGAGAAGCAGCAGATCGACGATTCCTCGCCCTCCGTCGTGCGCGACCCCAACAAGTGCATTCTGTGCGGCGACTGCGTCCGCGTGTGCTCCGAGGTGCAGGGGATAGGCGCGATAGACATCGCCTTTCGCGGCTCCAACGCCCAGGTCCTCCCAGCCTTCGGCAAGGGGCTGGGCGACGTCAGCTGCGTGAACTGTGGCCAGTGCGTGGCCGTCTGCCCCACCGGTGCTCTCACCATACGGTACGAGACGGAGCAGGTGTGGAAGGCGCTGCGCAACCCGAAGAAGCGAACCCTGGCCCAGGTGGCTCCCGCTGTGCGGGTGGCCATCGGGGAGGAGTTCGGGCTCGCACCCGGCGCGGTCACAACGGGCAAGGTCGTGGCGGCCCTGCGACGGATCGGCTTCCAGCAGGTGTACGACACCAGCTTCGCGGCGGACCTGACGACCATGGAGGAGACCGACGAGTTCGTCGGCCGCCTCCTGAACGGAGACCGGCTGCCCCAGTTCACCTCCTGCTGCCCTGCATGGGTGAAGACGGTTGAGCACTACTACCCAACCAGGATGGAACAGCTCTCCTCCTGCCGGTCGCCGCAGCAGATGTTCGGCTCCTTGGTCAAGAAGCATTACGCCCGGGGCGAGGGGCTATCGCCTGACGACCTGTTCTTCGTCTCGGTCATGCCCTGCACCGCTAAGAAGTTCGAGGCGGGGCGGGATGAGTTCACGACCGACGGTGTGCGGGATGTGGACGCCGTGCTGACCACCCAGGAGTTGGCGGCGATGATCCGGGAGGCCGGCATCGACTTCGCAAGTCTGAACGACGAGGAGTTCGACACCCCCTTCGGCTTCGCTACCGGCGGAGGGGTCATCTTCGGAGCGTCGGGCGGCGTCGCGACGGCGGCGGTCCGCCAAGCGACGCTCCAGCTCGATGGAAAGCGAATCACAGACCTTCGCTACCAGCCGGTCGAGGGGCAGCGAGGGGTCTACGCCGCCACGGTGGAGGTAGCTGGGCGGCCGGTCCGGATCGGCATCGTCAGCGGGCTGGGCAACGCCCGGCGGCTGGTGGAGTCGATGGACAGGGGCGAGGTCGCCTTCGACCTGGTGGAGGTGATGGCCTGCCCCGGTGGATGCACCGCGGGTGGCGGCCAGCCCTTCCCCAACGAGGCGCCGCAGCGCGTACTCCGAACCATCGGGCTCAAGAAGGTGGACGCTAACCAGGAGATGCGTGTGGCCCAGGAGAACCCGGTCCTCGCCGAGGCATATCGGAAGTGGCTGGGCAGGCCCAACAGCCAGGCAGCCCACGAGTCGCTGCACACCCACTACGCCTCCCGTCGACGGATCGCTGAGGAGGAGATGGAGGTGATCCAGCCCGTCCGCGAGACCGAGGCCGAGCCGGTGGAGGTGTGCGTCTGCGTCGGACGCAACTGCTACAAGCGGGGCGCGGGCGAATTGCTGCAGAAGCTGAGCGGCGAGGTCCAGGCGCGCCAGCTCGGCAAGCAGGTCAACCTGCGCGCATCTTTCTGCTTCGAGCACTGCGGCAAGGGCCCGTCGGTCCACATCGACGGCGAGGAGATCGCCGGCGTCAAGCCCGAGGACGTGAACAGGCTGCTGGACGAGGCCGTAGCCGGGAGGACCAGAGAGTAGCTTCCGCACCTCCGGACTGCGACATTCGTAGCGCGCGAGAGCAAGCGGCCAGATAGGTCTCTATCCGGCTGCTTCGTTGTCTCAATCCCTTGCAGCGCAGTCTCAGGGGATGAAGGTGGTAACCCCCACCCTGCCAAGCCTCCTGTCAAAGAGATATTCGGCCAGGTTGCCTGCGGCTCGCCGCAGCAGCGGCCAGAAGTCTGAGGGCAGCCGCAAGCATCAGTGGGAGCTATCGAGGGCTAGAGTAGAACGGGCGAGCGGACCCGACCTGTCAAGACCCAGCATCCCGAAAAGCATGGCAGCACATCAAGCGGGCGTTGGCAGCAACACACGGATCAGCCGGGGACGCAGCACCGGCGTGCTCAACTCAACACGCCGGTGGCACTACCCAAGGCTACTTTCTCTCCGTGCTTGTTTTCGCACCACGCGTCGAAGGAAAACCTGACCCCATTTCCCGTCTCCTCCCTGCTCCTCACCACCGCCTTGCAGGTGAGTACGTCTCCCTGAGGTACCAGCTTGACGAACTTCAGGCACATCTCGCCGTGGCTTAGCCACGGCTTACCAAACAACTGGATCATCAACTCGGCCATGTAGCCCTGGAACTGTGTGGCCGACACAGCCACGCTGCTCAGTCCGCACTCCATTGCGAACTCAGGATCGGTGTGAATATTCTTGCGGGGCCAGCCCGAGGAACTGAAGGGCCCTCCAGAGAATGTCCAGAGCCTTTCCCATGCGACGCTCTTCGGCTTGCCCGAGAACTCCTGCCCTACCGTGGCTTCCTTGGCAATCACAGACATAGAATAATCACCCCTCTTGCTTCTTGGAGAGTCCCTGCGCCGCGAACGTACCGTGGCTCTTGCGCCTCAGGATCTCAGTACCGTCCTCGTCGACAATCAAGACGTTCATTGTCTGCCATGGTCGGCCGCGCCTTTCGTACACCAACTCGACCTTCCAGGTTACGCGAAACCTCTTCCCAACCGATGCCGGGTTCACGAACTGAGCGTCATCAGCGGCATGTATCGCAGCCCAGCCTGGCTCCAGGTAGAATGATGGGCTCCTGGTGCGATTGCTCATGTTGAGCAGAATGGCAGGGTGCACTACAGGGCCGGTAGACTCGTCGCCATCAATATAAATGGGGTTGAAGTCCTCGATGGCATAGAGGTACTGCTGATTCAACTCTGGGGTCACAAGAAACTCGAACGGGGCAAGCTCCTCGCCCGCTTCCATCAGATGCAAGCTCTTCGTTTCAGACATTTACAGCAACCACCTCTCATCATTACGTCCGGGCTCGTTGCTCTCACCGCAACCCATCAACCAATACTCCCTCACCCGTCCGACGGTCTCGCCGAATTCAGAATGATCCTGTAGTCCACCGCCATGGCTCCTGCACCGCGCGGACCCACCTTCACAGGATTCAGGTCCATCTCGGCCAGATCGTCCAGATCCATTCCCATGCGAGAGACCGCTAGCACAAGATTCACCAGGGAATCCACATCAGTTGGCTCGTCCCCACGGAAGCCGTTCAGTAGCGAGTAGGCCTTCAGTTCTTTAAGCATTTCCACCGCGTCTTCCTTCTCGACCGGGCAAATCCGGAGTGAGATGTCTCGCAGCAGTTCCACCCACACCCCGCCCAAACCCACCAGCACCACCGGGCCGAACACCGGATCCCTGCTCAAGCCAACGATCACCTCCTGCAACCCCTTCACCATTTGCTGCAGAAGGACTCCCTCTATACTAGCCTCGGGGCAATTCGCCCTTACTGTGGTTATCATCTCCCCGTACGCGTTCTCTAGGGCCTGCTTGGAGCCGATTCCCACTTTCACACCACCCACATCACTCTTGTGAACGATGTCTTCCGAGGCAATCTTCATAACCACTGGAAAGCTCAGGTCTTCTGCGGCTTGCAGCGCCTGTTCCAGGTTCTCTGCGAGAGCGGACCTCGGCACACGAATTCCATAAGCCCCGAGCACAGCCTCGCACTCCCTGGGATCCAGTGACTTTCGCCCACTTGCCAAAGCGGTTTCTATGGTTGCAGCAGCATCAGAACGTCCCATCACCGTAACTGCACCTCATCCACTACCCACCGCCGAGCTGGTTCCAACAGCCCGCTCCCGTTGTCTCTACGCTGGAACTCCACGTATCGCACCACGGCACTCAGTGCTCGGCAGGCGTCCTCGAGAGTAGGAAACACTGCCAGTCCACCCCGTCGAGCCTTCTCTTTCTCCACAGCGCTTATGGCTTCCAGAGACTGGTCACCGCATTGGTGAAATACCAACAGGACGGGGATTCCTGTGCGCTGTGTCACACTGGTAAGAACCTGAACGGTGTTGTGGATAACGGTGTAGACGGTGCTGAAGGCGTTCATCGGGACTAAATTGATGTGAAACAGGATGGCATCCACGTTTGGGTCTTCACTGATCACGCCTAGGGTCCGTTCGATTAGCCTGCCGTCATCCTGCTCCATGATAGGCGCGGGTGTATCAAAGGGGTTGCTAACTCCGAGTGTAGGGGGCAGACCAAGCTTGTCGATTTTCTCCGTGGTCTTTGAAGAAAAGGGCCGTATCTCCAGCCCGAGCGTGCTGCACAGATCCGAGGCAAGGATCGAGGCCCCTCCTCCGTTGCCAATAATGGCTATGCCTCTACCACGAACCCTCTTGATAGAACTGAAGGCCGCCATGGTGTTGATCAACTCATCGATCGAGCCCACCTGGATGGCTCCGGTCTGCTTGAAGAGAGCGTTCCAAACCAACTCGTTCCCGGCCATCGTACCAGAGTGGCTTGCTACCGCCCGCAGCCCAGCCTCGGTAGTCCCGCCCCTCAGGATAACGACTGGCTTCCGCCTGACAGCTTCCTTAAGCAAGGAGTAGAACCTTCGGCCTTCACCCCGGAGACCTTCGATGTAGAAAGTCACTGTCTCCGTCTGGGGATCCTCCATGAAGTACTCGAGATAGTCGGCCATATTGAGGTCGACGCACTGTCCTACGGAGATGACCTTGCTGAACCTGATTCCACTGTGAGTGCCGCGGACCAGCACATTGGCGGATATGCCGCCGCTTTGTGAGACAAAGGCCACCCCACCCTGTTCAGCCGAAGCGCCGCATGGGTACACGTAGGTCATCAGGCTGTCAGCGCAGTAGGTGCCCATGCAGTTGGGTCCAATGAGCCGCATGCCCGATGCTCGAGCTATGGCCACTATCTCGTCCTGCAGCCGACCACCTTCTCCAACTACCTCCGCGAAGCCGGCGGTGCAAATCTGGGCAACCCGCACCCCCTTCTCGGCACAATCTCGAAGAATGGTGGGGACTAGCTTTGCCGGCACCGATATCACGGCCCGGTCCACTACATCAGGTATAGCGCTCACCGTCGGATAAGACCGCAGACCGAGTACGGTCTCCTCCTTGGGGTTGACTGGGTAGATCTTCCCGCGAAACCCGAACTGAAGAGGGAACTTCAGGTTCCGGTAGCCCATCTTCTTTTCGTTGTTGCTGGCTCCAACGACGGCGATAGACCGCGGGTAGAAGACCTCATGCATTTCCTTCAGAATGTCCGAACGCTTTGGAGACAAAGGTACATCTGGAACTCGGTTCATTTCAGCACATCCAGGTTAGATCTCGCACCTGCGGCAGGAGCACACTGACCAGCATGCGGCAGGAGCACACTGACCAGCATGCGGCATCCACTACTTGGTATCGGCCTTGTCCGCCAACTCCAGTAGGCGCCTCATCTCACCTTCCATCTCGTCCCAATGGGCGCCAAACTGCTTGGCATCCATGTAGCGCACCGAATGGCCCACTTCATCCGTCTTCTTCTTGACATCGGGGTCTTCCATTGCATTCTTCACAGCGCCACTCAGCAGGTCCACAATCTCCTTAGGTGTCTTGGCAGGCGCCACGAGACCAAAACCCACCCCATAGTTGGCCTTGTAGCCCTGTGCAGCAAAGGTCTTCACGCCTGGATAGAACTTGTTCCCATCCGAGTCCATCAACCCTAACAACCGCATGTTGCCGGATTTCACGTGCGCCAGGGGCGCACCCGCCGTGACAGCTGCTGCGTCGACATGCCCACCCAATAGCGCCGTCTGAACAGGACCGCCACCACTGAAGTGCACATAGGTTAGCTCTAGGCCAGCCATCTTCTCTAAGGCCACCACGGCCAAATGAGGCAATGACTTCAGAGAACTGGTACCCATCTTGAATTTGCCAGGATTTGCCTTAGCTGCGTCCACCAGGTCTTGTACGGTCTTCAACGGACTCTCGGCTTGGACCGCCACCGTAACCGCCTCTAGAGCGTACATCACTATGGGCTCGAAATCCTTACGGGTGTAGATAGCCTTACGCTCTGGTTCTAGATAGGTTGTGATAAGGTTGGTCAGGGATATGAACTCCAGGGTGTAGCCGTCCGGATTAGACTTGACCAACTCGGTGCTGCCCGTTTGGGTCGAGGCGCCTGGCTTGTTGACAACTTGAATTGGCACACCAAGCTTCTTCTCCATCACCGGGCTCAGGATCCGCGCTGCGGTATCGACGGTGCCTCCAGGTTCCATGGGCACGATCAGAGTAATCGTCTTGCCCTTCTGTGGATAATCGATCTTCTGCACCACCACCTGGGTGGGTGCGAGGGTGGGGACCTTCGCGGGAACTGTAGTAGCCTTGGTCGGCTCATTGACCGTCCTAGTTGGAGCAGCAGTAGGTTGGGTTGGTGCTGGTGATGGTGACGGTGACGAGCATCCAACAACCGATGAAGCAGCTACAATCACTGTCGCCACGAATGCTAGGACACACTTGACCATCGCTCCTTCTACCTCCATGAGTCTGCTCTTAAATTGTCCGGCTACTGTGCCAGTTGTCGGGCCTGCCTCCGACATGACGCCAGAATGACCCCGACGGTCTCTAGCCGTCATCACCCCATGGGGTGAATTTGCCGCCACATGGCTGGTTCAGCATTGACGTACACGGATCGAGTTCCTAATCTGATGGCAGATGAAGACACAATCAGCTTCGGTCTACCTCGGCGTCGGTCGAGCCGCGTGGAATTATGAGCGTCGCCATGTTGTCCCGAGGCAAGGCCGCAGCCCATTGGAGCGCACCGACATGATCGATGAAGTGGCTGGAAACGAGGTGGTCGGCGACCAAAGGGGGCATGTTGGGATCCTCACCCTGAACCGTCCCCACGTTCGAAACGCCATGAACACCGCCTTGCGCCACCGTTTCTGGAAGCTAGTTGCCGAGTTCCGGGACAGTGACGACATTCGCGTTGTGCTAATTACTGGCGCGGGCACCCGGGCATTCAGCGCAGGCGGCGATCTCAAAGAACGGGACTCGCTTTCTGAAGAGCAGTTCCTCGCTCAACGAGCCCGCTCCTGCTCGAAGGCGCTAGTGCACTACCCAAAACCAGTAATAGCTGCCGTCAACGGCGATGCGCTGGGAGGCGGCCTTGAACTAGCCCTCTTCTGTGACTTCCGCATCGCGTCGGAAGATGCGCGCTTCGGATGCCCGGAGATCAAGCGCGGAATATTCCCTGGGAGTGGTGCGACCAGCCTTCTGGCCCGCCTCGTCGGCATTACAAGGGCAAAGGAATTGATCTTCACTGGCAAGTTGGTTTCTGCGGCGGAGGCACTTGAGATGGGTCTTGTCGGGGAGGTCGTGCCCGCCTCTGACCTCATGGAAAGATCCATGAGCTTGGCAGAGGAGATTGCATGCAACGCTCCGATTGCCCTTCGTCAGGCCAAGATGGTGATTGAGGAGAGCATCGCTCTGCCCACGAACCTCGCGTTGAGGTTGGAGGATGAGGCATGGACCCGTTGCCTCTATTCGGAGGATCGGAAGGAGGGCATCCGAGCTTTCAACGAGAAGAGGCCCCCTCGCTTCACCGGCAGGTAGGGGCAGACATTGACGGTGTCAGGACAATCCAACAATCCGATTCGGTACGCGTGGCAAAGTCAAGAGCGCAGAGGTTGACATTCGATGGTTGGGTGGAAGACGTGAGAACAGCTCTTTCTGTAGAAGCCTTCAGAGACCTATTGGGAACAAGAGTCGAATCGCGTAGCAGTTGGGCAGTCACCCAAGAGGCTGTCAGCCGATTCGACCAGCTCGTGTATGGGACGGCCGATACCTCTGTTACAGAGGTTTCGCCTTGCATCCTGCTACACAACATGCTTGGTGGGAAGATTGTGGACATCCAATTTCCCCCTCACAACAACAAGGTGCGAGGCGAGAATGAGATCGAGGTTATCCGTCCGTTGCAGGTAGGTGACGAAATCCGGGCATCCACCCTCGTCATCTCTGTAGAGCCTAAGGTTGGCAAGTCGGGAGAGATGATTGTCCTTAGAGGCGAGACTTGGTATCTAGACTCGAAGGCATCCCTCGTGCTGATAAGCCGCGCCACGATCATCTTTCGATGAGGAGACACGTGTATGGAACTACCAATCGGCATGCTGCTTCGCCCACTAACTGTAGGACCCATCACAATCGAAGAACTGGTCGAATGGGCGGTCGTGTCAGGTGACGGCAATCCGCTCCACTTCGACACACACATCGCAAGATCGCAAGGTTTTCCAGATGTGCTGGTATCGGGGGCTTTCAAGATGTCCCTGGTCTACCGGATGCTCGAGGAGAGTACAGGAGCCGGTTGGAGGATCAAGCGGTTGATGTGCCGTAACGCCTCCATTGACACACCACCCTGCACCCTTACCATTGAGGGACGAATCGAACGGGCCGAGGACGGACCGCCGGCAACGCGAGGAGCAAGGATCAGGGTCGTAAACGAAGCCGGAGTCGCTACCGTGTTGGCGACGGCGGAGTTGGTTCAGCGTAGTTACTGAGCGGAGCATGAGTTCCTAAACACGAGCACCGACGGGCTCGGCTCTACGGCGAGGTTGTGGCGGCCATGTTTAGCGAGTAACGCTCGACTCAGTAGTGGCAAACAACAGGCAGCAACCACCGTGCCCCCGTCCCCTCAAGTACCCGCCGTACATGACGGCCCTTCTACGCCACAACAAGACGGTAGACCTGCAGGCTATCAGCGGTGGCAGAGAGGCCAAGCTTACGACGTATGCTCTTGACATGGGACTTCAGTGTGTTCTCCGTCATGTGCAACATGACGGCCATCTTCCTCCGGAGCGGAACCACGGCCTCGCTGTCGGAGGCATCGCGATCAAGGTAGTACACCACGAACACCTCTATCTCTCGCCAGGTAAGGGCGTATTCGCGTCGAAGCCGGATCAGGCATTCACTCGACAGCCCCCCGCTATCTATGGCATCAGAAATGCGCGCGCAGGCCGCCGAGTCCCTGCATGAAGCAAGTAATTCGTGAGCATCCAAGTCCGGAGAGTCGTGTGAATCAGGCTGTGCCAGCGCAGCATCATTTTCATCTCCAGCACTTCTACCAAGCAGCGCCGCCAGGTGTCGGTAGTCATTCTTCCCTGGGTGGCCGTTAACTAGCTTATGCAGAAACGGCTGGAAGGCGGAGTCACGAGAGACAAGACGAAGCAGTGGCGCGAGCAGAGCAGGATCCCACCAGTAGAAGTGATAGAAGCCCAGACTCTCGGCGACTGCCATGGTCTGCAGGAGCAGTCGAAGCCCGTCCTGATGAGCGCCTGCCTCAATCATCAGTCGCGCCATGTGCAGATGACAGCTGGCCAGATGATGCGTATACCCGTGGGATGCAAGAAGAACGGCGGCTTCCTGCAAGGTGTCCAACGCCCGTTGACCCTGTCCGACCAAGCCCAACGCGATCCCCAGCACGGTGAGGAGGCTAGCCCTTGCTAGCAGCTCCCGGTCCGCCACCCGATCTAGCGCCTCCCGAGCAATCGTGACTGCCCGAGTATACTGCCGTTGCCTCACGTTCAGCCAAGCCATTTCAGCATCAGGGAAGCCAGCCATTTGGTAGAGTACTTCGGCCTCAATGTACTCCCCTATGTCTGTGAGTACATTTCCTCGCCACATGCATAACCTCTGCCGTTGTGGCGGTACCATTGGACTGTCCTGCTGCTCGGCTTCGTCGAACGCTCGCAGGGCAAGATCCATCTCTCCACGAGTGGCTCGAATAACCCCCAACGTGCATAGTACCCACCCCAACTCCAGCCCGCCTAGCTGCTCCTTCTTGCCCAGCTCCACCGCTCTTAGGACGAAGGAGAGACCCCTGTCCAGTTCGCCCCGTAACCGACAGGTTTGCGCCACAACACGCAATGTACGGCTCTCCAGTCCGGGCCTCGGACCGGAAGGCCCATCACCAGACACGATGTGCAGGGCTTGTTCCCCCAACTCCGCAGCTCGGTGCAGATCCCCCAGCATCCGGTAGCTGATGCAGAGTGTGCCCAACAGCAATGCTTGGGTCTCGTCATGGACGTTCAGTCTTCGCGTCTGCTCCAGCAACTCCACGCCGTCGCTGTACTTACCCATACGATACATGACCTGGGAGCGCTCCGCTGCCACCGAGGTCAGCCCCTTGACGTTCGATTCCTCGGCGAATAGGGACTGGGCGCGGGCAAGAACTGCATTGGCCTCACGATAGTTGCCTTGCTGTTGGGCGACTTGCCCTTCCATCAGTAGTAGCCAAGGCCGTTGGTCCTTGATCTGATCCGGCACTGAGACAAGCCAGTGCTTGACAGTATCCAGATGGCCTCTATCCAGACTCTCCCCACCTACCCGTTGGATTATGCCGGCTGCCTTCTTGAAGCTCGAGCATGCGCAGAGATGGTCGATCACCCGCCCCCAGTCTCCCCGTGTCTCGTAGGCAGACGCAGCCTTTCGGTGCAGCCTCGCCAGCACTTGTTGTCCGAATGAGTTCTTAGCCTTGACCCTCAAGAACTCACGAAAGAGCGGATGATACTTGTACCACTCTCGCCTCTCATCTAGGGCGTAAATAAACACATTGTTGGCTGCGAGAGACTCGAGTATGCTTTGCGCGTTGCCAATCTCCAGCATAGAGTTCAGAAGATCACCGTGCAGCTCGCTAAGTAGCGAGCTGCACATCAGGAATCGTTGGATATGGGCGGTCTGCTGGCGGAGCACCTCCTCGGCAAAGTAGTCATACACCACATCCGTGTCCCCAGCAAAGCCCCGCAGAAAAGCCATCACTTCGCCTTTGTCCCGACTCTTCAGCGACTGACAGAGCAAACTGACCCCCGCGACCCACCCGCCGGTCCTAGCAAGTACTAGCCGGCATTCCTCATCAGTTGCGCTTGGTCCCCTTGACGATAAGAAGAAGCACGATACCTCGTTGAAGTCCAGCGCCAGATGCGACTGCGTGATCTCAAGCAGTTCCCCACTCAAACGTAGTCTGGCCAGCGGCAGCGGCGGGACGGATCTAGTCGACAGCACGAAATGCACACCTGGAGGCGTCAACTCCAGCAAGCCCAACATCAACTCGTTTGCGGCACCAACGTCGCTCACCTTGTGGTAATCGTCAAGGATCACCACCAACTGTCCTCCCGCTTCATCGAGAGCGCGAGAAGTGGCCCGAAGCAGAGTGGGAAGCAGAAGCTCGGCCCTCCAATCAATGGCTAGTAGACCCTCCTCGGGTCTCCGCGCACTGGATTGATTAGTGAGCCCCTCCAGCAGCCTCGATGCCAGGATCGAAGGGTCTCGGTCCATGCGGTCCAAACAGCACCAAACGACACCGTTGCCGACATCGACAGCAAATTCGGTGAGGCAAGTAGTCTTGCCGGCCCCCGCGGGTGCACATACTAAGGTCAGCTTGTGATCAAGACAGTCGCGCAGCAATCGCTGAAGGCGAGGTCGCGCGATATGCCGTGTGGAGCGAGGCAACGGGACCTTCACGCCGTGGAGTAGATCCCGAGCCACAGGAGCATGTCCGGATAACACCGACCGTTCTCCGAAGTGGTGGTTTCTATGGTTTGGCTACATCGCCTATAAACCAACGCGTCAAAGGGTCACAGGGCCCGCAATTGGCTGGGGGTTGAGGTGCCATGAGTATACTGCGGCTTCTTGTATCCTGAAAGGTCACCCTGCGGGGTGACGACACTCCCCGTCTGGACTGCCACACTAGCCCCATCGTGATCACTTCCGTACACTCCGTGACAGAGAGAGAACAAGAGTCGATCCCACTCGTCAGTAGCGTGGAAGGCGGAAATGCGCTGGCTAGAGCATCCCAACAAGAGAACCAGCTTGAGCGTGCGATTCATCATTGGGACAAGAACGCGTGGCAAAGCGAAATCTTGAAAGGACGTGATCTAGGATGAAGCAACAATGCGTTGTCTTGGCGAGCAGCATGACCATCGCGATCCTTCTCGCAACAGCGTGTGCACCAGGCGGGCCTCCGGCATCTCCCACTAAAGATCCACAGTCGTCTCCTGTTACACCGCGAACCGAGAGTACCACAAGCGCTACGCCAACCAAGACTCCATCTGTCCAGACTCCAACCGTGGCCAACAAGGTCAACTTCCCCGCCGAGGGCAAGGCGATAACCTTCATCGTTCCCTTCCCCGCAGGTGGCTCCAATGACCTCTGTGCGCGGCTGATAGCACCTCTCTTGGAGAAGAAGCTTCACACGTCCGTTCAGATAGTGAACAAGGGAGGGGCTGGCTCCCAACTTGGCAACACGGAATTGGTGAGATCCAAACCGGACGGCTACACCATAGGACAGGCAGCTCTTCCTACCAACATCATGACCTACTTAGACCCTGAGCGAAAGGCAGCATACAGCCGAGCCGACTTCCAGCCGATAGCCAACTTCAGTGCTTCGCCTCTGGTAGTGGCGGTCAAAGCCGAGAGTCCATACACGACACTGAAGGATCTGATCGAGGCGGCCAAGTCAAGGCCGGACCAAGTCAAGGTATCGGATTCCGGGCTACTCACGGCTCCCGACCTAGCGACCCGCCTGATGGGGAAAACCTCCGGGGCGAGGTTCGCTGGGGTTCACTTTGACGGCGGTGCTCCTGCACTCACGGCCCTGCTCGGCGGACATGTGGACGCGATGACCTCCGTAGCCCCCGTAGTCCAGCCACAAGTGAAGAACGGTAGCCTCCGACTCTTGGCAACGATGGACAGAGAGCAGAGCAAGCTCTTTCCGGGCGTGAAGACCATGGCAGATCAGGGATACCAAGCATACCTGACGGGCTACTACGGGATAACAGCCCCCAGCGGCATCCCAAAGGAGGTCGTGGACACCTTGAGCGAAGCCGTGAGGAGCATCATGGATGTCGAGGCGTTCAGGCAAGGACTCGAGGAGATGGGGCAGGAGCCGGCCTACCTGGGAGTCATTGAGTTTTCAGTTGCTTGGGAGGAACAGGAGAAGGACCTGAAGCCCTTCGTCTCGGCATCCAAATAAGACTCTGGAGGAGGACGCGCAATGTCGACTGTGATCTACGAAGTCAAAGAGCATGTGGCGTACATCACGCTCAACAGACCGGAGCAACGCAACGCCATAAACAGTGAGATGAGAGAGACCCTCTTTGACCTGTTCACGGATGTTAGGGACAACCCCGAGGTGTGGCTGGCCGTCGTAACAGGAGCAGGAGAGAGTTTCTCCACCGGACACGACCTAAAAGAGATGGGTACAGCCCATGCGTCTGTGCGAACGACGGACGAACTGTACGTGCTGCAGACTAACATATGGAAGCCTTTCATTGCGGCCGTCAACGGCCATTGTCTGGCGCAGGGCGCCGGCATCGCTCTCTGTTCGGATATCAGGGTGGCCTCGGATCGCGCCATCTTTGGCTGGCCGCAGGCCAAGCGAGGTATTGCTTCTGTTAGTGGCCCATCCCTTCTTGCCCACCGGATACCTTTGGGACGAGCCATGTTGGCGCTGATGACCGGCGACTTCATTTCCGCTAATGAGGCGCACCAGCTAGGTTTGGTGGAGGATCTGGTCCCCCACGACTCCCTGATGTCAGCCACAAAAGAACTGGCGAGAAAGATCTGCGCCAACGCCCCTCTCTCGGTTCGGGCCATCAAGGAGGCTACTGTCCGGGGAATGGAAATGAGCTTGGAAGCAAGGGTGAGAATGGCAGGCCTGATGGTGATGCAGCTGCGCGCGACCGAGGATGCTAAGGAAGGGATCGCAGCCTTCGCCGAGAAGCGTGTTCCGGTCTGGAAGGGACGTTAGCACACACGCAAGGCTTTCAACTTCATTAATCCATTCCACGAAGCCCCCAAGTCCCAATGGGAGAAGCGAGATGGATAAACAGTATGTCCTTCAAAGAAAGGATGGCGAGATAGCCATCATTACCATCAACAGACCAGAGGTTAGAAACGCCTTAAACGCTCAGGTGAAGCTTGAATGCTTAAGAGCAGTGCAAGAGGTAGATGCCGATCCAGAAGTTCGTGCCGTGATCCTGACCGGCGCAGGAGATAGGGCCTTCGCGGCAGGATCGGATATCGCCGAGCTTCAACAGCGCAATACCGTCAGCGAGGTGTTGCCCCAAGCGAGTGTCAACCGAGCACTCGCTCACCTACTTGAGAACATGCCAAAACCGACGGTCGCCGCAATCAACGGCTTCGCGTTAGGAGCAGGTTGCGAATTGGCACTCGCGTGCACTTTTCGCATTGCGTCCGAAAGCGCTCGCTTGGGTCTGCCTGAGATCAACCTCGGGATTATCCCAGGGAACGGAGGCACACAGCGCCTCACAAGGCTGGTAGGCAAAGGGCGAGCCCTCCAGATGGTCCTGACCGGCGAGATAGTCGAAGCCCAAGAAGCTTACCGGATGGGACTGGTCAGTCAGGTCGTGCCTGCTGACAAGCTTCTTGAGAGCGCCCTTGAGTTAGCCCGGCAACTCGCGGGCAAACCTCCACTTGCCCTACTCGCTGCTAAACAGGCAATCAACTTGGGATCCGAAATGGGATTGGCCACGGGAATAGACTATGAGGCCAAACTGTTCGCCATTCTCTGCGGTACAAGTGACAAGACAGAGGGCGTGTCGGCCTTCTTGGAGAAACGACAAGCGATCTTCAGGGGTGAGTAGAATTTCCGGCGTGTAGCGTGTTGGTCACTTCATGCGCTTCCAGCTCGTCAGGGTTGACTCAACAAGGAAGCGACTACTAAGCAAGAGGAGTCTGGCTGTCATGGGTATTGAGCGTATCGGCGTTCTTGGGTCAGGTCTAATGGGTAGCGGAATCGCACACACTGTGGCGCAAGCAGGCTATCAGGTGCTTCTGGCAGACGTGGATGAATCAATCGTCAACAAGGCCGTTAGCGGCATCACACGTCGACTGAAGTCCCAGGTGGAAAAGGGGAAGCTAGCAATCGAGGAGCAGGAGGCCATCCTCCATAGAATCAACACCACTACCAGCATGGAGGAGTTCGCGTCGGCAGATCTGGTGATCGAGGCCGTGGTGGAGGATGTGGTCGTCAAGAGAAAGATGTTCGGCGAGTTGGACAGGATCTGCAAGCCCGCAGCCCTGCTGGTGAGCAACACCTCCACCCTCTCGCCCACGGAGATCGGTGCGCCTACGAAGCGTGTAGGCCAGACGGCGGGTCTGCACTTCTTCAACCCCGCCCCGGTCATGAAGCTAGTGGAGGTCATTCGTGGCCTGGGCACCGCCGACGAGACGGTGGCGACGCTCAAGGAGTTCGTCGTCAGCCTGGGGAAGGCCCCCGTGGTGGTGTATGACTCCCCTGGAGGCATCGTCAGCCGGATCCAGATCGCGGCCCGGAACGAGGCCGTTCGCATGTTCGTCGAGGGGGTGGCCTCGGCCGAGGACATCGACACAGCCATGAAGCTGGGAGCGGGATGGCCGATGGGGCCTCTGGCGCTGATCGACCTGATCGGCGTGGACCTGCACGTCACCAACAGTGATAGCCTAGCTCAGGAGTTGGGGGCAGAGCGGTTCCGACCCCATACCTACATGAGGAAGATGGTGCGGGCCGGCTACTTCGGACAGAAGGCGGGACGAGGCTTCTACTCTTACGACCAAGTCTCGGATAGGAAGAAGTAGGCAACAAGCCCAGTCTCACCTTGCCGCCTTCGATAGACAACAGCAGTCAAATCATCAGGAGGGATCCAATGGGAGATAAGGACATCCTGCTCATCGGTGGTCGGCGGACCGCAATCGGCAAGTTCGGTGGCACCATCAAGGACATGTCGGCTGTAGATATAGGCGTGGTATCGGTGAAGGGAGCGCTCTCCGCTACCGAAGTGGCGCCATCTCAGGTAGACGAATTTATTTTCGGCCATGCCCGCCAGGCAGGCAACGGGCCGAACCCTGCTCGACTAGTGGCGATCAAATCCGGTCTGCCGGTGGATTGCCCAGCCTACACTGTTCAGCAGGCCTGTGTATCTAGCATGAAGGCCGTCATGCTCGCGGCCCAGGCTATTGCCCTGGGAGAGGCTGACCTGGTCGTGGCAGGCGGCACCGAGCACATGAGCAGCATCCCCTACCTCAGCCCAGACACCCGTTGGGGCTCGAGAATGGGGGACTCGCGGCTGATTGACGCCATGTACAAGGATGGCTTCATCGATCCCCTGACAGGGAAGCACATGGGAGAGCTGACCGAGGCATTAGCAGCTCGCAGAGGCCTCAGCCGGCAGGCTCAAGACGAGTTTGCATTGCTGAGCCAGAAACGCACCGCCGAGTCAAGGGAGTCCTTCCACGCCAGGACCATAGTGCCAATAGAAATCCCTCAACGGAAGGGCCCGTCCTTGATGTTCGCGACCGATGAGTTCGCGCGACCAGATACCACTATGGCGAAGCTAGCCGCCATACCACCTGCCTTCGCAAAGGATGGAACTGTCACCGCCGGAAACGCCTGTGGAATCACTGATGGTGCCGTCGCCATGGTCTTGGCATCTCGAGCCAAGGCGAGGGAACTCGGACTAACAGGCATCGCCAAGGTTCGTTCTTGGGCCACCGCCTCCGTAGATCCTTCGGACTTTGGGTTGGCACCGGTGCCGGCAGTCCACAAGGCCCTGGATCGAGCTGGACTCTCAATACGGGACATCGGGGTTGTGGAGATCAACGAGGCATTCGCAGCCCAGACCCTCGCCGTGATGCAAGACCTCGGGCTGGATGCAGATCGTGTGAACTTACGAGGCGGGGCTATAGCCATGGGGCATCCGGTTGGGGCTTCTGGCGCCCGGATCGTGCTCGCATTGATGGAGATCATGCGCGAAGGTGGTGTTGCTCTGGGAGTAGCAAACATCTGCGGAAACGGGGGCAACGGCGGCGCAGTGGTGCTGGAACTGGAGTGAAGCTGGATTCCGGACAGGATCTGTTGCGGTGGGCTGACAGGTCGAGAGTACTCCACAGTCAGTTATGGACCGCCCACTGTCCAGCATCCGCCAGAGTCGTTTGACTGGTTGCGGAAGATTCCACATTTCCCAAGGAATCCAACTACTCTGGTAGCGCGCACCGTAGCTCTGCACAGGTCGGTTCAGCCTCCGTCAAGGGGTAAGCTGATGCCAAATGTGAGGAGTTGGTACAAGTAGATGCCGCACTCCCTGGAGACGTACCTGTGGCACGTCTCCAGGGAGTGCGGAACGACTTCTCCAGTCTGATGGAGAAGAATCAGCACGATGGCGAACACCGGCAACTCCACCCCAAGGAGATCACCCAGGCCGGATAGAAGCGCCAGGATCCCCAGGACGATGGTGAGGTTACTCGTCTTGATGCCATGGACATAGCGCGCGGCGTTCAGCCCGAGCATGATCAGTCCCACTCCAATGAGCCATACACCCTGCGGCACCAGCCCGATGCCGCCGATCATGATCAGGAACAACCCCCAGCCGATCGTCTCCAGCTGCTTGTCCAGGGCTTGCTTCTGCCTATCCTGGGCATCGGCGGACCGATCTTCCCGATCATTCAGGCTCCCCACCCCCCTTGCTCATGGGCACGGCAAAGCGGTCTTCTTGATAGAAGTATAGCAGCAACAGACAAGGACTCCTTAACCTCGGACAGCCCGATGCCCGGCTTCCTCGGCCAAGCACACCGAGCCGAGGAGCCGAGCAGTCCAAGCCAGAATCACCTTAATGTGATAACATGTAAGGACCGAAGGTTGTGCTCGCTGGGTTCGGGCCAGAGGATGCAGCCCCGGCAGATCCGAAGGTTCGGCCAGTAAGGAGGATCCGCGTTGACAGAAGGAACCCAAACAGCACCCCAAGCCCGGCGGGTGGATGACCACGCCGCGGCCGCGGCCAGTCCAGAGCAGCACCTGCTGGAGACCCATAAGCTCTCCATACAGCTTCAGGGCAAGGAAGGGACTCGCGGACACGCGGTCTGGGCCCTGGTAAAGGAAGAGAAGGGTAAAGTCAAGACCCTTACCGTGTTTGAGGGCACACGCAGAGAGGCGGCTCATCACTTCTTCGCCTTCATGCATCCAGGTTACTCAGCTGCGCCTGTAGCTGCGTCACGCCCTTCGGCAGGCGGCTACCGTTCAGGAGGCCGCTCAGGTCGCCCTATGGGCAGGCCGCAGCAGGGTCGGCGCTAGTCTGGTATTGGGCAAGCTGAAGGGGCAGGAGTGGGATGATAGCTGTGCCCCGGAAAGCCCTATCCCCCGATTGGGACTGGTCGACTGTGGATGTCCGCTTAGACGAGAGGCCGGATCTCGTCTCCCCGCTACCATGGAGGTACGCCATGTTCGAGATCTCGGAAGACGCGAGGGAGTTGATCCTCACCAATTTGGAGGGTGCCATGGAGGGGCGACCGGAGTTGCGCCGGGGTGCCACTCGGATTGGACTCCGTTTGAACTTCAATCGCGGTAGCGCCTACCTATCCCTGGCCTTTCCGCGCTCCACAGACCAGGTCGTGACCTTCATGGGTCGCCCGCTGCTGATAGTAGACCACGGTGATTACTCTCGACTCGAGGGTACTCGCCTGATCGTGAAACCCGGCCCCGGGGGCAACGTGCTATCCATGGAACCACTGGCGGTGGGGCAGAGCCTCTAACCTAAGCTCTCCACCGCCCGACAATAGGATGACCGCTCGGGGTGCCCGCACCCGTTACCCAGCGTGGCTAGGGGGAGACTGTCAATCAGTCTTCCCTTCTTTGCGTTCAGAAGACCCAGGGCCCGGACCACCAATCCCCAACTGCCGGCGCCGGCGCAACTCAGCACAGCTACCTGAGCATGCAAGACAAACAGTGGGAAAGGAGGAGGAATTTGAACGAAGTCAACATTACCGAGTTGGTCGCCCATCTGGTGCTGCAGCTTGCGGTCATCCTGTTCGCGGCCAAGCTCGGAGGCGAGCTGTTCGAGCGGTGGCTCAAGCAGCCCAGCGTCCTGGGTGAACTGCTGGCAGGGGTCGTGGTGGGGCCCTACGCCCTCGGAGGCATGCAACTGCCGCTGGTAGGCGCCCTGTTCGGACACACGGCGGAGTCGGCCGCCGTCTCGGTAATCCCGGTCTCGTCGGAGCTGTGGGCGGTAGGGCAGATCGGCGCGGTGATCCTACTGTTCTACGCCGGCCTGGAGACCGATTTCGGCCTCTTCTTCCGGTACAGCGGCCCGGCCTTCTTCGTTGCCATGGGAGGGGTCATACTCCCCTTTATCCTGGGCGACCTGGCGACGGTGGCATTTGGGGTGGCCAGCGGGCCAATGGATCCGGTGGCACTGTTCATGGGGGCGGTGATGACCGCCACATCCGTGGGCATCACCGCCCGAGTGCTGGGAGACATCCGCAAGCTTGACACGCCCGAGGGTGTAACCATCCTGGCTGGAGCCGTGATCGACGACGTGCTTGGGATCATCGTGCTTGCCATCGTGGTGAGCCTGGGGGTCAGCGGCGACGTCTCCTTGGGCAATATCGCCCTTGTAGGCGGCAAGGCTATGGGCTTCTGGCTTGGGCTGATGGCCGTTGGGATCCTGCTGTCAAAATGGATCTCCCGGTTCCTTGCCTCCTTCCGATCGGCTGGAGCAGCCCTCACCCTCGCCCTGGCCATCGCCTTCCTTGCATCCGGTCTCGCGGAGATCTTCGGTCTGGCGATGATCATCGGTGCCTACTCCATTGGCCTTGCCCTATCCAACACCGAGATCGCGGAGACCCTTCGAGAGCCTATGGAGTCGGTGTACCACGCATTCGTGCCCGCCTTCTTCGTGGTGATGGGCATGCTGCTGGACTTCAGCGCCATGGGGCCGGTGCTGGTATTCGGGTTAGCGGTCAGCGTCCTGGCTATCCTGGGCAAGCTCCTCGGTTGTGGAATCCCGGCCCTGGCAGTCGGCTTCAATCGGCTGGGGGCCACCCGGATCGGCATCGGGATGATGCCACGAGGAGAGGTGGCGTTGATCGTGGCCGGAGTGGGACTGAGCCGAGAGGTGATTCAGTCCGATGTCTTTGGAGTGGCCATCATGATGACCTTCATCACCACCGTGCTGGCCCCCCTGCTGTTGGTGCCCGCCTTCCGTACAGGGGGGCAGGGTACCCGCAGGGCTACGACAAGGGTTCACCCGGTGCAAGTTGAAATGGAAACAACGGAGAGAAAAGGTGCCTAACCGCTTTGAGATGACCCTGGAGTCCCACCTCGTGCAGCTCTTCACGGAAAACCTCACCCGCGTCCTGGAGGAAGGGGGATTCCATCAGACGCTGCATCTGGCCGAGCCTCACGTGTGGGAGTTCCAGGACGACTCCCACGTCGTCACCCTGCAGACCAGCCACTCCGGATCTCACGACCGGGCCGTGTCCCTCGAGAGCGAGTCGATGGATGTGAACCCACTGGTCGAGACAGCTACCAGGAAGACGGTTCTCGACCTATCCGCACGGTTGCTCGGTGCGCTCCCCTGGATCGATGGCAAGGCAGCCGCGCAGCGACTGGGTATGGTCCTGTCAGAGGTCATGCGGTAGAGAGCACCATTGAGCACGGAGACCACGCGTGGTCTCCGTGCTCAATGGTGCGCCGGCAGATGCGTTTATCGCTCTACTGCCTACGGATACATGCCCCTGACCCTGGTGGCCTCTGCGACCCTCTTGATGGCTAGCATGTTGGCGGCGACCCTCATGTTCACGCCGTAATCATCAGCCGTCTTCTTCACGTCACGGAAGCTCCTCACCATGATCTGCTCAAGCTTAGCGTTGATCTCATCAGGGGTCCAGAACAGCGCCATCAGGTCCTGCACCCATTCGAAGTAGCTCACCGTCACACCACCAGCATTCGCCAGGATGTCCGGTATGATCAGCGCACCCTTAGCCGTCAGGATCTCGTCGGCCTCAGGCGTCGTAGGCCCATTGGCATCCTCGGCTATCAGCTTAGCCTTGATCCGCGGCGCGTTCTTCTCCGTTAGCTGCCTCTCCAGCGCCGCGGGCACCAGGATGTCGCACTCCAGCTCCAAGATCTCCTCGTTGCTGACCCGCTCCGTCTTGGGGAAGCCCACTACAGACCCAGTCTCCTGCTTGTATCGGATCACGTCGTGGGGGTTGAGTCCACTCGGGTTATACACCCCTCCCCTGGAGTCGCTCACTGCCACTACCTTCGCCCCGTCGTCGTGCAGGAACCTCGCAGAGGCTGCCCCAGCATTCCCAAACCCCTGGATTACCGCCGTAGACCTCTTGAAGTCCATACCCAGCACCTTGCACGCCTCGCGTATGCAGAAGTGGCAGCCCTTAGCCGTAGCCTCGTTCCGACCCTCGGACCCGCCGATACTCAACGGCTTGCCCGTCACCACGGCAGGCACCGAGTAGCCCTTGTGCATGCTGTAGGTGTCCATCAGCCAGGCCATGACCTGGGGGGTAGTGTTCACGTCGGGGGCGGGAATGTCCCTCTCGGGACCGATCAACAGCGATATCTCCGTCGTGTATCGCCTGGTCATCCTCTCCAGCTCCCCCATGGACATCGACTTCGGGTCGCAGATCACCCCTCCCTTGGCACCTCCGTAGGGTATCCCCACCACGGCGCACTTCCAGGTCATCCACATAGCCAGTGCCTTTACTTCCTCCAGGTCCACCTGAGGATGGTATCGGATGCCGCCCTTGCCTGGCCCACGAGAGTAGTTGTGCTGAACCCGGTAGCCGGTGAACACCTTGACCGTGCCGTCGTCCATCCTGACAGGGAAATGGACGGTCAACTCCCGCTTGCATGAGCTGAGGATCTGGCGCAGGTCGTCGTCCAACCCCAGCTTGTCTGCGGCGTCGTTAAACTGCCGCAACGCCATGTCGAAAGCGGACTTCGCGATCCGGTCCCCCTGGATACCAAACTCCTGGCGCTCCATCTCTTCTCTCTCCTTGTCTCTGTCGTCTGCCCGACTTGGCAGACACCATCTGACTGGGTGGGCACTTTGGCGGAGCCCTCCCCTCAAAGGGCTCCGCCAAAGCCAAGACTGGCCGCGAATAATCCCTGCCTATCCTCAGTCCCCTTGTGCCCTGCCCCTACTGGCCGACCTCTGCATCGGCAATAGGCAGGGTGCGATCCAGCACGTCGACGGCGAAGTCGATCTCGTCCCTGGTAACGGTCAGCGGCGGAGCCAGCATGATCACCGACGTCTGTCCGGGCAGACAGTACAGCCCCTCCTCCAACATCTTCCCGAGCATCTTCATCTTTGCTGTCGCCGCCCTCGGCCCTTCCCACAGCGCCTCGTGGATCGGCTCTCGGGTCTTGCGGTTCTTCACCAGCTCCAGCCCCACGAACAGCCCCTTGCCCCGTACGTCTCCCACGCTCGGATGCTTCTCCTGCAACTCCAGTGCCCGCTCCATCAGGTAGGCTCCCATCTCCGCCGACCGCTGGATCAAGCCATCCGCCCTGTAAATCTCGATCGCCGCTATCCCCGACGCCATAGCCAGGGTGTGGCCAGAATAGGTGTGGCCATGCACCCACTGGTTCTCCTGGAACTTCTCCGCCACCCACGGCCTCATCGAGGTCGCACCCAACGGCACATAACCCCCACTGATACCCTTCGCCATGCTGATCACATCGGGCACCACCCCGTACAGGTCGATGGCAAACCACGCCCCGCACCGGCCGAAGCCGGTCATCACCTCGTCCACCATCATCAGAACGCCGTACTTGTCGCAGATCTCTCTCACCTTCTGCCAGTAGCCGTCGGGTGGAACGATGATCCCGTTAGCCCCAACGATGGTCTCCGCGATGAAGCCGGCAACCCGCTTCTCCCCCTCGAAACGGATCACGTCCTCCACATGCTTGGCGCACTGGAGGTCGCAGGCAGGATAGGTGGCGCCAAAGGGACAGCGGTAGCAGTAGGGGTCCAGGCAGTGGATCACGCTGGGGATGGAGGGCTCACAAGCCCAGTTCCGATAGTCGCTGGAGAGCGCCATCGCCCCCATGGTCGACCCGTGGTAGGAACGATACCTCGCGATGATCTTCTCCTTGCCCGTAGCCATCCGGGCGAGCTTGAGGGCACCCTCGTTGGCCTCGGCCCCAGAAGTCGAGAAGTAGCTGTACTTGATGTCCCCTGGGGTGATCTCCGCCAGCATCTTGGCGAGGACGGCCTTCGGCTCCGTCGCGAAGGGGCTCGACATGGTCTCCATCTTCCCGGCCTGCTCGGCAATAGCCTTCGCCATCCGCTCGTCCCCATGCCCCAGATTGCTGAAGACGAACTGGCTCGTGAAGTCCAGGTACTTCTTCCCCGCCATGTCGTAGAAGTAGTTGCCCTTGGCCGATGCGGCTACCGTGGGGTTGAGACCCTTCTGCACCTGCCACGGGTACAGGACGTACTCCCTCTCCCACTGCCTGATCGTCTCGGCGTCCAGATGCTTTGATGAAGTCTCCATGGTTGTGCCTCCTTCTCTCTGTGGCTACCTGGCTGCCTCTCGCAGCAGCAATCCCCAGGGTAAAGATAGCGTTAGTGCGCTAACGCTATCTGCCGCTAGTAGATCATTGTGTCCGCATCCTGTCAAGTGATAGAAGGGCCGACTCCGCCCCGTTGACAGGATTACGATGATGACCTACACTGAGCCCAGATCGTTAGTGTGCTGCCGGTATCTTGGTGACAGCGGAGTCGCCATCTCGTGCTCCCGAATTCGCCGCGGAGTAGCGGCCTTGAGGTTCCGCCATGCCTCCTGCTAGGAACAGCATTGACAACAGGACACGGTTGGAGATCCTGCGGTTGGTCGCCGAGGTGGCTCAGCAGGAAGATCCGGTAGGTGCCGAGACCCTTGTAGCCGGGTTGGCCGATCGGGGCATCCTGATCACGGTCGACGGCGTCCGGTGGCACCTGCGGGCGCTGGACAAGCAGGGCTTCACAATGCGGGTGGGGAACCGGGGCCGCATCCCCACGGAGGGGGGCTGGCGCGAGTTGCGCCGCTCCCTGGTGGACGCCCGCATGATGTACGCGCTCGCAAAGACAGAGACCCTGGCTCATCAGGTGACCTTCGACACGAAGCGCGACAGCGGTGATGTGGTGGGCGCCCTGACGACCTTTCCGGAAGACGCCCTCGCCACGGTGCTCAGCCAGGCGGCCAGGGCATGCCAGGTCGGGGTCTGCATCAGCGACCGTGTAGCCCTCCTGCACGGCGGGGAGAAGTTCGGAGTCTCGCCCATACCTCAGGGGAAGATGGGGTTGGTGACGGTGAGCACAGCGACCATCGACGGTCTCCTCCTACTCAAGGCTATCTCCTCCCGGCCTACCTTCGGTGGCATCGTTGAGGTGTCATCCTGGAGGCCTCACCGCTTCGTCGACGTGCTGGAGTACGGGCGCGGCTCACGCGACCCGGTGGAGGTGCTGATCCGGGAGGGCAGCACCCGCCTGCATCGCGTCTTGGACAGGGGCCACGGGCTTATCATGGCGGATGTGCGTGAGTTGGTAGGTGTGGCCAGGGAACGTGCCCGCGCCCTGCTGGAGGAGATGAGCGGGTGTGGCCTCGGCGGTGTGCTGATGCTGGGGCAGGTTGGCCAGCCGGTCCTCGGCGTCCCCGTGCAGCAGCATACCTTCGGGCTGGCCCTCGCGGCCGGAGTCAACCCGACCGTGGCCGCATACGAGGCCGGCGTGCGAGCCGAGTTTCGTTGCAGCGAGGCGATGGTGGATTTCTCCTCCCTGCTACCAATCGAGGATCTGCTCAGGGAGGCGGGGCTGCCCTCGGCCCTCGCAGGCGGCTCGCTGGCCCCCTTCGCCGAGTAGTCGAAGCCATCCCTTAGCCCAACGCCAGCCCCCGCGCGCCAGCCCAGGTTGACGATCCTCCCCCTCGCTTCTATAATCGACTAGATAGTCAACCTGATGAACTACATGGCGTGGCAAAGGGTGTGAGGCTCGGCGCGGCTAAGTGCCACCTGCAGCGCCCGCGGCCGGGGGCCATGGCGGCAGAGAGCCATAGCCGAAGCCACATTGCGTGGCGCGGGGGAACCAGGGATCCCGGGGTGAATTCCCCTCGTGGGGGGGATAGGGCGACATCCTTCCGCCCGAACCCGTCAGCTTACCCCGTAGGTGTGTGAAGGGACCTGCTCGGGCGCGGATTGCTCCTGGGCGGTCCCCTTTTGTTTTGTCTCGTCTGCGGCCATTGGCCATCCTGCTCTTCTCGACGCAGGCTCCCCGCTCTGCCATTCCCCGACTCGATCAAACCATACGTGCCGTGCCCCTTGCCATCGACTCGACGGTGACCTCGGCGTTGCTCGCCGTGACACCGGATGCTGCGCCAGCCAGAGGGGCACTGGGGCAAGGAGTAAGCATGCCGACCCTCAACGCCCATCCCTTCCTCGCGCCGGTGGCCCTCTACCTGCTTGGGTCAGCCATCGCCCTCATTGGCCGAAGCGTTGGAGCGAAGCTCTCTCACCTGACCGCCCTGGCGGCCGGCCTCCTCGGCGCGGCCCTGTCCCTCCAGGCCCTCCTGGAGGGCAGCTCGATGGGTTTGGGATCCTTTTCCGTGGCGCCATTCGCTACCATCAGCCTCCGGCTGGACCCGCTGGCAGCCTACTTCGTCCTGGTGATCTCCATCGTTGGCATCGCAGCCTCGCTCTATGCCCTTGGCTACCTGGCGGGAGAGCATGGCTCGCTCGCCGGCCTCGGCGCCGCCTACAACGGCTTCCTCGCATCCATGGTGCTGGTCGTCCTGGCCGATAGCGTCTTTGCCTTCCTCTTCGCCTGGGAAGCCATGTCGCTCGTCTCGTTCTTCCTGGTCATCCACCATCATCGCCAGGACGAGGTCCGGCGCGCTGGCTACATCTATCTGGTCATGACCCACGTCAGCACTGCCTTCCTGCTGGCGGGCTACATGGTGCTATTCGCGGCCACCGGCAGCCTGGAGTTCGCCGATCTCAGGGCGGCCGCTCCAACGCTCCCCGCCCTCACCAGGGACCTGGTGTTCCTACTGGCGCTTGTCGCCTTCGGCACCAAGGCCGGCGTGATCCCCCTCCACGTGTGGCTACCCCGCGCTCATCCGGCCGCCCCCAGCCACGTCTCGGCCCTCATGAGCGGGGTCATGATCAAGGTAGCCCTCTATGGGTTGCTGCGAGTCGGGTGGGAGTTGGCGGGACCCGGCCCGGCCTGGTGGGGAACCCTGATCCTGGCCCTCGGGGCGGTCTCGGCCGTGCTGGGAGTGCTCTACGCGCTGATGGAGCACGATCTGAAGCGCCTCCTCGCCTACCACAGCGTGGAGAACGTCGGCATCATCCTGATGGGATTTGGCGCGGCCTTCCTCCTGGCCTCCCTGGGACAACCGGTGGCGGCGGCACTGGCCCTGCTGGCCGGACTCTACCACGTGCTGAACCACGCCGTCTTCAAGGGGCTGCTGTTCCTGGGTGCCGGAGCCGTGCAACAGGCCGCCCAGACGCGGGATCTGGAAAAGCTGGGCGGCCTGATCCACCGCATGCCCTGGACGGCCGCGACCTTCCTGGTGGGCGCCGCCGCCATCTCCGCCCTGCCACCCCTAAACGGCTTCGTCAGCGAGTGGCTGACCTACCAGTCGCTCCTGTCGCTATCCGCCGCGGGACCGGCGGCGGGCATCGGAGCCGCGATCGCCGCGGGGCTCCTCGCCCTCACGGGCGGCCTGGCCGCCTTCTGTTTCGTGAAGGCATTCGGCATAGCCTTCCTTGGGATGCCGAGGAGCGAGAATGCGGAGAAGGCACGCGAGGTTGCGCCGCCAATGCTGCTGGCTATGGCGTTCCTGGCGCTGCTCTGCTTCGTCCTCGGCCTTCTACCAACCCTGGTCGTGCGGCTCCTGGACCCGGTCACGCTTGCCCTGGTCGGCGCCTCTCCCCAGCCCTCGCTGGGGTTGGCACCGCTATCGGTGCCGGTACGCACCGGATCCCTGGCTCCGCTGGCCCTGTTCGGATTGTTGGCCGCCCTGGCGGGCCTCGGCTTGATCCTCGCGCGGGCCATGGGGGGTCCCGGCCGGAGTCGCATCGCCCAACCCTGGAGCTGTGGGATCGACCTGGAGCCGTCGATGCAGTACAGCGCCACCGCCCTGGCCAAGCCCGTCCGGATCATCTTCAGCTGGATCGTTCGCCCACACCGGGAGGTCGAGTTGGTACACGAGCCAGAGACCCCCTATTTCGTCTCCGCCGTGCACTACGATGCAAGTGTCCACCCGGTCTACGAGCACTTCCTGTACGCCCCAGCGGTTAGAAGCCTTCTTGCGCTGGCGCAACAGATCCGTACCCTGCAAAACGGCAGCCTGAGAACCTACCTCGCCTACCTGTGTGCGACGCTGGTCTTCGTGCTGCTGCTGACTCGATAAGGAGGTATCGCGTGGACACAGCCTTACTGCTGGTCAACCTGGCGCTAGCCCTCTTGGTAGCGCCCCTGCTGAACGGCCTCATCAAGCGCACCAAGGCCGGGTGGCAGAACCGCCAGGGGCCGGGGATGCTACAACCCTGGTTAGACCTCTGGAAGTACCTGGGCAGGGAGAGCGTCGAGTCGCGGCACACCTCCTGGATCTTCCGATGGGCCCCTTATGTCTACTTTTCTGCCCACCTTGCCGCCGCCGCCATGGTGCCAACCCTGGTCGCAGCCTCCCCCCTCGGAGGGCTCGGGGATGTGATCGTACTGGTGGGACTCCTCGCCCTGGCCCGCTTCGCCCTGGCACTCGCCGCCCTGGACACAGCCAGCAACTTCGGAGGCATGGGCACCAGCCGGGAGATGGCCTTCGCCTCCCTGGTCGAACCCGCCATGCTGATCGCACTCTTCGCCCTGGCCATCCCTATTGGCTCCACCGAGCTTGGCACCCTTGTCGGCGAGGGGAGCTTAACGGTATCTCGCCTGCTGGCGCTGGGCGCACTCTCCATCGTGGCCATAGCCGAGACCGGCCGCATCCCGATAGATAACCCAGACACCCACCTGGAGCTGACCATGGCCCACGAGGGCATGCTGCTCGAGTACTCCGGACGGCCCCTCGGGATGCTGCTGTGGGGCACCCACCTGAAGCAGCTGGCCATACTCTCCCTGCTGGGCGGGCTGCTCTTCCCCATCGGCATGGCGCCCGATATGAGTGCTCTGCCCCTGGCCCTCGGCCTCGGCAGCTACCTGCTGAAGCTGGCGCTGCTCGGCCTGGCCGTCGCCCTGGTCGAGAGCACCAACGTCAAGCTGCGCATCTTTCGGGTGCCGGAGCTGTTGGGCGCCGCCAGCATGCTGGGGCTGCTGGCGGTCACCTCCATCTACCTTGTGGGAGGCTTAGGGTGATCTTCATCGACGTCACCACCGCTCGGGGGCTGTTGGACGGACTGGCGCTCCTACTCCTGGCGACGACCCTCGGTTCAATCATCCCCAGGCAGCAGGAGAACTCGATCCGGTTGCTGGCCCTGCAGGGGTTGCTGCTATCACTGGCCGCGGCCGTGGTTGCCCTGGCCACCGGCACAGCTCACGCCTATCTGGCAGTCGCGATGACGGTCGTCGTCAAAGTGATCGTCGTGCCGGGCATCCTGCTGTTCGCGCTGCGCGAGGTGCGGGTGTCCAGAGAAGTGCACGTCATCCTCCCCCAGCGCCAGGCATTCCTGATAGCCCTCGGCCTGGTGCTGGTGGCCTACTACGCTGTGGAGCCACTCCGTACGCTGGATGGGTTCATCACTCGGAACGCCCTGCCTGCTGCCCTGTCCATGTTGCTGATCGCCCTGTTCACAATGATGATCCGAAAGAAGGCGCTCCACCAGGTGGCCGGAATAGTGGCCATGGAGAACGGCATCTACCTCCTGGCCATCGTGGCTTCCCACGAATTGCCGCTGGCGCTGGAGCTCGGTGTGGCGGTGGACGTCGCGGTGGGCGCCGTGGTCATGGGGGTGGTTGCCCGCCAGATCCACCGTGCCTTCGACACAGTCAACACCGATCGACTCCGAACGCTGCGAGGTTAGCCGATGGAACTACTCCTCCTTCTCACTGTGCCGCCGATCGCGGGGCTGCTCTGCCGCATCATGCCACGCCAGGCCTGGATCGAGCGGCTGAACGGGCTGGGCGCCACGGTCACCCTGGGGGCCGCGCTGGCCCTTGCGGCCCGCGTGTTCGGCAGCGGCCCGATCGTCGCACTGGGCGACCTTCTGTACGTCGACGCCCTCGGAGCCCTGTTGGTGATGGTGATCGCCCTCGTCGGGTTCCTGGGCGCCCTCTACTCGATCGGCTACCTGCGTATGGACGTGTCCCACGGAAAGGTCCCCGCCGACCAACTCGGTTGGTACTACCTGGGCTACCATGCCTTCCTCTGGACGATGCTCGTCACCGTGGTGGTCAACAACCTGGGGCTGCTGTGGGTGTCCATCGAGGCTACCACCCTGGTCTCGGCGCTGCTGGTGGGCTTCTACCGCACGAAGGCAGCGTTGGAGGCAGCCTGGAAGTACCTGGTCCTCTGCACAGTCGGAATCACTTTCGCCCTTTTCGGCGTGCTGCTGACCTACTATGCCTCGGCACGGGCACTCGGCGAGGAGGCCGGCCTGACCTGGACAACACTGTCCGCCCATGCCGGCCAGCTGGACCCCGACCTGATGAAGCTGGCTTTCGTCTTCATCCTGGTGGGCTTCGGGACCAAAGCGGGCTTCGCCCCGCTTCACAACTGGCTGCCGGATGCCCACAGCCAGGCACCCTCGCCCGTAAGCGCGGTCCTCTCGGGTGTCCTGCTGAAGTGCGGGCTCTACGGCGTCATCCGCTTCTACCTGATCACCTCGAAGGCGGTCTCTCCGGAATACGCATCCAACCTCCTGCTCGGGTTCGGTTTGCTATCGGTGGTCGTGGCGGTGCCGTTCATCCTGGTGCAGACCGACTTCAAGCGGCTCCTGGCCTATCACAGCGTCGAACACATAGGGCTGATCGCCACGGCCATCGGGCTGGGTGGTCCATTGGGGCTCTATGCCGGACTGCTGCACATGTTCAACCATGCTATGGCCAAGTCGCTGCTCTTCTTCGTCGCCGGCAACCTCTCCCAGCGCTACGGCTCCACACAGATGTCCCGCATACGCAACGCGATACAGTCGATGCCCGCGACCGGCCTGCTCCTCCTCCTCGGCACCTTCGCCATCACCGGTGTGCCTCCCTTCGCCATCTTCGTCACCGAATTCGGGATCGTCGGCGCCGGCTTCGAGCGAGGCAACCCGCTGATTGGGGTAGTGCTGATCGCTGCCCTGGCGATCGTGTTTGCCGGCGCATTCGGGCACGCGCTCGAGATGGCCTTCGGAAAGACACTCCTCAGGCTGACCCCAGTCCTGCGCGGCCCCTCCGGAGCCATCGCCCTGGCCGTGCCCACTGCCTTCATGGTGCTGCTGGGGTTGTACGTGCCACCACCCGTGAGCCAGGCCATTCAACAGGTGGTGACGCTGTTCATCGGAGGTGGACTGTGACAACCACGGTTGAGCGAACCCAACAGCAGGAGCTCGCGAGCCTTCTGCGATCCATCAACTCCGCCCGATCCGTTGGATCCGACACCCTGGTGGAAGCCAACGGCAACCTCCGCGTCTCGGTTGCCCTGGATAGCTTGGTGGAGACCTGCTCCCTCCTCAACCACCGGTTTGGCGCCCCCCTGTCTACGATGGTCGGCCTGGACGACCGCGCCCGAAGTGGCCAATTCCGGTTGGTCTACGTCTTCTCCGTCGGGAGGCAGTGGGTAAGCGTGGAGACCGAGGTCGACCCGGCCCAGCCGCGATTCCCATCGGTGACGCCCGCCCTGCCGGCCGCCCACTGGTACGAGCGGGAGGTCCAGGACCTCCTCGGACTCACGCCCGAAGGACACCCCGATCCCCGCCGACTGGTCCTCCACGACGACTGGCCCGAAGGGGTATACCCGCTGCGCAAGGACTTCGACCCCTCCGTGCCCGTGCCGCGAGTCCACGGGACGCCCCACCGCTTCCACCACCTGCACGGCGAGGGCATTGTCGAGATCCCAGTCGGCCCGATCCACGCGGGGGTGATCGAGCCGGGGCACTTCCGCTTCGCGGCGGTGGGCGAGGTCGTCCTCCACCTGGAGACCCGACTCTTCTACAGCCACCGTGGGCTCGAGAAACTGGCGGAGGGACAGCGCTTCGACAGGGTCCTCCAGATCGCCGAGCGGATCTGCGGCGCCTGCGCCCTCTCCCACGCCGTTGCCTACTGTCAGGCCATCGAGTCGCTGGCCGGTGTGGAGATTCTCCCCAGGGCCGCTGCATTGCGCACCCTCGCCCTGGAGCTTGAGCGTCTCTACAACCACGTGGGCGACCTGGGGAACATCTGTGCCGGGGTCGGCTTCGCGGTGGGTACGAGCCAGGGAGGGAGGCTCAAAGAGCAGCTTCAACGGCTGAACGAGCGACTCCTGGGGCACCGCTTCCTGCGAGGCGTGTGCCGGATCGGAGGTGTGCGGCGCGACGTGGAGCCAGCCGCGCTGCGCGACGCGGCCGAGACCCTGCGGCGGGTAGAGGTCGAGTTCACGGACTACGTGCGGCTGCTGCTCTCAAACGAACCGCTCGCGGATCGAATGATCCGAACAGGGCTCGTGCCGACCGAGGCCGCCCTGGCTCTGGGGGCCGTTGGGGTGGCCGCAAGGGCCAGCGGTGTCGACCGGGACGCCCGCCGGGACCATCCCCATGCCTACTATGGCGAACTGGACGTTCCGATAGTCGTGAGGACCGAGGGTGATGTGCGCGCCAGGGCCCAAGTGAGGATGGACGAGGCCGCAGTCTCCTTCAGCCTCGTGCAGGCCCTGCTGGAGCGGTTGCCGGATGGGCCCCTCTCGGTACAGATTGGGGATATCCCCGCTTACCGGGTCGGGATCGGGGTGACCGAGTCACCCCGCGGGGAGTGCATCCACTGGGTTCGTACTGGACCCGACGGCCGTATCGACCGCTATCGCATCCGCTCGGCGTCCTACTGCAACTGGCCCGTCGTTGCCCTGGCCGTGCCCGGCAACATCGTGCCGGACTTCCCTCTGATCAACAAGAGCTTCGAGCTGTGCTACTCCTGCATGGATCGATAGATGGTTTGGTGAGGTAACCAAATGCTAGACATACTGCGCGCCAGCCTGCGAACTGGTCGGGTGACGGAGAGCTACCCGCGCCAACCGGAGGAGGGCACCTGTCTCCGGGGCCGACCATGGATCGATCCGTCGAGCTGCCATGCTTGCGGTGCCTGTGCTGCCGTCTGCCCTTCGGGTGCCATCACCCTGGATTCGTCGACTCACACCGTTCGCCGGTGGCAGCTCGACCTCGCAAAATGTGTCTTCTGTGGCTTGTGCGAGGAGGCATGCCCCCACGGTGCCCTCGCGATGACCAACGACTTCGAGCTGGCAAGCCGGACTCGCCGGGACCTCGTGGTGGGCTTAACCCACGGCCCTCAGATTGCCGGGGGTAGCGGCCAGGCAGCGCCGGCCTCGGTCGAACAGCAGCCTGCCCCCGCCGGCATGGGCGTCCAGGTGAAGGGCTTGAGACGGCGGATTCAATCACGGCTCAGGCGCTCCCTGCACATCCGGCACATGGCCGCAGGCTCGGACAACAGCACCGACTGGGAGATTTCCGCACTCCTGAACCCCATCTACGACGTGCAGCGGTTGGGTATCGACTTCGTCGCCTCGCCTCGCCACGCCGACCTGCTGCTGGTGACCGGCGCGGTGACCCGCCACCTGGAACCCGCGCTGCACGCCACCTATGAGGCGATGCCCGCGCCCCAGTTGGTTGTGGCTGCCGGCGACGAGGCGTGCGGCGGGGGTGTACTCCATGGGAGCTACGCCGTTGCCGGAGGCGTGGACCGATGCCTTCCCGTCGACGTCTACATCCCCGGCGACCCGCCCCGCCCGCAGGCCCTCATTCAGGGCCTCCTGGTCGCCCTCGACCGGCTGGAGCCGAAGACCCGCCGCGCGGAGTTGACCGCGGCACCCGGCAAGCCGTAGCCTCTACCAAGGGATTACGGCCACTCCTGTTGGAGACAATACCTGGCATGGCGGTTGCCCTCCGCGGCAGCTATCTGGGAGGTATGGAGGGAACACATGTCCAGCTTTCGCGACCTAGGGCTGAGTGAGCCGCTGCTCCGCAGCCTCGACGAAATGGGCTTCGAGGAGCCTACACCTGTCCAGGCTCAGGCCATTCCCCTGCTACTGCAGGGTCGGGACGTCGTCGCCCAGGCCCTCACGGGAACCGGCAAGACCGCTGCCTTTGGGGTTCCCCTGGTGGAGCGAATCGACATCAGGAGGACCTCGCCACAGGCGGTGGTGATGGCCCCCACCCGAGAGTTGGCGGTGCAGGTAGCCGGGCAGCTCAGCGGGATCGGCCGGCATCGGGGCCTACTTCTGGTGCCGATCTACGGCGGCCAGCCCATCGATCGCCAGCTCCGGGCGCTGCGCCGCGGGGTTCACGCCATCGTGGCCACCCCAGGACGGTTGATGGACCACATGCGTCGGGGAACGGTGGACCTCTCCCGTGTGGCCACGCTGGTGCTGGACGAGGCCGACCTGATGCTGGACATGGGTTTCCTGGAGGACATCGAGTACATCATGTCCCACCTCCCTTCCGAGCGACTCACGGCCCTCTTCTCCGCCACCATGCCCGAGCCAATCCTCGCGCTGGCCCGCAGCTACATGCATGAGCCTGAGATACTCCGGCTGAGCCGCCCGAGAGCGCTGACGGTTCCCGAGACGAACCAGATCTACTACCAGGTACCCTTCCGGCGCAAACTGGACGCGCTCTGTCGGGTCCTGGACGTCAAGCAGCCCGAACGGGCCCTGGTGTTCTGCGCCACCAAGCGAACGGTCGACGACGTCGTCGAGTCGCTCCAGGGCCAGGGCTACATGGTCGAGGGGCTGCACGGTGACATGAGCCAGCCGGTGCGGGAGAGGGTGCTGAGGGCCTTGCGCAGTGGACAGGCAGAAGTGCTGGTAGCTACCGACGTGGCGGCCCGAGGGCTGGACATCCCGGAGGTCACCCACGTGGTGAACTTCGACATCCCGCCCGACGCCGAGTACTACGTCCACCGCATCGGACGCACGAGTAGACTGGGGCGAAAGGGAGAGGCAATCACCTTCGTGAACCCCTGGGAGATGCGGGAGATAAGGGTCATCGAGCGAATCACAGGAGCACGCATCCAGCGCCAGGAAGTACCATCAATGGCCGAGGCGGAAGACCGGGAGGCGCAGCTGCTGGAGGAGCGACTTGCGGAGACTTTGTCCGCCGGCCGCTGGGGTCGGTTTCGCGCGATGGTCGAGGGGATGCTCGTCGACCACGACCCCGTCGACGTGGCTGCAGCGGCGCTCTCCATGGTGGCTGCCCGGCCCGCCCGAGCGAAGCCCCAGCCGGCGACACTAACCGGACAGGCGACGCCAATCGAACAGGCGGCGCCCACTAGAAAGGCAAGGCCTACCAGAAAGGCATCGCCTACCAGAAAGGCGTCGCCGGAGGGAAAGCGTCGTCGTCGCGCGGTCTGAGCCAGTCGACCGTCGCTATCAATCGATGAAGTCCGTCACGTAGTATGTCTTCGCAGCGGCAGTCGTGAACACCCCGACCCCTATGCAGTGAGCCATGGCTTGTGGTTGCGCAACCATCTATCCCAGCATGTCGCTGGTTCCCTGGCTTGGGCCCCTCGTCTTGATGAAGGTACCGAGGCGCAGCTCGTCGAAGGCCGTCCGCAGCTCCTCCTGGGTATTCATGACGATCGGCCCGCGCCAGGCAACAGGCTCCCGAATCGGCTGTCCAGAGATCAGCAGGAAGCGCACCGGCTCATCCTCCGCCCCAACCCTGACCTCCTCACCCGCATCAAACAGCACCAGCTGCCCATCGCCAATCATGGCATCCTGCTCCGCATCCAGGTAGCAGGCTCCTTCCGCTTCGTAGCTGAAGGGATCCTCCTGCTGGCAGAAGAGCCCCTTCCCCCCGATGACGTAGGCGAAGACAGTGTGGCCACGGGGCGTGGGATGCCGGAAATCGACCCCTGGCGGAACGGTGACGTCGAGGTATTCGGGGCTGGTGACCACATCGGCTACCGGGCCCACCACATCCCCAACCCTCCCCGCGATGACCTTGATCCGCGTGCCACTTGGCTCGATGATTTCGGGGATCATGGTTCTGGATACGTCTCGGTAGCGTGGCTCCATCATCTTCTGGGATGCGGGCAGATTGGCCCAGAGCTGGAAGCCGTACATGGCCCCCTTCCCATCGCCCTTCGGCATCTCCTGATGAATAATGCCGCTCCCGGCGGTCATCCACTGCACGTCGCCTGAGGAGATCACCCCGCTGTTGCCAAGACTGTCTCCATGCTCCACATCCCCCCGCAGAACGTATGTGACGGTCTCAATACCACGATGGGGATGCCATGGGAACCCTGCCAGGTACTTCTCCGGCTCGACAGAACGAAAGTCGTCCAGCAGCAGAAAGGGATCAAAGAGCTGCGGATCGCCAAAACCGATGGCCCTGCGAAGATGGACGCCGGCCCCTTCGATGGTTGGTCGGCTCCTGAAGACCTTGCGTATGTGCCTGCTTTCCGCCATGGATGTCCACCTCCCTAACCTTGATGATCATCCTGGCATTCCCCGTGCCGCGGCATCAGGATCCCAACCGCTCCGCCCCTCCGTAGCCTTCGCCAGACCACACCTCTCACCCCGCAGTGAGAGATGGCTTGCCGGCTGCACGACGCTGGTTCTCGTCCTCCACCAGTGCGCCGGCCCGCTGCCGAGCCTCCTCGAACTCCATCTCCTCCTTGGGATAGCTGATGCAATACCACTCACGTTGGCCGGTATCCAGAAGCTCCCCCACCAGAACGGTCGCGAACTGCCCGACCTTCCGGGGTTGGATGCTGTTGGGCTTGAATCTATCCAGTGCCTGTAATGTGGCAACATACTTTCCCTGTGTCTGCTGCCAGCGGGTAATCGAGAGTCTCTGCATCTGCATCGCTTCCTCCCACCATTGATGTCTCCCTACATGTTACACCAGAGAGTCGGTCGCCTTCCCTGATGCACCGCATACTGCCCTTGTGAAACGCGCCTCGCTGCAATAGAATCTGCCCGGTACCCCTACAGCGTCCGATGAACCCGGCGTCCAAGCCCTGCTCACTTCCGCGTCCCCAAGCCCAATCCCGCGGGAGGTTATGCATGCTCGGGAAGGGAACGGCCTGGCCCTCCTACCTGGTCGTCTTCGTTGCCAGCGCCTGTACGATGGTGATTGAGCTGGTCGCGGGGCGAATGATGGCCCCCATCATCGGGGTCTCGCTGTACAGCTGGACCAGCATCATCGGCGTCGTCCTGGCCGGCATCAGCCTGGGGAACTACCTTGGCGGCCGCATCGCCGATCGCCTTCCCAGGCCGCAGACCTTGGGCTCACTCCTCCTCCTCAGCGGACTCTCCAGCCTGGGCATCCTCGCCCTCATTCAGGGTAGCTGGGGCAGGCTGGTCGACCTGCCAATCCCGCTACTGGCCAAGATCACGCTGTTGACTGCCACCCTCTTTTTCCTGCCCAGCTGCCTGCTGGGCACCATTTCACCCCTGGTGGTCAAGCTTGCTCTCAAGGAACTCGCGACGACAGGCTCTACCGTGGGAAAGATCTACGCCTTCTCCACGGTCGGCAGCATAGTCGGGACCTTCGCCACCGGCTTCCTGCTGATCTCCTGGCTGGGGACCCGCGCCGTAGTCGGCTGGGTCGCGGTCCTGCTGGTGGCTATAGGGCTACTCTACGGGGAGTTCTGGAGGCGAGGGCAGGCCATAGCGGCCGTGAGCCTCATCCTGTTCCTGGGGTTCGGCTACTACCTGAACGACAAAAGCGCCTTCACCTCCCCCTACTGGAAGGAGAGCAACTACTACTCCATCCGCTTCTACAACCTGAGCGATGGAGACGGGGGTGACAGTGGTTCCGTGAGGGCGATGGTGCTGGACCATCTCGTCCACAGCTTTGTTTCCCTGAGCGACCCTACCCGGCTCGACTACGGATACGAGAGGGTGTACGCGGATATCCTCGAGTACATGGCCCAGACGAGACCCTCGGTTGACACCCTGTTCATCGGCGGCGGCGGATACGCCTTCCCCCGCTACATGGAGCATCTCTACCCCACCAGCCACCTGGAGGTGATCGAGATCGACCCCGAGGTAACGCGGGCTGCCTACGAAGAGATGGGCCTCCCTCAGGACAGCCGCATCGTGACACACAACATGGACGCCCGCCTCTTCTTCACCAACGGCGACGCCAGGCAGGAGAGGCATGACCTGGTCTTGGGTGACGCTTTCAACGACCTGTCGATCCCCTATCACCTCACCACGCTGGAGTTCAACCAGATGCTGAAAGCGTCCAGGGCCGACGCATCTAATTCTTGGGGGTGAGGATGGTAGACAGGGCTGGTAGGATATCGTCCAGGTTTGAGCATTGGACGGAGTTCTACATGGAGCCCTTTGTTGGCCGCGGTCTATCTGAGCATTTCGCCTCTCTTGAGGACCCGCGGGTAGAGCGCACGAAGCTGCACCCTCTTCAGAGCATAGTGATGATAGCCCTATGTGGGGTGATTGCTGGGGCTGAGAGCTGGAATGACATTGAGGAGTTTGGGGTAACGTTGGAGGATTTCTTTGCCGACTTCTTGGATCTTCCGAACGGCATCCCCTCCCACGACACCTTCAACCGGGTGTTCGCATCGATAGATCCCAAGCAGTTTCGGGAGTGCTTCCTCGGCTGGACGCGCTCGGTGGCCTCGGTGCTGCCTGAGGTGATAGCCCTGGACGGCAAAGTGGTAAGAAGGAGCCATGACCGCTGGATGGGCAAAGGGGCGATCCACATGGTCAGCGCCTGGGCTAGCACGAACAGGCTGGTGCTCGCTCAGGAGAAGGTAGACGAGAAGACGAACGAGATCAAGGCCCTACCGGAACTGCTACGGTCTCTAGCGATATCTGGATGCATAGTGACTATCGACGCGATGGGGTGCCAGCGGGAGATAGCCCGTCAGATCGTGGAGCAGGGAGGTGACTACGTGCTCTCCCTCAAGGGCAACCAAGGAACCCTTCAAGAGGATGTGGAGGCGAGCTTCAAGGAGGCGATGGCCGTCGAGTTCAGGGACGTGGTGCATGACCATGCGAAAGAGGTAGGCAAGGGGCATGGGAGGATCGAGCTTCGGGAGTCTTGGGTGATCAGCGACCAAGAGGTGATGAGTTGGATAAACTCCCACCACAAGTGGCCGGGACTCGGGGCCATAGGGGCGGTGAGGGCAGAGCGGCGCATCGGGGCTAAGGTGGAGCAGGAGACTCGCTACTTCCTCTTGAGCAGGACAATGCCAGCAGCAGAGTTCGCCAACGCCGTCAGGAGCCACTGGGGAATAGAGAACAGCGTACATTGGGTGCTTGACGTGGCCTTCCACGAGGACGCCAGCCGCATCCGTCAAGGCTATGCCGCCGAGAACTTCGCCGTCCTTCGCCATATAGCCCTCAACCTGCTCCAGCGCCACCCCACCAAACGAGGCTCCAGCATTAGAACCAGGCGGCTCAGGGCAGGTTGGGATAAGGCCTACCTGTTGGAGCTGCTCACCGACAATTAAGATGCGTCGGCCCTGTGAAAGCGTCGATGAAGCCGGACGGAGTCTTCCTCGCCAACATCATAGACAACCCGAGCAGGGGCAGCTTCCTCAAACCTTATGTCAACACCCTGAGAAGGGTCTTTCCCCACGTTACCATCGCCGCGACGGGCTTCGGTTGGGACTCCTCCAGCCGGAACACGCTCATCGTCGTGGCATCCAACACCCCGCTGGACCCGGAAGACTTCACCGCGACCTTGACCCGACTACACGGGGGCACGGAACCATCCACACGGATCATGGCCGAGCAGGAACTGGCCAGCTACATGGCGGACGCCACCGACCTCGTGCTCACCGATGACCACGCGCCGGTGGACCAACTGATCGCCGTGCTGTTCGACGAAAGGGGGCGATAGAGCTATGCGAATGCAGTTTCTGGGCAGCGGCGACGCCTTCGGCAGCGGAGGCCGATTCAACTCCTGTATCCTCCTTGAGACGGAGTCAATCCGTTACCTGCTCGATTGCGGCGCCTCGTCGCTGATCGCCATGAAGTGCCGTCACGTCGACCCCAACTCCATTTCCACCATTCTGGTCACCCACCTGCACGCCGATCACTTCGGTGGGCTGCCCTTCTTCCTGCTTGATGCGCAGTTCGCCAGGCGGCGCTCTCCCCTAACAATCGTTGGACCCCCAGGGCTGCGGGAGCGGCTGACCCAGGCCATGGAGATCGGCTTTCCAGGATTGTCGGCCACAGTCCGGAAGTTCGACCTGACGCTGCTGGAGTGGGCGCCGCGGCAGCTGACTAGCCTCGACTCCATGACCGTGACCCCCTATGAGGTCTGCCACGGGGGAATGGTGCAGTCCTTTGCCCTGAGGGCTGAGGTCGAGGGGAGCATCATCAGCTACTCCGGCGACACCGAGTGGTGCACCGGCCTGGAGGAAGCCGCCCGCGACGCGGACCTCTTCATCTGCGAGGGCTACTCCTACGACAAGCCAATAAAGGCTCATCTCGATCTGGCGACCCTGGAGGCCCACCTCCCCGCCATTCGTACCAGGCGGCTGGTACTCACCCATATGAGCCCGGACATGCTGGCACGGACCAGCAGCCTCGGTTACGAGTTTGCCGAGGACGGGAAGGTCATCGAGGTGTGACACCCCGAAGCTGAACAGGAGGCCGAGAAGCGATGAGCCCGCCGGATAGGTCCGGCGGGCTCATCTGTGGACGCTAAACATTCGGCCCGGGATCAGCTGCGCAACCAGACCATCATTCCCCTAAAAATGGGTCCACCCCACCCCGCCATTCCCGCCGCAAGCGGGAATCCAGGGTGCTTGCCACGTGGCCGTGGCCTGGACCCCCGCTTTCGCGGTGGTGACGGAGGAGGCCGCGGGGGTGACGAAGGGCAGGCTGGCTTGGGCCACCTGCTTAGTCTTCGTACTGCTCCAACCTTATGTAGAGAGTTGTCCCCTCGTTGGTCTGCTCGGCATTCACGTACAGGGACCGCATCTCATCCTTCTTGTTGGAATATGTGAGCTGGCATTCGCCCTGCGCGACATACTCGTCGACGACGTCCCACTCGGCCGTAAGGGATCGCGTGTAGAAGTCCGCCACCTCTTTGATGCTTAGCTTGCCGAACCATTCGGCCTCAGCTGATTGGAACTTGCCGCCATCTGCCCAACGTTCGGCGCTGTCCGCGATCACCTGGAAGCCAGACGGAACAGGTAGCGGCTTCAACTCGGCCGGCAAAGCCGAAGAGTCGGTCACCTTGGGGGTATTGCCACCACTGCTCGAGCCGCCCTGCCCGACCCCGGGAGGCATCCCAGGGATGGTGATGCCCCCAGGCAAGCCGGGGATCGAGGGCATGCCTGTCCCGCCTGAGTTCGGCATCGGGGTTGGCACCGCAACGGCCGCCCCGCTGCCCAGGCCGAAGGAAATGGACTCGTCCTCGATGTAACTGGGCTTCATGGGCTGGGATGTGGGGTCTATCGGCCTCACCTTGAGAGCAAACCCCTTGCTGTCGCGCTCTGTCTTGAAGACCATCAGCCCCCTACGATCCGCGGCGCTGTATGCGTGCCCCTTAATCGCCCTGGCTACGCTGCTGCTATCCGACATTCCACCGGTGTAGGACTTGCCCGCTCCGTCCAGCAGCGAGATCTCCTGCCCTGACAGCGGCTTCGCGTCGCCGAACCCACGCATCGTCAAGTCCACTACCACGAACTTCTCGCCCACGTTGATCTTGTTGTCGGGCACGGAGTCCGTGACCTCGGAGACCGAGTTGACCTGGATCCCCACACCTCGCTTGGTCAGCTTGACCGCCTCACCCACCTTGTAGCTGCTCCCAGCCTTCGCGACCTGGGCGCTATCCGGGATCACCGGAGGCTGGAACTCCCCGCGGATGCCCAGGGATACGTACACCGTGGGATCTGCATCGGCAAGTGGGTTCGTGGGGTTCATCGGGCTGAATGCAAAGGCTAGCTTCTCGGCATTCTTCGGAACGGGGAGGACGGCCGTGCCCTTCCGCGCCTCGCCGGGTGGTAGATCGGTGTCGAACGTCTTAATGTTCAGAGAGCCGATCTTCGCGGCCGCCTTGAACAGCTCATCCATGCCCAGGCTATACCAGCGCCAGTCGGCCGTGACCGCGCTCATGAACAGGACGGAACTGACGGTGTACTTCTCCTTGTTCCTGTTGCCCAGGATCAGCTCTACCAGCAGTAAATCCTGCTGACCATCGTAATCCACGGTCTTCGCACCGGTCACCTGCATCACCAGCCCGGAGGCCGGTAACTCCAGTACATCACCGATCTTGACTGCCTTCGACGGGTCGTACTTGGCACCGCCGCTCGGCATGGCCACCTTCTCCAACTCCGCTCCGGCGGTGCCGCCGGATGCCCCCGGCTTGGCAGCAGCCGTGGCGGCCGGCTTGGTGGTGGCCGCTGCGGGCTGCGCGGCCGTAGTAGCAGCGGGCTTGGCCGGATCGGCCGTCGCCTGCGCCGATGCCGCTGTGGGCTGAGGGGCCGTGCCTCCATCGCCCCCGCAGGCCGTTAGCAGCAATGCTGAGCTTAATAGAACTACCAACCATCGTCTTGCGATCATCGCATCTCTTCCTTACACTGGATTTCTCGGTATCGACCGGTCACTCACCAGGCGTGTGGAACACGTCCATGGTCCGGGTCTCGGTCACCTTGGATCCCCGCACGGCGCTCGAGGCTTCGCCGCTCAAGCGAGCCAGCAGCGGCTTCCCCGCGCCCTGGAACTCGTTGAAGATGTACACAGTTGCCTGCGCTGCTCCATGTCGGTGGCCACCTTGACGGCCAGCGGGTCGATGCCGATGCGGAAGCCGCCTCGCCGCCCAAACCAGCAGGACTCTACCCACCAACGCAACCCAAGACCGCCACGGCCACGATCACCAGGGACGCGAGCAACAGACTGTAATACCGCAGCACAGCTCCTCCAACGAACTGAGTTTGGGGATGGCCGGAGATTACCTGTGGGGCGATTGCTGTTTTGACCTTGTGGCTACTGCAAGGCGGACGGATGGGAGAGTTACCGAGATGACGAGCGCCGTTATTCTACAACTTCGTTGCGGCCTCGCGCCACATATCTTGGCTGCCATCGTGTAGCGACCCAGGGACGAAAGGATGCCGCCTATGATGCCTGTCCTGTTCGTGGGCAATCCCCAACACTGGCGACACTCGA